>NZ_JBCIUO010000005.1:0-90038 GCF_039031195.1 Romboutsia sp. MSSM.1001216sp_RTP31141st1_G3_RTP31141_220114 | reverse complement strand
AAGAAGTATACCTTGTATATGGGCACTTGAGGTATATGGAGTTAATAGTGCAACCGACTATTCAGATAATAAATCATTATTATCTTGAATAGTCTTTTTTATTTTAAAATAAAAGTTTATTGATAAGACATTAATGAAAATCAAATGAAAGCTAACAATTTTATATAGCATAAATGCGCACAAAGCAAAATTATTAAAAGGGCATAAATACATATAAGCTAAAAATAGGAATGAAGAAGTATACCTTGTATATGGGCACTTGAGGTATATGGAGTTAATAGTGCAACCGACTATTCAGATAATAAATCATCATTATCTTGAATAGTCTTTTTTATTTTAAAATAAAAAAATTTAAAAAGGGTGGTGAAATTTATTGAAAAATAAATACAAGTTAGGAAAAAAAATAATATCGATACTTACGTCAGTACTAATGGTTATAAATGTGTTAATTAATACGCATTTTGCGTATGCTGAAGAAGTTAAGACAGATAATCAAGAGGATACAATAGAAGTATCTATAACCTGTGATAAAAAAGAGGTTGAACCTAGAGAAAAGTTGAATTTTAAACTAGAGTATAAGGCTAAATATGGTCCAGGGAGTATAAAACCAGGTGATACTATAGAATTTGAAATGCCTAGTTGGCTTGAAAGATTTAGCTTTAAATTCCCCCCAGAGCATTTTAAAAGTGTACAAATGGAAGGTAATAAAGTAGTAGCAACTTTTGGGGATGATGTTTATGATGCAATAGGAGGATATGTTAATGTATCAGCATATGCAGATAAAACTGAAGAAGTAGATAATCAGAAGATAGAAGTATGGGTTGATGGAAAAACAGTTACTAGCATAGAAATAGCTATAAAACCATCTGATGAAACAGAGCCTATAATAGATAGACAGCTTCTTAAAACTATAAATAATTATGACCATGTAGATTCGGATGGAAATACGGTAGGAAATATATATTATCCAGTACTAGGAAAAACTCAACAATATAGAGTATATGTTAATGAGAAATTTTCAAATATATCAAATGCAGTATTAACAGATAATATGCCTGAAGGAATGGAGCTTATACCAAGTTCTGTAAATGTAATTAAAATAGAAAGAGATAGCGCAGAAACAGATGTCACAGATAGCTTAAATATAAGTAAATCATCTAATAGGCTTAGTATAAACTTTGGAAATATTAAAGATAAATATATTGTAACTTATAAGACAAAGATTACTCAAAATTTGAGTTCTTATAAGAACACAGCAGTATTTAATAAAAGCGATGGTAAGTTAAATAGTACTGTTATATTAAAACAAAAAAATGAAGCAAAAGATGTTATAAGTAAGTATAGTTATACTTCTGCGAAAAATTCAGAAGGTAAAAATGTAGCATCTATGAACGAAAATGTAAGATATAGAATAGACATTAATGAAAATAGGTCAAATCTTAAAAATGTAACTTTAAATGACTTTACACCTAAAGGAATGGAACTTTTAAAGGACAGTATAAGTATAGGTAAATACAATAAAGATGAAAGCTTTGAGTGGGTAACAGATCAATTTAAAGATAAAATAAACACTAATAATGGAAATTTAACTATAAATTTTGGAAACGTAGATGATTACTATATTGTTTGTTACGACATGAAGATTACAAATGTTGAAGATTCGTACTCAAATACTGCAAAGTTATCATACAATGGAACTAGAAATAGTGTTGATGATACGGTTAAATATGAATATAATGCAGGGGCTATAAATGCTCACAAATCTGTTGATAAGACTAAATTAGAAAAAGATGATGACCAAAGTGTTGTATATTCTATAAACTTTGAGAGTTTTGGTGTATTCCAAAAGGGATATATAGATTTAGTAGATAAATTAGATCCGAACGTAAAGATCGTAAAAGTTGAAGTTCCAGATGCTTTTTCTAGTAAAATAGATAAAGAAAATAATACAGTCAATATTATCAATGATAAGGGACAAATAAATTACAAAGAAAATTTAGAAGTAAAAATATATACTGATTTTAGCAATGTAAAAGATGGAACAACTGTATCAAATATAGCTAAAATAAATGGTAATCCAAGTAATAAAGTTGAAACTAAAAAGGGATATGCTTTTGAAGCTATTAAAGTTGATAGTGAAAATAAGGAAAGTAAGCTTAGTGGAGCTATATTTAATCTAAAAGATTCTAATAAGAAAGTTATAGGAAAATTAACTAGTGATGAGAATGGATTAATTAAATCAGATGTAGATAATGTAGGAACATATTATTTACAAGAAGTAAAAGCTCCAGAGGGATATTCAGTAGATGGAAAAGACATAAAGTTTACTATAGAAAAAAGTGATATAGGAACTGTTAAAAATATAGGAACTATAACAAATGAGAAAACAAATGGAGAAGTAGAAATAAAGAAAGTAGATAAAGATAATACAAGTAAAGTGTTACCAGGAACAGAGTTTGAAATACAAACACAAGATGGGCAAAAGGTAACAACGATAATAACTGGAGAAGACGGAATAGCAAGAGCAAGTCTAAAGCCAGGTAAGTATCAAGTAGTAGAAACAAAAGCATCAAAAGGATATCTATTAACAAATGAAGTGAAAAACTTTGAAATAAAGTTTAATCAAAAAGAAGATGTAAAATTAGTTTTTGAAAATGAGAAGGAAGAACCTACTACTGAAAATATTAACAATGAGTTAAGTGGAGAGGTAGAAATAAAGAAAGTAGATAAAGATGACACGAGTAAGGTGTTACCAGGAACAGAATTTGAAATACAAACACAAGATGGACAAAAGGTAACAAAAATAATAACTGGAGAAGATGGAATAGCAAGAGCAAGTTTAAAGCCAGGAAAATATAGAGCAGTAGAAATAAAAGCATCAGAAGGATATCTATTAACAAATGAAGTACAAAACTTCGAGATAAAGTTTAATCAAAAAGAAGATGTAAAATTAGTTTTTGAAAATGAGAAGGAAGAACCAACTGTAAAAGATACTAATAATAAGCAAAGTGAATCAGAGGATAAATACAATAATGATAATGAAGTAGTAGATGAAAAAACAAATGGAGAAGTAGAAATAAAGGAAGTAGATAAAGATAATCCAAGTAAAGTGTTACCAGGAACAGAGTTTGCAATACAAACACAAGATGGAAAAAAGGTGACAACAATAGTAACTGGAAAAGATGGAATAGCTAAAGTAGGTCTAGAACCAGGAAAGTATCAAGCAGTAGAAATAAAAGCACCAAAAGGATATCCATTAACAAATGAAGTACAAAATTTTGAGATAAAGCCTAATCAAAAAGAAAATGTAAAATTAGTTTTTGAAGGTCAGAAAGATGAAGTGTCTGAAAAAAATACTAATAGCAAGACAAAGGAATTAGAGAATAAATATCATAATGAGGATAAAGTATTAGATAAAAATACTGATACTCCTAAAACAGGAGAAGAATCTATAATAGGGTCTATTGTATTAGTTATATTAGCTTTAGCTGGGATTATATTTATAAACAAGAGAAGTTAAATAAAAAAATAGTATTAGTGTATTATGCTAATACTATTTTTTTATTTAACTTCTAATTTTATAGAATATTTAGACTATACTGCTATAAAACTATTTTAGTACTAAATGTGATATTATTTAAATATATATAACAAGGGGGAGTATGAGATGATAAAAGATTTACACGATATGTTAGACAAACTAAAGCAAGAAGAAAAAGTAATACTTTCAGTTGCAGCAGCAGAAGATAGAGAAGTTTTATTAGCTATAAAAGATGCAGTTAATAAAGGAGTTATACAACCAATATTAGTAGGACAAGCAGATAAAATAAAATCTATATCAAATGATATAAACTTTAAGTTAGAAGGTGTAACTATTATAGATTCACCAAGCATGGAAGAAAGTGCGAAGATTGCTGTAGAGTTAGTGTCAAAAGAAGAAGCTGATTTTGTTATGAAGGGATTACTTGATACATCAATACTATTAAAATCAGTGCTTAACAAAGAGTATGGCCTTAGAACAGAAAGTTTACTTAGTCATGTAATGATATATCAACTTGAAAATTACCATAAGCTTTTAGTGCTAACAGATGGTGGAATGAACATATCTCCGGAGTATGAGCAAAAAGAAAAAATACTAAAAAATGCAATACAAGCAGTTAAATGTTTAGGTATGGATAATGTAAAAGTAGCCTGTTTAGCAGCAAAAGAAAAAGTAAATCCAAAAATGCAAGCTACAGTGGATGCAAGACTATTGCAAGAAGCTTGCAAAGAAGGCAAATTTGGAGAAGGCGTTATAGTCGAAGGTCCGCTTGCATTTGATTTAGCTATATCAAAAGAAGCAAGTGAAGTAAAAGGATTTAAAAGTGAAGTAAGTGGAGATACAGATATATTATTAGTTCCAAATATTGAAGTTGGAAATGGAATAGGAAAATCATTTACATATATGGCGAATGCGAAATCAGCAGGAATTATAATGGGAGCAAAAGCCCCAGTAGTATTGGTATCAAGAGCAGATAGTCATGAATCTAAGCTATATTCTATAGCATATGGAGCACTTATTGCCAAGAGCATGAAATAATATATACAAATAATGTAAACAATATTATAATATAAATAGGTAAACGTTTTTAGAAAAATTCAAATTAATAAAAATTTTAAATTAATATATATTTTTCAATAGATAATATGGGGAAAATATAAAATATACTTCTTATATAAAACTTTATACAAGAAGTATATTTTATATAAAAAAATAACTTATATTGAGCAAACTAATTTTGTTAAAAAAATATTTAAAAGAATACCAAATTAACAAAATTTAGTATATAATCAAATTAGGGAATCAATAACTTTAGTCTTACAATGGACATAATTTTTTATCACCTCTAGGATTAAAAATCAAGGAAAAAGGGGATAGGAATATGGATAAAAAAATGATGACTATCGATTTGAACAGTCAAGCTATGTTAGATAAGGCTGCAAAAGATGGTGTAGAAACTATGTATGATAGAAAGCTTTCTATGAAGGCTCAATGTGGATTTGGTCTTCAAGGAACTTGTTGTAGAATATGTGCAGCTGGACCTTGTAGAATAACTCCTAAAACTCCACTTGGATTATGTGGAGCTGATGAGCATGTAATAGTAGGTAGAAACTTTGCTAGAATGGTTGCAGCGGGGACTGCAGCTCACTCTGATCATGCAAGGGGTATAGCTCATACATTATCTTTATCTAGTAGAGATGGAAACTACACTATAAAAGATGAAGTTAAATTAGTTAATTTAGCTAAAGAATGGGGAGTAGAGACTGAAGATCGAGATATATATGATATAGCTCATGAAGTTGCAGATATAGCTTTAATGGAGTTTGGTAAACCACATGGAGTATTAAACTTCTTAAGTCGTGCTCCAAAGCAAAGACAAGAAATATGGAAAAGATACGCAATAGAACCAAGAGCTATAGATAGAGAAATAGCCACAATAATGCACTCAACTCATATGGGATGTACAGCTGATATAGATAGTTTAATAAACTTATCAATGAGAACTTCATTATCAGATGGATGGGGTGGATCAATGATAGGAACTATATTCAGTGATATACTATTCGGAACACCAACAGTTAGACAATCAGAAGCAAATCTAGGAGTATTAGAAGATAATAAAGTAAACATAATATTACATGGACATGAACCATCATTATCAGAGATGATAGTTTTAGCATCTGAAGATCCAGAATTAGTAGCATTAGCTAAAGAAATGGGAGCAGATGGAATAAACTTAGCTGGTATGTGTTGTACTGGTAATGAGGTTACAATGAGACATGGTGTAAGAACTGCAGGAGACTTCCACCAACAAGAGTTAGCTATCGTAACAGGTGCTGTAGAAGCAATGATAGTTGACGTTCAATGTATATTCCCTGCATTAGCAAAAGTCGCAGAATGTTATCACACTAAATTCATAACAACATCTCCAAAGGCAAAAATAGCAGGATCAACTTATATAGAATTCACAGAAGAAACAGCTCTTGATGATGCCAAGAGAATAGTAAGAGAAGCTATACTAAACTTCAAAAATAGAGATAAAGAAAAAGTTGAAATACCACAGTTAAAATCTTCAACAACTGTAGGATTCAGTGAACAAGCAATAATAGGTCAATTAGATAGAGTTGTAAACTCTCAAATAGATCAAGCGGGAACTGTTAAACCATTAGTAGACTGCTTAAAATCAGGAGTATTAAGAGGGGTAGTTGGTGTTGTTGGATGTAACAATGCAAGAAGTACTTCAAATAAAGCTCATGTTACTATAATGAAAGAATTAATTAAAAACGATATACTTGTAGTTACTACAGGTTGTGGTGCTTCAGCTGCTGGTAAATTTGGACTATTAACTAAAGAAGCTAGAAGTATGGCTAGTAAGGGGCTTGCAACAGTTTGTGAGTTAGTTGATATACCTCCAGTAATACACTTAGGTTCTTGTGTTGACTGTAGTCGTATATTATCTGTAGTGTCAGAAGTTGCTAAGTTCTTAGATATGGATATGTGTGATATTCCAGTAGCAGGTGTAGCACCAGAATGGATGTCAGAAAAAGCTGTTGCTATAGGTACTTATGTTGTAGCATCAGGGATAGATACATACTTAGGAATTATGCCTCCAGTTGCTGGTTCTGACAAAACTGTTGAGATATTGACTCAAACATTACAAGATTCAGTAGGAGCTACATTCAAGGTAAATGAAAATCCTGAAGAATTAGCTCAAATGATAATACAAGATATAGAAAAGAAACGTGTTCATTTTGAAAAATTAGTAGAAGAAAAAATGAATGAAGAAGCTACTGTTGAAGCTTAATAATGCAAAATAAGTAATAATTATTTATTAGTCTAAAAACGATAAGTGGATATAAATATAACAAATATCTACTTATCGTTTAATATAAATAAAAGACTAAAAATAATTAAATTTAAATAAATGTAGACATACAAAGGGATTGACCAGATTTAAATAAAGAAAAACAGAAATAAACATTAAAAAATAAAGTAACTAATGACAAAAGGTGGTATAATATGAAAATAGCAATAACAGGTAAGGGCGGAGTAGGTAAAACAACTTTTTCTTCAATGCTATCTAGAATGTTTGCAGAAGATGGATATAGAGTACTAGCAGTTGATGCTGATCCAGATGCAAACTTAGCTTTAGCACTAGGATTTCCAAGAGAAGTCTATGAGTCAATAGTTCCAATCTCAGAAATGAAAAAACTTGTTTCAGATAGGACTGCTGCATCAGTAGGATCATTTGGAAAAATGTTTAAAATGAATCCTAAGGTAGATGACATACCAGAAAATTTATGTAAAGAACATAATGGAGTAAGGCTACTTACATTAGGAACAGTAGATTCTGGTGGTAGTGGATGTGTTTGTCCAGAACATGTACTACTAAAAAGGCTATGTTCACACTTAATATTACAAAATAAAGATGTAGTTGTTATGGATATGGAAGCAGGTATTGAACATTTAGGGAGAGGAACAGCTGAAAGTGTAGATGCATTTATAGTAGTTGTTGAGCCTGGAGAAAGAAGTCTTCAGACCTATAGAAAAGTAAAAAAGCTAGGACAAGATATAGGAGTTAAAAAAGTATTTGTCGTAGGAAATAAAATTAGAAATAAAGAAGACGAGGAATTCATAATCTCTAACCTAGAGGATGGGGAACCATTAGGATTTATATACTATAACCAAGATGTTATAGACGCAGATAGATCAAACAAATCTCCATATGACACAAGTGAAGAGACTAAAAATCAGATAAAAGCAATTAAAAACCATCTAGTTAAATTGCAAAATATATAACTGAAATGTCAAAAATCTAACTTTTAAGTGTCATAATAATTATGTTAAACACTATATGTATTTAAAACCATTAACTTTGTGGTATACATACATAGTGAAATATAAAATTATTAAATTTGTAGGAGGAGATTGAGTAATGGGATTTAAATCAGATATAGAAATAGCACAAGAAGCTAAGCCACAAGATATAAGAGAGATAGCTAAAAAATTAAATTTATCAGAAGATGATATAGAACTATATGGTAAATACAAAGCTAAAGTAGATTACAACTTATTAAAAAAAGACAATGGTGGGAAAAAAGCTAAATTAATATTAACTACAGCTATAAACCCAACTCCAGCAGGAGAAGGAAAAACTACTACAACTATAGGTGTAGCTGATGGATTAGCTAAATTAGGAGAAAATGTATTAGTTGCATTAAGAGAGCCTTCTTTAGGACCTGTATTTGGTGTTAAAGGTGGAGCAGCTGGTGGAGGATATGCGCAAGTTGTTCCTATGGAAGATATAAACTTACACTTTACAGGAGATTTCCATGCAATAGGAGCTGCGAATAACTTATTAGCTGCTATGCTTGATAATCACATCCACCAAGGAAATGAATTAGGAATAGACTCTAGAAGCATAACTTGGAGAAGATGTGTTGATATGAACGATAGACAACTAAGAAATGTTGTTGACGGTTTAGGATCAAGAGGTGATGGTGTAGCTAGAGAAGATGGATTTGATATAACAGTTGCTTCAGAAGTAATGGCTGCTTTCTGTTTAGCAAGTGATATAGTTGATTTAAAAGCTAGATTAGGAAGAATAATAGTTGGATACAACTTTAATGGAGATCCTGTAACTGCTGAGCAATTAAAAGCTAATGGAGCTATGGCTGCATTATTAAAAGATGCATTAAAGCCAAATTTAGTTCAAACATTAGAAGGAACACCTGCATTTGTACATGGTGGACCATTTGCTAATATAGCTCATGGTTGTAACTCTGTTATAGCTACAAGAATGGCTATGCACTTTGCTGACTATGTAGTAACAGAGGGAGGATTTGGTGCTGACTTAGGTGCTGAAAAATTCTTAGATATAAAATGTAGAATGGCTAACTTAAAGCCAGATGCTGTTATAATAGTTGCTACAGTAAGAGCATTAAAATATAACGGTGGAGTACCAAAAGATCAATTAAATAATGAAAACTTAGAAGCTTTAGAAAGAGGAATTCCAAACTTATTAAAGCATGTTGAAAATATAACTCAAGTATTTAAATTACCAGCAGTAGTGGCTATAAATGAATTCCCAACTGATACAGAAGCAGAAGTTAACTTAGTAAGAGCTAAATGCCAAGAACTAGGTGTTAACGTTGCATTATCTCAAGTATGGGCAAAAGGTGGAGAAGGTGGAATTGAGCTAGCTAAAGAAGTTATAAGATTAACTAGCGAGCCAAATGAATTTGAATTCTGCTATGAAGATGATTTATCAATAGAAGAAAAAATAAATGCTATAGCTACTAAGATATATGGAGCTGATGGTGTAGATTTTACTCCACAAGCTCAAAAAGAATTAGCAAAATTAGAAAAAATAGGATGCGGAAAAATGCCAATATGTATGGCTAAAACTCAATATTCTTTAACTGATGATCAGACTAAGTTAGGAAGACCAACAGGATTTAGAATAACAGTTAGACAATTAACAGTATCAGCAGGTGCTGGATTTATAGTTGCTTTAACTGGGCAGATAATGAAGATGCCAGGACTTCCAAAAGTTCCAGCAGCTGAAAGAATAGATGTTGATGAAAATGGAGTAATCTCAGGATTATTCTAATAAAGGAGAATGAAACAGTAGAGTATGACTATAGTCATACCCTACTGATTACATATAAAAACCTTAGATGATTCAAGGGGGAAGAAAATGAAAATATCAGAAAAAACTTGTGTTGAATTTGTAGAAGTTTTAGCTTCTAAATCAGCAGTACCTGGAGGAGGAGGAGCAGCTAGTCTAGTTGGAGCTATAGGAATGGCTTTAGGTAGCATGGTTTGTAACTTAACAATAGGTAAGAAAAAATATGCTGAATATGAAGAAAGCATAAAAGAAATCTTAGCTAAAGCAGGAGATATAGAAAAGAAATTATTAAGCATGATAGATGAAGATGCAGAAAACTTCTTACCTCTTTCAAAAGCTTACGGTCTTCCTACATCAACTGAGGAAGAAAAGAAGATAAAAGAAGAAACAATGGAGAAAGCTTTAAAGGTAGCTTGCGAAGTTCCAATAAATATAGTAAGAGTATGCTTTGATGCAATAAAATTACATGAAGATTTAGTAGATAAAGGTTCAAGACTTGCAATAAGTGATGTAGGTGTTGGAGTACAATGTTTAAGAGCTGCTATACTTAGTGGCCAATTAAATGTAGTAATAAATATTAATTCAATAAAAGACGAAGAATATGTAGCTAAAGTTAAAAATGAAGTTGATACTTTAGTTGAAGAAGGCGTAAAGATATGTGATGAAGTTTACGCTAAAGTTGAAAAAGCATTAGGTAAGTAATTATTTAAATAGAAATCAAGAATTACATAAAGTATATAAATATAAATTAATAGGGGGAATTGGATCCATGGAAACAACTATAACAAAAGGACAAATAATAAAAGGAAAGCCAGTTGCTGACCAAATAAGTGAAAACTTAATAAAAGAAGTTAATGAATTAGTTAAAGAGGGTATAAATCCTAAGTTAGCTATATTAAGGGTAGGTGCAAATGGAAGTGACTTAGCTTACGAAAGAGGAGCATTAAAAAGATGTGAAAGCATAGGAATACAAACTCAAGTTGTTGAATTACCAGAAGATGTAACTCAAGAAGAATACATAAAAACATTAAAGGGATTAAATGAAGATAAAAATGTTAATGGTATATTATGCTTTAGACCTCTTCCAAAGCAATTAGATGAAGAAGCTATAAAGTACATAATATCTCCAGAAAAAGACGTAGATAGTTTCAGCCCAATAAACTCTGCTAAAGTTATGGAAGGAGATAAAACTGGATTCCCTCCATGTACACCAACTGCAGTAGTTGAAATATTAAAGCACTATGGTGTTGAATTAAGTGGATCTAAGGTAGCTGTATTAGGTAGATCAATGGTTGTTGGAAAGCCTGCTGCAATGCTTTTATTAAATGAAAATGCAACAGTTACTATATGCCATTCAAGAACTAAAGATTTAGCTAAAGTAACTTCTGAAGCTGATGTATTAGTTGCTGCTGTTGGTAGAGCGAGAATGGTTAAAGAAGATTTCGTTAAAGAAGGAGCAGTTGTTATAGATGTTGGTATAAACGTAGATGCAGAAGGAAACTTATGTGGAGATGTTGATACTAACGCAGTACTTGATAAAGTATCTATGATAACTCCAGTTCCAGCAGGAGTAGGTTCTGTAACTACATCTATACTTGCTAAGCATGTAGTTAAAGCTTGTAAGTTACAAAACAACAAATAAGATAAGTTTTTAGGGGGAATAGAGATGATAGTTTCTGAAAATAAATCAATGCAAGAAATTTTAGGATTCTTAAAGAAAGCTCAAAAAGTTGTTATAGTTGGATGTAATGAATGTGCAGCTACTTGTAAAAGTGGTGGAGAAGAAGAAGTTTTAAAAATGAAAGAAGCTTTAGAGTCAGAAGGAAAAACTGTTTTAGGATACACTTTACTAGAACCTGCATGTAATCTTTTAAAATCTAAAAAGGATTTAAAAGTATTAAAAGAAGAATTAAAAGAAGCTGATGCTGTTTTATCTATGGCTTGTGGAGATGGAACTCAAACCATAGTTAAAAATATAAAGAAATTACCAGTATATCCAGCAAATAACACTATGTTTATCGGGGAAACAAAGAGAGTTGGAGAATTCGAAGAGTCTTGTAAGGCTTGTGGAGAATGTGAACTTGGATGGACTGGAGGAATATGTCCAGTAACTGTATGTGCTAAGGGATTAATAAATGGTGCATGTGGTGGAGCTAAAAATGGAAAATGCGAAGTTAGCCCAGAAAATGATTGTGCTTGGATAATGATATATGAAAAGTTAAAGGAATTAGATCAATTAGAAAATATGGTTGAGATGAGACCAATGAAGGATTATTCAAAGCAAAACAATCCAAGACACTTAAACTTAAAGAAAAAAGAAGAAGAAGCTTCAGCTGAGGCTTAGATCGTTTAAAAGGTTAAAAGGGGGATTTTTTCATGAGCTTATTAAGAGAAACATTAGAAAGTGGGAAGTTTGCAGTAACAACTGAAATGGCACCACCAAAAGGTACAGATCTTTCTCACTTAATAGAGTGTGCAAAACCATTAGTAGGAAGAGTTCACGCTGCAAATGTAACAGACTTCCAATCTGCAGTTATGAGAACTACTTCGCTTGCTACATGTAAATTATTAAAAGATGTAGGATTAGAACCAGTAATACAAATGACTGGTAGAGATAGAAATAGAATAGCAATACAAGGAGAAATGTTATCTGCTGGTGTATTTGGAATAAACAATATGTTAGCTTTAACAGGAGACCATACAGTAGTTGGAGATCATCCACAAGCTAAAGGAGTATTTGATTTAGATGCTGTTGGTATACTTCAAACTGCTGAAACTTTAATGAAGGGTACTGACTTAGTTGGTAACGCATTAAAAGGATCACCAGAATTTTTCTTAGGAGCTTCTGTTACTCCAGAATATGCTCCAATAGAAGTACAATTATTAAAAATGCAAAAGAAAATAAATGCTGGAGCTAAGTTCTTCCAAACTCAAGCTGTATATGATATAGAACATATGAGAGAGTTTAGAAAGTTAACTAGAGATATGGATTGTAAGGTATTAGCTGGTATAGTACCTTTAAAATCTCCAGGAATGGCTAAGTTTATGACTGCTAATGTTCCTGGTATATTTGTTCCAGATGATCAAATAGAAAGATTAAGAGCTGCAGGAAAAGAAAATTGGGTATCAGAAGGTATAAAGATGGCTGGAGAGTTCATAAGACAATTAAAAGAAGAAGATTTATGTGATGGTGTTCACATAATGGCTATAGGAGCAGAAGAAAATGTTCCAGCTATATTAGATGCTGCAGGTTTATAATATATAGATAAATAGCTATGTTGCTTAAGTTTTCTAACTTAAGTAACATAGTATAAATAGATTTTATTAACGGATATAAATGGGGGAAAAAATATGAAAATAGCAGTTGTAGGTGGTGGACCAGGAGGATACGTTGCTGCAATAAAGGCAGCTATGCTTGGTGCTGAAGTAACAGTAATAGAGAAAAAGAGAGTTGGAGGAACTTGCTTAAATGTAGGGTGTATACCAACTAAAGCATTATTAGCATCTTCTTCTATGTTAATGAATATAAAAGAAGCTAAAGATTATGGAATAAATATAGATGGTGAAATCAATGCAGATTTCAAAGCTATAATGGGAAGAAAAGATAAAATAGTAAACCAATTAATAGGTGGTATAGAATTTTTATTTGAAAAAAGAGGAGTTAACTTAGTTAATGGATTCGGAAAATTAGTAGATAAAAATACTATAGAAGTTACTAAAGAAGATGGAAGCTGTGAAATAGTTAAGGCTGATAAAATAATATTAGCTAACGGTTCTGTTCCAGTAGTTTTACCAATGTTCCCATATGATAAAAAGAGAGTTATAACTAGTGACGAAGTACTAGGACTTGAAGAATTACCAGAGTCTATGTTAATCGTTGGTGGTGGAGTTATAGGTTGTGAAATAGGTCAATTCTTAAGAGCTTTAGGAACTGAAGTAACTATAGTTCAAAGAGGAGATCAAATATTACCTTTTGAGGATAAAGATGTAGCAAAACAGTTGCAGAGACAGTTTAAAAAGGATAAAATTAAAGTGTTAACAGATAGTGGAGTAGAGAAATGTGAAGTTGTAGAAGATGGGGTTATATCTACACTTTCAAATGGAAAAGAGATAAAAACACAATATGTTTTAATGGCAATAGGTAGAAAACCAAATCTTGAAGGTTCTGGAATAGAGGAAATAGGTATAGAGCTTAATAGAGGTAAGATTGTAGTAGATGAAAACTTACAAACTAATATAGAAGGTATATATGCAATAGGTGATTTAATAGATACACCATTCTTAGCACATGTTGCTTCTAAAGAGGGTATAGTAGCTGTGGAAAACGCTTTAGGCAAATCTAAAACTGTTGATTATACAGCAGTTCCAAGATGTGTATATACAGAGCCAGAGCTAGCTGCTGTTGGGAAAACAGAAAGACAATTAGAAGAACAAGGTACAGAATATCATGTTGGTAAGTTTGAATTTAGAGGATTAGGTAAAGCTCAAGCTATGGGTCACTTCCAAGGATTTATAAAGGTTCTTGCAGATAAAGAAGACAAAATAGTTGGAGCATCTATAGTAGGTCCTCATGCTACAGACCTATTAACAGAATTATCTCTTGCAGTACACTTAGGATTAACAGTAGAGCAAGTAGGAGATGTTATACATGCACATCCAACATTATCAGAAGGGTTAATGGAAGCTCTTCATGATGTACATGGAGAATGTGTTCATGCAGCTCCTAAATTAGCAAAAGCATAAGATAAAAACAGAGTAAAGGGGAAAAGCTCTGTTTTGACAAATAAAGGGGGAAATCTTGGTATGGGATATAACATAGCAGTAGCAGGAAAAGGTGGAACTGGTAAGACTAGTCTTACAGGGCTTTTAATTAATAATTTAGTAAGTAATAAAAAAGGACCAGTATTAGTTGTAGATGCAGATGCTAATGCTAACATAAATGAAGTATTAGGTATAGATGTTGAAGATACGATAGGGTCTATAAGAGAAGAAGTAAATCAAAGGGAAAAACAAGGTAATGCTTTTCCAGGAGGAATGACTAAGGCTCAATATTTACAATATAGATTAAATACTTGTATGTCAGAAGGCGAAGGATATGACTTAATAGTAATGGGAAGATCTGAGGGTGAAGGTTGTTATTGTTATGTTAATGGGATATTAAGAGAGCAAACAGACAAACTAGCAGATTCTTACGAATATTTAGTTATAGATAACGAAGCTGGAATGGAACATTTAAGTAGAAAAACTACTAAGCACATAGACAAATTGCTATTAGTTAGTGATTGTTCTAGACGTAGTGTTCAAGCTGTTGCTAGAATAAGAGATTTAGCTAGGGAATTAAAGCTAAGTGTTTCAGATATATATTTAATTGTAAATAAAGTTCCAAATGGAATATTAAATGATGGAATAAAAGAGGAAATTGAAAAGCATAATCTAAGTCTTATAGGTGTAGTACCTATGGATGAAATGATATATGAATATGATTCTAATGGTATACCTTTAGTAGAATTACCAAAAGAATCAAAAGCTAAAGTTGCTATAAATGATATAGTAACTAAATTAGAATTAAAATAGGCTTAAGGGGGAGTAAACTATGGCATTCAAGATGTCTGTTCAAAAGTATTCTGGTAAAATATCAGAAGTAGAAATAGGGACAGGAGAAAAAGCGATAAAAATAGGTGGAGAGAATATTCTACCATTTTATAACTTCGATGGGAATGGTGGAAATACTCAAAAAATAGGAATAGAAATAACTGACATATATCCAGAAGGATGGAGCGATGCTTTTAAAGAAATGTATAAAGATGTTTGTGATTGTCCAGTTAAGTGGGCTAAGCATGTAGAAGAAAATACAAAAGCAGACTTTATATGCTTAAAGCTTGAAAGTGCAGATCCAAATGGATTAGATAAAACTCCAGAAGAGTGTGCTGAGGTAGCTAAAAAAGTTGTTGAGGCTGTTAGTGTACCAGTAATTATAGCTGGATGTGGAAACCATGAAAAGGATGCTAAGTTATTTGAAAAAGTAGCGCAAGCAGTAGATGGGCATAATTGTTTATTCTTATCAGCTACAGAAGACAACTACAAGGCAGTAGGGGCTGCGGCTAGTATGGCTTATAGTCATAAAGTGTCTGCTGAGTCTTCAGTTGATATAAACCTAGCTAAACAATTAAACGTATTATTAGGACAATTAGGCGTTAAATCTGAAAATATAGTTATGAACATAGGTTCATCAGCTGTAGGATATGGATATGAGTATGTTGCATCAACTATGGACAGAATCAGACTTGCTGCATTTGGTCAAAATGATAAAACATTACAAATGCCAATAATAACTCCAGTTTCAAAAGAAACTTGGAATGTTAAAGAATCTATAGCAAGTGTTGAAGATGAACCAGCTTGGGGATGTGTAGAAAAAAGAGGTATAGCAATGGAAATATCAACTGCTGCAAGTGCATTAGTTGGTGGATCAAATGCAGTTATACTTCGTCATCCAGAATCAGTAGAAACTATAAAAGAATTAGTTAGCGCATTAGCTTAATAAATTGTAAGGTTAGGGGGAAAAAATCATGGCATTAAAAGCTTTAGATATATTCAAATTAACACCAAAGAAAAACTGTAAGGACTGTGGATTTCCAACTTGTATGGCTTTCTGTATGAAGGTTGCATCAGGAGCAGTAGAGGTAGAAAAGTGTCCACATATGTCTGATGAGGCATTAGCAAAATTATCAGAAGCAACTGCACCATTAATGAGAGGTGTAAAAGTTGGAGCTGGAAATTCTGAATATGAATTAGGAGCAGAAACTGTATTATTTAGACATGAAAAAACATTAGTAAATAGAAATAGATTTGCAGTAGCATTTTGTGAATGTATGACTGATGAGCAAGTAGATGCAAAACTTGCTAACATGAAAGCTGTTGACTACGTAAGAATAGGTGAAGAAATGAGAGTTGAAATGGCTCTAATAGAATACTTTGAAAATAAAGAAGGATTCTTAAGGGTAGTTAACAGAGTTAAAGATAGCGGATTAGATTTAGCTTACATATTAGTATGTGAAGATGCTGAAGTTGCTAAAGAAGCTGTTGAAATATTAAAAGATAAAAAACCAGTAGTATACGGAGCTACTAAAGACAACTATCAAGCTATGATAGATGTAGTTAAAGGAGATAAGTTAGCTTTAGGTGTTAAAGCATCTAGTTTAGAGGAATTGTATTCTACAGTAGAAGCTATACAAGCTGCAGGATATAGAGAATTAATATTAGATGTAACAGGAGAAAATATAAAAGATACATTTACAAATGCTGTTCAAGTTAGAAGAATAGCATTAAAAGAACAAGACAGAACATTCGGATACCCATCAATAGTATTTGCAAATAAATTAGCTAAAGAAAATCCTAATATGGAAGTTGCTTTATCATCTGTATTCACAGTTAAATACGGTTCTATAATCGTAATAGATGATATAGACTATTCTAAAGCATTACCATTATTTGCTCTAAGACAAAACATATTCACTGACCCACAAAAACCAATGAGAGTTGAAACAAAAGTTTATCCAATAAATAATCCAGATAAGAATTCTCCAGTAATAGTTACTGTTGACTTCGCTTTAACTTATTTCATAGTATCGGGAGATGTAGAAAGATCTAAAGTTCCTGTACATTTAGCTATCCCAGATGCTGGAGGGTACTCAGTATTAACAGCTTGGTCTGCTGGTAAGTTTAGTGGAAGTTCTATAGCTAACTTCATAAAAGAATCTAATGTAGCAGAAATTACTGATAATAGAGATTTAATAATACCAGGTAAGGTTGCAGTTCTTAAGGGAGATATAGAAGAGGCATTACCAGGATGGAATGTAGTTATAGGACCTGAAGAATCTATGGAATTACCAAAGTTCTTAAAAGAATACAAAGCTAAGAAAGATGAAGCTTTAGCTAACGCGTAATATTAAAATCAATAACATATGCTAGTCAATGAACTACATATACTCAAATAGAGGTATATAGTGAATTGGCTAGTATAAAATTTAACGAAAAAGACTTTTAGAGTCTAATTAAGGGGGATAATTACTATGGAAAAGTTCATGATAATAGGGGAAAGAATACACTGTATATCACCAGTAATAAGAAAAGCATTAGAAGAAAGAAATCCAGAACCAATACTTAAAAGAGCTAAAGAGCAATTAGAAGCAGGAGCTCACTATATAGATTTTAATATAGGGCCAGCTGAAAGAGATGGAGAAGAGTTAATGACTTGGGGAGTTCAATTACTTCAAAAAGAATTTAACAATGTTCCATTAGCATTAGATACTGCTAATAGAAAAGCTATAGAAGCAGGTCTTAAAGTTTACAATCCTATAAATGGTAAAGCTATAATAAACTCTGCAGACGCAGGTGGAAGAATAGATTTAATAGACTTAGCAGGAGAATACCAAGCTAAAGTAATAGCTTTATGTGCTAAAGAAGGTATACCAAAGGATAATGATGAGCGTATGGCTTACTGTCAAGAAATGTTAGAAAGAGGTTTAATGGCTGGATTAGAGCCAGAAGACATGTTATTTGACCCATTATGCTTAGTTATAAAAGGTATGCAAGACCAACAAATGGACGTTTTAGAATCTATAAGAATGATGACTGAAATGGGATTATTAACTACAGGTGGATTATCTAACGTATCTAATGGTTGTCCAAAGCATGTTAGACCAATACTTGATAGTGCTTGGCTTGCAATGGCAATGGCAAATGGATTTAGTTCAGCTATAGTAAACCCATGTGACGAAGAAATAATGAGAACAGTAAAATCTTGTGACATAATAAGAAATGCCTCTTTATATGCTGACTCATATTTAGAGCTTAATGAAGGTGGATTTGCATTTAATGCATAATAAAGAAAAGAGATAAGAAGCTTAAAAAGGGGGAAAATAGAGTGAATTTATATAATACTATTTTTAATGGTTCAGAACAAGCTTTGGCTGCTGCTAAAGGCGCTGTAAGCGAAGCAATAGAAAAACATGGAAGAGAACATAATGTAGCATTCCCTGATACTGCATATTCATTACCTTGTATATACGCAGCAACAGGACAAAAAATGAATACGTTAGGTGATTTAGAAGGTGCTTTAACTATAGTAGAAGGTTTAGTAAATAGAACTCATTTATTAGAGCATGCACTTAATGCTGGTTTAGCTACAGCTTTATCTGCTGAAGTTATAGAAGCTGTAAAATATGCTACAATAGATGCACCATATAGTGAACCTTGTGCGGGTCATATAACTGACCCTATAATAAGATCATTAGGTGTACCTCTAGTTACAGGAGATATACCAGGGGTTGCTGTTGTACTTGGAGAATGCCCAGATGCAGAAACTGCAGCTGAGATTATAAAAAATTACCAATCTAAAGGATTACTTACTTTCTTAGTAGGAAAAGTAATAGATCAAGCTATAGAAGCTGATGTTAAGATGGGTCTAGAACTAAGAGTTATCCCTCTAGGATATGATGTAACTTCTGTTATCCATGTTGTATCTGTAGCAGTAAGAGCAGCATTGATATTTGGAGGATTAAATCCAGGAGATTTAGCAGGATTATTAGATTATACTGCTAAGAGAGTTCCAGCATTTGTTAATGCATTTGGACCATTAAGTGAATTAGTTGTATCTTGTGGAGCTGGAGCAATAGCTTTAGGATTCCCAGTTATAACTGATCAAACAGTATTAGAAGTTCCAATGAATTTATTAACTCAAAAAGATTATGATAAGTTTGTAGCTACTTCATTAGAAGCTAGAGGAATAAAGATAAAGGTAACTGAAATACCTATACCAGTATCTTTTGCTGCTGCATTTGAAGGTGAAAGAATAAGAAAAAATGACATGTTTGCTGAATTTGGTGGAAATAAAACTGAAGCTTGGGAACTTGTTGTTAAAAAAGAATTAAGTGAAGTTGAAGACCATAAAATAGAGGTTATAGGTCCAAATATAGATGAAATAGAGTCTGACGGTGTTGTAAGATTACCACTTGCTGTTATAGTTAAAATAGCTGGTAAAGCAATGCAAGAAGATTTCGAACCAGTTTTAGAAAGACGTTTACACTACTTCTTAAACTATATAGAAGGTGTAATGCATGTTGGTCAAAGAGATATGTCTTGGGTAAGAATATCTAAAGATGCTTTTGAAAAAGGATTCAGATTAGAGCATATAGGAGAAGTTTTATATGCTAAGATGCTAGATGAATTTGAATCAGTTGTTGATAAATGCGAAGTAACTATAGTAACTGATGCACAAAAAGTATCAGAAATGAAGGGTGAAGCTATAGATAGATATAATGCTAGAGATGAAAGATTAGCTTCATTAGTTGATGAAAGCGTTGAGGAATTCTATTCTTGTAACCTTTGTCAATCATTTGCACCTGCACACGTTTGTGTTGTTACTCCTGAAAGACTTGGATTATGTGGAGCAGTTAGCTGGTTAGATGCTAAAGCTACTAAAGAACTAGATCCAACAGGACCATGCCAACCAATAGTTAAGGGTGAATGCTTAGATGAAAGAACAGGAATATGGCAAGCAGTTAATGAAACAGTATGTGAAATATCTCAAGGTGCTGTTGAAAATGTTACATTATATTCTATATTAGAAGATCCAATGACTTCTTGCGGATGCTTCGAGTGTATATGCGGTATAATGCCAGAAGCAAATGGATTTGTTATAGTTAATAGAGAGTTCTCTGGTGAAACTCCTGTTGGTATGACATTTGGAGAATTAGCTTCTATGACAGGTGGAGGAGTTCAAACTCCAGGATTCATGGGTCACGGAAGACACTTTATATCTTCTAAGAAGTTTGCTTATGCTGAGGGTGGACCAACTAGAATAGTTTGGATGCCAAAAGAGTTAAAAGAATATGTAGCAGATAAGTTAAATGCTAGTGTTCAAGAATTAACAGGTATAGAAAACTTTACAGATATGATATGTGATGAAACTATAGCTAGTGATTCTGAAGGAGTATTAGCATTCTTAGAGGAAAAAGGTCATCCAGCTTTAGCAATGGAATGTGTAATGTAATCAACTAATAAGGGGGATAATCAAATGAAAGTTATACCAAGTTTAAGATATTCAGATAAACATACATGGGTTAGAGTGGAAGGAGAATTTGCTTATATAGGAATAACTGATTTCGCTCAAGATCAATTAGGAGAAATATTATTTGTTGAAATGCCAGAACTTGAAGATGAATTAACTCAAGGTGAAGAATTTGGTGTTGTTGAATCTTCAAAAGTAGCATCTGACTTAATAGCTCCTATATCTGGTGAAGTTGTTGAAATAAATGAAAAATTAGATGATGAGCCAGAGTATGTAAATGAAGATGCATATGATGCATGGATAGTAAAAGTTAAAATATCTGATGCAGATGAATTAGAAAACTTATTAACTGCTGAGAAATACGAAGCTATAGCTGAGTAGTTATAAATAAGGAGTACAGAAGATTTAGTAAATCTAAAACATCTGTACTCCTTTGATTTTATACAAAATAAATGTAGTAAATTTTATTAAATTTAAGGCATAGGTTTTTAAATTGATAGTACTATAATTTTACACACAAAAGATACTTATAATATTATGAATTTGAGTACTTATAAGTTGGATTAGGGTAAAATTATACTATATAACATATTGGGGGATAGGTATATGATTAGAGTAAATTTTAAGTCGCACAATAAAGAGGTTGTATGCAGCAAAGGGGAAAATTTATTAGAAATAGCAAGAAACAATAAAATATTTATAGATGCTCCATGTAACGGAAACGTGTCTTGTGGGAAATGTAAGGTTAAGCTATTAAAAGGAAACGTAGACACAGAAAAAACACTACATATAAAAGATGAAGAATGGGAACAAGGATATATACTCGCATGTAATACTAAAGTAATAGAAGATATAGAAATAGAAGTTCCATCAAAATTATCTTCATCTATGCATGGTATGAAAATAGAAGGTAGTGAGAAGAAAAAAGACCAGGAAATATTTGATAGAGCAAAAAAAATAATAGAAGATAATAATTTTGATTTTAAAACTAATATAGAAAAAACATATATAGAATTAGATAAACCAACTATAGATGATAATATATGTGATATTGATAGAATAGAGAGATATGTTAGAAATAATTTAGGATATGATGAAATAGACTATACAGTAGAGTTACTTAGAAAAGTTCCAGAGATTATAAGAGAAAGTGATTTTAATGTAACTATAACTTATGTTAAAAAGAAGAATAAAATAACTATATTAAATATAGAACCAGGGAACAATGAAAAACAATTATACGGAGTAGCTATAGATATAGGGACTACATCAGTTGTAGTATGTTTAGTAGATTTATATTCAAAAGAGATTGTAGATAAGGCATCATCAGGTAATGCACAAATAAAATATGGTGCAGATGTTATACATAGAATTATATACTCGACTAAGAAAAATGGACTTAAGCATTTAAGAGATGCTGTTATAGACGAAACTATAAATCCATTATTAGAATCTATCTATATTAAAAATAATATAGATAAAGATAATGTAGTAAGTCTTGTAATAGCAGGAAATACAACTATGTCTAGTTTATTTTTAGGAGTTCACATAGATTATTTAAGACAAGAACCATTTATACCTCCATTTTTAAAATCACCAAAATTAATAGGGAAAGATATAGGTTTAAATGTAAATGACAGTGCTTATATATTCTTAGCACCATCAGTAGCTAGTTATGTAGGAGGAGATATTACAGCAGGGGTATTATCAGCTGGAATATGGACAAGTGAAGAAAATATATTATTTATAGATTTAGGAACTAATGGAGAAATTGTATTTGGAAATAAAGATTATATGATGAGCTGTGCTTGTTCTGCAGGTCCTGCATTTGAAGGTGGAGGTATAAGTTGTGGAATGAGAGCATCAAATGGTGCTATAGAAAAAGTTAGTATTGATAAAGAAACTTTATATCCAAAGTTATCTATTATTGGAGATGATAAGCCTATTGGTATATGTGGTTCAGGGATAATAGATTTAATATGCCAAATGTTACTTAGTGGGGTAGTAGATAGAAGAGGTAAGATAAATAAAGATTTAAACAATGACAGAATAAGATTTAATGAACATGAAATAGGGGAATACGTATTAGCATTTAAAGAAGAGTATGGTATTGAAAATGATATAACAGTAACAGAAGTGGATATAGATAACTTTATAAGAGCCAAGGGTGCAATATATTCTGGAGCTGCAACACTAATAGAAAGCTTAGGTATGGACTTTAGTGCTATAGATAAGGTATATATAGCTGGAGGAATAGGGAATAATTTAAATATAGAAAATTCTATTTTAATAGGATTACTTCCAGATATAGAAAGAGAAAAGTTTGCATATATAGGAAATAGTTCATTAGTTGGCTCTTATCTTGCTCTTGTAAGCAAAGAGGCTAAAATGAAACTACAAGATATAGGTAATGAAATGACTTATGTAGAATTAAGTGTCTATCCAACATATATGGATGAATTTATATCTGCATGTTTCTTACCACATACTAACATAGAACAGTTCCCAACAGTTAAAGAACTGTTAGGAGATAAAGTGAAAATATAAGTATATAATTAATTAAAATCAATTGCGTTATATAGTACAAGGTGATATACTCAAAGTATATAATGTATAGTGATTTGAAATCATGAAGGTTTCTTTATAGTATTGAAATATTAAATACTAAAAGAGACCTTTTTTTGAAGAAAATCACAAACGTTTTCAAAAAAGGTGACTATAAAATAAACAACAGTAATAATTTAATATTAAGTTAAAATATGGAGGGGTTATTATGTGTGAATCAGCAGCTTATGTACAAAAAGGGGATAAATTAGAAAGAATAATGGAAAATGTAGTAAGTGTAGATCCATTTGAAGGGAAAGTGTACTTAACTGATTTATTAGGAGAACAGAAAATAGTAGATGGAAGTATAAAAGAGATAAGGCTAATGGAACATAAAATAATAATATCAGAGTAAAAAATAAACATAAGGAAAACAGGGGAAGATAGTATGATAATAGCAGTTATAGATGGAATGGGTGGAGGTATAGGGGCCCAGATAGTATCAAATCTGAGAGAAGAATTACCATCATACATAGACATATATGCACTAGGTACTAATTCAATAGCAACGAGCTCTATGATGAAATCTCATGCAAATAAGGGAGCTACAGGGGAAAATGCAATAGTAACTTCTGTAAAGAAGGCAAATATAATAGTAGCACCAGTATCTGTTTCAATGCCAAATTCTATGATGGGTGAAGTAACTTGTAAAATGAGTGAAGCTATAGTAGATAGTGAAGCTCTAAAGATATTTTTACCTATATTGCCTGAAAATATAGAAGTAGTAGGAGTAGAAAACAAGCCATTAGCGCTGTTAATAAAGGATAGTATAGATTTAATAAAGAAAGAATTTAACATAAAAAAATAAGGGGGAGTATATATGTTAACTAATGATAGAATAAAATTACATCATGCAGATGATCATGATCACCCACATGAGCATTGTCATGATCATTCACACCCACATACACATGGTGAAGATGGAGAAAGTAAAGACGAAAAAACTTTAAAAATATTACTGCTTCATTGGGTAAATCATAATGAAAGCCATGAAGAAGGATTTAGAGAGTGGGTAGACAAGGCTAGGGCTATAGGAAAAGAAGAAACAGCTAATAGTATAGAGAAAGCTATAGAATATATGCAAAAAGCTAATGAGATGCTTATAGAAGCTAAAAAGCATATGTAATTAAATATAATAGATATATAGCATACTTAGAAGAATTAAATTTAAAAGTATGCTATATACTTGATATGACAATAAAGTTTATAGTAAATTTTTATACATGATAATGTATATTATAGCTTAAATTATTAAATTTGTGTTTGTTGATAATTTTAAATACATATTATTTGATATATTGTAAAAAAATCATAAAAATTAAAGAAAACGTATTGACTAAAATTATATAAAAATATATAATAAAAACATAGATAAATACGTAACAAATATGGAGAAGTACTCAAGTGGCTCAAGAGGAACCCCTGCTAAGGGTTTAGGCTGGGTAACCGGTGCGAGGGTTCGAATCCCTCCTTCTCCGCCAGTAAAGACTATCGATTTTTTTAAGCGATAGTCTTTTTTCCTTTTCAGTGAATATAATATAAATGAAAGGAGTAATTTTATGATAAGTACTAATAAGGAAAGAGCTTATAATATATTAAAGAGAAGTCAAAATTCTAAGTATAGGTTAATAAGAGATTCTTTACTTGTAGGGATAGCTGTAGGTCTAATAATCGTTGTATACAGAATACTGGGTTCAAAACTAATGGAATTATTCAAAGGTCTATATTCTAAGGGTAGAGAAGATATACTATTTATACCGGTTATATTTATGATATTAATAGCTTTAGGATATATTGTAGCTCAACAGGTAAAAAGAGAGCCGATGATATCGGGAAGTGGAATACCTCAAGTTGAGGGGATTCTTACCAGAAGAATTAAGATTAACTGGTTTAGGGTTTTAGTAAATAAATTTATAGGAGGCTTACTTTGTTTAGGAGTAGGTTTTTCAGTAGGTAGAGAAGGTCCATCAGTGCAAATGGGTGCATGTGTAGGAGAAGGTATATCTAAAGGATTAGATAAATTAGATAATGAGGAAAAGTATTTTGTAACATGTGGAGCTAGTGCAGGTTTATCAGCAGCTTTTAATGCACCTTTAGCAGGAGTTATGTTTGCATTAGAAGAAGCTCACAAGAACTTTTCTCCATTAGTTTTAGCATCAGCAATGACAGCATCTATAACAGCAGATTTTGTGTCAAAGCAATTTTTTGGATTAATGCCATCATTACATACCGCAAAATTAAATGCAATGCCTTTAAAATACTACTGGGTCTTAATAATATTAGGAATTGTAGTAGGAATAAGTGGTGTATTATTTAATAGTGGTATATTAAAAACTCAAACTATATTTAAAAATAGTAAATTAAGCAAAGAAGTAAAGATAATGATTCCATTCATATTAACAGGAATTATTGGTCTTATATCACCAGTTTTATTAGGTGGAGGTCATGAACTTATTATGACATTGCAAGAACAGAACTTTACATTAAATTTACTAATGATATTACTTATAGCAAAATTTATATTTACATTTATATGTTTTGGATCAGGGGCTCCAGGAGGGATATTTTTCCCATTGTTAGCATTAGGGTCAATAGTAGGTAATATAGTAGGAATTATAAGTGCTATGTATATGGGAATACCATCAACTTATATAATTAACTTTGTAGTTCTAGCAATGGCAGGTCACTTTGCAGCAATAGTAAAGGCACCTATAACAGCAATTATATTAATACTAGAAATGACGGGATCTCTTGATCATTTGTTACCACTTTCGATAGTTGTAATAATAGCTCAATTGACATCAGATTTACTTAATTCTCATCCTATATATGAAAGTCTTTTAGAAAGACTTCTTGAAGGTGGGGAATATGAATGTGAGACTGGTGTAAACAAAAAGACATTATTTGAAACAGTGGTCCATATTAATAGTGATTTAGATGGAAAATGTGTAAAAGATATAATTTGGCCTAAAAATTGTTTAATAGTAGGGATAACTCGAGGAGATGTTGAGATAATTCCTAAAGGTTCAACAAAGATAATGGCAGGTGATTATTTAACTATAATGGCAAACCAATGTGAATGCTCGAATGTATTAGATGATGTAGTCAATTTAGCGCAAAATTAAAATTGTATAATATGTTATAGTTCAAATTATAAATTATTGTAATAACTAAGTTATAATAAAAAAAGAACTAAAATCTTATAAAGATTTTAGTTCTTTTTTTATTATATACTCACATAGGTTATAAATATTTAAGTCTAAAAAATTATCGTTAACTTTTAAGGGAATTATTTTATTTAATTGATAAAATAAAACTATATTATTGTCTTTATCTATACCTTTATTCAAACTTATACTAAGTAAAATGTGCTTATCATCTGATAATATAGAGTAATTATCGCTATAAATATTTATAGGTACTTTGTTACCATCAAATATATTATATTTAAGTGTTAATTTAGAATTATTTATCTTAAAGGATAATGGTATAAGTTTTAAGAATAAATCTTTATTGTTAATTACAATGGGCTTTAGTTTCTCTTCTAATATATCTTTTATTTTATAAAGGTACCCTAAATAGTATATATCTTCATAGTTGTGAAGTAATATTTTGCTTTTTAAATCATCAGACTTAGAAGACACAAATTCCTTGTATAGTTTTACGCTTTCTTTTCCTGAAATAGTATCTTCTCTAGATATACCAATGTATTTTTCTATAGTTTTTAGTTTACAATCAGAAAGAGATAGTAAGCCTTTAAATGGCCTTACAATATTTAAAATATCAATATCATCATTTTTATTTAACTCAAAATCAATATTATATTTATTAAAACGAGAATTTAAAAATGGAATATCAAAGGCTAATCCATTAAAGGTTATATGAGTATCAAAGGTACTGATATCATTTATAAATGCTAATAATAAATCTTTTTCATCATCTTCAGTTTGAGCAAAATATTGTTTAATTATGGTTTTATTATCTTTATTAAATAAAATTCCTATAAGTATAACTTTACAAAACTTAGGGCTAAGACCTGTAGTTTCTATATCAAATACGAAGGAATCTGAAGGAATATTTACGAAATTATCTAATGTATTAGTTATGATTTCCATAAAATTTCTCCTTTTTGAAATTATATATTATAATATAGTTTAGCTATATAACTAATATAAAAAGTTATATTTATATTATAGATTAATGAAAGAATACTTCAAGGTGGTAAGTTATGATAAGTATAGATAAATTAAATGAAAATCAAAAGGTTGCAGTAGAACATGTAGATGGACCTTGTATGGTATTAGCAGGTCCTGGATCAGGTAAAACGAGGGTTATAACATATAGGATAGCAAATATGGTAGTAAATAAAGGTATAAGCCCTCGTAGTATACTTGCTATAAGTTTTACAAAAGCATCCTCAGTAGAAATGAAAAATAGAGCGTTAAGTTTAAGTAATGATCATAGAATGAATAAGGTTACGTATGGAACATTCCATTCTGTATTTTTTAGAATACTTAGGTACTTTGAGAAATATAGCTTAGACAATATATTTGATGAAAAATCAAAGAGGCTACTACTAAAAGGCATATTGAAAAGCTTAAATATAGAAAATGCAGATGATGATGAAACTATAGGACAGGTAATAAATGAAATATCCTATGTAAAAAATGAATTGATGGATATTAGAGACTTTACATCAGAGCTATTAACTAGTGATGAATTTTTAAAAGCTTATAATCTATATGAAGAGCATAAAAACCAACATAATAAGATAGACTTTGATGATATGTTAATAAAGACATACCATTTATTAAAGCACAATAAATCGGCACTAGATATGGTTCGTGGAATATATAAATATATATTAGTAGATGAGTTCCAGGATATAAACAAGGTTCAGTTTGAGGTACTAAAACTAATAGCTAATCCTAACAATAATATATTTGTAGTGGGAGATGAAGATCAAAGTATATATGGATTTAGAGGTGCTAGGCCAGACTTTTTATTAGAGTTTGAGCAATATTTTAAAGGAACTAAAAAAGTATTATTAGATATAAATTATAGGTCAAAAGATGAAATAATAAATATAGCTAATAGATTGATAGAAAAAAATGAGAATAGATATGAAAAAGTTATAAAATGTCATCAAGGAGAAGGTGGAAATGTTAAATATATATCTCCTAATGATTCAGAAGAAGAGGCAGTATTTATAGCTAAAGATATATTAGAAGAAATGAAAAAAGATTATGTTGAGTATACTGATTTTGCTGTAATATATAGAACTAATATACAATCAAGAGCGCTAGTAGATGTATTTATGGATATGAGAATACCTTTTATAGTGAAAGATTCGATAATTACTATATATGATCATTGGGCAGCTCAGGATATATTAGCTTATTTAAGAATAGGCGTAAATCCAGATTCAAATAAAGATTGGGTTAGGATAATAAATAAACCATTTAGATATATATCAAAAGAACATGTAAATATGGTTAAGGATGAAAAAAACTTTATAAATGCTTTAATAAATAAATGTAACCTTCATCCAAAACAAGTTAAGACTATAAATGATTTGGATATAGATTTAAGTTATTTAAAAACATTAAATCCTAAAAATGCAATTTCTTATATAAGAACAAGTTTAGATTATGATAGATATATACTAGATTATTGTACAAATAGAAAAATAAAGACAAATGGTTTAATAGAAATATTAAATGAACTAGAAAGTTCTGCTACAAATTTCAATACAATACAAGAATATTTAGATCATATAGAAAGAGTAAAGTCAGAATTGATAGAAAATAAAAATAATCAAAATTCTGATGGAGTAATATTTACTACTATGCATAGTGCTAAAGGATTAGAATTTAAAAATGTATATATAATAGGAGCTACAGAAGGAACTATTCCTCATGAAAAGTCTTATGATATAAATGATGAAGAAAAAAAAGTTAATCAGATTGAGGAAGAGAGAAGGCTTATGTATGTGGCTATAACAAGAGCTGAGGAGAATATATATATAAGCTCTCCATCGAATAAATATGGAAAAAAAGTATCTAAATCTAGATTTATAGATGATATTAAAGGAGCGACTAAAAAAGAAATAGAAAGCTTAACAATAGGAGACAAAATTTATCATAAAAGATTTAAGGAAGGTACAATAGTACAAAAAAATAATAACTTAGTTAAAGTTAAGTTTAGTGATGGAGAAAGAACCTTAGATTATAAAGTGTGTTCAATAAAAAATGTAATTTATAAAATATAGCTTTAGTCAAATATAAAATAAGATAACTTAAATATCTTGTCAATAAGCAAAATTACTTGATTGGAGGTAAGTAACTAGAAATATATATTAGGAGAGAGTATGAGTAAGAAAGTATTAAGAAAATTAGCATATAGTCTAACATTATTTATTCAGATAGCATTAGCCGTATCTATCTTTATAATAGAGTATTTAACTAACAAAAATGCTGGAATTATGCAATATGTGCGATATAATAAGTTTATATTTGAACATGGAATTTTAAATACAAATAACCTACAAGTGATAAAAATAATATCGATAATACTATTTATAATATTTGGAACGATATTTATGCACTGTATTAAGAATAAGAAAAATACATTTATTAGATATCAAATTACTATATCTATGATAATGAGTATAATAGTTAGTATGGTTATAAGTAGTAATTACTTTATAGGTATGTTAGCTTATCATTATTTCATAATAACATTTATTTTAGTATTACTTATACAGATGTTGGTTGTAGGTATAACATTTTATATAGATAATAAACAAAAAAATAGGACTTTATAAAGTCCTATTTTTTTGTTTTAATAATATATACCTTTTTCAAAGAAATCTTTTATCTCATCTAAATCATTTGTTTTTCCTAAAGCTAGCATAAGCTTTATTCTAGCCTTTTGACCAGGTAACTCTCCTCCAAAAATACATCCTAAGTTCTTTAAGTCTCTTCCAGAACCTAAGTATCCATAACTATCAAATACCCTTCCAGAATGACATCTAGAAACTATTACAACAGGTATATCTTTCTCCCTAGCATATTTTACACCTTCATACATCTTAGGAGGTATATTACCTCTACCCATAGCTTCTATGACAATACCCTTGTATCCATTATCAGTAGCGAATTTTATAAGTTCATCATCCATACCAACTCCAGATTTAAATAGAGCAACTTTAGACTCAACTTTATCTGTATCTATTATAGATCTATTGACAACATCCTTATATAAAACTAATTCGTTACAATCTATTATACCAAGAGGTCCAGATGTTAAAGATTTAAAAGTATTTAATGATAATGTATTAGTTTTAGTAGCTTCAGAAGCTAAAAGTACTTCATTGTTTAAAACTATAAGAACACCTTTTCCTATAGCATCATCAGATATAGCAGTACAAACAGCAGCAGATAAGTTACTTGGACCATCATATCCAAGCTCTGAACTACTTCTCATAGCTCCTGTGACTATAACAGGTTTTATACTAGTTATAGTTAAGTCTAAGAAATAAGCAGTTTCTTCTAAACTATCAGTACCATGAGTTATAACAACACCGCATATATCTTCTCTAATAAGTAAATCATTAACATAATCCTTTAACTCCATCATTCTTTCAGGAGTCATATGAGGACCAGGTATTTCATCAAAGTTTAAAACTTCTATTTCAGCAACTTTATCTATATTAGTTACCATAGACATTATTTGCTCACCAGATAAAGTAGGAATAGCAGCTCCAATTTCTTTATCTACAGTCATTGATATAGTTCCACCTGTGAAAACTATAGCAACTTTTTTCTTTTTAGTCATGAATGTCCCTCCTTAAAAATATATACATATATATCATAAGTAAATTATATCAAAAAAAAACTATATAAGCATGTTAAATAAAGTTAATTATTTATTAAAAAGAAAGTAAAACTCATAGAAATATAGATAAAAAGTTAGAGGATTGCAAAAAAAGACGATAAATGTAAAATAAAAATGAAATTATACTTAGTATATAAAGAACTTTTAAAATTTATAAGAAAATATTCAAAGTCAAAAATTTTAGTAAAATATATACTCATTAAAATAATTTATATTTTATTATATAAAAAAAAAGAGCTCGGGGAAGCTCTTTTTTGCTATCAAGTTGATTTCCGTTATCAACTTGATAAAATGGATATAAAGTTTATCCGTTCAAAAGGGGTATTGGGAATAGAGATTTTAATTAAGGTTATCAGGGGGATAACCATGTCTATATACTATCAAATTTCGACATAAAAATCAATACTTTTCAAGAAAGTTAATTTATTGTCAAACGAAAATTATAAAAATAAAACCTACTTCTTTTCCGATCTGAAGTAGGCCTTAAATGAATTAAATATTCATTTAAAAGGGGTATTGGGAATAGAGATTTTACTAAGGTTATCAGGGGGATAACCATGTTTATATATTATCAAATTTCGACATGAAAATCAATACTTTAAAGAAAAATATTGAAAAAAATTACAATTCTACAAAATAGTGATAATTTATAATTATTAAGTTAAAATTATAAGTGAATATATAAAATAAAACAACAATTATATTTAATATATATTTAGTAATATTATTATTAAACCTTAAAAAATAACGTAAATATGATATAATAAATAAGTCTATTTAGGTTAATATATAATAGATAAAATTTTTATTTCAATTTGATAAAATAATTTATAAATTGGAAAGAATAAATAAAACATATTTGAATAATTTTGAATTTATATAAATACTTAATACAGGAAGCTGGTGAAAAATATGGAAATATATTTAGATAATAGTGCAACAACTAAACCATATAGTGAGGTTATTGAAAAAGTTGTTTATGCACTTAGCCATGATTACGCAAACCCATCATCTTTACATAGAAAGGGTGTTGAGGTAGAAAAGAATATAAAAGCCATAAGAAGTGAGATTGCTAAAACTTTAGGTGCTAAGGATAAAGAAATTTACTTTACATCAGGAGGAACAGAATCTAATAATACTATAATTAGAGGTGTAGTCAATCTACATAAAAAAAGAAAAAACCATATAATATCTACGAGTATAGAGCATCCATCAGTTTTAAATACATTAAAGGATTTAGAAAACGATGGATGTGAGGTAACATATTTAGATGTTGATAGAGAAGGTAAAATAGATTTAGAGGAACTTAAAAAAGCTATAAAGCCTACTACATGCTTAGTAACTATAATGCACGTAAATAATGAAGTAGGATCCATACAACCTATCCAAGAAATAGGTAAGTACCTTAAGTCATTAAAAGACAAAGTTTATTTACATGTAGATGCAGTTCAATCATATTCTAAGATAAACTTTAGACCATCAAGATATAATATAGATTTTATGAGTGTTAGTGGGCATAAATTCCACGGGCCTAAAGGTATAGGATTTATGTATATAAAGGAAACTAACAGGATAAAACCTATGTTAACTGGTGGGGGACAAGAAATCGGTGTAAGAGCAGGGACAGAAAATGCACCTGGTATATATGGATTAGGCGAGGCTATAAAAATTATAAATGATGATTTAAATTCTAAAATAGAAAAAATATCTTCTTTAAAGAATTTACTTAAAGAAGAAATATCTAAAAATATAGAAGATATAAAAATAAATTCTCCAGAAGATGGAGTGTGTCATATACTTAATATCTCATTTAAAGATATAAAAGGAGAAGTGTTACTTCATTGTTTAGAGCAAAAAGGTATGTATGTATCTACAGGTTCTGCATGTTCTTCTAAGAAAAAAGGAAGTCATGTACTAACTCAAATGAAATTAACTAATGAAGAAATAGAAGGAGCTATAAGATTTAGCTTATCAGATTTAAATACAGAAGAAGAGATTTTAGAAGCTGTAAAAATACTTAAAGAGGAAGTTGAATCTTTAAGAAAAATAATAAGAAGAAGTTGAATTTTTAAGAAAAACAACAAGAAGACGATAATCAAAATATGAGGTGATACATTTGTATAATATATTAATAGTTAAGTACGGGGAAATAGGTGTAAAAGGAAAAAATAGATACTTATTTGAAAATAAGTTAATAAAAAATGTAAAAAATATGCTTAAGCCATTAGGTGAATTTAAAGTTTATAAAGAATTTGGAAGAATATATGTAGACTTAGAAGACTATGATTATGAAGAAGTTGCAGAAGAAGTAAGAAAAGTATTTGGTATAGTAGGAGTATGTCCAGCAATAAGAGCTGAGAAAGATTATACTAAATTAAAAGAATTGGCGTTAGAAGTATTAGAAGAAAAAATAGATGCAGGGGCAAAGAGCTTTAAAGTAGAAAGTAAAAGAGGAGATAAGAGCTTTAAATTTACTTCTCAAGAAATGAGTAGAGATATAGCAGGTTACTTAGTATCTCAAGTTAAAGACAAAATAGCAGTAGATATAAGAAATCCAGAAGTTAGAATACGTTGTGAATATAGAGAAAATCATGTAATGGTATACAGTGATACTATACCAGGGTATGGAGGATTGCCTCTTGGAACAAATGGTAGAGCGATGTCTTTATTATCTGGAGGAATAGATTCACCAGTTGCATCTTGGATGGTAGCAAAAAGAGGTATGGAACTAGAATGTATACATTTCCACAGTTATCCATTTACTAGTGAAAAATCTCAAGAGAAGGTAAGAGATTTAGGAAAAATATTAGCTAAGTACTGTGGAAGAGTAAGACTTCATAAAGTTAATATGTTAGAAATACAAAAAACTATAGGTTTAAATTGTAAAGATGAAGAAATGACTATAATATCAAGAAGATTTATGATGAGAATAGCTCAAGCAGTAGCAGAAAAAAGACACTGTGATGCTTTAGTTACAGGAGAGAGTATAGGACAAGTTGCATCTCAAACTATACAAGGACTAACTTGCACAAATGCATCAGTTAGTATACCTGTATTTAGACCTCTTATAGCTATGGATAAAACTGAAATAGTTGATATAGCTCAGAAAATAGGAACATTTGAAACATCAATACTTCCAGAAGAAGACTGTTGTACAGTATTTGCTCCTAAAAAACCTGTGACTAAGCCTAGATTAGAGAGAATTGAAAAGTCAGAAAATGCATTAGATGTAGAAAAATTAATACAAGATGCTATAGAAAACATAGAAGTAGAAGATTTAGAATTCTAATTCTAAAATACTAATATTAAAATATATAACAAAAAAAGAAGTCCTAGGACTTCTTTTTTTGTTATATATAAATTATTCAAAAAAATTTAAGGGCTTATTTATTAAATACCTCAACACCAAATTCTTTTAAGACTTGGCTAGCTTTTTTAATATCTTCTGGAGTAGCATCAGGAACACCTTTTAACTCATACTCAATTCCCATACTCTCCCATTTGTGAACACCTATTGTATGATATGGTAATAATTCAAGTCTATCTACATTGTTAAGAGTAGATACAAACTTACCTAATGCTTCTAAGTTTTCTCTATCATCTGTTATACCAGGGACTAAAACGTGTCTTATCCAAACAGGTATATTTCTTTCATCTAAGTGTTTAGCTAACTTTAATGTTTTTTGGATTGTTACACCTGTTAAGTCTTTAGCCTTATCATCTATCATATGTTTTAAGTCAAGTAAAACTAAATCAGTATTATCAAGTATTGGATCTATTTTATCTATATCTACAAATCCAGAAGTATCTAAGCAAGTGTGTATACCATTTTTCTTAGCCTTAGCAAATAATTCTGCTACAAATTCTGGTTGAAGTGTAGCTTCACCACCTGAAACAGTTAAACCGCCACCAGAGAATTTCATATAAGATGAGTACTTAAGTACTTCAGTGATTAGTTCGTCAGTTGTATATTCTTTTCCACCTTTTGCATCCCATGTATCTCTATTGTGGCAATATTTACATCTTAATGGGCATCCTTGCATAAATACTATAAATCTTATTCCTGGACCATCTACTGTACCAAATGTTTCTATTGAATGAACTCTTCCTTTTATCATAATATCCACCTCTAAGTCGTTTTATAAATTAAGTTTCAAATATACTGTATACATAATATCGTCTAAATATATTATAAATTATTATATCTTTAAAGTCTATATTGTTTAAGTAATGTATAATTCCTTATATTTTAATTATACCCAGTAAGTACCTATACAAACTATATATGTAAAAAAATTTTAGATTATAATATTATTACATACAATTAATTTTAAAATAAATAAAAAAAGAGTGTAAGTTGATGAGACTTACACTCTGAAAAATTATATACTTTGATTCTTGATAATTGTTAAACTATCTGATGTAAGATTATAGATGTTATAAATTAAGCCATTTTTCCGTGGAATGTTCTGTTTATAACGTCTAATTGTTGCTCTCTAGTTAACTTGATGAAGTTTACAGCGTATCCTGAAACTCTTATAGTTAATTGAGGGTATTTTTCTGGATGCTCCATAGCATCTTCTAAAGTAGCTCTATCAAATACGTTAACGTTTAAGTGATGAGCTCCTTGAGCGAAGTATCCGTCCATCATTGAAGATAAGTTGTTTACTCTTTCGTTCATATCTTTTCCTAAAGCACCTGGTACTATAGAGAAAGTATTAGATATACCATCTTGAGCATGCTCGTATGGTAATTTAGCAACTGAAGATAATGAAGCTAAAGCTCCGCTGTTATCTCTTCCGTGCATTGGGTTAGCTCCTGGAGCGAATGGCTCACCAGCTCTTCTTCCGTCAGGAGTGTTACCAGTCTTCTTACCGTAAACAACGTTTGAAGTTATTGTTAATATAGATTGAGTATGGTAAGAATCTCTGTAAGTTTTGTTCTTTCTTATTTTGTTCATGAAGTTTTCTACTAAGTCACAAGCTATTTGGTCAACTCTGTCATCGTTGTTTCCGAATTTTGGATAATCTCCTTCTATTTCGAAGTCAACAGCTATACCAGCTTCGTTTCTTATAGTTTTAACTTTAGCATGTTTTATAGCAGATAATGAGTCAACGCAAACTGATAAACCAGCTATACCACAAGCCATAGTTCTGAATATTTCTCTATCATGTAAAGCCATTTCTAATGCTTCATAAGAGTACTTATCATGCATGTAGTGGATTATGTTTAATGTATTTACGTATAAGTTAGCTAACCAATCAGTGAATGGTTCGAACTTAGCCATAACTTCATCGTAATCTAAGTATTCTGAAGTTATTGCTTCGAATTTAGGTCCAACTTGTACTCCTGACTTCTCATCAACACCACCGTTTATAGCGTATAATAAAGTCTTAGCTAAGTTTACTCTAGCTCCGAAGAATTGCATTTGTTTACCTATTCTCATTGCAGATACACAACAAGCTATACCGTAGTCATCTCCCCAGTATGGTCTCATTAAGTCATCGTTCTCGTATTGAACAGAACTTGTATCTATTGAAACTTTTGAACAGAAGTCTTTGAATCCTTGAGGTAATCTAGTAGACCATAATACTGTTAAGTTTGGCTCTGGAGATGGTCCAAGAGTGTAAAGAGTATTTAACATTCTGAATGAGTTTTTAGTTACTAATGTTCTACCATCTATACCCATACCACCGATTGATTCAGTTACCCAAGTTGGGTCTCCTGAGAATAAATCGTTGTATTCTGGAGTTCTTAAGAATTTAACCATTCTTAACTTCATAACGAAGTGGTCCATTATTTCTTGAATTTCTTCTTCAGTTATTGTTCCGTTAGCTAAATCTCTTTCGAAGTATATGTCTAAGAATGTAGAAGTTCTACCTAATGACATTGCAGCTCCGTTTTGATCTTTTATAGCTCCTAAGTATCCGAAGTATAACCATTGAACAGCTTCTCTTGAGTTAGTAGCTGGCTTAGATATATCGAATCCGTAAGATAAAGCCATTCTCTTTAATGCTTCTAAAGCTTTTATTTGATCAGATATTTCTTCTCTAGCTCTTATAACTTCTTCGTCTATACATCTTACTTCGTATTCAGCTTTTTGAGCTAATTTATCTTCTATTAATCTATCTACACCGTATAAAGCAACTCTTCTGTAGTCACCTATTATTCTACCTCTTCCGTAAGCATCTGGTAAACCAGTTATTATACCAGATCTTCTAGCAGCTCTCATTTCAGGAGTGTAAGCATCGAATACCCCTTGGTTATGAGTTTTTCTATATTTAGTGAATATTTCGCTTATTTCAGGATCACATTCGTATCCGTAAGCCTTACAAGAATTTTCAACCATTTTTATACCACCGAAAGGCATAACAGCTCTTTTTAATGGTGCGTCAGTTTGGAAACCAACTATTGTTTCTAATTCTTTATCTAAGTATCCTGGTGCATAAGCATCTATCATAGATACTGTTTTAGTATCAACGTCTAAAGTTCCGCCATTTTCTCTTTCTTTTTTGAAAAGAGCCATAGCTTCTTCCCATAATTTTTTAGTGTTTTCAGTAGCTCCAGCTAAGAAAGAATCATTTCCTTCATATGGAGTGTAGTTTTCTTGGATGAACCCTCTAACATCTATTTCTTTAGTCCATCTACCTTCTTTAAATCCTTGCCATGCATTCATGTGAATAGCCTCCTTGTTAGGGTTTAAAATTTGTAAAGTTATTTATTGTTATTTAAATTTAAATATTTAATATTATTATTTAAATTTAAATATTTAAAAAATTTATATTATTAATCTAGCTAGATAATTTTTAGACAATATAATCATAACATATAAAAGGTATTTTGTATACAACCTTTCGCATAAATATTGTCGATAATTTTTAAATTTAATCTGAATTTGTTTTCCTTATAATCATATAATACCCAAGTGTTTTTATGCTAAAACAAAAAAATTTAAAAATAAAAAAATAGTATATATGTCCAAATAATGAATATCTATCTTATATAGGGGAGGGATATTATGTTATTTATTATTATACTATTTATTTTAGGTTTTATATTAATAACAAAAGGAGCAGATATATTTATAAACTATACAGTAATAATAGGGAAGAAGACTAATATATCGGAATTGGTACTTGGTGCTACGATAGTAAGTTTTGCAACAACTCTTCCAGAGTTAACAGTGTCAACAGTAGCATCTTTACAAGGGCATACAACAATGAGCCTAGGGAATGCAGTAGGTTCTATTATTTGTAATACAGGCTTAGTACTTGGGTTAGTAGCATTTATAAGTCCATTTAAAGTAGATAAAAATATGTTTTTTTCAAAATCAATAATTCTTTTAATATCAGTATTTTTAACAATATTACTTAGTATAGATGGAAATATTAATAGAATAGATGCATTATTGCTTCTTTTAATGCTTTTAGTATATATGTATACAAATTATAAAAGTGTAGAAAAAGATAGTAAAACAGACTTAAGTAAAAATTATAATAGAGGAAGTATAAATATAAAGGAAACATTGAAAATAGCTGTCTTTTTTATACTTGGATTAGTAATGATGGTTTTAGGCTCAAAATTATTAGTAGATAATGGGATAAAAATAGCAGAAATTATAGGCATACCACAAGGAATAATAAGTCTTACTGTAATAGCACTAGGTACGTCACTGCCTGAATTAGTATCATCAATAACTGCTATAAGGAAAAAGCATCATGCTATATCAGTGGGAAATGTATTAGGTGCTAACATATTAAATATAGTATCTGTAATAGGAATATCAGCAATACCAAATGATATACCAATTTTGGCACAAACAGCAAAAATAGATTTTCCTTTTATGATAGCTCTACTTTTGATTTTAATAATACCAACTATTAAAAAACATAAATTACATAGATGGCAGGGAATGCTAATGCTTTCAACATATCTTTTATATATGGCTACACTATATTATATATATATCGTTGCTTAATGGTATAAAACAAGTTGTATTATCTTGAATATTATAGATGAGTAAGGGATAAAATACTAATTGCATATTATTCGAATTAAATATATAATAGATAAGTTAATATAATTAGATAACGGAAAGGAAATAATATATGAACACAATAAAATTCGAAGACTTACCAATAAGTGATGATATAAAAAAAGCTATATCGGACATGGGGTTTGAAGAGCCATCTCCAATACAAGCTCAATCTATACCTGTTGTATTATCAGGTAAAGATGTTATAGGTCAAGCACAAACAGGTACGGGAAAAACAGCAGCATTCAGTATACCAATACTAGAAACTATAAATCCAGAGGACAAAAGTTTACAAGCGGTGGTACTTTGTCCTACTAGAGAACTTGCAATACAAGTTTCTAAAGAAATAAGAAAAATATCTAAATACATGCACGGAATAAAAACTTTACCTATATATGGTGGGCAACCAATAGATAGACAAATAAAGTCTTTAAAAGGGGGAGTTCAAATAGTAATAGGAACTCCAGGTCGTGTTATAGACCATATAAACCGTAAAACATTAAAAATGGATAATGTTAAGATGGTTGTATTAGATGAAGCGGATGAGATGTTAGATATGGGGTTCAGAGAAGATATAGAAACTATAATAAGTAGAACTCCAGAAGATAGACAAACAGTATTCTTCTCAGCTACTATGCCAAAAGGGATATTAGAGTTAACAAAGGCATACCAAAAAAATCCAGAGCACATAAAAGTTGTTAGAAAAGAACTTACAGTGCCTAATATAAAGCAATATTATATAGAAACAAGATCTGCAAATAAATTAGAAGTATTATGTAGATTAATAGATGTTTATAATCCAAAATTATCAGTAGTATTCTGTAATACTAAGAGAGGTTCAGATGAATTAGTTAGTGAATTACAAGCTAGAGGATATTTTGCAGATGCATTACACGGGGATTTAAAGCAAACTCAAAGAGATATAGTTATGGATAAGTTTAGAGGGGGAACTATAGACATACTAGTAGCGACAGATGTTGCAGCTAGAGGAATAGACGTTGATGATGTTGAAGCGGTATTTAACTATGATCTTCCTCAAGATGAAGAATACTATGTTCATAGAATAGGTAGAACTGGTAGAGCTGGTAGAGAAGGTATATCTTTCAGCTTTGTATTTGGAAAAGAAATGAGAAAGATGAAAGATATAGAACGATATACTAAGACTAAGTTAATTAAGCATGGTATACCTTCAATAGCTGATGTTGAAGAAAAGAAAGTAAGTGCATTCTTCAAAGAAGTTAAATCAACTATGGAACAAGGTAAATTAACTAAACAAATGCAATGGTTAGAAACATTCTGTCAAGAAGAAGATTACTCTACAGTTGATGTAGCTGCTGCACTTTTAAAATTAGCTTTAGGTGAAGAACTTAAAGAAGAAATAGTAGAAGAAAAACCAAGACAACGTAGAGAAGCGCGTTCTAAAGGTGGATCAACTGGGGCTCAAGAAGGTATGGCTAGATTATTTATAAATGTAGGTAGAAACCAAAGAGTTCAAGCTAAAGATATATTAGGCGCAATAGCTGGAGAAGTTGGGATACCAGGAAAACTTATAGGAACTATAGATATATATGACAAATATACTTTCGTTGAAGTACCTAAGCAAAATGCTAAAAAAGTATTAGAAAAGATGAAAGATATAAAAATAAAAGGTAACAAGATAAACATAGAAAAAGCAAACAACAAAAGAAGATAGATAAAAAGCATAGCAAAAGCTATGCTTTTTTATATGCAAAAATTTTCTATTAATTATTACTTTATATAAAGATAAATAAATTAATAGAAAAAAATGTATATTAATAAAAAATATGTAAATAATAAATATGTGGATTGCCAACATTTAACATCATTAATTATATAATTTATGTCTGATGTTGATTAAGACATAATAAAACAAAAGTAGTTAAATTTTGTTGAAGGATAAAAAGTAAATATAATAGAATTGATTAAGAGTTAATATACTCAATAATCAGGGGGGATACAAATGATAAACTACTACTTAGAACAAAAAACTCTAACAATAGAGTTTGTATTTACAGAACTAGACCACCATATAACAAATGAGGTTAGAGATGAAATAGATAATATATTACTATCTAAGCCTATAAAAAACATAATATTTGATTTTAGAAATATTAAATTTATGGATTCATCAGGGATAGGTGTAATTATAGGTAGATACAAAAAAATATCAGCTGAAGGTGGAAAAGTATCTATAATAAATGCAAATGAAAGAGTTGAGAAAGTATTTAATTTATCTGGAATGAATAAAATTATAGACATAAACAATACAGATGAAGTAGTAAGTTCTATATAAGGGGGAATACAAAATGAAGAACATTATGGAAGTTAAATTTTCTGCTAAATCTGAGAATGAAAGTTTTGCTAGAGTTATAGTAGCTTCATTTGCTGCGAAATTAGATCCGACTATAGATGAACTAGCAGATATAAAAACTGCAGTATCAGAAGCTGTAACCAATTCAATAATTCATGGATATGATGAAAATGAAGAAGAATTCGTATATTTAAGATGTGAAATAGAAGGAAATACTATAAAAATAGTAGTAGAAGATAGAGGTAATGGTATAGAAGATGTTCAAATGGCTATGCAACCACTTTACACATCAAAGCCAGAGCTTGAAAGATCAGGAATGGGATTTACTGTAATGGAGAGTTTTATGGATGATGTATGGGTAAGTTCAATAAAGGGTGAAGGGACTAAAATTGTAATGACTAAAAAAATAAACTTACCACAATAAAGTCCAAAAGAATAGAGGTTTTATTATGGGGATAATTGCAATAAAAGAAGAAAAGAGAGTATTGCTTAGTCATGAAGAAACATTAAAATTAATAGATAAAGCACAAAATGGAGATGAGGAAGCTAAGGAAATACTAATAACTAACAATCTAGGATTAGTTAGAAGTGTTGTAACTAAATTTTTAAATATAGGTTATGATAGAGATGATTTATTTCAATTAGGGTCAATAGGTTTAATAAAGGCTATATATAAGTTTGATCCTAAGTTTAATGTAAAGTTTTCTACATATGCTGTACCAATGATATTAGGAGAAATAAAAAGATATCTAAGAGATGACGGAATGGTAAAAGTATCTAGGTCTTTAAAGCAAATAGCTATAAAAGCTAAAACACAAAGTGAAATACTTAGCAAGAAACTAGGAAGAGAACCAAGTATAGAAGAAATAGCTAATGTATTAGAAGTGGAAAAAGAAGACTTAGTTATGGCAATGGAATCTAATTTTTCTGTAGAGTATTTACATGGAGTTATACATGAAGAAGAAGGAAATCCAATTTGCTTAATAGATAAGATTAGCTTAAAGGGAGAGTGTGAAGAAGAGAAAGTAATAGATAATCTTCTTTTAAAAGAAGTTTTAGGCAAATTAGAAAAAAGAGAAAGACAGATAATAATGCTTAGATATTTTGAAGATAAAACTCAAAGTGAAATTGGGGATATGTTAAATATATCTCAAGTACAAGTTTCTAGAATAGAGAAAAAAGTATTAGCTAAATTAAAATCATATATTAGTTAATAAAAATAAAAAGCACCCAATAGACAAATATTTGTTTAGTGGGTGCTTTTTATTTGAAATAAATTATAGGTAAAAACAACCTAGGTTAAAATTTATATAAATGTTGCTTAAGTTTTAATATATTAGAATATTTTATTAGCTTAAACAAATAATAAAGTAAGAAGGAGGTATTATATATGGATGATATTTACTTAATACCTAAGAGTATAAAACCTTTTAACATATCAAAAAAAGAGATTTATTTAGGTGAAATATATACTATCTATCCAGAGGCTTATGAAGCGAAAATAAAAGATATATGCTTAAGAAGCTACGACAATAATACATCTAAATATGATGTAATACATTTAGGTGAAGTTATAGAAGAAGTAAATAATAGGTTTCCAAAATTAAGGTTAAATTTTTTGAAACCTGAAGATATAATAATCTTCTTTGACAGCTACAAAAAAGATAGAACTAAATACATAAGAGTTTTCATAGTAGCAGTAGTAGTACTTATGGGTTCTATAATGGGAATAATGAACTTTCATGCAGATGTAAATATGGCTCATTCGCAATTTATGATGGTAAATGCAATCACAAAAGATGCAAAGTCTTATATGCCATATTTTCAAATACCATACTCAATTGGTATAGGAATTGGCGTAGCATTATTTTTTAATAAATTCATACCAAATTATTCTAGAGGAGAGCCTAGTCCTTTAGATTTAAAGATGGTTTCATTAAATAAAGAAATAGAAAATCAACTAAGAAAAAAACAGTGAGGTATTTTGTGAAATTATTTTTAATAATATTTGGAATATCATCAGGAGTAGTTGTTGGGTCAGGAGTAGTTTCTTTACTAATACTTGTAGGTATAATACCTAGAATGGCACAAATAAGTAAGACAAAAGAATTTATAGGGGCATATGAAAGTCTACTGGTTATAGGAACTTTATTTGGAAGCTTAATTTCAATTCAAGGCATGAATATACGCATAGGTAAAATAGGTGCTTTAGTAGCAGGGCTTGCTTATGGAGTATTCGTAGGTTTTTTAAGTTCGGGCCTAACAGAGATATTAGATTATATACCTGTAGTTGCAAGAAGATTAAAAATACCTGCTTTGTATTTAAAATATATAATTATAGCAATGCTTGTGGGAAAAGTAATTGGATCTTTAATAGGATGGTCTATAATTCAAGGAGGTTAATTTATGGATAAAAATTACAAAAAGTATGTTGAAGAAAAAAGCCCAAAACCAACATACGCGAAAAACTATATATTAGCATTTATAGTTGGTGGAATAATATGCGTAATAGGACAAGGTATAAATGATTTTTATATGAATTTTGTAGGGCTTGGTAAACTAGATGCAGCAGGCGCTACATCAATAACTTTGATATTTATAGGAGCTTTATTAACAGGTCTTGGTATGTATGACCTTATAGGAAAAAGGGCAGGTGCAGGTTCAGCTATACCTATAACAGGATTTGCAAATTCTATAGTATCACCTGCTATGGAGTTTAAAAGAGAAGGTTATGTACTTGGAGTAGGAGCAAACTTATTTAAAATTGCAGGTCCAGTATTAGTATATGGAATAGGCTCATCTATTCTATGTGGATTTATATACTATATTTTCAATCTTATAAAATAAGGAGACTAAAATATGAAAAGTAAAAGAATTGGAAATAGAACAGTAAAACTAGAAAATAAGCCAACTATTATATCAGCTAGTTCAGTTGTTGGTCCCAAAGAAGGAGAAGGACCATTAAGAGAATATTTTGATATTATACTTGAGGATGACTTATGTGGTCAAAAATCATGGGAATTAGCAGAAAGTGATATGGTAAAAACTGCTATGAAAAAAACATGTGAAAAAGCTAATAAAAAATTAGAAGATATAAATTATATGATAGGTGGAGATTTGCTCAATCAAATATTTCCTGCATCTTTTGCTGCTAGGGACTTATCTATACCATTTATAGGAATATATGGAGCATGTTCTACTATGGCAGAAGGTATGTGTATAAGCTCTATGCTTATAGACGGAGGATTTGCAGACTTGATACTATCTGGAACATCTAGTCATTTTTGTGCAGCAGAGAGACAATTTAGGTTTCCTCTAGAATTTGGTAATCAAAAACCTATGACAGCTCAATGGACCGTTACTGGTGCAGGTAGTGTATTAATATCTCCAAAAGGGCAAGGGCCTAAGGTTACCCATGTAACTATTGGAAAAGTAATAGATAAGGGTATAGATGATGGTAATAATATGGGAGCAGCTATGGCTCCTGCAGCAGTAGATACTATATACTCATATTTTAATGATACAAAAGATGACCCAAATAGCTTTGATGTAATAGCTACAGGAGATTTGGGAAAACTAGGTAAAGAAATAACAGAAGAATTATTAGATCAAAGGGGACTTGATATATCAAAAGTATATATGGATTGTGGAATAGAAATGTTTAATATGGAAAAACAAGATGTACACTGTGGAGGTAGTGGATGTGGATGTTCAGCTACTGTTTTCTGTGGATATATTTACAAAAAACTTAAAAATAAAGAATTCAATAAAGTAATGCTAGTATCAACAGGGGCTTTATTATCACCAACTAGTACTTTACAAAAACAAACAATACCCTGTGTAGCTCATGCAGTAATTATTGAAAATAAGGAGTGATTAAATATGCTTATGGATTATGTAAGGGCATTTATAGTAGGAGGAATAATTTGTCTTATTGGTCAGATTCTTCTTGATTACTTTAAAGTACAAATGCCCTATATAATGGTATCTTATGTTACTAGCGGAGTAATTTTAACATTTTTAGGGATATATGAACCTATAGTTAAGTTTGGAGGATCAGGAGCGACAGTACCTATAATAGGATTTGGATATTCATTAGCAAATGGCGTAAAAAAAGCAATAGAGACTGATGGGTTTATGGGAATATTCACAGGAGGTACAATTGCAACTGCAGGAGGAATAGCAGGAGCTATATTTTTTGGATATATGATGGCACTTATTTTTACACCAAAAGCTAAACCTTAAAATTAATAAATGTATATAAGTTAATAATTTAAGTTATATAAAATATTATAATATAAGGCATAAATAAAAAAAGACTATCTCAAAATAGAGAATAGTCTTTTTTATATATATTAAACTATTGTCCAGTTGGATTACTAGCTGGATTAGTAGCTCCACCGCTATTATCGGCAGGAGGAGTAGTATTTCCACCACCATTACTAGGAGGAGGAGTTGCAGTTCCGCCGCCATTATTAGGAGGAGGAGTTGTAGTATTTCCGCCACCATTATCGGCAGGAGGAGTAGTATTTCCGCCACCATTATCAGCAGGAGGAGTAGTATTTCCCCCGCCATTATCAGTAGGAGGAGTAGTATTTCCACCGCCATTATCAGCAGGAGGAGTAGTATTATTATCTACAGTACCTTCATTATTTTGGTTTTCAGGAGGTGTAGTAGATTCTTCATGTTTTGGCTTTACAGCATTGGCTCTAGAAGTATATTTAGTTGGAGATGTTCCATCTATAAATGCTGCTTTAACACCAGATGAAGATCTTCCACCATCTATTAAGTTAATTTTAGCAAAGTATACTTTATCAGGAACTTTGAAATCAACTTTCTTTAAGTTTTCATGAATTTGTCTCATAACTATAGACCAAAGTTTTGCTGCCGAACCACTTCCACCTTCAACACTTTCACGAGGTATAAATTCTCCTGTAGTAGGATTTTTTCTACCTGCATCATCACCTATATAAGTTGCACCAACGTAGTATGGAGTGTAACCAACAAACCAAGCATCTAAGGCTTTATTAGTTGTTCCTGTTTTACCAGCAACAGGCATTCCACCAGGTATAGCAGCTTTACCACCGATACCTTCAGTTATAACTGCCTTTAGCATATCAGTAATTACGTAAGCAACATCAGGATCAACAACTTTGTGTTGTTCAGGAGTATTCTTAACTATTAATTGTCCATCATAACTTGTTATAGTTGTAAATATAGTTGGCTCTATATAAACACCGCCATTAGCTAAAGTTCCATAAGCAGAAGCCATTTCAAGAGGTGATATACCATGAGTCATACCTCCAAGTGTTAATGCTGGGAATCTTCTATCATTACTTTCTGCATTTGCAGTATTACTATCAACTAAAGTTGTTATACCAAAATTCTTTAAGTAATCCATCATTATATCAACACAATCTTTATAAGAATCACCTAAAAGTTCGGCAGTTCTTATAGCTATAGTATTTGATGAGTAAGCTAAAGCTTTACGTAAACTCATGATATCTTTACCAGGAGTAGTCGTATTTGGATTCCACTTATTATTTTCCTTAAACTTATAAGGTGTAAGATTTGCAGTAGTATCACTTAATGCAGTAGCTTGAGTTAATTTAAGTGTATCTATAGCAGGTGTATAAACTGATAATGGCTTTATAGTTGAACCTGGTTGTTGAGGAGTAGTAGCTCTATTTAGAGTTTTTCTTCCTGTTATATGTCTACCACCAACTAAAGCTTTTATTTCACCAGTTTTATAATCTAATATAACCATAGATGATTGAGGTTGAGTCATTCCATTGCTATGACGGCTACCAGGGAAGTTATTATCATTATCATATTCTTTTTCTAATATTTTTTGCATTTTAGGGTCTATAGTAGTGTGTATCTTTAAACCACCATTATAGAACATATTATATGCTTCGTCTTTAGTATTACCTTGTGCTACTAAAGCATCTATAACTTTATATTCTATTAAATCCTCAACTGAAGAAGAAACACTTTCTTTAGGCTTAGGTAGTTTTATATTTATTTCCTCAGCCACAGCCTCATTGTATTCTGATTGTGTTATAGCTCCAGTTTGTAGCATTTTACCTAAAACAATATTACGTCTTTCTTTAGCCTTAGGATTAGGTACAGCTTTTCTAACAACCATAGTACCAGCTTTTAATTGCTTGTAAGTATCATCGTTAGGAATAAGTCCCCAAGAATTTAACTTTTCAACCATATCTAATTCCATTGGAGTAGGATCATCAAGAGTATCATCAGGAGTATTTATGAAAAATAGTAATCTATTTGCAACATCATCCTTAGTTTCATTACCTTCTAACTTAGCAGTAATATAAGCTGAATATCTTGACGGGTTTTGAGTAGAACCTGCAAGTAATGCTGACTCACCAAGAGTAAGTTGCGATGCTTTTTTATCAAAATATCCTCTAGCACCAGCCTCAGCACCAGCTAGACCCTTACCAACGAAGAAGTTATTTAAGTAAAGTTCTAATATCTCATCTTTACTTAAGACTTTACTCATTTCATGAGCATAGTATATATCCTTTATTTTACGAGGAAGGCTTTGTTCAGTAGATGTTAGTAACATTTTTGATACCTGCATAGGTATTGTACTACCACCTTGCTTATCTCCAGTAAGAGTTTTTACTACAGATCTTAGCAATCCTCTTATATCTACTCCACCATGTTCATAAAAACGCTCATCTTCTATAGCTACTATTGCCTTAGGAAGATATTTACCCATATCTTTTAGAGGTACAGGTTGCTTTTTATTTACACTAGGGGCATTAGAAAGTAGATCATTATTAGCATAGTATATACGCGTTGTTTGATAAGTCTTTTCTTCTAAAAGAGCTTTTGATATTGGCTCAGCGTTTCTTAATGAAGCAAAAACTACACCAGTTCCAACGGCTACTCCAGCAACTAATAAAACTAAACAAACTACCAAAATAGACCTGAGAGTCTTAAACTTATCTTTTTTCTTTTTTTGTTTAGTTTTTTTATTTGAGCTACTAGTAGATGAACCACGAGAAGTAGATGAACTACGAGTGGTAGATGAACTACGAGTAGCTGTTGAAGAAGAAGAACTTGCTTTCTTTCTTCTTATTTTATTTCTATTTTCATTATTATCATTATTCATTAAGTTAACCTCCTTACTTAATGCAATATTATACCATATATATATGAAATTTTCTAATTACAGAATAAAATAGTCATAATTTATATATACTAAAAATCTGCAAAATACTTCCAAAACAAACATGTTATTAATTATATAATTTAAAAAATTATTATAACTTTAATAATAATTATTTTTATCTAATAATATAAAAAATATGTGATACTTTGTTTGCATAAAATATTATGGGGGTGATATTTTGAATAAAAATAGATATGATTTTAAAAATAGCTTTATTAAAAAACCACTAATAATATTTTTAATTATATCTATATTATCTATATTAATAGGAAGCTTTATATATGTAGATAAAAATTTAAGACCAACAATAACAGTTCTTGCAGAAACAAAAGCAATAGAACTGGCAAACAGATCTATAAATAAAGCTGTTGGAGACATTGTAAAAGATAAGATTAATTATTCAGATTTAATGAATACAAATATGGATTCTCAGGGAAAAATAACTATGATTCAAGCCAACACTATAATGATGAATCAAATAGCTTCAGATGTTGCTTTAGAAATTCAAGAAGAATTAAAAAAGGTAAAATCAACAACTGCATATATACCTATAGGAACAGCTCTTAAAAGTCCCATACTTGCTAAATACGGTCCTCAAATTAAGGTATCTATTGAACCAATAGGAACAGTATCAGTAGATTTTGAAACTAAGTTTGAATCATCTGGTATAAATCAAACTAGACATACAATATATCTTCAAGTTAAGACACAAGTAAGAGTAGTAATACCACTTACAACATCAACTAAAGAAGTTAAAGCTAAAGTACCTATATGTGAAACTATAATAGTAGGAGATGTACCAAATAGCTTTATTAATTTACCAGAAAAAGGTTTACTAAATGTATCTCCTTAAATATAAAGATAAGCCAGGATTAACCTGACTTATCTTTATATTAATTTTCATTCATCCACTTTATATAAACTGCATATCCAAGAGCAGGATTGTTTTCAATAGCATGTGATACAGCTCCGATAATTTTATCACCCTGAACAATAGGAGCTCCACTCATACCTTGAACAATACCACCTGTAAGAGCTAATAAATCCTTATCTACTACTTTTATTTTAAAGGTTTTAGCTTTAGGAGAATGTTGAAGTTGTATATCAACTATTTGTATATCAAATGCATCTTTTGTATAAGAACCAGTTTGTAAGATTATTTGAGCTTTTCCTAGTTTAACCTCATCCAAAGAAGCAACTTTATAAGGTTTTAACAAAGAATCTTTAAATGTAGCTATTTCACCTTTTATACCAAAATCTGAATTATGAGTAAACTCACCAATAACATCTTTTCTAACAGCATTAATGCAACCAACATGACCTCTAGATGACTTGTCGATAGTTAAATCCTTTGTAGTATATATGTTACCATTTTTTATAGGTACTTTTCTCGCCAATCCAATGCTTATAGGATGACCTACAGCTCCAAATCTATTTGTTTTAGGATTAATATAAGTTAGTGTAGCAAATCCACTTATATAATTATTACAATTTATCTTTTCTAATTCGTCTTTAGTAGTTTTAAATGAAAAAGTATTTTCTCCTCTTTTTACAAGAACAACTACCTCATCTTTAATAGATAAATTAGACAATAAATCTGTAAAATCTTTGTAACTATTAATCTTAGTTCCATTAACTTTTAAAATTGAATCTCCAACACAAAATGAAGAACCTTCAATAAAATTTTTAACAACTAAATTTTCTAATTCAGCATCTATCTGGATTAAATTTCCCATAGGAATTAGATAATCTTCATCTTTTTGGATAGAATGTGAATAAATTAAATTAGTTGAGAGAAAATATAATAAAAATGATATAAATAAGATAAATTTTAACTTTGATAAACTTTTATTTTTTAAATCTAAAAACTTATACATAAAACACCTTCTTTCTGTCTATACTTGATTGATTTTGGTGCCTTAATAATATATTGCGCACTAATTTTCTTTTAATCCTTGTAAAATAGAAGCAATATAGTTTTAGATTACATAAATAAATAATTAATCAATAACATAGAAAAAAATACTTTTTTAAAATATAAATACATAAGCAAATAGCAATATAAAAACAAAAAGTATTTATTTATAGTTCATAACGTAGGATATTATTAATAATAAAATATAAAATAATTACAGTTAAAATATTTACATAAAAAATATACACAAAAAAATAAAAACACTATACAAAAATTGTTAAGTGTTTTTTCTTTTTACTTTTTTATAAACTTTCCTTTTATAAGATTTATTTCTAATTTTTTTAGTAGGTATATTAGTTATAGCAACATCTGGAATAGGAGATGGAACTGGTTCTGAGTCATCTTCTGAAAAGCATGCTTCAACTGATGAAATTAAAGCAAGTTCATCAGACAATACTGCAAAAAAAGAAGCTAAGATACTCAAATCTTGAGTATCAAACTCCTCTGCAAGGGCAATGGATATAGTTGAAGCTAACACTATATAATCAACATAACCAAATTTACATAGTCTAGGCTTATTTTTATCATTACACTTATCATTCATTTTTATAACCACCTCCTATAAAAGGTCATATAAATATATATGAGTTCAATAAAAAAATAAAACCATAATATAAAAGTATAAAAAATTTCAAAAAGTAAAATATGTAATATTTAACTAAAAATGAATATAAGAGTACATTTAATGTAAAAATATATAAAGATATTAGTTTTAATATAAATTGAAATTTAGGAAGGTGTATGTAGTTGAAAAAATATAGAATATTAGTATTATCCATAATGACCATAGCAATTATAATAATATTTACTTCAAACCCAATGAGCAATTTAAATAAAGGGACAGGTTTAATAGGTAACATCATAAAACAAAATGAACAATCTAATGATGAAAAAGAAGCAAAAGATAATAAAGTTAATGACAATAGTACAAAAGAAAAGAATAAAGCTGATCAAAAAGAAATATTAATATGCATAGATCCAGGACACCAAGAAAAAGGAGATAGAAGGCCAGAACAGGTAGCTCCTGGTTCGGGTCAAACAAAGGCAAGAGTGTCATCTGGTGCGACGGGTGTTTCAACAAAAAAACCAGAATACATATTAAATTTAGAAGCATCCATGGTTTTAAAGCATATATTAGAGGGTAAAGGATACAATATAGTGATGACTAGAGAATCTCATAATGTTAATATAAGCAATGCAGAAAGAGCTCAGTTAGCAAATGATAAAAATGCCAAAATGGTAATTAGAATTCATGCAGATAGTATAAGTAATCCATCAAAAACAGGAGCGTCGATTTTAATACCAGCTAAGGATGGTAAATATACAACTTCAATATACGAAGAAAGTAGTAAGTGTGCAAATTTAGTACAGGAAAAGATGAAAAATGATGGTATAAATATAAATGGTATATTTGAAAGAAATGATTTGACAGGATTTAATTGGTCTAAGGTACCAGTAATTTTAATAGAAATGGGATTCTTAAGTAATCATAGTGAAGATCAGATGATGTCAAATCCAGAATATCAAAGAAAGCTTATGCAAAGTGTAGCTGACGGGGTGGAAGAGTATTTTTTGACTAATTAGATTAGGTGAGGACAATGAAAAAAAAAATAGAAGGTGTTTATGCCAAAGCACTAACAAATACTTTTAAGTTTGTAAATCCAATAAAAAAAAGTATAATAAAAACAACTTGTGAAGTACATTTATTTATAAATGAAAATTCACTAGAAATATTAAAAAAAGAAGGAAGTTATGAAATATATAATTTTTTTAAGGAATATGTAAATGATATAGAAAGAGGTCTTGTATGGGCAGATCAAGACTTTAAATCATACCACCATTTTTATAATCCAAAAGAAGGTAAAGGTAAGTATGGGTATGAAGATAATGCTCTAACAGTAGCTATAGGATATTACGATAAAGCAAAGAAATATTTTAAGGCAGGTAATTACACAAGAAGTATGTTTTTCTTTGGAGCAGCGTGTCATATAATACAAGATTTGACAATACCACAACATGCTAAAGGAAGGCTTTTAGATAATCATAGACAGTTTGAAGTGTATGTAAAAAATAACTATAAGAAAATAAAGCGATTTAAAGCACATGAAGAGCCTATTTTATTAAATAGTATAAAAGAATATGCTGATTATAATTCAATGTATGCCTTAAATGTTGACTATATGTATAAAAATGTCACTGACTTAAATACAAAATTTTATTTGATAGCAGTAAAAAGTATAAATATAGCTCAACGAACTACTGCAGGATGTATGGTAATGTTTTTTGAAGATGTAATGCATTTAAACTAATTAAAGAAGAGAATGTTCTAGTATGAATTTTCATAAAAGAGCATTCTTTTTTTATAGATGCTAAAGGTTTGCTATTTACTTGATTTAACTTTAAAAAGAATATATTATATTATAGAATGTAAAGATAAAATAACAAAAGAGGTGTGAAAATGCTAGTAGTAGAAAATGTAAGTCATGGTTTCGGAGCGAGGACTATACTAGAGAATGTTTCATTCAGATTAAGAAAAGGTGAACATATAGCTTTAGTAGGAGCCAATGGAGAAGGAAAATCAACATTTTTAAATATAATAACTAAAAAACTTATGCCAGACGCAGGTAATATAAAGTGGTCATCTAGAGTAAGTGTAGGTTACTTAGACCAGCATACAGTACTTGAAAAAGGTAAAACTATAAGAGATATATTAAGAGATGCCTTTAAGCCTATGTTTGATTTAGAGCAAGAAATGTTAGCTATGTATGATAAAATGGGAGAAGCTAATGACGATGAAATGTCAAAGCTTATGGAAGAAACAGCTGAGATTCAAACAATATTAGAAAATAGTGGATTCTATATGATAGATGCAAAAATTCAAGAGGTAGCAAATGGTTTAGGTCTTGGAGAAATAGGGTTAGATAGAGATGTTACTGATTTAAGTGGTGGGCAAAGAACAAAAGTACTTTTAACTAAGTTGTTACTTGAAAATCCAACTATATTAATACTAGACGAGCCTACAAACTACCTAGATGAAGAACATATAGTATGGTTAACAAGATATCTACAAGAATATGAAAATAGTTTTGTATTAGTTTCTCACGACATACCATTTATAAATAATACATGTAATGTTATATATCATATGGAAAGTGGAGAATTAAATAGATACAAAGGTAACTATGATGAGTTTATGAGACTTCATGAAATTAAAAAGCGTCAAGAAGAACAAGCTTATGATAGACAAGTTGAGGAAAGAAAGAAATTAGAAGACTTTATAGCTAGAAATAAGGCGAGAGTTGCAACTCGTGGAATGGCTAATAGTAGACAAAAACAATTAGATAAAATGGAAATATTAGAAAGACCAAAGGAAAAGATAAAGCCTACATTTGGATTTAAAGAAGCAAGAACTCCAAGTAGATTTATATTTGAAACAAAGGACTTAGTATTAGGATATAATGAACCATTAACAAAGCCATTAAACTTTACACTAGAGAGAAATCAAAAAATAGCTTTAAAAGGTATGAATGGTATAGGGAAGTCTACACTTCTTAAAACATTACTTGGTATAATAAAACCATTTGATGGTGAAGTTAAGTTAGGAGATTACTTAGAAGTTGGATATTTTGAACAAGAAAGCTCAAGAGAAAACACAGCTACTCCAATGGATGAAGTATGGGCGGAATTCCCAGGCCTTACAAACTTTGAAGTAAGACAAAATCTTGCTAAATGTGGTCTTGCTAATGAACATATAACTAGCCAAATGAGAGTTTTAAGTGGAGGAGAAGCAGCTAAAGTTAGATTATGTAAAATAATGTTAAAAGATATAAACTTATTAGTTCTTGACGAACCTACAAACCACTTAGACGTAGAAGCTAAAGATGAATTAAAGAAAGCTATAAGAGAATTTAAAGGAACTGTATTATTAGTATGCCATGAGCCAGAGTTTTATAGTGATATAGTTGATGATGTATGGAATATAGAGGACTTTACAACTAAAATAGTATAATTATGTATTTAAGAGAATAGAGTATTTTATAAGACTAAGGGGTATGATTAATGAAAAAGATTATAAATATAATATTTTCGTTGTGCTTTAGCATATTAATAATAACTGGTGTAATAAAATTTACAGTAGGTTTTAAGCCTTTATACTACTATGATGTAGATAAGCTTAATATAGTAGAATTAACTAATATGTCTAAGGAAGACATAAAGTTAAATTATGACTATTTAATAGAGTATATTACAAGTAAAAAAGAAAATGATTTTGAAATGCCTACTCTAACTTCTTCAAAAGAAGGTAAAATACATTTTGAAGAAGTTAGAGAAATATATCAAAATGTTAATAAAATATTTAATGTATGTCTTATAATTTCTGTATTAGGAATTGTTTATAACATAAGAAATAAAAATATAAGATTTTTAAATTTAACATCAATATTATTAATAATTATGCCAGTTGCGTTGGTTATACCTATAGTCATAGATTTTGATAGCAGCTTTGTTGTATTTCATAAGCTATTATTTGACAATGACTATTGGATATTTGATCCAATATTAGATCCTGTTATAAAAATTTTGCCAGCAGAATTTTTTATGAATTCAGGTTTGATGATATTAGGTTTGATATTAGCATCTAGTATAATTATTCAGGGTATATATAGACTTTTAAAAAGAAAGAGAGAGCAATAGTATTATGCTCTCTCTTTAGTATATTACTCTTTTTCACTAGCTACTTTAATAATATCTTGAAATTTACTCATAATATAGTCATAGTTGTTTTTATTATGAGGAAGTAGACACTGAGAACAATCTTTTATACCTTTGTCTGTATATCTAAAATTTCCACCACAGTTTTTTCCTAGAGCGTATAAAGGACAGTAGCAAAATAAACAATTAAATTCCTCGGGTTTATTAGTTTTATGACAAGGAAAATACTCGCAATTTTTATGGTTAAAAAACTTATAATTTTCACTCATGAGACGAACCTCCTAATTAATTAAACTAAGATAATTATACTAAATATTTCTATTAGTGGTATAATAAAAACATTAAAATCTTTGGAAAATCAGTAAGATAATGAGGTGTTATAATGGAACATATAGAAGAAAAAAAACAAGAAAGAGCCTTGCTTGTAGGACTTAATATAACTTCTACAGCAAAAAGAACAGATGATATAGATATAAATGAATCAATGGAGGAATTAAAAGAACTTGCAAAAGCTGCAGGAGCGGAAGTTGTAGGAAGTTTAATTCAAAATAGGCAATCAAGAGATTCTGCATTTTATGTAGGAAAAGGTAAAGTAGAAGAAATAAAGGCATACTGTGAATCTTTAGATGCTACAATGGTAATATTTAATGATGAATTATCAGGTGCTCATATAAGAAATATAGAAGAAATAGTAGGCATAAAAATAATAGATAGAACTACTTTAATACTTGATATATTTGCACAAAGGGCATTAAGTAAAGAAGGTAAACTTCAAGTTGAACTAGCTCAGTTAAACTACAGACTTCCAAGATTATATGGAATGGGTGGCCAAATGAGTAGAACTGGTGCAGGTATAGGTACTAGAGGACCAGGTGAACAAAAGTTAGAAATAGATAAGAGAAATATACTTAACAAAGCAGCTGACATAAGACGTGAACTTAGAGAAGTTAAAAAAATAAGAGAAACTCAAAGAGTACAACGTATAAAATCAAATATACCTATAGTTGCACTTGTGGGTTACACTAATGCAGGAAAATCAACATTATTAAATGAATTAATAAAAACACATAAAGATTATGAAGCTGAAAAAGAAGTATTTGCAAAAGATATGCTGTTTGCTACTTTAGATGTAACTTTAAGAAAAGCAGTACTTCCAAGCAAAAAAGAATTTTTAGCAGTAGATACAGTTGGATTTGTAAGTAAACTTCCACATGATTTAGTAGAGGCATTTAAAGCAACTTTAGAAGAAGTTCAATATGCTGATTTAATACTTCATGTAGTAGACGCTACAAACTCAAATTATGAAATACAAATGAAAACAACTGAAAAAGTTCTTAAGGAATTAGGAGCAGATAATAAAAATACAATACTTGTATATAACAAAATAGACAGATTAGACCTAGATATATACCCTAAAAACAGAGATGATGTAGTATATATATCTGCTAAAAAAGGTGTGAACATGGATAAGTTATTAGAACTTATAGAAAATGCCCTAAGTGAAGCTACATATCAAGTTAAGCTTTTATTACCTTATGAAAGAGGAGATATATTTAGTAAACTTAAAAATAAATATAATGTAGAAAATTTTGAATATGTAGAAAATGGAATAACAGTTGATGTTAATTTGTTAGAAGAGGATTATAATATATATAAGGAGTATATATTAGAAAAGTAGGTAATAATATGAATATAAGTTGGGACAATATAGGCAACTTAGAGGACCATTATATAACTTATCTTCTATACAAAGAATCTAAAACAGTTTCTCAAATCAGTAAAATAAGAAATATATCAGTTACAGAGGTAAATGACCAATTAATAAAGGCAAAGCTAGAAATAAAATCAATGTTAAAAGAAAAAATTGAGTTATCAAAAGACATAATAGACAAATTTTTAGGGAAAAACAAAAATGACAGATTAGATTTTATAAGTAGCCTAAGTGAAGAAAATTTAATAGACTTTAAAAGAAAGCTATACAAAAGAATACTGACAGAAAAAAATGCAGAAGACTTAATGATATTGATTTGGACAACAGGAGAGCTAAAGGATGATAGGTTCCTAAAATTACTACATCCTCTTACAAGTCATAGACATTCGGACGTAAGAAGAATAACATATTCAGCCCTTAGGAAGATAGAATCACCTAAAAGTAGAGAGTACTTACAAAGGGGATTATATGATACCAATCCTCAAACTAGACAATACTGTGCAAAAGCACTTGCTAAAATTGGAAATGAAAATAGCTTAAAGATGTTAAAACAACTAAAAAGCAAAAAACAATTTGAGAAAGACTACGTATTAAGAGCATATGAAGACGCTATTTATAATTTAGAAAATATAGATAAATAACTTAACATAAAGGAAAAATATTTTACATATAATTAACAAATTAGTTATTTATCTATAAGACATTAAAAACCTAACATTAGAAAATCTAATAAAAACTTTGAAACATTACTTTTTAAGCAAAATATCTAAAAATTTATTACATGCTATAGAAAGTTAAATAGGAGGGGTTTTAAATGATAGTAAGACATTGTGCTGGTGGAGTAGTATTTTATGCAAATAAGGTTCTTTTGATAAAAAACGATAGAGGAGAATGGACACTTCCAAAAGGTAAAATATTTAATGGTGAACTAAAAACAGAAAGTGCAATATTAAGTGTAAAGCAAGAAACAGGTGTAGAAGGAAAAGTTTTAGGGGTAGCCGGAGATAGTATGTATGAATTTTTCTCTAGAAGCAGACAACAACAAGTATGCAACTCAGTTACTTGGTATATAATGGAAACATCAGATACTAGTTGTGTATTAAATAAAGAATTATTAGATGGTGGATTCTTTAAGGTAAAGGATGCTATAGAACAACTAACACATAAAAAGGAAAAATCATTAGTAGAAATATCTTATAAAAAGTACAAAGAATTAAAAAAAGAAGTAGTTGAAACTAGTGCAAGTATATAATATATATTAAATATAAATAAGAGAAAGGGTTTAGCCCTTTCTTTTTTGATTTATAATAGCTTATTCGATATAATATATTATAAAAAGTATAAAATAAAGTTAGTAAATTAAGAACTAATATTTAGATAGATGGAGGCTTTTATGAGTACATACAAAACATTGCATGAATTTGGAATGGATGAAGTTATAATAGAAAAATCAACTTTTATAGGGTATGCAAAGCCTATAAAAACAGAAGAAGAAGCAGTAGAATTTATAAACGAAATAAAGAAAAAGCATAAGGATGCAACTCACAATGTGTGGGCATATACAGTGGGAAAAAGTATGAACATACAAAGATATAGTGATGATGGAGAGCCGCAAGGAACAGCAGGAATACCAAGCTTAGAAGTTATAAAAAAAGAAGATTTAAGGGATGTGGTAGTTGTTGTTACTAGATACTTTGGAGGAGTTAAGCTAGGTGCAGGAGGACTTGTTAGAGCATATACTAAAGGTGCTAAGATAGGCCTTGAAGCTGGTAAAATTATAGATAAGGTTATGTATAAAGAGGTTAGAATAAAGATAGATTACAATCAACTTGGAAAAATACAAAATGAGATAATGAACATGGGGTATTTTGTAAAAGATACTATTTATGAAGATAGTGTTGAGATGATAGTTTATTCAAGACTTAATGAGGTTGATGCACTTACATCAAGAATGACAGATATAACTAGTGCTACGGCAGATATAACATTAGGTGAGGAATTTTATTTATCAGAAAAAGATGGTCAAATAATAATTTAGTATATATTAAATTGCCATATAAAAAAACTAGTTTTAATCTAGGTTTATTCACTAATTCTACATTTTAAAAATCTTATAATATAAGAGGTTATTATAACTTTAGCTTATTGTACATCGGTTGTTTTTTTAATTGGAGAATCTAAAATAAATCCATAAATAATTTTAGTGATATTCTTATAAAACAAATAGAGTAAGTATTTTGACTTACTCTATTTTTATATACTAGAGTATTAATATGTAAACTTTTTATTGATATTTAATTATTATGAGCATAAAGAAAGATGTAATACATTAATTATAGAATTTTTACCTTGATTAAAATATTGACCAAAATTTTAATTTGTAACTTAAGGGAATTAAATTTTCTATTCACTAAGTTATATTTAAATGCATATTATAGATAAAAATGATTTTTAGGAGGAAATATGATAAACGATCAAAAGTATGCTATTTTATCTCTTGAATTACATCTATTTTTTGCAAGGATAATGAAAGAGCACTCTATTTTTTTAGCGGCCGGATTTACACCTAAAAACTCAGACCTTGCTAATGAGGCAGAACATTACAAAAGGGAATTTGAAAAATTACTATCATTTGCAGTGAGTGCTAGTAATGGAATAATTAGACCTAATGTCTTACAATCTGGAGAAATTATTACTAACTATACATTAGGTACAGAAGGAAAGACACAAAATTTAACAGGAATAGAAATAGACCAAAATATAACTAGATCAGAATCAAGGCTACGTAGTGGAAATAATCCTAATGTTAGCGCTAATTTAGTAAATTATGTAGGTCAACTTAATGACAATGCAAAGAGATTACTTAAGGGACTTATTGGTTTTAAGGAAAGATTATTAGATGGAGTATTATCTTGTAACTTGTTTACAGTTAACTACCCATTACTTATTGAACATATACTTCGTGAGGCAAAATTATATCTTTCATTAGTGGAAGATCTTGATAATAGAGTTGATATTGATTCTAAAGATGCTAGAGAAACAGAGTTATTCTGGGATCAAATAATGATGGAACATGCACTATTTATAAGGGGACTACTTGATCCTTCTGAAAATAACTTAATTGAAACTGCAGATGAATTTTCAGATGATTTTGAGGATTTAATAGAAGATGCAAAAAATATGATGAATGCAACGATAAATAGTATTACAAATAAAACATTAAATCAAACTATTCAACTTAGAAACTTCAAACAAGCAGGAACAGAGGGGATTGCAAGTTGTAAAATAAGATCTATAATACTTCCACTTCTTGGAGATCATGTATTAAGAGAAGCTAATCATTATATAAGATTATTACAATCTTATCAAAACATGTAAATAAAAAAATGAGTTCTATTTATTAGAACTCATTTTTTTATTTTCTTAAAACTACATTTACAAGATTTAGGAGGGCATTTTATACCTTTGTAAATCTCTAAACATCCTATGGATAAAAGGAATACTCCAAATATTTTTCTAAGTAGTTCTGATGAAAGGTGGTTAGCTACTAGAGAACCAATAACAGCACCAATAACACCGAAGGTTGCAATTGGAATTATAAGTTTTAAAATAGTGTTTTTATTTTTTATATGAACCATTAATGCAAATATTGTCATTGGAATTGAAGAAAGTAAGTTTATGCTTTGAGCTATCTTTGGATCAATATTTAGGAATAAGATTAGGGCTGGTATTAAAATAGTTCCGCCGCCCATACCCATTCCACCTATTATGCCACCTAAAAATCCTATCAAATACAGCAATCTAAAACACCATCCTTAAAGATGCAATAATCATAATAAGCCCAAATGAAATCCGTAAAAAACGCCCAGTTACTTTACATAAAAGCTTAGCACCTAATATTCCACCAATAACACTTCCTACAGCCACTTTAAATGTAAGTTCAAGATCATAGGTACCATTAGAAATATATACAACAGAGCTTGCACTTGTAAGAAAAACTATTATCGCCAATGCAGTAGCATGGGACTTGTGTTCTTCAACCTTTAATATGTTGTTTAATATAGGAACTAATAAAGTACCTCCTCCAGATCCAAATACCCCATTTATAAACCCTGTTATAAGACCTATTAATGTATTTTTAATATTAAAATTAAAATGTTTATTTTTCATTATAATCACCTTTTAAAGATAGCTTTTACAGAAATGCTAAATTATATTTATGTAATATATAATAATTAAGAGAAAATAATTTTGAATTTTAATTTATATATATGGTTATACTATGATTAAACGAGCTTAAATACCTTCAATTAGAAGGAGAAATTCAGAAAATCATCTGAAAATATATTTATGTAGGAGAGTTCAATTATGAAAGCAGTAGTAGATAAAGATACATGTATATCATGTGGCCTATGTCCAACTATATGTCCAGAAGTATTTTCAATGGACGATGATGGAAAAGCAGTAGCAATAAGTGGCGAAGTTCCAGAAGGTGAACAAGATGCATCTAAAGAAGCTGAAGAAAGCTGTCCAGTTGATGCAATAAGCGTAGACTAATTTAAAATAAAAAATCCATCTATTTTTAGATAGCTATTTAAGTAATTAATTAGTTCTAAATAGATGGATTTTTTTTATTTATAAACATATGATATAATGAAAATATACAAAATATGTAAAGTGTGGATAGGAGATAAATATGAAAGATATAAAGTTAAAGATAGACAAAACTGTAGAGTGGTTAAGGGAAAAAGTTAAGGAAGCTAATAGTAAAGGCTTAATTGTTGGAGTATCTGGTGGGATAGATTCAGCTGTAGTAGCTTACCTTATAAAAAAAGCATTTCCTGAAAATTCTATGGGTGTAATAATGAGCATAAAAAGCAATCCAAATGATAGAGAAGATGCCCTTAAAGTTATAAATGGATGTGGTATAGAATTTCTTGACTTAGATTTAACACAGCCGCAAGATTTAATATTAAGTACAGTAATAAATTCTCTTAAAGAAAAGAATTTATATAAAGAAGATTATTTAAAAATGACAGATGCAAATTTAAGAGCGAGAGTTAGAATGAGTACTGTATATACAGTGGCAAACAATTTAGGATACTTAGTAGTAGGAACAGATAATGCGGCGGAAATACATACAGGTTACTTCACAAAATATGGAGATGGAGGAGTAGATTTAGTGCCGTTATCAAACCTTACTAAAAAAGAAGTATACGAGTGGGCAAAAGTATTAGGCGTACATAAAGATGTAATAAATAAGGCACCATCAGCAGGTCTTTGGGAAGGACAAACTGATGAAAATGAAATGGGTACGACTTATGATATGATAGATGCAGTAGTGGAAGGAAGGTTAGATGAAGTTCCACAAAAAGATAAGGAAATAATCGACAGACTTCACAGAGTGAGTGAGCATAAAAGACACACGCCAGCAGGTCCTCCTAAGTTCTAATTTACTAATTTAAATATATATGCTAAAATTTACGAGTAATAATAAATTTATGAGAATTTATTAAATGATTAGAAATATATATATATTTCTAAATAATATAAAATTAATCATACGTAGTAAGGAGTGAAAGTATGGGACGTATAGGAAACATAATAAATAGAAAAGGTAAGCAAGATGCCAAAAGAGCAAAGATATTCACTAAGCATGCTAGAGCAATAGCTGTTGCAGCTAAAGAAGGTGGAGGAGATCCAGAATACAATGCTACTTTAAAAACTGCTATAGAAAAAGCTAAAGCTGATAATATGCCAAACGACAACATAGATAGAGCTATAGCTAAAGGAGCAGGCGGTGGAGCTAACGAGAACTATGAGACTATAGTTTATGAAGGATACGGACCAGGTGGAGTTGCTGTTATAGTTGAAGCTTTAACAGACAACAAAAACAGAACTGCTGGTAACGTAAGATATTATTTTGATAAAAACGGTGGAAACTTAGGAACTAGCGGATGTGTATCATTTATGTTCGATAAAAAAGGACAAATGTTAATAGAAGCCACTGATGAAGTTTCAGAAGAAGAATTAATGGATGCTGCTCTAGAAGCTGGTGCAGAAGACTTCATAACAGAAGAAGATGGATTTGAAGTAATAACAGCTCCAGAAGACTTTACAGCTGTAAGAGATGAGTTACAAGCTAAGGGATATGAATTTATATCTGCTGAGGTAAAATTAATACCTCAAACTACAACAGTATTAACTGATGAAGAACAATTAAAGTTCATGGAAAAATTAGTTGATATGTTAGAAGAAGATGATGATGTTCAATCTATAGCTCATAACTGGGAAATCGAAGAATAATCTATAAAGATAAGAGCCTAGGCCAAAATATTTGGTCTAGGTTTTTTATGTATTTATTTGCATTTAAAACTAGAACAATATGTTTCAGATAACTCATTTGGTCTAGGCGTTTTAGAAGTAACAGCTATATTATTAAGTGCACATATGACACCTGCATTATGAGTACATGTTTTAACATTACATCCTATAAATGAACATGGATGATCATTATTAGAACTAGATAAGTTATCACTAGACTCTACAAAGGAACTACAACAAGTATGAGTGCTTGTATGAGATTTTTTGCCATTAACAGCAATTTTATTTGCATAACACATTCCGCTATCATTATGTGAACAATTTATTACATTACAGTTTACACTAGACATAAAATTAACCTCCTAATAAATTAATAAATCTATTAGGAGTATTTCCAAGAATAAGGAAAATATATCATTATTTAACAATAAAAATAAATATATTAGTTATCGTGCATAAATAATTGATCAAAATATTGAGTATCCATAAGCGCTTTTGCAACCAATGTTGATGATGATGGATAGCTTTTTATAGGTGGCCATATAACAAATAATTCTTTTTCAAAATCATATATAGTATATTTTTCTCCACGTGTCATGATATCAGAAACTTTAGCAGTTAAGCTTTTTATCTTTAAAAAATCATCTAAGGTAAGGTCATAAAATATAGATGCCTTATGTTGTGGTTGTTTTAAAAGTAAAATGTTTTGCTTAAATTCTATAAAATCAAGTCTATCGGAAATTTCTTTAACGTATGAACTCACATAAATACCCCCCTTATAAATAAATTTAATAATGATATATATAATATGTATAAAAAACAATTAATGGGACAAAAATTCAAATATAAATAATTACTAAAAATTACCTAAATATAAAAGATTTTATATCTATAACAATAAATTATGTAGAAGGAGGTATTTTAATGTTTGAAAGAAGAGACCCATTTAATTGGAAAATACCTGTTATGATAATAGCAGGAGTGGTTGCTTTAACAGGTGGTATTTATATAGGAGTAAAAACTAATAGTGCAGATGCTCAAAAAGTGAATGCTAAAGAAGAAATAAAAAAAGAACAAAAGGTTAAAGAAGTATTTGGTTTGAGTAAGGATTGTGAAATATGGGTTCATAAGAAAAATGAAGATGGCAGCGAATCAGATAAGAATCCTATGATGGTAGGAACAGTAGATAAATCATTAGTAGAAATGAATGAGAAAGAAATAAGAGAATATTTAAAAAATAAATATCCAGAAAGGGAAGTAGAAAAAATAAGTAAATATGAGATAGTTTTATCAGAAATTCAAACACATAAAGATGCATCTAGAAGCAATAAGTATGCTTTAGAAGCAGATGATGATCTTATAGGACTTTATAAATATGATGATGATGGAAATCGAGAATTAGTAGAGGATACTCAAATACATATAAATTCACTTCCAAAATCAGTACAAGAAGAAATTCAAAAGGGAGTGGTCGTAGATTCACAGGAAGAAGCTTACTCAAGACTTGAAAACTTCGGAAGTTAATGAAATAACCACAACGTAGTGTATATGTTGTGGTTATTTTTGTAACGTAAATAAAACTTATGCTATAATGTATAAGAACATAAGTTTTATTTGAGTTACAAAGATTAATGGGAGGAAGTTTTATTTGATAATACTAGGCATAGACCCAGGAATAGCAATAGTTGGGTTTGGAATAATAGAGTATAAAAATTCGAAATTTAGAGTAATAGATTATGGAGCAGTTACAACTCCTGCAGGAATGGATACATTAAAAAGATTAGAACTTGTTTATAAAGGAATTGATTTAATAATAAAAAAATACAATGTAGATGAAGTTGGAATAGAGGAATTGTTCTTTAATAAAAATGTTAAGACGGCTATAAGTGTAGCACAAGCTAGAGGAGTAACCATGCTTGCTTGTTCACACAATAATAAGCCTGTATATGAATACACACCTCTTCAGGTTAAACAAGGTGTAGTAGGATATGGAAGGGCACAAAAGGCACAGGTTCAGCAAATGGTAACTTCATTTTTAAACCTAAAAGCAGTACCAAAGCCAGATGACGTAGCAGATGCTTTAGCAGTTGCAATATGTCATGCTCATGCCAATAGATTGGAAAAAACATTAAAAAATATAGGGGGTAAGTATGTATAGTTATATAAAAGGAACAATAGAAGAAATATATTTAGACCATATAGTAATAGATAATAATAATATAGGATATAAAATAAATGCATCATCAAACACTATAAAAGATTTAGAAATAGGAAGTATGGCAAAGATATATACAAAACTTATAGTAAGAGAAGATGATATGAGTCTTTGTGGATTTTCAACAAAAGAAGAAATGCATATGTTTGAATTATTAACATCTGTATCAAAAATAGGTCCTAAAGTTGGACTTGGTATATTATCTTTTGCAACACCAGGACAATTAGGAGCCTATATATTAAGTGAAGATATAGCAAAAATGTCTAAAGCACCAGGTGTAGGTAAAAAGACAGCTGAAAGAATAATACTTGAGTTAAAAGATAAAGTAGATAAAAATAATATAGAATTTGAGCCAACTCTACTTACGCAAGCTCCAGTTGCTATATCAAAAGACGAAGCAGTAGATGCATTACTTGCTCTTGGGTACTCAAGTGCTGAGGCAAAGGAAGCAGTAGATAAATGTAAAAAAGACGGACTTAATACAGAAGACATAATAAAGAAATCACTAACATATCTAATGAGTAAGGCATTAAGATAAATTTATAAAATATGATATATTAGTTGAAAATTGAATCAATGAAGATATTTAATATTGTATATTTACAAGGCTTTATATTAAATACTAAAAATTAAGTTGATTGAAGGAATTTAACTTAAATAAATTGTTTACAGACAATAAAATGTAAGGGGGTAGGATTATGTACGATTTTGAAGATGAAAACAGAATAATTACATCTACCATGAAAAATGAAGATGTAGATATAGAAAATAGCTTAAGACCAAAATCTCTAGATGATTATTTAGGTCAAGAAAAAGCTAAAGAACAGTTAAAAATATTTATAGAGGCTGCAAAGTCTAGAAATGAACAATTAGACCATGTACTATTATATGGACCTCCAGGATTAGGTAAGACAACTTTATCAAGTATAATAGCTAATGAAATGGGTGTTAATCTAAGAATAACATCAGGTCCTGCAATAGAAAGAGCAGGGGATTTAGCTGCAATACTAACTAACTTAAATGAAAATGACGTATTATTCATAGATGAAATACATCGTATAAATAGAAGTGTAGAAGAAGTATTATATCCTGCAATGGAAGATTTTTGTTTGGATATAATAATTGGAAAAGGTCCATCAGCTAGAAGTATAAGACTAGACCTTCCAAAATTTACACTAATAGGAGCTACAACTAGAGCTGGTATGCTTACAAATCCACTAAGAGATAGATTTGGAGTTATATCAAAACTAGATTATTACACTGTTGATGAATTAGCAAAAATAGTCATAAGATCAGCTGAAATATTAGGAGCTACTATAGAGGAAGGTGGTGCAATAGAAATAGCAAGACGTTCTAGAGGAACACCAAGAATAGCAAATAGACTTTTAAAAAGAGTAAGAGACTATGCACAAGTAAGAGCAGATGGAGATATAACTAACGAAGTTGCAGATAAGGCACTAGAACTTTTAGGCGTAGATAGTTTAGGTCTTGACTATGTAGACGAAAAGTTACTTATGACAATAATTGAAAAGTTTAAGGGTGGACCTGTAGGGCTAGATACATTAGCTGCATCAATAGGAGAAGATAGAAATACTATAGAAGATGTATATGAACCTTATTTATTACAATTAGGATTTTTAAATAGAGGGCCAAGGGGAAGGGTGGCAATGCCACTTGCCTATGAGCACCTAAAAATTCCTTACCCTACTAAATAAAGCTATTAAAAATAAAAACTAGGCTTTGTTTTAAAAAGAAATCTAGGGTAAAATAGAAAAGTAAAATAAAGACGAAATAAAAAATCATTAATTTATAGAGTTATAATAATGGCTAGGAATATGAATATAGAAAAAATATGATATTTTTGTTATTATGATAATTATATAAATTTTATGGAAAGGACGTTTAAATTGAAGACAAGTGATTTTTACTTTGACCTACCAGAAGAATTAATAGCGCAAGTACCTATAAAGGATAGATCAAGCTCAAAGCTTATGGTCTTAGATAGAGAAAGCGGAGAAATTGAGCATAAGATATTTAAAGATATAATAAATTATTTAAATCCAGGAGATTGCTTAGTTCTTAACAATACTAGAGTTATACCAGCTAGATTGATAGGAGAAAAACTTGATACTGGAGGAAAAATAGAATTTCTTTTACTTAAAAGAACAGAAGAGGATACTTGGCAAGCTCTAGTTAAGCCAGGTAAAAGAGCTAAGGTAGGAGCTAAATTCTCTTTTGGAAATGGAAAGCTAATAGGAGAAGTAGTGGGACTTGCTGAAGAGGGTTCTAGAATAATAAAGTTTTATTATGAAGGAATATTTGAAGAAGTTTTAGATGAACTAGGAAATATGCCACTTCCTCCATATATAACAGAAAGATTAGAAGAGAGAGAAAGATATCAAACTGTATATTCAAAACACAATGGTTCAGCGGCAGCACCAACAGCAGGGTTACACTTTACACAAGAGCTACTTAGTGAGATAAAAGCAAAAGGTGTAGATATAGCATTTGTTACTCTTCATGTTGGCCTTGGAACTTTTAGACCAGTAAAAGTAGAAGATGTATTAAATCATGAGATGCACTCTGAGTTTTATATGGTAGATAAAGAGGCAGCTGACAAAATAAATAAAGCAAAAGCTAATGGAAAGAAAGTTATATGTGTTGGAACTACTAGCTGTAGAACTGTAGAGTCTGCAAGTAGTGAAGATGGAGTTGTACAAGAGTCTAGTGGATGGACTAATATATTTATATACCCAGGATATAAGTTTAAGGTAGTAGATAGACTTATAACTAACTTCCACTTACCAGAGTCAACTTTAATAATGTTAGTAAGTGCTTTATGTGGAAAAGACAAAACATTAAATGCATATAATGTTGCAGTTGAAGAAAAATATAGATTCTTTAGTTTCGGAGATGCCATGATTATAAAATAGGGGGAATTTGATGAAAAATATAGATAAAAATAATTTATCTTTAAGAATAGCCTATGTTTTTGAATCAATTTTAGCAATGGTGGTTCTACTTGCTGTATTTTTAGGAACTATAGACGTTTTAAGAGTAATATGGACAGCCTATATAGTAGATTTTCATACACCGGTTGATTATGGTCAACTAAATGATATATTAGGACAGATTTTACTTTTAGTTATAGGGGTAGAGCTTGTAGTAATGTTATCACTTCATATTCCAGGTGCTCTTTTAGAGGTATTACTATATGCAATAGCTAGAAAAATGCTATTACTTCCAAAGAGTGAAGGTATGACAGAAGTATTATTAGGTGTTATAGCAATAGCAGGATTGTTTATTATTAGAAAATACTTAATAGCTAAGGATAACAGTACTATGAATATAACCAGTATTCACTATGAAGACTGTGAAGAAGGTCAAGAATGTGAAGAATGCGAAGCTTGTAGAGAAAGAATGAAGCAACACAACGTATAAAATGAATAGATAGTAAGGAGACAAAATTATGAGTGCAATAAGATATGAGCTTATAAAAACATGTAAGCAAAGTGGAGCTAGATTAGGAAGACTTCACACTCCACATGGGGTTATAGAAACACCTATATTTATGCCTGTTGGAACTCAAGCAACAGTAAAATCAATGACTCCAGAAGAGTTAAAAGAAATAGGATCTCAAATAATATTAAGTAACACATATCACTTATATATGAGACCAGGACATGAGTTAGTTAAGGAAGCTGGTGGGCTTCATAAGTTTATGAACTGGGATAAGCCAATACTTACAGATAGTGGAGGATTCCAAGTATTTAGTTTAGGGCCACTTAGAAAGATAACAGAAGAAGGTGTACATTTTAGATCTCATATAGATGGATCTAAACACTTTATAAGTCCTGAAAAAGCTATGGAAATACAAAATGCTCTAGGTTCAGATATAATGATGGCCTTTGATGAATGTGCTCCATATCCAGCGGATAGAGAGTATGTTAAAAACTCTTTAGAAAGAACTACAAGATGGTTAAAAAGATGTAAAGAAGCTCATAAAAACACTGAAAAACAAGCATTATTTGGTATAATTCAAGGTGGGATGTACAAAGATTTAAGAGAGCAATCTGCTAAAGAAATATTAGAATTAGATTTACCAGGATATGCAGTAGGTGGTCTAAGTGTTGGAGAGCCTAAAGAATTAATGTATGAAGTATTAGATTATACAGTACCTCTAATGCCAGAAGATAAGCCAAGATATCTAATGGGTGTTGGAAGTCCTGACGACTTATTAGAAGGTGTTATAAGAGGAATAGATATGTTTGACTGTGTTTTACCTACTCGTATAGCTAGAAACGGTACAGCTATGACTAGTGTTGGTAAAATAGTAGTTAGAAACGCAAAATATGCAAAAGACTTTACTCCATTAGATCCAAATTGTGATTGTTACTGCTGTAAGAATTATACTAGAGCATATATAAGACATCTTGTTAAGGCTAATGAAATATTAGCAGCAAGACTAATAACGACTCACAACTTACACTTCCTATTAAACTTAATGAAGCAAGTAAGACAAGCTATAATGGAAGATAGATTATTAGACTTTAAAGAAGAGTTCTTTAAGCAATACGGATACAAATTATAGAAATTGTACTATGAAATAAAGTATTTTTAATATATAATTATTAATGAAAAGGTAAACTCTTCCTATATTTTAGGGGTATAGTTTATATAAATACTAATTAAAAATAAATAGATTATCCAAGGAGGGTAATCTATAATATTTATAGTATTATAGAATTTAGTATAATAAAAAGGAGTGAAGGTAATGCCACAACAAATGATAATGGCTGTAGTTATGTGGGTAGCAGTATTTGCTGTATTCTACTTCCTATTAATAAGACCTCAAAAGAAAAAAGAAAAGCAATTAAAAGAAATGAGAGAAAACCTAAAAACAGGAGATAAGGTAACTACTATAGGTGGTATAATAGCTCATGTTGCAAAGGTTGAAGAAGATCATGTAGTATTAGAACTTGGACCAAACAGAAGTAAAGTTCCATTTGAAAAATGGGCTATAGGAACTGTTCAGCCACAAGATGAGAAATAATTAAATAATAGTAATTTAAATACCTTTCCTAGAATATATATATATTACTGAGGGGAGGTATTTTTTATGGAAAAAACAAATCATATCTTAAAAGGTCTTGGATATGCGTACATATTAACATTAGCTACTTTACTTATATATAATTTAATACTTACATTTACAGATATGTCAGGAAGCAGTATAGCTATGGCATCTTCAGTTATAACTACAGCATCTTCAGCGTTTGGGGGCTTTTATGCTACTAAACATATAAAAGAAAAGGGTCTTATATATGGATTATTGGTAGGTTTAGTTTATATAGTGTTTCTTATATTGTTAGTTTGTTTAGCTAAAGATCAATTTATGTTTGATATGGGTATGCTTTATAAGGCACTTTTAGTATCCTTATCTGGTGGTATTGGAGGGGTTTTGGGTGTAAACTTCAAATAGAAGTTTTACATAAATACATTTTGTGATATAATCAATAGGGAAATTTAACTAGGAGGTACTTAAAATGGAAAAGAAACATGTTAAAACTTTATCTCAAGCTACATTAAAGCAAAGTGCTGCTAAAGGTGGATGTGGAGAATGTCAAACTTCTTGTCAATCTGCTTGCAAAACTTCTTGTACAGTAGCAAACCAAGAGTGCGAAAGATAATAAGTTTAGGATAAACATAAAAAGTAAGGCGTCATAACTTATGACGTCTTATTTTAATTTTAATTAATGAGTGTGATTTAGCATAGATTATATACATAAATATTATTTTAGATATAAATTAAGCTAATTTTTTGAAGTATTGCCTATATTTTATTTAAGTTATATAATGAAGGATAGAGTTTAAATACAATGAGGAAAATTGTTGATATAGATGAATAAATAATAAAACTTGGGAGGACGCAAAATGAGTATGATACATAAGTTTTCAATGAACGGATATAATATAGTTTTAGATGTAAATGGTGGAGCTGTTCATGTTGTTGATGATGTAGCGTATAGATTATTAGATCATTACAAAGAAAATACAAAGGAAGAATTATTTAAGATTCTAGGTGAAGAATTCACTAAAGAGCAATTAGAAGAAGCATATGAAGAAATAGCTACTTTAGAATCAGAAGGTCTTTTATATACAGAAGATAGCTATGAATTACACCCAGCATTTGTTGATAGAAAGAAAGTTGTTAAGGCATTATGCTTACATGTTGCACATGATTGTAACTTAAAATGTAAATACTGCTTTGCAGCACAAGGTGACTTTGGTGGAGCTAAGGAAATGATGAGTTTTGAAGTTGGTAAAAAAGCAATAGATTACCTTATAGCTAACTCTGGAAACAGAAGAAACTTAGAGATAGATTTCTTTGGTGGAGAGCCATTAATGAACTTTGATGTAGTTAAGCAATTAGTTGAGTACGGAAGAAGTGTAGAAAAAGAACACAATAAAAATATAAGATTCACTATAACTACTAACGGTATATTACTAGATGATGAAAAGATAGAATATATAAACAAGAATATGCACAATGCAGTTTTAAGTTTAGATGGTAGAAAAGAAGTAAATGATAATATGAGACCAACTTTAAATGATAAAGGAAGTCATGACATAATATTACCAAAGTTTAAAAAACTTGTAGAAGGTAGAGATAAAGATAAGTACTACTACATAAGGGGTACTTTCACAAGAGAAAACTTAGACTTCTCTAAAGACGTTATGCATTTTGCTAACGAAGGATTTGCTCTTACATCTATAGAGCCTGTTGTAGATGCAGATGAAAATCCATATGCTCTTAAAGAGGAAGATTTACCAAGAGTATTTGAAGAATATGAAAACTTAGCAGTAAAATATGCTGATATGTTAAAATCAGGTAAAGATTTTAAATTCTTCCACTTTATAATAGACCTAAATCAAGGTCCATGTGTAATAAAGAGAGTAACAGGATGTGGAGCAGGAAATGAATATCTTGCTATAACTCCAAATGGAGATATGTATCCATGTCACCAATTCGTTGGAAATGAAGACTACAAACTATCTAACATAATGGAAGAAGAAATAGTATTCCCTAAAGAAGTTGTAAAGAGCTTTAGAGATGCTCACGTATACAGCAAAGAAGATTGTAAAAAATGTTGGAATAAATTCTACTGTTCAGGTGGATGTCATGCAAATGCAATAAACTTTAACAATGACATAATGAAGCCATATGAATTAGGATGCGAAATGCAAAAGAAACGTACAGAATGTTCAATAATGATACAAGCAAAATTAATGTTAGAAGGAGAATAAGATGATAAAAGGGTACAAAGGAATAGAACCTAATATTCATGAAAATGTGTTTGTAGCAGATAGTGCAGATATAATAGGTAATGTAACTATAGGAAAAAATGCTAACATATGGTATAACGTAGTTATAAGAGCAGATGAAAGTAGCATAACTATAGGAGAAAATACAAATATTCAAGATGGATGTGTAGTTCATATTTGTCATGATGCACCGACTATAATAGGAAACAATGTAACTATAGGACACAAAGCTCTTATACATGGATGTAAAATAGGAGATAATACATTAATAGGTATGGGGGCAATAGTGTTAGATGGTGCTAAAGTCGGAGAAAGTACACTACTTGCTGCTGGAAGCTTAGTACCTCCAGGTAAAGAAATACCATCAGGAGTACTTGCTATGGGTTCACCTGCAAAAGTAATAAGAGAACTAACACATGAAGAAAAAGAAAATCTTAAAAAATCAGCATTAAAATATGTAGAAACTGCAAATAATCATAAATAAGAAAACTAAAAGGGCAATTTTAATATTGCCCTTTTATTGTTTACTTAAGTCAATAAAAGATGGAGCTGATAAGAGTGAGAATAAGTTACAGAAATATAAAAAGATACAAAGAAATTATACGCATATTAATTAAATATGGGTTTTCTTATATAGTAGAAAAATTAAATATTGAAGGTGTAGCATATAAAATACCTATAACCAATCCATCTGAAGAAATAAAACAAATGTCTACGGGGGAAAAGATAAGACGAGCTTTTGAAGAGTTAGGACCTACTTATGTTAAGTTAGGACAAATCTTAAGTACTAGAAAAGATTTGTTAGACCAAGATATAATAGATGAATTATCTTTGCTTAGAGATAGTGTAGAACCTTTTGATACGGATATTGCTAAAGAGATATTTAAAGAAGAAATAGGTCTAGATATAGAAAAAGTATTTAATGAATTTAATCCTAATCCAATAGGGGCGGCATCTATTGGACAAGTATATGAAGCCAAGCTTCAAAATGGAGAAGATGTAATAATAAAGATACAAAGACCTAATATTGAAAGTAGGATAAAATCAGATTTAGAAATACTAAAGGGAATGGTTTTAGCATTTAAAGATTCAAATAAACATAGCTCTATAGACGTTATACAGATAATTGAAGAGTTTCAAACTCAATTAATGAGAGAGCTAGATTACAACTTTGAAGCTATAAATGCTATGAAGTTTAGGAAAATGTTTGAAAATAGTAGAGAAGTTTATATACCTAAAATCTATGGAGAATTTACTACAAAAAAAGTATTAGTAATGGAAAAAATTATAGGTATAAAACTAAATGATGCAGAGAAAATAAAGGAACTTAATTGGGACACAAAGATAATAAGTGATATAGGGATTAAGTCTTTATTTAAGCAAGTATTTGAGTATGGCTTTTTTCATGCTGACCCACACCCAGGCAATATTTTTGTGGTTAGTCAAAACACTATATCTTACATTGATTTTGGGATGGTAGGAATAGTAGATAGAAATACACTAAATGCTTTAAATGAAATTGCAGTAGCTCTGGTAGAGAAGAATGTAGATAGGGTAATATATATATTAACAGAGATGGATGTTATAAATAATGAAGTGGATATAATTGGGCTAAGACAAGATTTATTATATTTAATTCATTATTATTATGATGTTCCAATAGAAAAAATAAATATATCGGATATTATGAATGAAGTATTTAGATTCTTTAGAAGATATAAAGTATCAATACCATCACAGCTTTCTACACTTGCAAAAGCAGTAATAACCCTAGAAGGAACTGGAAGAGATTTAAATCCAAACTTCTCCGTGTCATCTATAGGTAAAGAATTTATGAAGCATTATTATATAAATAAATTTAATCCTCAAAATGCTTTCTTAAAGTCAAAACATATGACAGAAGAGATAATATCAGATATGAAAACTATACCTAAGCAAATGAGAGGTATACTTAGAAATATAGAAAAAAACAATATAAAAATTCAATTAGAAGACATAAAGTTTGCTTCACTAGAGGAAATAATGAGGGATCTAACTACACAAGTGTCTTTAAGTTTAGTATTAGCTGCTATAATAGTCGGTTCCTCACTTATAATTTCATCACCTAATATAACTAATAATATATGGATAAGGTTTACTGCATTAAGCGGTTTCTTTATATCATTTATAATAGGTATATTAATAGTAGTCAAAATTATAAGAATTCAATATAAAAAGAAATAGAGGGGGATAAGTTATGTTCAATAAAAAATGGACACTTAAACATACGGGAGATGTATGTGAAAGCGAATTAAGTAAAAAATTAAAAATTTCCCCGGAAATTAGTCAAATTTTAAAAAATAGGGAAATAAATAACGAAAAAGATGCAGAAATATTTATGAATCCATCATTAGAATATTTAAGAGACCCATTTTTAATGAAGGACATGGATAAAGCCGTAGATAGAATAAAAAAAGCTATAGACAATAAAGAGAGCATATGGATATATGGAGATTATGATGTAGATGGAGTATCTTCTACCTCAATATTATGTTTATATTTTGACTCTATTAACTATCCAGTTAATTATTACATACCAAATAGATTAGAAGAAGGATATGGCATAAATGAAGAAGCTATAAGACACATACATAATCAAGGATGTAACCTAATGATAAGTGTAGACTGTGGTATTACATCTGTAGAGGAAGTAAAAATAGCAAATGAATTAGGTATAGATGTTATAATAACAGACCATCATGAGTGTCAAAGTGAAATACCTAATGCTCTAGCTGTTATAAATTCAAAACAAGAAGATTGTAATTATCCTTTTGATATGCTTTGTGGATGCGGTGTTGCCTTTAAATTAATACAAGCACTTACTCCTAAAGAAGAATTTAAAAATAGTTTATATAAATATTTAGAAATAACAACCCTAGCTACTATATGTGATATAGTACCGCTAGTAGACGAAAATAGAATAATAGTAAAAAATGGTTTAACTCTTATGTCTAAGGGCAATAATATAGGCTTAAGGGAGCTTATAAAGGTTTGTGGAGTTGAAACAGAAAAAATAGGTTCATCTCATATAGGATTTTCTATAGGACCTAGAATAAATGCATCAGGTAGACTTGGATACTCAATGTTAGGTGTTGAATTATTTACTACAAAAGATACAGAAAAAGCTAAAGAAATAGCTATGTTATTAGAAGAGAAAAATAACGAAAGACAGTTAATAGAAGGAAAAATGTATCAAGAAGCAGAGGCTATAATAGAGGCTAATGAAAAGTACAAGACTGATAAAGTTTTAGTTATAGCTAATGAAGGGTGGCAACATGGAGTTATTGGTATAGTTGCATCAAAGCTTACAGAAAAATATTACAAGCCAACAATACTATTAACTATAGAAGATGGTGAAGCTAAAGGTTCAGCTAGATCTATAAAAGGGTTTAGTATATTTGATGCACTTGTAAGATGTAAAGATTTATTAAATAAGTTTGGTGGGCATGAACAAGCAGCAGGTTTATCTTTAGATAAAGAAAACATAGACAAGCTTTCTAATGAAGTTAATAAGTTTGCAGATTATGAACTTACTGAAGAAGACTTAATCGAAAATGTAAAAGCAGAACTTGAATTAAAAGAAGAATCTATAAGTTTAGAATTAGTAGAAGAACTTCATAAGCTAGAGCCATATGGATTAAATAACCCTAACCCTAGATTCATAGTAAGAGATGCAATACTTAAAAGTATAATAACTATGGGTAAAAATAAACAACATATAAAGTTTACTATAGAAAAAGAAAAGTCTTATGAATGTATAGGATTTAATATGGCATACCTTAAAGAAAGATATATGTCAGGAGATAAGGTAGATGTACTTTTTCAATTAGATGAAAATAATTTTATGGGAAGAAGAAGTATTCAGCTTTTATTAAAAGATATAAGAATGTCTTATCCTAAAAATAGTAGTACAAATGAAGATATTATTGAACTATTTTCAAAGACTATACCTAGTGAAAATTGCTTATACGATATAAAAGAAGTTGATAAAAATTCATTATATGAAAAATTTGGATTTGATAATATAGAAGAAATGATAAGTGGAAATAAAGATATTAATATATTTGATTACATAACTAAAGATACATTAGTTATAGCAAATACTATAAATGGGTTTTATAGAGCTATATCAGATATGTCATTAGTAGATGAAGGTATAATAGATGGATTTGACATAAACTACAACGAAATTATGTCAAATAGTGTTAAACTTCAGCTTATATTCTCTCCAAATATTGAAAAAATTAATATAAAAAGATATAATAATATTATTCTTTATGATTATTTGTATAATATGGGGGACTATTCTCATTTATACGAAAAAGCGAATAATGAGGCTATAATTATCAAATATTATAGTCAAACGGATTTACTATATCTAAACAATATTGTAAATAATTTAATTCCAGAAAGAGAAGAATTTATATACGTATATAAATTTATGCTTTCAAATAAAGAAATAAATGTTGATTTTAAGGATATAAAGAAGGTATTTAACATGATACCTTTAAAAGTATTTACAATATTAAAAGTGTTTAAAGAATTGTTACTATTAGATTTTGAGTTTGTATATGATAACTTACTAAATACAAAATCTATACATATAAAGTTATTACCAAAACCAGACAAAAAATTAAACTTAGATGAAAGTAAAATACTTAAAAACTTAAAAACTCTTAACGAGAAATACAGAGAAAGTTATTAGGAGGAGCAATTGTAATGGATTTAAAACAAAAGATAAGAGAAATCAAAGACTTCCCAAAAGAAGGAGTAAGTTTTAAGGATATAACTACATTAATGCAAGACGGAGAAGCTTTTAAATATGCTATAGACGAATTTATAAAAAATTTAAAAGATAAAAACATAGACATAGTAGTAGGACCTGAAGCGAGAGGATTCTTAACAGGAACTCCAGTTGCTTATGGAATGGGAGTTGGGTTTGTCCCAGTTAGAAAACCAGGAAAATTACCATATGAAACAGAAAGCTATCAGTACGGATTAGAATATGGTAGTGACACTTTACAAATACATAAAGATGCTATAAAGCCAAGACAAAGAGTAGCAATAGTTGATGACTTACTAGCTACTGGAGGAACTATGGAAGCTGCAGCGGCTCTAATAGAAAAATTAGGTGGAGAAGTTGTATCTATGCAATTCTTAATAGAATTAGAGTCCTTAAATGGAAGAGAAAAGCTATCTAAATACGATGTAAATTCTCTAATAAAATATTAATAAATTAGATTATTTTACAAAGGTGCTTAAAGGCATTACTAAAATAGTTGGTATTATACCAACTATTTTAGTATAAAGAATTAAAATGTTTACACAATAGGATTAAAAAGGTATTAAATTAATATAGGGTTTTGTTTCTTTGAGTAAATGAATGAGGCTTTATAAAATTACATATGTAAAATAGGTGGTATTATGCATGATAAGGAATTACAAGAATTAATAGAAAAAATAAAAGGTTATGCTCCAAATGCTGATATAGATTTAGTAAAAAAAGCTTATTATCTTGGTAAAAAAGCACATGAAGGTCAGTTTAGAAAGTCTGGTGAACCTTATTTCATTCATCCTCTAGCAGTTGCCAATATACTAGCAGACATGGAACTTGATATAGAAACTATAGCAGCAGGAATATTACATGACGTTGTTGAAGATACGGACTATACTTATGAAGATATAGAAAAAGAGTTTTCTCAAGAAATTGCCAATTTAGTGGACGGAGTAACTAAACTTGGACAAATTAAGTATCAATCAAAAGAAGAAACACAGGCAGAAAATCTAAGAAAAATGTTTATGGCTATGGCTAAGGATATAAGAGTTATACTTATAAAATTAGCAGATAGACTTCATAACATGAGAACTTTAAAATTTATGCCTCCAGAAAAAGCAAAATCAAAAGCAAAAGAAACACTTGAAATCTATGGGGGAATAGCAAATAGATTAGGTATTTCTAAGATAAAATGGGAATTAGAAGATTTAGCACTTAGATATATAGATCCAGATGGATACTATGAATTAGTTGAAAAAGTAGCTAAAAAAAGAAGCCAAAGGGAAGAGTATATAAAAAAAGTTTTAAGTATACTAGATGAAAAATTAAAATCTGTAAATATACCATACAATGTATATGGAAGACCTAAGCATTTTTATAGTATATACAGTAAGATGAAAAATAAAGACAAGGGATTTGAAGAAATTTACGATTTAACAGCAGTCAGAATAATAGTAGATAATGTTAAAGATTGTTATGCAGTACTTGGAATGGTACATACATTATGGAAGCCAATTCCAGGAAGATTTAAAGATTATATAGCAATGCCAAAACCTAATATGTATCAAAGTCTTCATACCACTGTTATAGGACCAGATGGAGAACCTGTAGAGATACAAATAAGAACAAAAGAAATGCATCAAATAGCTGAATACGGGATTGCAGCTCACTGGAAATATAAAGAAGGTAAAACTCAAGATACAAGACAAAATGTTGAAGAGAAACTTCAATGGTTAAGACAAATGATGGAGTGGGAAAAAGACTTAAAAGATCCTCAAGAGTTTTTAGATGCTCTTAAAGATGATGTATTTAGTAGTCAAGTTTATGTATTCACTCCAAGGGGGGACGTTATAGAACTTCCGGCAGGTGCAACTCCAATAGATTTTGCTTATAGAGTGCATACTAATGTAGGTAATAAATGCGTTGGAGCTAAGATAGACGGAAGAATAGTTCCTATTGATTATAAATTACAAAACGGAAATATAGTAGAAATATTAACTTCTTCAAATTCAAATGGACCAAGTAGAGACTGGATTAATATAGTAAAAACACCAAATGCTAAAAGTAGAATAAGACAGTGGTTTAAAAAGGAAAGAAGAGAAGAAAATATTGAACGTGGAAATTTAATACTTGAAAAAGAATTTAAAAAATATAATATACCAGCAAAAGAAGCTTGTATAGAAAAGTACCTAGGTCAAGTGGCTAAAAAATTCAATCAACAAACTGTAGAGGATTTAATAGCTACTATTGGTTATGGTGGAATAATGGCATCACAAGTTGTTCCAAAGGTAAGAGAATTATACGAAAAAGAAGTCAAAAAAACTAAAAAAGAACAAGAAGTAAATGCTGTAGAGGACTTAAAGAATCATAATTTAACAGATTCTGAATATAAGAAAAAGAGAAAGAATACATCTCAAGGAGTAACAGTAAAAGGACTTGATAATATATTAGTTAGATTTGCAAAATGTTGTAATCCACTTCCAGGTGATGAAATAGTAGGATATGTTACAAAAGGTAGAGGTGTAGCTGTTCATAGAAAAGACTGTCCTAATGCAAATGTAAATGGAGACTTCTTTAAAAATAGATTATTAGAAGTTGAATGGTGTAACTCGGAAAGTAGTAGATTTGAAGCAGAAATTCAAATAAAAGGTGTAGATAGAAAAGGTATAATTAATGATATAACTCATGCTGTAGCAGTTGAAAAAGTAGGATTTAATGGTATAAATGCCAGAAAAGGAAAAGAAGGTATTATAAATGTTAATCTACTTATTGAAGTTGATAATATAGATGAGCTAAATTTATTAATGAAAAAGATAAAATCTATACCAGGAATAGAAGATGTATATAGAGTAATAAACTAGGAGGAAGGACTATGAGAGCAGTTGTACAAAGAGTATCATCATCTAAAGTTACAGTAGGTGATCGTGTTACAGGCCAAATAAACAAGGGACTACTTGTTTTACTTGGAGTGACTCATGAAGATACATCAAAAGATGTTGATTACATGATAGATAAAATACTAAACCTAAGAATTTTTGAAGATGAAAATGAAAAAATGAACTTATCTCTTAAAGATGTAGGTGGAGAACTTTTAGTGGTTTCACAATTTACCTTATATGGTGATTGTAGAAAAGGAAAAAGACCAAGCTTTACAAATGCAGCAAGACCAGATGTTGCAACTAAACTTTATGAAGAGTTTGTACAAAAAGCAAAGAATAATGATATAGTAGTTGGAACTGGTGAGTTTGGTGCTCATATGATGGTAGATTTAACTAATGATGGACCAGTTACAATATTATTAGAGTCAAATAAAGCTTTCTAGGGGGATTTAAAAATGAAAATAGAAAAAATACTTGAACCAAGCTTTGGTGAAAATATGTATATATTAGTAGATGAAGAAACTAAAAAATGTGCAGTAGTAGACCCAGGTGGAGCAGAAGATAAGATATTAAATTATATAAAAAATAATGGTTTAACACTTGAGTATATATTATTAACTCATGGACATGGAGATCATATAGGTGCAGTAAAATCTATAAGAGAAAAGACAGGTGCTAAGGTAGTTGCACATACTGATGAAAAAGAGCTATTAAATGATAATAGAAAAAATTTAAGTTGTATGATGCCTCATTGCGGACCACAAGAATTAGATGCTGACATATATGTAAATGATAAAGAGAAATTAACATTAGGTAATTTAAAACTATCATTTATACATACACCAGGACATACAAAAGGTGGAATGTGTATAAGAGTCAATGATGATATGTTTACTGGAGATACTTTATTTGCAGGAAGTATAGGTAGAACAGATTTTATTGGAGGAAGTTATAAAGAGTTAGAAAAATCTCTTAAGAAATTATCAAAATATGAAAATGACGTTAAAATTCATCCAGGTCATGGACCAAGTTCTACTTTAGGAATAGAAAAGACGAGCAATCCATATATGAGCAGATAAAAAATAATTGCTCCAATAACTTATGGATAATATATAACTAAAGTTTTAAAAGATAGCTATATTAGCTATCTTTTAGGCATTTCAGTAACTTAAAGTAAATTTAACTATTATGTTAAGAAGGAGCAAGAAAATGATAGGTGTAGTTTTAAAAGGACATGATTATAAATACGAAGTAGCTGAATTAATAAAACTATTTACTACGGATTTTGAATTTGTAGAAAGAAAAAGCTTCGGAAGAATATTAACAAATACATTATTAAAATATAATGATACAATAATCGCTAAAACTGAATACTATGAAAATTATGATTTAAAGTATGAGTTTAGAGACCATATAAACATAAGTGGATTAAATGAACAAGAAATAAAAAAAGCTACAAAAGAAACTATAAAAAGAAGTATATTTAAAGTTTTAAAAAATAGATTAAACTCATATGTACCTTGGGGGATACTAACAGGTATAAGACCTGTTAAGATAGTACACACTCTATTAGATCAAGGTGTAGATGAAGAGTCTATAAGAAAAATATTAAAAGAAAAATACTATATAATGGATGAAAAAATAGACTTAAGCTTAGAAATTGCAAAGAGAGAAAGAATATTTATATATCCAATAGATAAAAATAAAATTTCTTTATATGTAGGTATACCATTTTGTCCAACAAGATGTTATTATTGTTCATTCCCAGCAAATCCATTAAAGCAATTTGGACATTTAAGAAAAGAATATGTAGATAAGCTTATTGAAGAAATAAAGGGACTTTCTAAAATATTAAAAGACACTAATAAAGAAATAGAAACACTATATATTGGCGGAGGAACTCCAACAGCTTTAGAAAAAGAAGAGTTAGATACTTTAATAACTGCTTTATTTAAAGAGTTAGATTTAAGTACAATAAAAGAATTTACAGTAGAAGCAGGAAGACCTGATACTATAACTAGAGAAAAATTAGAAGTTCTTAAAAAGCATAATGTAGATAGAATAAGTATAAATCCTCAAACTATGAATGATGAAACATTAGCTAAAATAGGTAGAGACCATACTGTAGCTGATATAGTAGATTGTTTTAATATGGCAAGAGCAATAGGATTTGATAATATAAATATGGATATCATATTAGGTCTTGTAGATGAAGATTTAGATATGGTTAGAAAAACTTTAGAAGAAATCAAAAAACTTTCACCAGAAAGTTTAACAGTACATACATTAGCTGTAAAAAGAGCATCTAATCTAAAAGAAAATCTAGATAAATACGAACTTACAAGATATGAAGAAATGATAAAAATGATAGATTTATCAATGGAATATGCTCGTGATATGGGACTTAATCCATATTATATGTACCGTCAAAAGCATATGTTAGGAAATCTAGAAAACATAGGATATGCTAAAGAAGGTTATGAATGTATATATAACATTCAAATAATGGAAGAAAAGCAAAGTAACTATGCAGTAGGTGCTGGATCTATATCAAAATTTGTATATGTTGATGAAGATAGAATAGAAAGAGTTGACAATGTTAAAAATGTAGAGCAATATATAGACAGAGTTGATGAAATGATAGAAAGAAAGAGAAAGGAGATATACAAAAATGTTAACTAAAGCTCCAAGAGGAACTAAGGACATAACTCCAAAAGATGCTTACAAATGGAATTATGTTGAAAATAAATTTAGAGAGGTATGTGCATTATTTGGATACGAAGAAATGAGAACTCCAATATTTGAACATACAGAATTATTCAAAAGAAGTGTTGGAGATACAACTGACATAGTACAAAAGGAAATGTATTCTTTTGAAGATAAAGGTAAAAGAGATATAACTTTAAAGCCAGAGGGAACTGCTGGTGTAGTTAGAGCATTTATAGAAAATAAATTATATGCGGAAACTCAACCAACAAAGTTATTTTATATGACACCTTGTTTTAGATATGAAAGACCACAAGCAGGAAGACAAAGACAATTCCACCAATTTGGAATAGAAGCTTTAGGAAGTGACAAACCATCATTAGATGCAGAAGTAATAGCTTTAGCTGTTCAATTTTTCAATGAAGTTGGTCTTAAAGATTTAGTGGTTAGCATAAACTCTGTTGGATGTCCAACTTGTAGAGCTAAATACAACGAAATACTAAAAGCATACTTAGATTCAAAAGCAGATGTATTATGCGAAACTTGCTTAGAAAGAAAAGATAAAAACCCAATGAGAGTTATAGACTGTAAGAATCCTACATGTCAAGAAAACTTACAAGATGTACCTTTTATGGTAGATCACTTATGTGATGATTGTAGAGAACACTTTGCAAAAGTACAAGAGTACTTAAGTGAAATGGAAATAAACTATGTAGTTGACAAAAAAATTGTTAGAGGACTTGATTACTACAAGAAAACTGCTTTTGAGATAATATCAAATGATATTGGTGCTCAAAGTACAGTTTGTGGTGGAGGAAGATACGACGGACTAGTAGAACAAATTGGAGGACCTAAAGGAGTTAGTGGTATAGGATTTGGTCTAGGAGTTGAAAGATTATTATTAACTTTAGAAAATAATAATATAGAAATCGAAAATCCACATGCTATGGATATATTCATAGTAACAATAGGAGATAAAGCTAAAACTAAGAGCTTTAAAATATTAAAAGATTTAAGAAGTGAACATATAAGTGCTGAAAATGACCACTTAGATAGAAGCGTTAAGGCACAATTTAAGTACTCAGATAAAATAAATGCAAAATTCACTATAGTTATAGGTGATGATGAGCTAGAAAATGATAGTGCTACACTTAAGAATATGGCTACATCAGAGCAAACTACTATAAAACTAAGTGATATAGTTAAAGAATTAAAGGAAAGATTATAATTTATAAATTACTATACAATTTTAAATATAATTTATGATATATCATAAATTATAGAAAGCCAATTTTAAATGGACAAGTAAATTGCAGTAATGATAAAATATTAAATTATAATAAGTCTTATACAAAAGGTCTTAAAGAAAGACTTTTGAAGCACATATACAAAGATTATATATCAATAATTTTTAAATAAATATAGTTTATTATGTGCTATAGGAAATTTAAAGAAAGCCTGGAGGGTAAATAATGGAAACTCTAAACGGATTAAAGAGAACTCACTATTGTGGGGACTTAAGAGAAAACAATATAAATGAAGAAGTTGTCCTTATGGGATGGGTTCAAAAGAAAAGAAACTTAGGTGGATTAGTATTTGTTGACTTAAGAGATAGAAGTGGATTATGCCAAATAATATTTGATACTGACGTTAATGCTGAAGCTTTTGCTAAGGCTGAAAAGTTAGGTTCTGAATATGTTATAGCTGTTAAGGGAAAAGTTTGTGAAAGATCATCTAAAAACCCTAACATGCCAACTGGTGATATAGAAGTATTTGCTACTGAACTTAGAATACTTAATGAATCTCAAACACCACCAATATATATAAAAGATGATGATAATGTATCAGAAGAATTAAGACTTAAGTATAGATACTTAGATTTAAGAAAGCCATCTATGCAAAAGACTTTAATGTTAAGAAGTAAGGTTGCAAATATAGTAAGAAACTACTTAACAGAAAATAACTTCTGTGAAATAGAAACACCTTTCTTAATAAAGCCAACTCCAGAAGGTGCTAGAGATTATCTTGTACCAAGTAGAGTTAATGAAGGTAAATTCTATGCTTTACCACAATCACCACAATTATTCAAACAATTATTAATGGTAAGTGGTATGGATAGATACTTCCAAATAGTTAAGTGCTTTAGAGATGAAGACTTAAGAGCAGACAGACAACCTGAGTTTACTCAAATAGACTGTGAAATGTCTTTTGTTGAACAAGAAGATGTTATGGCAATAATGGAAAAAATGGTGCAAACTATATTTAAAGAAATATTAAATGTAGATGTAGCATTACCACTTCCAGTTATGACATATGCTGAAGCTATGGAAAGATACGGAAGTGATAAGCCTGATACTAGATTTGGATACGAATTAACTAATATATCTGATTTAGTAGAAAACTGTGGATTTGGAGTATTTGCTAATGCTACTAAAGATGGAATGAGCGTTAGAGGTATAAATGTTGAAGGTAAATCTGATGAAATAAGTAAAAAGCAATTAAGTAAAATAGAAGACCATGCTAAGACTTACAGAGCTAAAGGTCTTGCTTGGATGAGAATAGGAGCTAACAGAGAGGTTACTTCTCCAATAGCTAAGTTCTTCACAGAAGAAGAATTAACAGCTATACTTGACAGAATGAATGCTAAAGAAGGCGACTTATTATTATTCGTTGCTGATAAAAACTCTGTAGTATTTGATGCATTAGGTCAAGTTAGACTTGAAGTTGCTAGAAGACTTAACTTATTAGACAACAATGAATACAAAATGTTATGGGTAACTGAATTCCCTGTATTTGAAGAAGATGAAGAAACTGGAAGAATGGTAGCTAAACATCATCCATTCACTTCTCCAATGGATGAAGATATAGAAAAGCTTGAAGGAGATGACAAAGCATCTTTAAGAGCTAAGGCTTACGATATAGTTATAAACGGATACGAAGTTGGTGGAGGAAGTGTTAGAATATTTAACGCTGACGTTCAACAAAAAATGTTTAAAGCATTAGGATTTACTGAAGAAGAAGCTAGAGAGAAATTTGGATTCTTATTAGATGCATTTAAGTATGGAACTCCTCCTCATGCAGGAATTGCATTTGGACTTGATAGATTAGTTATGATACTTGCAGGAACTACTAACATAAAAGATGTTATAGCATTCCCTAAAAACCAAAGTGCAGTATGTCCAATGACTAATGCTCCAGCAGTAGCTGAAGAAGCGCAATTAAAAGAATTAAATATAAAAGTTGAAATAAACAAGTAATATACAAATTTTGTATATTATAGCAAAGAAAGTGCCTCAAGATAGATTATTAAGAGGCACTTTCTTTATTTATTTATTTTTGAGCAAGGTATAAACCTAGTGGATACATAAAAATTATAATTTAAGTTTGACTATTTAATATTATTTTGAGAATAGTACTTGCTTACAAGCATCTTTTCTCCACCTTCAACGGATCTTTCTCCACCCGCATAAGGTTTAGTACCCTCCATGTTATATGCTTTATCTCCAGATAATAAATTTTTAGCATGATCATCTAAAGTATCTTGTGAATATTTATTAGTTGTTTTATTATCTGAGCTATCGTAATAATCAAGTTCAGATGAAACTTCCATTCTTAAGTTATTTAAAGCTTTTTTAGCATTTGATTTAGAATTAGTATCCATATTAGAATCTCCTTTAAAAGTAATCTATTAATATAATCAACATAATAAGCTAAAACTATACTTAAAAGAGTAAAATAGTATTATAATTAAGATATAAATATGAAAAATATTTAGAATTTAATAATTATATTATATAATATAATTACTAATCATTATTAAAAACTATTTATTTTGTAATTAAAAATGATTAGTAGGCTATATTTTCTAAAAAATTCGTATAAAGTATTAGATAGTTTGAATTAAATTCACATCGAAAAAATAAAAATAAGCTATAATATATATATCAATAAAAGAGGTGAACATATGGAAAGAAAATTAGCTGAGTCAAATGATAAAGAAGCTCTTATAAAAAGACTTAAAAGAATAGAGGGACAAGTTAAAGGTATTCAAAATATGATAGAAGAAGAAAGGTATTGTGTAGATATATTGGTCCAAATATCGGCAATTAGATCTGCTATAAACAAAGTGGGTACAATAGTGCTTGAAAATCATATAAAAGGATGTGTTTCTCACACCATAAAAAGCGGTAATGAAGAAGTTACAGAAGATGTTATAAATGAATTAATGGGTACTATAACTAAGTTTACAAAATAGGGGTGGTTTTGTGGAACAACAAGGGTATATAATAGAGATTTTAGATAAAAATACTGCTAAGCTAAAAATGCAAAGGCATTCTGCTTGTGCAGCTTGTGGAAAATGTGTTACTAGTTCAGAATCAAAAGACATAGTGGTAGAAGTTGATAATAACATAGGTGCTAAAGTTGGAGATAGGGTAAAAGTAAATATGGATGGTGTAAATGTATTAAAAGCAGCCTTTTTAGTATATCTTGCTCCATTAGCAGGTCTTTTGATTGGAACAATAGCTACATATTTTATACTAAATAGCATAAGTATGACAAGTAGTATAGAAGTTATAAGTTTTATAGTGGGTATTACTACTATGATGATTGTTTTTTTTATACTTAAAAAAAGAGATAAAAAATTTAGAGAGAGCAGAGAGTATATACCTATAATTACGGATATAGTATCAAGTGGAAAAGATATTTCTTTATAGTATATAGTCAATCATGCTCATATATTAATAAAAAGGCTATGAATATAGAATTAAACTCTATTTTCATAGCTTTTTTATAAAGATTTTATAATTAAAATCTAATCAATTATTTATTAACCTTTTGAATTAATGCTGCCATTTTCTTTAGTTTGAATATATTTATAGTTCTAACAAAAGAAGTCATAACTAATATTCCAAGTGCTATAGCGGCCCCAGAAAATAATACATCTGTACCAACTGATACAGCCATATCATAATCTCTTTGAACTAGATAAAGCATAGTATTATACATTCCAAGTCCAGGAACTAAAGGTATTATACCTGGTATTACAAATAATATTGCAGGATGTTTTAATTTCCTAGCAAGCATTTCACTTATAAAAGCAACAATTAGAGTAGCTATGAAGTTTGAAATTATTGCATTAGAAGTAATTCCCATTAAATAATAATACATTGTCCACCCTATACCTCCAGTAATTCCTGCTGGAACTAGTGTAGATATAGGTCCATTTAAAAATACAGCAAATCCAACAGTAGAAAATGCTGAAAATATAAAATGCCAAACTAAACTCATATCAGTCATTAGAATGCACCTCCAAACTTAAGCCATAAATCTAGAACAAGACCAACACCACAAGCTATAGAAATAGCAGTTAAGCCTGCATCAAAAGCACGTGCTACTCCTGAAATTAAATCCCCTGCAATTAAATCACGTATACCTTTTATAAAAGATACTCCAGGAAGTAGTGGCATTATAGAACCAACTATTAGGGTTTTAGGTGTTGCTAAGAAACCAAGTTCTGTTATTAAAACCCCAGTTAAAGCTATAAATACTGAAGCTATTAAACTAGAAAAGGCTGGTATATTACTTATCTTCATAATTTTTTTATAACATATAACTGCTAGTATAGATATTATAGTTGTAAATATGAAATTAATTAAATTATTACCCCCAACAACACAAGCAAAAGAAGCAGATGCTAAACCTGTGGCTATGTAAACTAATTTAGGCGGATGTTCAGGAGTCTCCCCAAGAACTTTAAGCTCTGCTAAAGCATCTTTTATAGGCATATCCTTTGCATTAACAAACTCTCTAGAAAAATTATTAAGTAGAGAAATTTTGTTTAAGTTTATTCCACGGTTTCTAATCGTTTTCATGAAGGATAAACCATCAAATCTATCATCTGATATGATGATAGCGGTAGGAGTTGCAAATACGCTAATATGATTAAAACCCCTCGACTTACAAACTCTAATAACGCTATCCTCTACACGATAAGTTTCAGCCCCATTTATTAGCATAAGTTCACCAAGAAATAAAGCTAACCTAAGTACGTCTTTTTTGTATTCTTGATTGCTGTCGTTATACATAAAATTCCCTCCTAACTAACCTATTATAAGCATTATAACATCTTTTTTGACATATGTTTACAAAACTATAGTTAAATATATGAATTTAAAATAAAGCTTTAAATTTATACATTATATAGATTAAATAATAATAATTATTATATCTATTTTGTCAAAATACTCATCTTTTATTTATATTAAAAAACTTATAGAATTTAAAAATACAAATAAAAATATTTTTAAAAAATTTTATTAATACATAATATAATAAAAATAACCTAAATCTAGATTATTACTTGCTTTTTATAAAAAATATTGATACAAAATATTGAGAAAAAATGAAAAAAATAAAAAAGTTTAAAAAAAGTGTTGACCATATAAAAATAAGATGATATAGTAGTACTTGTCCAAGAGAGGACAGTAAGAACTTTGAAAATTAAACAGTAGGTTAATTTATATAACTGATTCTTAAAGAATCGAAAACAAACCAAGCCAGATATT
>NZ_JBCIUO010000004.1:71637-231934 GCF_039031195.1 Romboutsia sp. MSSM.1001216sp_RTP31141st1_G3_RTP31141_220114 | reverse complement strand
TACTTAGTATATGGTAAATATAAAAATACATTTGCATCAACGTTATATGGAGGCATAAAGTCAGAAATATTCTACTCTAAAATAAGAAAATACAAATCAGCACTAGAGGCATCATTATTCCAGGATGATATAAGTGTGGATGTATATAATAATCTTATAAAAGCTGTAGATGAAAGTTTACCAACACTAAATAAATATGTAGATCTAAAGAAAATGTTTTTAGGATTAGAAGAAATACATATGTATGATTTATATGTTCCTTTAACTGACAAATTTGATATGAAGATAACTTATGAAGAGGCTAAGGAAATAATATTAAATGCTTTAAAACCATTAGGAGATGAATACTTAAAGCTAATACAAAGAGCCTTTGATGAAAGATGGATAGATGTATATGAGAATGAAGGTAAGCAAGGTGGAGCGTATTCTTGGGGTAGTTACGATTCTCATCCATACATATTAATGAGTTATAAAGATGATTTAAATTCTTTATTTACGTTAATACATGAATTAGGTCACTCTATGCATAGTTACTACTCAAGAACTACTCAGCCATATATATATTCAAGCTACAAAATATTCGTAGCAGAAGTTGCATCTACTCTAAATGAGCTATTATTAATAAACTATTTATTAGAAAATTCTAAGTCTAAGGAAGAAACATTATATCTTCTAAATTATTACTTAGAGCAATTTAGAACAACTGTATATAGACAGACTATGTTTGCTGAATTTGAAAAAATAACTCATGAAAGTGTTGAAAGTGGAGAGCCATTAACGGCAAAAGAGTTTACTGATATATATTATAAATTAAATGAGAAATACTACAAAGAATCTTGTGTGGTTGATGAGCAAATAGGATTAGAGTGGGCTAGAATACCTCATTTTTATTCAAACTTCTATGTATATAAATATGCAACAGGATTCTCAGCGGCAAGTGCTTTAAGTAAACAAATACTTGAAGAAGGTAAGCCAGCAGTAGAAAGATATATAGAATTTTTAAAGAGTGGAGGTTCTGAATATCCATTAGATCAACTAAGAAAAGCTGGAGTAGACATGGAGAAAAAAGAATCTGTTGAAGAAGCTCTACAAATATTCAAAGGGCTAGTTGATAAATTAGAAAAAGAATATAAAGGATAAAACAGAACATTAAAAAGGCTTAAGTTATTAATAACTTTAAGCCTTTTTATAGTTTGAGCAATATATATTTAAGTGTTTCGTGGAAGCATCGCTTAAGGCGAATTTAAAGTCATGTTGTTGGTGAAATGAACTATATTGAATTTTACTTTTTCTTAACATAATTTACATCCCTTTAACTTGTTCATAATATTTACTTAACAAAATAACTGTAATATTAAAGTATAAAGAAAAGCAAAATAAACAAAGAATTGTAGCATAAATATGAATAAAAATTAAAGTAAATTATCAAATACCTATGGAGGGAATATTATGTTCAAGAAAAAAATAGCAGTTTTATTATCAAGTACAATATTAGTAGGAAGTTTAGCAGTAGGATGTGGGTCAAGCTCGGAATCAAATGGAGATAAGATTACAATGTCAGGTTCAACTTCAGTAGGGCCAGTAGTAGAGATACTAGCACAAGATTTTCAAAGTAAGAATGAAGGTGTATCTATAGAAGTTCAGCAATTGGGATCTTCAGCAGGTATAAAAAATGCAATAGATGGAACATCTCAAATAGGTATGGCATCTAGAGATTTAAAGGATGAAGAAAAGCAAGCAGGATTAAAGGAAACTGAAATAGCATTAGATGCTATAGCAGTAATTACTAATAAATCAAATGAAGTAAAAGATTTAAGTATTGAGCAAATAAAGGATATATACACAGGGAAGATAAATAACTGGAAAGAAGTTGGAGGAAAAGATGCTCCAATAGTAGTAGTATCAAGAGAAGATGGATCAGGAACTAGAGGGGCTTTTGAGGAAATAGTTGGATTTGAAGCAGATGAGTTAACTCAAGATGCACAAATAAGTGATGGATCAGGAAATATAAAATCTACAGTAGAAGGTAATGAAAATGCAATAGGATATATATCATCTTCATATGTTGATGATAAAGTAAAACAATTGACAGTAGAAGGACAAGAATTAACAGTAGAAAATGTTAAGGATAAGAAATATCCTCTAGCTAGACCATTTTTACTAGTTAGTAAAGAAGAAAATATTACTGAAAAAGGAAATGAATTTATTGAGTTCATATTAAGCGAAGAAGGTCAGAAAATAGTAGAAGGTGAAGGGCTTATAAGCATAAAATAGATATCCTCATTATTATAAGAAAAAAGGCACATATAGTTATGTGTCTTTTTTTATTTTAATATGCTAAGTGATTGGAAATTATCTGATCTATGAAAATTTCTAATTTTAAATTGCCAAATTGAGTAACAGACGTATTCATAGTAAGTGTACTAATATATCATTGGTGAAATTAAGCAAATTTTTACATAAATTTAACGAAAATATAAAAAGTAAAATCTATGTTAAAAAAATGCCTTTTATTTTACTTCAAGTTAACGGAAATCTAATATGGATTTAACCTAGAAATAATACTATATGTGTGTAAGGAATAATAAAAAATAATGAATAAGAAATATATTGAGGATTTTTGAGGAGGATTTTTATGTTAGTTAAGTCTCGTATAGTAAGCATAGAACAAAGAGACAATAAAAATAGCAACAACAAGAATAAATATATAGCAGAGAAAATATCTAAGAACGTATTTATGATAAGTGCATTAATAGCAGTTGCAAGTTTACTTTTAATAATAGGATTTGTATTCTATAAAGGTTTAACACCATTTTTATTTAAAGATTATTCATTTATAGAATTTATAACTGGAAGTAAATGGATACCAAGTGCAGATAAATTTGGAATTTCATCAATGGTAGTTGCATCATTAATTGCAACGACAGGAGCTTTAATAATAGGAGTACCAGTAGGTATACTTACGGCAGTATTTATAGCTGAACTAGCTCCAAAAAAATTAGCTAAAATAATATCTCCAGCAGTTGAGCTATTAGCAGGTATACCATCAGTTTTATATGGAATATTTGGTTTAGCAGTTATAGTACCAGCAATACAAAACATATTTAATTTACCAAAAGGTCAAAGTTTATTGGCGGTGATAATAGTTTTAGCAATTATGATGTTACCTACTATTATATCGGTATCTGAAACAGCAATAAGAGCAGTACCAAAAGCATATAAAGAAGGTTCATTAGCATTAGGTGCATCGAATATAGAGACAATATTTAAAGTTGTATTACCAGCTGCAAAGTCAGGAATATTAGCAGCAGTTATACTTGGAATAGGTAGAGCATTAGGTGAAACTATGGCAGTAATACTTGTTGCAGGTAACTCTCCAGTAATGCCATCATCTCTAATGGATAGTGTAAGACCACTTACTACAAACATAGCGTTAGAGATGGGATATGCATTTGGGACACATCAAGAAATGTTGTTTGCAACAGGAGTTGTATTATTCACGTTTATATTAATCTTAAATATAGTGTTAAATAAAGTTTCGAATAAGGCGGTAGATTAGCATGAGAAAATTTAAAGAAAATATATTAAAAACATCAGTTTATTTATCTGCGGCATTTACAGTAACAACATTAATTGTGATAGTCGGATATATATTTATGCAAGGTATAAAAGGAATAAATCCATCATTCTTATTTAGTGATTATTCGCCAATGGGTGGTGGAGGAATACTACCGATGATAGTATCCACAGTTTATATGGTACTTTTATCAATAATAGTGGCAACGCCAATAGGTATATTATCAGCAATATATCTACAAGAGTATGCTAAAAAAGGAAGATTAGTAACAATAATAAGATTTGCGACTGAGAGTTTAGCAGGTATACCATCAATAATATATGGATTATTCGGGGGAATATTTTTTGTAGTTACCTTAGGAATGAAGTACTCAATACTTTCAGGGGCATTGACAGTAGCAATAATTATATTGCCAGTAATAATAAGAACAACAGAGGAATCTTTAAAGACAGTACCACAAAGTTATAGAGAAGCATCATTAGCTTTAGGTTCAACTAAGTTCCAAACCTTATATAAAGTAGTACTTCCCAGTGCAATACCAGGGATACTATCAGGAGTTATATTATCAGTGGGTCGTGTTATCGGAGAATCAGCGGCTATATTATTAACAGCAGGAACAGTTGCACAAATGCCAGGAACTATATTTGATAGTGCTAGAACATTAACAGTTCATGCATATTTACTTACAAAAGAAAAAGGAGATATACAAGGAGCAGCAGCTATAGGAATTGTGTTAATAATAATGGTACTAATATTAAATACATTAGCTAAAGTAGTGGCTAAGAAATTAAATAAAGCAAATTACTAAGAAATTTTACGAGGTGTAAAAGATGAGTTTAAATAATACAAAGATAAGTATAAAAAATTTAGATTTATATTATGGAAATAATCAAGCATTAAAGAAAATAAATATGAATATAGAAGAAAGGAAGGTTACTGCATTAATAGGTCCTTCTGGATGTGGTAAGTCAACATTTTTAAGAACTTTAAATAGAATGAATGATTTAATAGACAATGTCAGAATAGAAGGACAAATAGAGGTAGATGGAGAAGATATATATAAAAGTGAAGATGTAATAAAATTACGTACTAAGGTAGGAATGGTATTTCAAAAGCCAAACTTATTCCCAATGAGTATATATGATAATGTAGCCTATGGACCTCGTACACATGGAATAAAAGATAGAAAAGTTTTAGACAAGATCGTTGAAGAAAGCTTAAGAGGGGCAGCTATTTGGGATGAAGTAAAAGATAGATTAAAATCATCTGCACTAGGGCTATCTGGAGGTCAACAGCAACGTATATGTATAGCAAGAACAATAGCTATGAAACCAGAAGTAATACTTATGGATGAGCCCACATCAGCGCTAGATCCTATATCTACAGCAAAGGTAGAAGAGTTAATAGAGTCTTTAAAAGATGAATATACTATAGTAATAGTTACACATAATATGCAGCAAGCGGCACGTGTATCTGACCAAACAGCATTCTTCTTAACTGGAGAAGTAGTAGAGTTTAGTGACACAAAAACTATGTTTACAACTCCAACGGATAAGCGTACAGAAGATTATATAACAGGAAGATTTGGATAAAACTTATAAGAAAAGGAGTAAATATATGGTTGATACAAGTTTAGAGTTAAGTATAAACACACTTAAAAACTACACATTAGCAATGATAAAAAGGTGTAGGGAAGCAGTAGATAATTCTATTAACTCTATGATCAATAAAGACTTAGAGGGAGCAAAAAAAGTAATAAAAGAAGATGATGAGATAGATACTCTAAGAGAATATATAAGAGATAGAAGTATTGAACTTATAGCATTAAAACAACCAATGGCAAAAGATTTAAGATATATATATGCTCTAGGAAATATAGCACTTGATTTAGAACGAATAGGAGATTATGCAGTTAATATAGCACAAGAAACTTTAAAAATAGGTGATGAAGCCTATATAAAGGAATTAATTGATATACCAAAATCAGCTAAAATATGTACTGATATGCTTAATGATATTTATAAAGCTTTGGAAAATGAAGATGAAGACCTTTGCTATGATATAGCAAAAAGGGACGACAAGATAGATAATTTATACGAACAAATACACGTAGAGTGCTTAGAAGTTATGAATAAGAATTCAACTACTATAAATCAGGGAGTAAGGCTTTTATTTGTAGGAAGGTACTTAGAAAGAATAGGTGATCACAGCACTAATGTATGTGAAAAAATAATATATGCTATAAAAGGTGAAATGGTTGAGATAGGATAAAGTAAAAGCTTTATCCTATTTATAATTTGAGATAATTTATGATTTAATTTACAAATAAGCTATAAATTAAAAATTTTAGAGATTAGTCAAATTAAGAATCAAGATAGATAAAGGAAGCAAAAAAATATATATAATTTTTATATGGGAATTTAAATAGTCCTAATTAAGGAAGATTCAGAAAATTTCAATAAATTAGAAGGTGTTGATATTATAGATATAGTGGAGTACTATTTAATTGAAAATGTTTTCAATTTCAAAGGGGGCTAATAAAAATGGGGAACAATGTTAAAGAAGTAATAGAAAAAGTTATCGATGATGTAAAAGCTAGAAATAATGGAGAACCAGAATTCCATCAAACAATAGAAGAAGTTTTACATTCATTAGAAGGTGTTTTAGAAAAACATCCAGAATACATAGATGCAAGTATATTAGAAAGAATAGTTGAACCAGAAAGACAAATAATGTTTAGAGTGCCTTGGGTTGATGACAATGGAAAAGTACATGTAAATAGAGGATTTAGAGTACAATTTAACAGTGCAATAGGACCATACAAAGGAGGACTTAGATTCCATCCATCTGTTAACTTAAGTATAATAAAATTCTTAGGATTTGAACAAATATTCAAAAATTCTTTAACTGGATTACCAATAGGAGGAGGAAAAGGTGGATCTGACTTCAACCCTAAAGGAAAATCTGATAATGAGATAATGAGATTCTGTCAAAGTTTTATGACTGAATTATATAGACACATAGGTAAAGATATAGACGTACCAGCTGGAGATATAGGAGTTGGAGCTAGAGAAATAGGATTCCTATTTGGACAATATAAGAGAATAAGAAATGCTTATGATGCTGGAGTATTAACTGGTAAAGGATTAACTTATGGAGGTTCTTTAGCTAGAAAAGAAGCTACTGGATTTGGAGTTGTATACTTTGTAAACGAAATGTTAAACTATCACAAAGATACATTTGAAGGCAAGAGAGTTGTTATATCAGGTTCAGGAAATGTTGCAATATATGCAGCTCAAAAGGCTATGGAACATGGAGCTAAAGTAATAGCTATGTGTGACTCTTCTGGATATATAGTAGATGAAAATGGTATAGATTTAAGTATAGTTAAGCAAATAAAAGAAGTAGAAAGAAAGAGAATAAAAGAATATGTAGCTAGAAAAGAAGGTGCTACATACGTTGAAGGTCAAAAAGGAATATGGACTGTTAAGTGTGATATAGCTATGCCTTGTGCTACTCAAAATGATATAAACTTAGAATCAGCTAAGATATTAGTTGAAAATGGAACTAAAGTAATTGGAGAAGGAGCTAACATGCCTTGTACAAATGAAGCTGTTAACTATTTCTTAGAAAAAGGATTATTAGTTGCTCCTGCTAAAGCTGCAAATGCTGGTGGAGTTGCTACTTCTGCTTTAGAAATGTCTCAAAATAGTATGAGATTATCTTGGACATTTGAAGAAGTTGAAGAAAAATTACAAGTAATAATGAAGAACATATTTGAAGCATCTAAAAATGCTGCTGAACAATATGGGCATGCTGGAAACTATGTTGTAGGTGCTAACATAGCTGGATTCTTAAAAGTTGCAGATGCTATGATGAGTCAAGGTGTAATATAAGTTAAACTTATATCGTTATAAATAATATAGATTTTTCAAATTCATTGAATAAAAAAGAGAGGTATCCTTTTGGATATCTCTTTTTTATTTGTAATAAAAATAAATCAATATTTCTCATGTTATAATATAAATCTAAAAAATAAACAAATAATAAGGATTAATTATAAACATGATTAATAAGAAATATATTATAAAGATAGGAGTTTAAAAAATATGGACATTTTAAAGAAAATTGCAGAGATATTAAATAAATTAGATTGTACTTGGGCTATAGGTAGTTCTATGATGCTAAAATTTAATGGATTAGTAAAAAATCCAAGGGATATAGATATATTAATAGAGGCAAAAGATTCACAAAAAATAAAAAAGGCTATGGATAATATAGGTCAAAGGCTAGATTTGCCATCTAAAGATCCATTTAGAACTAAAGAGTTTTTTGGGTATAATATAGATGGAGTAGAAGTAGAATTTATGGGTGACTTTAGTATAGAGTTAGAAAATAAATCTATATACGAGTTTATACTAGATGAAAAGTCTATAAAGTATTTAACAAATTTAGATAAAGTAGTTATACCTATAACCACTCTAGAAGATTGGTTTGTAGCATATTTAGTTATGGGAGATCCTAAAGGAAGAGTACCTATTATAAAAAAATACTTAGTTAAAAATGGTATAAAACATGAAGAATTATTAAAAAGAAATTTAGAGCAGGACTTACCAAATGATATAAAAAATGAAATAATAGAATTATTAAATATAAATAAATAACAAATTGGAGGGAAAATTTTGAAATTAGAAAAAGTCGGCATGAGGACCTTTAAAACAGGATTAAGTGTAGCTGTTTGTGTTGTATTAGGTTCAATGATTGTCCAAAATCCATTTTACTCAACCATAGCATGTGTAGTATCAGTGCAAGATACAGTTAAAGGTTCGCTAAAAGCTGGATTTAACAGAGTAAAAGGTACGATACTTGGAGGTATAATAGGCTTTCTAATTGTGCTAATTAAGCCAGGAGATGCATTACTTTGTGGTCTTGGAGTAATTATTACAATATATCTATGCAATATGTTTAAACTCAATAAAGCAGTAGTTGTTGCATGTGTAACTTTTTTATCTATACATCTTGGAGTTATAAATTCTAGCCCCGCAGAGTATTCATTCTTTAGAGTGTTAGATACTTCAATAGGAGTAGTTGTAGGGGTATTTATTAATTATATATTAGCAAGACCAGACTATTTAGATACTACAAAAAATGATTTTCAATCTATAGAAAAATTAACAAAAGAATTTCTAGAACTTAAGATATTAAAAAAAGGAAGTTTTAATATAAAAGAACTAGAAAAAGAGATAAAGAAAGTAGAAGGCTCTTATTCTAAGTTGATAGATGAGCTAGATTATAGCAGAGATAATATAGATATAGAAAAAATAGAAGAAACAATAATTATATGTAGAGAGATATATTTCCATGTACAGTCAATAGAATTATTAGATAAAAAACTATACTTAAGCAAAGAAAATTATGCAATTCTAAGAGATATCTATGAAATAGAAGAAATAGAATGGGATTTAGATGAAAGCAAAAGTCCTGTATTCAATTATCATCTAAGGAAGATAATAGAAGAAGCAGAAATACTTCATACTATTAATAGTAACAATCAATATAAATTATATTAAAACGATCTAGTGAATCTAGAGATTAATTTAATATATTCAAATTACAAATTTAATAAATAAAATTTAGTGCCTTCGTAAATATTACCTATATAGTATTTAAGGAGGCATTTTTCATGGAATCAATTAATTTAAATACGAAAATATTAGATACTTATAAAATGAAGCTTTTTAATGAGCTTATAAAAGCTATTTGGAGTGAGGAATTTGATGATATAGATAATATACCTAAAAAAGTGCTAGATAAAAGCGTATATAATGAATTTGGGGAAGAGGTCATATTAAATTTAATGAGAATAGTTATGGGGCTAGATCCAATAGATAAAATAGATGAAACAATAAAAGAAATGCTAAATAAAGCTATGTGCACAAAGGAAATAAGCACACCAATAATATCAGTAATCTCTCAAGTGTGCAATCATTGTGTTAACAAAGAAGATGGAAAGGAATGTTTAGTAAAAGAGAAGCATATTAATTGTAATAAGGACAATACATGTAATTCATGTGGAGGATGTATAAGAGAATGTAGCTTAGGGGCAATATCTGATAAGATTCAATTCATACCTATTTTAAAGTTACTAAAAGATAAAAAACATCCTGTGTACGCAACTGTAGCTCCATCATTTGTAGGACAACTTGGAAATGATGTAACTCCTGGTAAGCTAAGAAGTGCTCTTAAAAAAGTAGGTTTCAAAGACATGATAGAAGTAGCTTTAGCAGCAGATATACTTACTGTCAAAGAAAGTTATGATTATTGTAATCATATTAAAGAAAATAAAGAAGAATGTTTTATAACTAGTTGCTGTTGCCCGATTTGGATTAGTTTAATAAAGTCAAGTTACCCTGAAATTGTAGACAACATATCTAAGTCAGTATCTCCTATGATTGCCTGTGCAAGGATTATAAAGGTTTTAAACGAAGATGCTAAAGTAGTTTTTATTGGACCTTGCGTAGCCAAAAAGAAAGAAGCTATAGCAGAAGATATAAAAGGAGCAGTAGATTTTGTATTAACATTTAAAGAATTAGAGGAGATATTTAAGGCTTTGGATATAGAAGCGGATAAAGAAGTAGAAGAAAATAGAATAGAATCATCAGCTCTTGGAAGAATATATGCTCATGCAGGAGGGGTAAGTAAATCTATTGAAGAGTGTGTAAAAAAAATAAATCCGAAAGCTAATTTTAAAGCTATTACTTTTCAGGGAGCTAAAGACTGCAAAGCAGGGCTTGAAAAAGTTATAAATAAAGACATCGATGTAACTTTTGTTGAAGGTATGGGATGTATAGGTGGATGTGTAGGAGGGCCAAAGCGTATTTTAGAAACAGAAAAAGGTAAATCATTTGTACAAGAATATTCTAAAGAAACAAATATAAAAACTCCATTTGAAAATATAAATGTAATTCAATTTTTAGCAAAAATGGATATGAAAAAAATAGAAACACTAAGAAGTGAAGAAAGGGAGAAATTGTTAGGATTATTTAACAGAGATATAAGATTATAAAGTAATAAACAAAGGGGATTAGGGGGATGAATATAAAAAAAAATTACAAAATTTTAGCTATAATTTTAGTAGTATTTATTGTATTAAGCATAGTTATTTTTAATATACCAAAGGAAGATGAGGATAGAAAATATACTTTATTAGAAAATTATATAGTAACGAGTATTTTAACTCAAACTATAAACGAAGCTACAACACAAAAAGAAAAAGGTCCTGTTTTATTACCACAGAAGATAGCATATATAACTATAGATGATGGTCCATCTAAATACACTAACTCGATATTAGACATATTAGAAAAAAATCAAGTTAAAGCAACTTTTTTTATGATAAATGATAATATGAAGAAACACCCAGATGAATTAAATAGAATGCAAAAAGAGGGGCATGGTATGGGATTTCATAGTGTAACTCATGATATACATAAGCTCTATGAAACACCACAAGCAACACTAAATGAATTTAAAACCTGCCAAGAAACTCTTTATAATATAACAGGAGATGTATCAAAATTAATAAGGCTGCCTTATGGAAGCAAGCCTTATATGCCTAAAGAATCTTATGATATATTAGTAGAAAATAATTATAAAATATGGGATTGGAATCTAGACACACTAGACTGGAAATCCACAACAGACAATATTTTAAGTAGTTTATTATATTATGGTAGAGATAAATCTAATTTAATAGTACTAATGCATGAAAAAGAACAAACTGTAGAAGCTTTAGATAACATTATAAGAGTATTAAAAGAAAGAGGTTATAAGATAGAACCAATAAGTGAAGATACACAAGATCGAAACTATTGGAAAGGAAATGTTCAAAGCTAATTAAAAAATCAAAGTAGTACATATATTATTATAAATAATTGACAATAATAATATTAATTGGATATAATTAAAGAATAAATAATAAGATAAAAACTATGATAAAGAGGAGTATGTAAATACTACTAAAAGAGATGAAGACTCATAGGCTGAAAGGTCTTCTTAGTATAGGTTTGCAGAAGGTAGCTTTGGAGTTTCTAAGCTGAACTAGCAGTAGGTTTAGACGGTGGGAATCGTTAAAATCCATAAAGAGCCCAAATTATTAAGTATCTGTATTATAGATTAGTGAAGTTATGATTAAGAGATGTAGCTAAGTAAATACGGAATATAACTCTTGAGAGATGAATGAGTTCAATTTGGGAATTAAGGTGGTAACGCGAGCTTTTCGTCCTTATAAGGATGAATGGCTCTTTTTTAATTTATACTATAAAATATATAAGTTTAAGACTTTTAATCAAAATAAAGTTATTAAGTTACTTGTATTATTAATAATTTTAGTAAGACAAATTTTTAATAAAAATAAAATTTTAAATAAAATGAGGAGGAAATGAAATTGGAAAACACTAATTTACCAAAAACGTATAATCCAAAAGATTTTGAATCAAGATTATATTCAAAGTGGATTGAAGATGGATTATTTAAATCTAAGCCAAATCCAAACAAGAAGCCTTTCACTATAATGCTTCCACCACCAAATATAACAGGACAATTACACATGGGGCATGCTCTTGACCATACTTTACAAGATATACTTATAAGATGGAAGAGAATGGACGGTTATGAAGCTTTATGGCAACCAGGAACTGACCATGCTTCTATAGCAACTGAAGTTAAAGTTGTTGAAAGAATAAGAGAACAAGAAGGAAAGTCTAAGTACGATTTAGGAAGAGAAGAATTCTTAAAGAGAGCTATGGATTGGAGAAATGAATTTGGTAGAAAAATAGTAGACCAAATGAAACAATTAGGAGACTCTTGTGATTGGGATAGAGAAAGATTCACAATGGATGAAGGATGTAACGAAGCTGTTATTGAGTTCTTCATTAAGTTATATGAAAAAGGTCAAATATACAGAGGAAACAGAATAATAAACTGGTGTCCAGATTGTAAAACAACTTTATCAGATGCAGAAGTTGAACATGAAGAACATGATGGAAAGTTCTATCATATAAAATACCCAATAGTTGGTAGTGACGAATTCTTAGAAATAGCTACTACTAGACCAGAAACAATGCTTGGAGATAGTGGTATAGCTGTAAATCCAGAAGATGAGAGATACACTCACTTAGTTGGAAAGAAAGCAATACTTCCATTAGTAAACAGAGAAATAATAATAGTTGCTGATGATTATGTTGATTTAGAGTTCGGTACTGGTGCAGTTAAAATGACTCCAGCTCATGACCCTAATGATTTTGAAGTTGGTCAAAGACACAACCTTGAAAAAATAAATGTAATGAATGAAGATGGAACAATGAATAAATTAGCTGGTAAGTATGAAGGTATGGACAGATATGAGTGCAGAAAGCAACTTATAGCTGACTTAGATGAAGCTGGATACTTAATAGCTATAAAAGACCATAATCACAATGTAGGTTCTTGTTATAGATGTCATACAGTAGTCGAGCCAAGATTATCAGATCAATGGTTTGTTAAGATGGATGAATTAGCAAAACCTGCTATAGATATATTAAAGAAACAAGAATTAAAGTTTGTACCAGATAAGTTTGATAAAACTTACTTACAATGGTTAGAAAACATAAGAGATTGGTGTATATCAAGACAATTATGGTGGGGTCACCAAATACCAGCTTACTACTGTCAAGAGTGTGGAGAAGTAGTTGTTGCTAAAGAAATGCCTACTACTTGTCCTAAGTGTGGACATCATGAATTTAAGCAAGATGAAGACGTATTAGATACATGGTTCTCTTCAGCACTTTGGCCTTTCTCAACATTAGGTTGGCCAAACAATACAGAAGAATTAAACTACTACTATCCAACAAGTGTACTTGTAACTGGATACGATATAATATTCTTCTGGGTTGTAAGAATGGCATTTGCAGGAATGTTCTGTATGGAAGAAACTCCATTTGAACATGTATTAATCCATGGACTTGTTAGAGACTCTGAAGGTAGAAAGATGAGTAAGTCTTTAGGAAACGGAATAGACCCATTAGAAGTAATAGACCAATACGGAGCTGATGCTTTAAGATTCATGTTAGCTACTGGAAACTCTCCAGGAAATGATATGAGATTCTATATGGAAAGAGTAGAAGCATCTAGAAATTTCGCAAATAAATTATGGAATGCATCAAGATTTGTATTCATGAACATAGATGAAGAGATAATGAATGGTGTAACTAGAGAATCAGTTGAAAGCTCTATGACTTTAGCTGATAAGTGGATAATATCAAGAGCTAACAATGTGGTTAAAGAAGTTAACGACAACATGGACAAGTTTGACCTTGGTATAGCTGCTCAAAAAATATACGACTTTGCGTGGTCTGAGTACTGTGACTGGTATATAGAAATAGTTAAGCCAAGATTATACTCTGACGATAAAGCTGCTAAACAAACAGCATTATATACATTAACATATGTATTAGAGAAGATATTAAAACTTCTTCATCCATATATGCCATTTATAACAGAAGAAATATACACTCATCTTCCAACAGTAGAAGGAAGTATAGTAGTGGCTCAGTGGCCTCATTACACTGAAGAAGACAACATGGCTAAAGAAGAAGAAATGATGAACTTAACAATGGATGGAATAAGAAACATAAGAAATGTAAGAGCTGAAATGAATGTTCCACCATCAAAGAAAGCTAAAGTTATAATAGTTCCAACAGCTGAAAAGAAAGAAGCTATGGAAGCTGGTAGAGATTACTTTGTAACATTAGCATCTGCATCAGTTGTTGAAATAGTAGACAATGAAGCTGGTATACAAGAAGATGCAGTAAGTGTTGTTATAGATGGAGTTAAAATATTTATACCACTTGATGAATTAGTAGACTTCACTAAAGAATTAGATAGATTAAATAAAGAAAAAGCTAAATTAGAAGGCGAAATAAAGAGAGTTAACGGAAAGCTTTCTAACCAAGGATTCTTAGCTAAAGCTCCAGAAAGCTTAGTTAATGAAGAAAAGGCTAAAAAAGAAAAATTCGAAGAAATGATGAAATCAGTTCTTGAAAGAATAGAAAATATAGAAGCTAAAATAAAATAGTTTATATAAAAAGAGCTACCTCTAAATAGAGATAGCTCTTTTATTATGTTATGAAAAATCTTTGAGATAAGTGGATAATTATAGTTTATAATATAAGTAAGAGAATTGAAATACTTATTTATATTAGGAGGTAGAAAAATGGCAAAAAATATATTAGGAAGAATGGCAGCCGATACATTAGGACTATCAGATATAGGAAAGATTATATCTCCTCAAGATTTTGATAAAGTTGATGGAGACGACTACATAATGCATGAAGATGGAGAAAAAATATACTTTGTTATAAAGTCAAAATCAGATGAATACGTATTTACTAATAGAGGCCTTTTACATGTAGATGGAGCAAATGCAGTTAGTAGGAAAAGGGTTGTAAAAAGACATGAATTTTACTATGAAAGAGTAGATGAAGTTACATTAGAAACTGCAGGTACAGTAGATTTAGATATAGAAATAAAGTTTAATTTCGGTAATGAAAGGTTTAGCATAGATGTAGATAAAAAACAACTAGAACAGTTAAAAGATGTATATAAAGCTCTAGTTGAAATAAGTATGATACAAGGAAGAAATTATACATCTGTAGAAGATGGTATAAATGGACTTAAGATGGCTAATGATGCAATATCAAGAAATCATCTAGAAGGAAATCCGGTAAATATAGTAGAAGACTTAGCTAAGTTTAACTTCAACTGGATGGAAAACTTAAGAAATACATATAACAATAAAGATTTTGGAGAAGTATTTGAAAAATATATAAATAACTAATAACTCATAGAATTTTATAAAAGTTATTGATAATTTATAGAGCATAGGTATACTACCTATGCTTTTATATTTATTAGATAAAGTACAATGTAAAATATTTTAAAGGATATTATTTCCGAAAAAAGGAATATATATAATCTATATATTTAAGATTGGAGAGAATGCTATGATATTGAAACTAGAAGATAAACATAGAAATATAGTCTTAGATTATGTAGTAAAGGAGCCTAGTAAAAATTTATTTATAATAGGAGATATTGAACAGCATGGGTTTAATAAAGATTTCCAAGAAGTATGGGGAAAGTTTGATGAAGATAACAATTTAAGAGGTATTTTATTAAGATACACAAATAATTTTATACCATATATTAAAAAACTAGATGAAGATGTATCTGAATTTAAGGATATTATAAGAAAATATAAAGGCAAAAAAATAATATCAGGAAAAGATACTATAATAGAAAAATTTAAAGATGTATTGAAAGATTACGAAGAAAAAATTACATATTTTTGTGAATTAAAAGATGATAAAAAACTTTTAAAATGGGATGATACTATAAAACTAGGCATCGAAGAGGATGCACAAAGAATATATGATTTATTAAGTACAATAGAGGAATTTTCTGTAGAATATAGTGTTGATACAATAAGAAGTAGAATAAAAGATAATAGCACAGTATCTTATTATATAGAAAATGACGACAAAGAAATAATAACTATATCACAAATAACGGCAGAGAATAGTAAATCTGCTATGGTTGTAGGGGTAGCAACTAAAAAAGAATATAGAGAACAAGGATATATGGGTAAATGTTTATCTAAACTATGTAGTGATTTACTTAAGCGCAATAAGACATTATGTCTATTTTATGATAATCCAAAAGCGGGAAGAGTATATCGTAGGATAGGATTTAAAGAGATCGGAATATGGACTATGTTAGTAGAAAAATAACTCGTTTTTATTATGTAATTAGATATCATATTATAAACAAATTAGTAAAAAATATACTATAATAAAAAGTAGATAAATAATAACAAAAGAGAAATGACTAAGGGGGATAATAAATGAATTACCAAGAATCATTACAGTACATAGAAGAAACTCACAAGTTTGGAGTAAGGTTAGGACTAGATAATATATCTAAACTATTAGAATTATTAGGAAATCCACAAGATAAGATAAATATAATACATGTGGCAGGAACTAATGGAAAGGGTTCAACTTGTTCTTTTATAACAAGTATATTAAAGGAAGCTGGATACAAAGTTGGATTATATACATCACCATTTTTAGAAACTTTCACAGAGAGAATAAGAGTAAATGGAGAAAATATACCAGAAGAGGATGTAGCTAGAATAGTTACCGTAATAAAAGAAAAAATAGAATATATGGTGGCAAATGGATATTCATATCCTACAGAATTTGAAATAGTAACTGCTATGGCGTTTTATTATTATTGTGAAAAAAATGTAGATTTTGTAGCGCTAGAAGTTGGATTGGGTGGAAGATATGATGCTACTAATGTTATAAATAAATCAGAAGTAAGTGTAATAACATCTATAAGCTTAGACCATGTAGGTATATTAGGAGATACAGTTGCTAAAATAGCCTATGAAAAAGGTGGAATAATAAAAGAAAATGGAGTAGCTATAGTATACGATCAAAGTGATGAAGCAAAAGATGTTATAAAAGATATATGTAAAGAGAAAAATGCTAAATATATAGAAGTTACATTTGATAGTATGAAAATTAAAAAATCAGATATAAATTCTCAAGTATATAGCTGTAAGGTTATGAATAAAACATATGAAGACTTAGAAATAAAGTTAATAGGAGAACATCAAGTTAATAATTCCATGTTAGCTTTAAGTGTGGTAGAGTACTTAAAAGAAGCTAAAAATTTAGATATAAATGAAGAAGATATTAGAATAGGTCTATTAAATACAAAGTGGCCAGGTAGAATAGAAAAGTTAATGGAAGATCCTATATTTATAATTGATGGAGCACACAATGAAGATGGAGCAAGTTCTTTGGCTAAATCTATAAGTGAAAATTTTGGAGACAAAAAAGGAACTCTTTTAATAGGAATGTTAGAGGATAAAGATATAGATAGTGTGTTAAAAATAATTATGCCTTATTTTGATAAGGTAATAACAACAACTCCAGATAATCCAAGAGCTATAAGCTGTGAAGCTTTAAAAGAAAAAATATCTAAATATGTGGACGATGTAATTTCAATAGAAAACATAGAAGAAGCTGTCAATTATACACTAAGAAACTCTAAAAAAGAAGATATAATAATAAGTGCAGGATCTTTATATATGATAGGAGCAGTTAGAACAATAGTAAATAATACATTAGAGTTAGCATAGTAGTATAAAACAAAGTGCTTTAAAATAGTAACAATGGCTATTTTAAGGCACTTTTTAAATTTAAAAACAATTATAAAATAGTTTATCAATATATTATTTAAATGAACTAAAAATTTATAAAATATATTTTATATAAATAAAAAAGAGTATCAAATAAGGTAAAATACCTAAAGATACTCATAAATAAATATTATAGAGATTGGCGTATAGCCTTAGATAATTGGTCTGGGCAAGAAGTAGTTTTTCCACCACAAGGTATATTAGCTAACTTATCAGCTACTTCAAATGCATTTTGCCCAATTACTAATTGCTTAAGTCCTATTAAATTACCTGGACATCCACCTACAAACTCAACATTAGTTATAACATTGTTATCATCTACTTCAAAATTCATTTCTCTACAACAAACGCCACTTGGCTTAAATGTTACTTTCATAATAAAACCCCTAACTTAATATATTATTTTCAATCCTATCATATCAAATATATATTTAATATTGCAATACTAAAAGATAGTAATAATATATAGATACAAAAGAATATACTATTATAGTATATGTATGAATAATAAAGGGGGCTAAAGTTTGAAGCTATACATTTCAAATTATCTATCGAATAGCATAAGTATATTAGATTATAAAGATTTTAAAACTGAAGAAATACTATTAGATGATGGGACTTATCCGCATCATTTTTGCATAAATAAAAAGCAGAAATTAATGTATTTACCCAGTTCAATTAATGGAATAATGTATATACTAGACCTGGAACTAAAGAAAATAATAGATAGTATGTCTATAGGTGGTAACTTAAGTCAGATAGGTATATCTAAAGGAGAGCTTTATATATCTAATGAAGATTCTAATAGTATTTACATAATAAATGAACATACGCTAGAGCCAGTAGGTATAATTAGTGTAGGAGAAACACCGCATGGATTTGATTTTAATGAAAAAGAAAATAAATTATATGTACCTTGTAAAAATTCTATATACTGTATAGATACCTTAAGCAAATGTATAGATAGGGAGATTAAGATAGACTTCAAAGCATGGCATATAAAGGTAGATACTAAAAAAAATGAAGTATATGTATCTACATTAGATGGAAGTGTAATAGTACTAGATGGATTTAATATGAAGATAAAGCATACAATAAATCAGTTTTTGATACCAGTAGAAATATGCTTTAACTATAGTAAAAGTGAGGTATATATAGCTGATTTAGGACATAAAAAAGTAGTAATATTAGATTATAATAACTTAGAAATTAAAGGTGAAATTAAGATAAATGGGAATCCACAAGGTTTAGCTATTTCTAGAAATGAAGAATTATTATTTGTATCTGATACTCAAAATAACTCTATAAAAGTATATAATGCAATAAATCACATGTTTATAAATGAAATTAAAACAGGAAAAGAGCCTACAACAATAATATGTTTATAGGCTTAGTGGTTATCACGTATAAGTAAATCTATAACTTCTGCATACATATATGATGCATTTTTCTTCCAATTGTTACAAATAAGCTTGGCCTGTTTCTCTGATGAAACATTTAAGTTTAAATCTATTAAGTTAGATTGATTTTCAATAACTCTCAAGTTAACAATAAATTCATGATCACTTTGTTTTACAAAGCTTGATTTTACTTGTGTATCAGATAACAGATTCTCTTTATTATTTATTATATACTCGTCTATTTTTTTAGCTGTATCTTCAGGTATTCTAGATAAGAAGTACTCTAATATTTCTAACCCTTTTTGAGTAAGAGAGTAATATTCTTTACCAGAATCCTCATAAGTAACTAAAAATTTAGATTCCATAAGTTGACTTAAAAACTGTTGAAGAGAAAAATAATTCATAGTCTCAGTTTCTAAGATAACTTGAGTAATTTGAGAATTAGTTAAATCCATATTAATTTTATTTAAAATATATAAAATTAAAAGCTTGTGAGAAGCTAATTCTTCAGATGAGTTTTCAAACATTGTACCATCCTCCGTAAACTATTTCTATATAATATATTAAACCAAAATATACAAAAATAAAAGTAGAATTTAAATATATTCAATAAATAAAATATCTTTTTTTATTCGTAAAAATATAAGAGACTACCATTTAGGTAGCCTCTTATCACTTAGATGTCAGAATTTACTATACTATTTACCAGCCATTTGGTTTTCAGCCATTTCAACTAATTTTTTAGTCATATAGCCACCAACATAACCGTTTTGTCTAGCTGTTAAGTTACCTTTGTCTATTGTGTCATAGTTAGATAATCCTATTTCATTAGCTATCTCTAACTTCATTTGGTTTAATGCAGCCTTAGCTTCTGGAACAGCTTTTCTGTTGTTGTTTGCCATAGTAAATTTCCTCCTTAGATGTTGTGTACAATACATATTGTATTGTTGATACTAATTTACCCTGGAATCAAATTTTATATACGTTTTTTTAAAAATTATTTGTGCTTTGTATCAATTTTTATTGTTTGAACTTTGTATCAATTTTTATTTTTTTATCTTTACGTACACCTTCTTCAATTCCATGTGCTTCTCTTAGATAGTGTCTACCTTCAAGTTTAAATGTCTTTCTAGCTGTTTCAACTTGATGACCTTTAATATTACCAAAAGAACTTTTTATAATTGACATAATAGCACCACCTTATATTAGTATTAACTTTAATTTGCCCAAATAATAAATTTAGTTTAATAGTAATTTTTTGAAAAAAATAAAAATAAGTTTTAAATATAGGACAACAAAAAGGAGGTGTAAATATGAAGTATAAGTCTAAAAAAATAAAATATTTTAGATCTAGTACTTTCTTTTTAGGAGTAACAATAGTTTTTATAATAGCTTTAATAGGTGGAATTAGATATGTATGTTATGAAAAAGAAGTAGCTAGTATGCCAATACATAGTGTTGATACAAATGATAAAGAAATAGCTTTAACCTTTGATGTAGCATGGGGAAAAAATAATATAGATGAAATTTTACAAGTTTTAGAAAAACATAATGTAAAATCTACGTTTTTTTTGCTGGGCAGTTGGATAGAAGATAATAAGGAATTAGTTGAAAAAATACATAATGCAGGTCATGAAATAGGAAATCATTCTAATACACATGCAAGTTTTAAAAATTTATCAAAAGAATCAAAAGCTCAAGAAATTAAGTTAGTATCAGAAAAAATATATGATATAACAGGAGAAAAAACAAGTTTATTTAGACCTCCATTTGGTGATACAGATAAAGAAACTTTAGAGGTGAGCAATTCATTAGATCATCAAACAATTAAATGGAGCCTAGATTCTATGGATTGGAAGGGATTTGGTGCAAATCATGTTATTGATAGAGTAATGAAAAATTCTGAACCAGGATCTATAGTATTATTTCATTCAAATGTAAGTAATGTGGAAAATTACATAGACACTATAATACTTAATTTAAAGAAAGATGGATATAAAATAGTTCCTGTATCAGAAATAACATACAAAGAAAATTTCAAAGTGGATAGTAATGGAGTTCAAAAGCTACAGAATAAGTAGTAATAAAAGTAAGAATTTATAAATATATTTATTATATAAAAGATAAAATATACAATTAACAAATTGTGGGGGGATAAAGATGGTAACAGTTAAAGAAGAAACGAATGTAGTGAATTTAAGAGGGGAACTGAGTGAAAACTTAGAATTCAGTCATGAAATATTTGGAGAGAAGTTTTATAACACTACTATTAAAATAAATAGACTTAGTGATTCTTATGATATACTTCCTATTACAGTTTCAGAAAGACTTTTAGAAGATATAAAAATAGAGGAAGGGAATTTATGTAGTATATTGGGGCAGTTAAGGTCTTATAATAAAAATATTGATAATAGAAATAGACTAGTTTTAACTGTTTTTGTTAGAGAAATAAAGACGATAGAAGAGGAAAATAAAGATCCAAACAGTATATTTTTAGATGGTTACATATGTAAAGAGCCCGTTTATAGAAAGACTCCATTAGGGAGAGAGATAACAGATTTATTAGTAGCAATAAATAGACCATACAATAAATCAGACTATATACCATCAATAGTTTGGGGAAGAAATGCAAAATTTGCTAAAGGGTTAAAGGTTGGAGATAGAATACAAATGTGGGGAAGAGTTCAAAGTAGAGAGTATGAAAAAAAAGGTGAAGATGGAAATAGTATAAAGAAAGTTGCTTATGAAGTTTCTATATCGAAAATAAAAAAAATGAGTGAAAATAATAATGAATAGGGTTTCATAAAAAAACTAAAAATTTACTAGTTGAATAGTTGCTCCTTATTTATTATAATTTATTCTATGATGTTAGTTATAAATGCAGAAAGTAAAGAGGGGGAGCACTGTGAAAAGCGTATTATATCATGATTACGACCCTAGTATTAGTTTGACAGATAACTCTGATGATATAACTTGTTTTTTAGATACGATAAAGTATAATGTAGGCAATCATATACTACTTGTAGGAAAAATAGGTGACCTAGGGAAAAGATTAAGAAGGCTAGGAGTATATGTAACAATACTTGAGAATAGCCCTTATGAAGACGTATGTTATTCCTTAATACACAACGGAAACTGTAATGTTATAAAAGGAACACTTGAACTATTGCCTTTTGAAGATAGACATTTTGACAAAGTTATAATATTAGATCACTTTAATAACACTGGAAATTTCGAGCAAGCATCTAAAGAAATTAACAGAGTACTAAAGATCAATGGTGAGTTAATATTAGAAGATTTAAATTTAAAAAATATTAAAGTTAAGTTAAAAAATCTAAAGCATAAACTGTGCGGAGAAAATATCAAGTACCATTATCCAAATGATGTTGCAAAGTTATTTTCAACTTTAGATTTTGAAGGTAATGTTAAAGAAGTAGAAAATGAAAGATACATTTATATAGGAAAAAGAAAATAGAGATTTTACTAATATATATAAAGACTAGGTTAGCCTGGTCTTTTATATATTAAACTAAAAATAGGAGCCATATAGTTATGAGTATAAATTATCAATTAATAATAGTAGTAATGATGTTTGTTATATTAATATCTATACAATTTACGCTAAATAAAATATATTTAGTATTAAAGGATATAAAAGAAATACTTAATTTAAAAAGATTAAGAAAGGATTAATATGGCAAACTTAAAATACATAAGAGAAGATATTCAAAATATAGCAGAAGCAATAGTAGCTGTTTTAGGTATAGATGTAACCATAGTAGATGATGACTTAACTAGAGTTGCAGGTACAGGTATATATTTAGAAAAAATAGGAGAAAAAATAAGTGGATACTCTGCTTTTAATAAATGTCTAATAGAACAGATAGAAATAATAATAGATGATCCAAGTTGTAATGATATATGTAATGAATGCTCCAATAGTGGAGATTGTAAAGAGTTTGCAGAGGTTTGTTGCCCTATAATAAGCGAAGGAGTAACCTATGGGGTTATAGGCCTTATAGCTTTTACAGAGGAACAAGCTAAAGTTATAAAAAATAATAAAGATGTATTAATGAATTTTTTAGGTAAAATGGCTGATTTAATATCTAATAAAATTAAAGCTCAAGTAAAAGCTTATGAGTTAGAATTAGAAAAGAAAAAGCTAGAGACTTTAGTAAATGGTATAGATAAGGCTATAGTATCTATTGATGTAGATGGAAATATAGATAAATATAATTTAAAATTTAAGAAAGTATTCAATTTAGAAAATAATATAAATGGTAAAAATATATTTAAGCTTTTAGAGTTCATAAAAAAACCATCAAGAGATAATTTTAAAAAAGAAAAATCACATAGTTTTAACTATAAATTAGATGGATATGAATTAAAAGGAATATACAATATAAATGAAATTATTTTAAAGAAAGAATTAAAAGGATATGTTATAGACTTTATAGATAACAAAGATGCTATTAAAAACTACAATAAAATAAATAAAGATTATAGTATAACATTAGAAAATATAATAGGAAATAGTAGCATTATAAATAGTGTTAAAAAGGAAGCGCTAATAGCTTCTAAGTCCACTTCTACAGTACTAATTACAGGAGAAAGTGGTACTGGTAAAGAGTTATTTGCAAGAGCTATACATAACCATAGTAATAGATGTGAAAATCCATTTGTAGCTGTAAATTGTGCAGCCATACCAGATAATTTACTAGAAAGTGAATTATTTGGTTATGAAGAAGGAGCTTTTACAGGAGCAAAAAAGGGTGGTAAATTAGGTAAGTTTGAAATAGCTAATAAGGGTACTATATTCCTAGATGAAATAGGAGATATGAGCTTGCATCTACAAGCAAAATTACTTAGGGTATTACAAGAAAAAGAGCTAAATAAAATTGGAGCAAAATCAAATAAATTTATAGATGTAAGGATAATAGCAGCTACCAATAAAGATTTAGAAAAAATGGTATTAAAGGGAACTTTTAGAGAAGATTTATATTATAGGCTTAATGTAATACCTATATCACTTCCAAATTTAAGACAAAGAAAAGATGATATACCAGATTTAATAGATTTTATGATAAAAGAATATTCTAGAAAGTTAGAAAAGCATGTAACTGGTATTGACAAAAATGTGCTAGATGTAATGTTAGAATATAAATGGCCAGGAAATATAAGAGAGCTTCAAAATATAATAGAGTATGGCGTGAATATGTCTATAGGAGAAATTATAACATTAGATGTAATACCTAATAAATTAAAAAATGTAGAGTTAGAAGAAGTATTAGTTCAAAATGATAAGATAAGAACTTTAGAAGAATTAGAAAAAGCAGAAATCATTAAAGCATTACATAAATATAAAGATTATAAAAAAGACAAAGAGCTAGTAGCAAAAGCATTAGGTATATCTAGAGCTACTCTATATAGAAAACTAGAGAAATATAAAATTATCTCAAAATGAGAAAAAATCTCATTTTGAGATTTTTTTTACTCGAATTGAGATAAAAATATAAATTTATACACAAAATTAATATTTAAATGCAGATTTAGAAAAAAACTAAAAAAATAATAATCTTAATTATAATGTAGAAAAATGATGACAAATGCGTACATATAAGCATTTTACGGAAACGTTTTAACTAGATAAATTAAATAATAGAAAAATAATAATTAATTTAAAAAGTTGGCACATATATTGCTATATATAAAAGTATAAACTTAATTTATGTGGGAGGAAATGTTATGAAGGATGTAAGAAATCAAATAGTTAATATATTAAAGGCAGAAGTAAAGCCAGCTCTAGGATGTACAGAGCCAGTTGCAGTTGCATTAGCTTGTGCTAAAGCAAAAGAATTATTAGGGGAAGAAATAGTTAAGCATAACGTATTAGTTAGCCCAAACGTATATAAGAACGGAATGTGTGTAGGAATACCAGGAACAGAAAGATTAGGATTAAAAATATCAGTAGCTTTAGGATTTATAGGTGGACACTCTGAAAATGGATTAAGAGTATTAGAAACTTTAACTGAGGAAGAAGTTAAAAAGGCAGAAGAGTATATGGATACTCATCCAATATCAATATCACCAGCGGATACAAAGGAAAAGGTATATATAGAAGTAAACTTAGAAGGAAAAACTAGAACTTCAAGGGTTATTATAAGAACTAAGCATGATAACTTTGTTTACTTAGAAGAAAATGGAAATGTTTTATTAAATGAAGAAGGTTTAGAAGAAATAGCAGTTACAACAGAAAAAGAAGAAAACATAATGGACACTATAACTATAGAAGAATTAGTTAAAAATGTAGAAGCATTAGATCTTAAAGACATAGAATTCTTATTAGAAGGAATAGCTATGAATGAAGAAATAGCTAACTATGGATTAAATCAAAAAGTAGGTATAGGTGTTGGATACGGAATAAAGAAATCTATGGAAGATGGATTACTTGGAGACGACTTAATGAACCAAGCTATGATGATAACAGCAGCTGCATCAGATGCTAGAATGGCAGGAGTTAAAATGCCAGTTATGAGTTCAAATGGTAGTGGAAATCACGGTTTAACTGCTATACTTCCAATAGTAGCATACAACAAGAAATTCCCTCAATCAGATGAAAGATTAGCAAAAGCTTTAGCTATATCTCACTTAGTTACAGCATACATTAAAAATTACACAGGAAGATTATCAGCAGTATGTGGATGTGGAGTTGCTGCATCAACAGGAGCTACAGCAGGTTTATCTTGGTTAATGAGCGGAGATGAAAGACAAATAGAAGGTGCTATAGAAAATATGGTAGCTAACTTAAGTGGTATGATATGTGATGGTGCAAAAGCAGGTTGTGCATTAAAATTAGCATCAGCAGCATCAGCAGCAGTACAAAGTGCTATAATAGCTAAACAACAATGTTTCGTACCACCAATGAATGGTATAGTTGGAGCTAAAGTAGAACAAAGTATACAAAACCTAGGAAGAGTAAGTGATAAAGGTATGTCTGTTACAGATGAGGTTATAATAAATGTAATGGATGATATGAACAAGGTTAAGTAATTCTCCTTGCAAAAACATCTAATCTCCTATAAAATTGAAAGTATCATTTATACATAATGGAGGATTTATTATGAATATCGAAACTAAAAAGTGGGAAGTTTTATGTTCTGAAGAACAAATTGCTACTAGACTTAAGGAATTAGGTGCACAAATATCTAAAGAGTATGAAGGAAAGAATCTTTTAGTAGTATCTTTATTAAAAGGAAGCTTTATCTTCTGTGCTGACTTAGTAAGAAACATAACTGTTCCAGTTAAAATAGAGTTTATGACAACTTCAAGCTATGGTCACGGAGAACAAAGTAGTGGGAACGTAAAGGTTGTATCAGATGTAAATTCTAGTTTAGAAGGATATGATGTATTAATAGTAGATGATATAACAGATACAGCATTAACTATGCATCATGTTATGAATCATTTAAAAACTAAAAATCCAGCAAGCGTAAAATGCTGTGTATTACTTGATAAGCCAAGTAGAAGAAAAGTTGAATTAGTTCCAGATTACTGTGGATTTGAAATAGAAGACAAGTTTGTTGTTGGATATGGATTAAACTATGGTGATTATTACAGAAACGTACCATACGTATTCAATGTTACAAATGAAGATAGATAAATAAAAAGTTGCTCTTAGGAGCAACTTTTTATTTACAAAGATTTTGTAATTTATATAAACTATATAAGTAAACTAAGCTAATATATATTTATACACATATCAACTGTAAAAATGGTTGAAAAGTGGATAACTTCAAAATGAAAATGGTTGCAGGAGGATTAAGTATGGGGATAAAAATGATACATCATATATGCATTCAAACAGAAAAATATAAGGAATCATTAGATTTTTACACAAGAATACTGGGATTTGAAGTAGTTCAAGAGAGTAAAAATTTCCACAACAGAGAATATAATACGTGGATAAAACAAGGTACCTTTATGATAGAACTTCAGACGCCTAAAGCTGGGGATAAGTTTAAAAAGTGGACATCTTTAAATGAAGGCCCAGTGCATATGGGATTTATTGTGGATAATGTGGAAGAAGAGTATAAAAGGATAAAATCGCTAGGATATACTAATTTCAAAGTTAAAAATGGAGAAATTGTATACAAAGTAGAAGGTGAAAGCTTATTTAAAATAAAAGCACCAGAAGGAACAGAAATAGAAATTAGAGATACTGATATAGCTTAGTATCAAAAATACCCTTCTATTAATATCATATTAGTATGAAAGTATTATGATTAATGGGGGGATTTTTTTGAGAAACTTCAATGAGAAATATTCATTGGTTAGAGTATTGCATGCCTTGGTAAGTGGAGAAGAATTAGATGTATATATAGATGGATTTCCTTTTTATATGGATGTAAGATTTGCTCAATTTACACCATATATATATGTACCAGAAGGAGAGCATATATTTAGCGTTTATTTAAAAGAGGAAAGGGATAGTCCTTTGAGTGAGGTTAGTATCGATGTAAAAAATGATGAGCTTATAACAGCAGCTATTATAGAAAAAAATGATAAAGTAGATATACTTCCTATACCAGAGAAAATGGGAGTTCCAGAAGATAATACATCGAAGATTAAGTTTGTACACTTAGTTCCAGAAGCACCAAATGTTAATATACTAATGGGTGGAGAAGAAATATTTAATAATGTAGGTTATACAGATTATACAGAGTATGAAAATGTGCCAATAGGAGAGTATAAGATGGATATAGAATTGACGGAAAATAAAAAAACAGTTTTAAGCAACTTAGTAAATATAAATCCAAATAGAATATATACATTTTATGTTATTGGGATATCGCCTAATATAGATATGATTCAGACATTAGATGGAGCAACTTTCTTACAGTGATAGATATAAACTATAAAAATTTGTTATTATTAAAAGTATAGATAAATTTATCTATACTTTTTTACGCTTAAGGAAATTATCATACTTCAAAAACTATAGATAACTATTGTAGCTAAGCAATACCAATTAGTTTAGTAAGCGCAAAAAAGACAATTTGAAGCGCTTCGCGATACGTCGCTCAAGCAACGGATGAAGTGTAGCGCCCACGTAGTGGCTTAAGCGAAGCGAATTTTTTATGTTCAAAGTTATATTTATGTGGTATATAATATAATTAGTTTAATTAGGAGTATAAATACTATGAAGAAAGCAAGGATTTTAATAAATATAGTCTTAATAATAGCATTATTATTTGGAAGTTATAAGGTTATAAGCAAGGTTTTAGACTATAAAAAAGCAGATAGAGTATATGATAATATAAAGAAAATAAAAGAAACAAGAGAAAAACAATTTGTATCAAGTGCACAAAGTAATAATAATTATAAAGTAGGCAATAGTGAGGTAGATGATAATAAAGAGGTTAAACAAAATAGTCCTTATAATAAGACTACTTTAGATTTATCTGATATAAATAAAGATTATAGAGGTTGGATAGACATTGATGGAACTAATATAGATTACCCAGTTCTTCAAGCTAAAGATAATAGCTATTATCTTAAAAAGGATATAAATAAAAATTATTTACCATCAGGTTCTATATTTTTAGATTATAGAAATAACAGATTTGAGGATAGTAATACAGTTATTTATGGTCACTATATGAGAAATAATACAATGTTTGGTGAGTTGAAGAAATTTAAAGATAAAAAATTCTTTGATAAAAATAATAAAATATACATAGAAACGCCAGATGGACAAAAATTAGAATATAAAATTTTCTCAGTTTATACAACTGATGCAAATTATAATTACATACAGACTTCTTTTAATTCTAAAAGTGATTATAAACAATTTCTTAATAAAATAAAAAACAAGTCTTTATATAACACTAATGTAGAAGTAAGTGAAAATGATAAAATACTAACTTTATCTACTTGTAGCTATGAATTTGAAAATGCGAGAACTGTAATTCATGCCAAATTAGTAAATTAAAAGGCTCAAATTAATATTTATTAATTTGAGCCTTTTATATTTAGTCCAAATCTCTAAGACCGTCCATTAACTTAGTTTTATCAGCTGTTTTTTCGTCTTTTATTTTTATGACTTTTGCAGGAGAGCCAGCAACTACCTCTCCTTCTAACACGTCATGGGTAACAACTGAACCTGCTGCCACAATAGCGCCCTTTTTTACTGTTACACCTTCAAGTATCACAGCATTTGCTCCTATTAAAACATCATCCTCAATTATAACAGGAGAAGCAGAAGGTGGCTCTAAAACGCCAGCAATAACCGCTCCGGCACCTACATGAACATTTTTTCCGATTATACCTCTTGCTCCTATAACTGCGTTCATGTCAATCATGGCATTATCACCAATAACAGCTCCAATATTTATAACAGCTCCCATCATGATAACCGCATTTTTACCTATAGTAGCCATATCTCTTATTATAGCTCCAGGCTCTATACGAGCATGTTCATGAAGGTAGTTGTATATAGGTATAGCAGAGTTTCTTCTATCATACTCAATATATATATCGTTTATAAGATTTTCCTTACCTTTTAGAAAATCATTTATTGTATCATAGTCACCAATAAGTATATAAGAACCATTAGAACCAAATACCTTAAATTCCTTAGCTTCTTTGAAGCTGATAAGATTAGTATTTATATAAACCTTAACAGGTGTTATTTTTTTTGATTCTTTTATATATTTGGCTATTTCATAAGCATCGTTTAAATTTATCATTAGTTACCTCCATAGATTAACTTAGTAAATTATCCATATTATAATACCCAGGACTTTGGTTAACTAAAAATTTAGCAGCAGTTATAGAGCCTTTAGCAAAGATATCCTTAGATTGAGCTATATGTTTTAACTCTACAACTTCATCATGACCTGCATATATGACATTATGCTCACCAACAATAGTCCCACCTCTAATAGCGTGTATTCCTATTTCATTTTCACTTCTTTTCGCCTCGCGGCCATATCTTCCATAATTATATTCAATACTAGGTAGTACATCTTTTATTGCATTAGCAATCATAATAGCAGTACCACTTGGTGCATCAACTTTTTTATTATGATGTTTTTCTATTACTTCAATATCAAAACCATTTAACACTTTAGTAGCTTCTCTTACTAATTTTAATAAAATATTAACTCCTAAGGACATATTAGAAGAGTGGAAAATAGGAATTATATTAGAGGCATCTTTTATTTTATTTAACTCTTCTTCATTATATCCAGTAGTAGCAATAACCAAAGGGGTTTTAGTATTTAAAGCATAAGATAAAACATTATCTAAAGCTAAGTGATGAGAAAAATCTATTATTACATCACCTTTTTTAGAAATATCAGACATAGTAGAGAAAACGTTAAAAGATGTTTTTTCTTTTTGGCTAGGAGATACTCCACAAACTAATTCTAAATCAGGATCTTGTTCTATACATTTAGTTAAAACTCTACCCATTTTTCCAAAGCATCCATTAACTATAACTTTTAGCATGATTTTTCTCCTAATGATAATCCTTGATTTTTTAATTCTTGTTTTAAAACTTCTAAGTTTTTATCTTCCATTTCAGCTAGAGGTAGTCTTAAATTTCCAACATTAAATCCAAGTAAATTCATAGCAGTTTTAACAGGTATAGGATTAACTTCTATAAATAAAGCATCTATTAAAGGCTTTAATTTAAGTTGTAATTCTCTAGATCCTTTTATATCTCCTTCTAAGAATTTATAAACTAAATCATGAGTTTCTTTAGGACAAACATTAGCAAGAACAGATATTACTCCATGACCTCCAACTGATAATAATTGAATTATACTATCATCATTTCCTGAATAAATAGCAAAGTCATCTGGAACTAATCTAGCTATTTCTCCAACTTGAGATAAATCTCCACTAGCTTCTTTTATAGCAACTATATTATCTATTTTAGCAAGTTCTGCTACTAAGCTAGGTTTCATATTCATAGATGTTCTTCCCGGAACATTGTACATAATTATAGGAAGATTTACGCTTTTAGCTATAGTTTCAAAATGAAGCTTAAGACCATTTTGGTTAGCTTTATTGTAGTAAGGTGTTATAACTAATAATCCATCAGCTCCAAGTCTTTCAGCTTCTTGACTTAAATAAATAGAATGTGCAGTGTTATTTGAGCCAGTTCCAGCTATAACAGGTATTCTTTTATTAACTTTATCAACAGTATATTTTATAACAGCAAGCTGTTCTTCATCGCTCATAGTAGTGGATTCCCCTGTAGTTCCACAAACAAGTATTGCATCAGTATTATTCTCTATGTGATATTCAATTAATTTTCCAAGAGTCTCAAAATCTACACCATTTTCATCAAAAGGTGTAACTAAAGCAACTGCAGAACCTTTAAATAACATATACAAAACCCCTTTATATAAGAATTTACCTAATTAGGTATTAAAGTATTAAACTAAATCACAAGCAACTAATAATTCTGCTATTTGAACAGTATTAGTAGCAGCACCTTTTCTGATATTATCGGCAACTACCCATATATTTACTCCATTATCTACACTAAAATCTCTTCTTATTCTTCCAACGAAAACTTCATCACGACCAGTAGAATCTACTGTAGTAGGATATTTATTTTCTTTAGGATTATCCATGACAATTACACCATTCATGTTTTCTAAAGTATTAACTAAATCAGAAAGCTCAAATGGGTTTTCAAATTCAATATTTATAGATTCACTATGACTATTTTTTACAGGAACTCTAACTGTAGTAGCTGTAACCTTCATATCGAAATCATTAAATATTTTTTTTGTTTCATTTATCATTTTTAATTCTTCTTTTGTATAACCATTGTCTTCAAAAACATCTATATGAGGAAGACAGTTGTAAGCTATTGGATGAGGATAGAAACTATTAGGTTTTCCATCAACACCATCTTCTAAATCTTTAATACCTCTTACACCTGAACCAGATACAGCTTGATAAGTAGAATAAACTATTCTTTTTATTTTATATTTTTCATGAAGTGCCTTAAGAGGAACTACAGCTTGTATAGTAGAGCAATTTGGATTAGCAATTATTCCTTTATGTTTTTTTATATCTTGTGGATTAACCTCAGGAACTACTAAAGGTACATTTTCATCCATTCTCCAATAACTAGAATTATCAATAACCACAATACCCTTTGAAGCTGCTATAGGAGCATATATAGAACTTATTTCACCACCAGCAGAGAATAAGGCTATTTGTATATCTCTATCAAAAACATCTTTATTTAATTCTTCAACTACATATTCTTTTCCATTAAATACTACAGTAGACCCAGCAGACTTAGCAGAAGAGAATAAATATAGTTGATTTATAGGGAACTTTCTTTCTTCTAAAACTTTTAAGAAAGTTCTTCCAACCATACCAGTAGCACCAACAATAGCTACATTAACTTTTTTCATAAAATCACCCCAAATAAATTGATTAAGTATCTATATAAAATTATTCAAGGAGATTAAAATATATTCTATTTGTTGATAATAAATCCCTTTAAAAATATTTTCTATAAAAGAGGTAGAAAATATAGCTTTTTTGTTAAGATTTTCAGAGAATAGAAAAATAATAAAAAAGGACTATAACTAAATAGTCATAGTCCTAAGTAAACTTTAATTTATATTATCTAACTCAATCTTAAGAATACACAGTTATATTTTAAGACTCAAATTATATTATAAATTTATCTACATCCCTTATTAAAAAGAGGATCAAATTACTTACACATTAAGTGCATTTTCACTATCTATATTAAGTGCAACTTCAATACCTTCAAGAGTAGAATTTAAAGCTACACGTGGACTTTTTGCATCACCAATCACATGGAAAGGAATTTCTAAATCTCTACATTTTAATTGAACATCTTCTAAAGCTACTGAAGTTGCACCAAGAGCAACGACTACAGCATCACAATTAATACTTGTTTCAGTTTCATCTTTAACATATACAACTTCATTTTCTTTTATTTCCACAACCTTGGCACCAGGAATTTGATTAACACCTATTACATACATATTTTCAAGCATATTCATACTTCTAATCCAGCCTAAATCTCCACCGAATCTGTCAGATTCATCAATAACTGTACATTTTATACCTTTGTCAGTTAAGTATTGAGCAGTTTCTAAACCTACCATTTTTCCGCCAAGTATAACTACATTACCAGAAAGTTCTATATTACCAGATAAAACTTCTTCATAAGTAAATACATTTTTACTTTCTATACCTTTTATTTCAGGTTTTGAAGCAACAGCACCAGTTGCAATTATTACTTCATCAGGATTAATTTGAGATACCAACTCAGGAGTTACAACTGTATTTAACCTAACATCAACACATAAACGAGTAGCTTCTTTAGCTTCCCAGTTAACAGCATCAAGCATCTCACCTTTATATGGAGCAGCGCCAGCTAAGTTAAATTGCCCACCTAATTTATTGCTAGCTTCACATAAAATTGGGTTATGCCCTCTAACTTTTAGCATGTTAGCAGTCATCATACCACCCATACCACCACCAGCTATTAAAACTGTTTTAGGGTTAGTTGTTTTAGTAATAGGTTGACCTTCTTTACCAACCATAGGATTTCTCATACAAGTAATTGTAGGAATATTTGGATTCATTATAGAGTCAAAGCAGCCCTTCAAGCAACCAACACATAAACGTATACTATCAGTTTTACCATCTTTTGCTTTATTACAGAACTCATGATCTGTAATTTGAGCACGACCTATAGCAACCAAATCACACTTTTCTTCTTCTATAAATTTATTTGCAATTTCTGGATGATTGATTCTACCAACTCCAACTACAGGCATTTCAATAGCATCACGTATCTTTTTTACATTTTCAATGTTATATCCGCGAGGAGTATCAATTGAAGGAACTTCATATTTTAGAGCTGCAGACTTATTATTACCTCTTGAAATATCAATTATATCAACACCTTCAGCTTTAGCCATCTTTAAAAACTCAATTACATCTTCTATAGTAAGTCCATTTTGAACATAATCATCTAATGCATCTACACGCATAAATAAAGGCATAGTTTCTGGCATATTAGCACGCATAGTACGAATAACTTCAAGTGAAAATCTTGCTCTATTTTCTAAAGAACCATTATATTCATCATCACGTTTATTAAAAGCAGCACTTAAGAATGTATGAGGAAGATAAGTATGAGCAGCATGGAATTCTATAGCATCACAGCCAGCTTTTACTGCCATTTTAGTGGATTTTCCATAACAATCAACAATTTCTTTTATATTTTCATGAGTCATGCCTTCTGTAACCATAGGAGTTCTATCTTTTGGAAGTAGAGCTATTGCAACTTGACCACCATGCCAAATTTGAACACCTATTTTACCACCAACGCTATGTACGCTATCTATAAGTTTTTTCATACCTTCAAAATGTTCATCTTTATAAAGGGCTACATAACCATTACCATGAGTACTTGGGTGTATAGCACAAACCTCAGTAAAATTAAGACCACAGCCGCCTTTTGCAATTGCTACATGATAATCAATTAAATTTTGTGTAACAAGTCCAGTAGGAGAAGCCATTTTTGTCATCATTGCTGGAAGTATTACACGGTTTTTTATTTCTAAATCTTTTATTTTAAATGGAGAAAACAAAGAATTATAGTTCATAATCATATCACCTTTCACTATTAAAATTTATTATTTAGCTATACGTTATATTTATAAAATTACATTACAATTCCACCATCAATATTTAATATTGCACCAGTTGTATATGAAGAATCCTCTGAAGCAAGGTATACAAAAGCACCAGCCATTTCATAAGGCTCAGCCATTTTTCCAAGTGGAGTTACTTGTCTCATATGTTCAACCATTTGATCTGTAACAAACTTTTTTACCATTTCAGTAGCCACAGAACCAGGAGCAACAGCATTAACTCTTATATTGTATTTACCAAGTTCTCTAGCAAATGATCTTGTAAGGCCATTTACAGCAAACTTAGAAGCAGTATAAGCACATTGTCTGCCAGCACCATTTACACTTACTAAAGAGCTTGTGTTAATTATATTACCACCGCGGGCTTTCATAATTTTAACCGCAGCTCTTGTGCAACGGAACATTCCTGTAACATTTACGTCCATAACTTCTTCAAATTCTTCATCTGTCATTAAATCGATATCTTTTGTAGCTGTAATACCAGCATTATTAACTAATATGTCAACATAGCCCCATTTATCAACTACTTGTTTAAACATTTCATTGATTTCATCAGTACTTGACATGTTTGCGTGAACTGCTATAACATCAGCATTAGGATATTTTTTTTGGATAAGATTTAGTGCGTTATTTGCAGTTTCAGCTCTACTTCCACATATTGCAACTTTAGCACCTTCTTTGACATATCTATCAACTATAGCAAAACCAATGCCACGTGATCCGCCAGTAACGATTGCAACTTTATTTTTTAGTTTCATAAAATTAATTCCTTTCAAAGTTAGTTTATATGTTAATTACAAAACAATTACAATGGAGTTATAAATTAGATAAGATAAAACAAAACTAAAAAATTTAATTTAATGTGATAAATAAATTTTTATTCAATTAATAGAATTGAGTATTCGAAATAATTACATTATTAGAAATGATTAAATTTTCCAAAACAACTATTGAGATAATCGTAGGACACAAAATTTAATTTGTCAATAAAATTTTAAATTTGAAATTGTAAAGTTTTATAAAAAATAAAAAAGCTGCAAAATTTAATATTTACAACTTTTTTAACTATTAGAAAGTAAATCAGATATTGTTTTTGAAATATCTAATAAATCTTTAATAATATCTTGTTTATGAAACTTATTTAAGTAAGATTTGTGACCGTATATACTAAGTGTTGCTATAGCTTTCTTATTATTTAAAATAGGTACACAGTAGCAAAGTTCATCAAAGTGATACTCACCAGATTCATAAGCATAGCCATCATTTTTTACCTTTTTTAAGTAAGCAACTAAATCATCAATGCTTGTGAAGAAGTTACCTTTAAATCTGCTATTAGATACTTTTGAAAGGTAAATTTGTATTGCTTCATTAGAAGATTCCAACTGGCAGTTATAAGCTAACATACAATGAGCTACGGCAGGACGATAAGCCTCACAATTTAGAGGATCCTCATGTAGTGAATAAAAAGTTGTAGTGTAGTAACCAGAGTAGTTTCCTATCACAAAAACATTTGAACCTTCAATTACGGATAGAGAAACTGAGTTGCTATATTTTTCTGCTAAAAATGCCATATATGGTCTTGCAGTAGTAGCTATTGGTAAATTATTAGCAGCTGAAAATCCAAGAATGAGCGCTTTACTACCTATTGTATACAGACCTGTTTTAGGATCTTTTGATAGAAAATCTTTTTGATACATTGTGGTTAAAGTTCTATGAACAGTACTTCTGTGTAAGTTCATAACTTCAGCAATAGAAGAAACGGACATTTTACCACCATTTGAATGAATAAGACTTAATATATCTAAAGCCCTATCTAAACTTTGTAAAGAAGACAAACTTATATAAACCCCTTTCGAAATATATAATTTTTTTCTTATAGTATAGCATAATTTAAATAAAAAAATAAAAAATAATTGTTCCATATAGTGCGACATTCATATGGAGATAATATAAAAAAATTATAAAAAATAAGTTGAAATGTATGTAAATATCGAACTTATAGTACGTTTATAGTTTATTTTTAATAAAATAACTTTAAAATAGTGTTGCGGTATATGAAAAGGATTGCTACAATGAAATTGAAATATACTTTTAATACTTAAAAACATATTATTTTCAATAAAATTCAAAACAGTTACATTTTATACTATTCAAATATTCAGATTAAACTTAATTAATTCAAAATAATAGAATTTAAAACAATTAAATTCCAAATAATTACACCTAATAAAATTCAAAACAACTATTAAAATTTATTTAAGGGAGAAGTAATTATGGATAATTTTAAACTATATACACCAATTAACATAGGCAATGTTGAAATAAAAAATAGAGTTTTAATGGCGCCTATGAGCCTTGGCTATGAAGAAAAAGATGGAAATGTAAGTTCAAGACTTCAAGACTTCTGGATTGAAAGAGCCAAGGGTGGAGTAGGTCTTATTGTTGTAGACGCAGTTACAGTGGATAGCTCAGTTCCATATTTAGGATTTACAATTAGTTTAGGAGAAGATAAATTTATCCCTAAATTCAAATCGTTTGTAGATGAAATTCATGCAAATGGTTCAAAATTATTTCCTCAAATTACACATCCAGGACCTGAATCTATTTCATGGATGTTTGGTAAAACACCAGTAGCTTCTTCAAACTATATAAATAGTTTAGGAAAATCAGTTAGAGAACTTAAAGTAGAAGAAATTGAAGCTATAGTTGAGCAATATGGTGATGCTGCAAGAAGAGCTAAAGAAGCAGGTTGCGACGGGGTAGAGTTTCACTGTGCCCATGCATATATGTTAGCAGGTTCTTTCTTATCTCCACTTAGAAATAAAAGAACAGATTGCTATGGAGGTAATTTAGACGGTAGAGCTAAATTTGCTTTTGATGTAATTAAAAATATAAAGAAAAAAGCTGGAGATGATTTCCCTATACTTATGAGAATTTCAGGCGATGAAAGAGTATTAGGCGGAAATACATTAAATGATATGTTGTATTTAGTACCTAAATTTGTAGAAGCTGGGGTAGATGCTTTTGAAATTTCTGGTGGTACTCAATATGAATTATGTTGGAAAATAATCCCTTGCCATTATGAGTCACCAGGAGTAAATATAAAAGAAGCTGAAGCTATTAAAAAAGTTTCTAAAGTACCTGTATTTGTAGTTGGTAAGATTAATGATATAAAACTTGGCGAAAGTTTAGTTGAAAGAGACGTTGTAGATGGAGTAGTATTTGGTAGACCTTTACTTGCTGATCCTGAACTTGTAAATAAAGGGTTTGAAGGAAGATATGAAGATATAAGACCATGTGCAAGTTGCGGTGGACCTTGTATAACAAGAGAAAGATCTAACCCAGTTGCAAAATGTGCAATAAACCCTGAACTTGGGCGTGAAAAAGAAATGGCTATTACAGAAGCAAAAATAAAGAAAAATGTAGTAATAGTAGGTGGTGGACCAGCTGGTTTAGAAACTGCAAGAGTTGCAGCTAAAAGAGGTCATAAAGTTACTTTAATTGAAAAGTCAGATAGACTTGGAGGTCAAATAAATCTTGCAGCTATTCCTCCTCACAAACAAGATTTAACAAGATGGGTTAAATATTTAAAAGTTCAAGTTGAAAAATCTAATGTAGATATAAAATTAAATACAGAAGCAACAGCTGAGTATATAAAAGAATTAAATGCAAATGTATGTATTATCTCAACTGGTTCAACTCCGTTTATACCAAAAGTAAAAGGCATAGAAAATATTGATGTTATAACAGGTAGTGATGTGCTATCTGCAAAGGTTAAAGATGCAATACATGGAAAGGTTCTTGTAGTTGGAGGTAGTCTTGTAGGATGTGAAGTTACTGAAACCATATTGCACAATGCAGTAGGACCTGTACAAATTCATATGATTGAAATGTTAGGTGAAATTGCACCAAATCTATGCCCAAATAATAAAGTACCTCTTATGAAAATGCTTAATGAAAAAGGCGTTGTAATGAGCACTAATACAAAACTTTTAGAAATTACAGAAGATGGTACAGGAGTTATAGTTGAAAAAGATGGAAAAGAAGAAGTGCTAAGTGGATTTAGTAAAATAATTTTCTGTTGTGGTGCAAAACCGGTAAATAATTTAGCAGATGAACTAAAAGATATTGAAGTACACATTATAGGAGATGCCAACAAGCCAGGACAAGTCCATCATGCTATTGAAGCAGGAGCAATACTTGCAAGAAAAATAGGAGATGTAGAAAATTTAGATAGCGAAAAAGCGATTGCAAATTAAAAATTAAAGAGGGGGATCCGGTATGAGTACTATTGAAAAGTTAGAACAAAGATTAATACAAATGGAAAAGGAAATTACAAGACTTAAAGATATAGAATCTATAAAAAGTTTGAAGGGAAAATATCTACGTTGCTTAGACTCTAAGCTATGGGATACAATAGGAGAATGTTTTTGTGAGGATGTAACGACAAGTTACTCAGATGGAAAACTTTCTTTTACAGGTAAAGAAGAAGTTGTAAATTTCTTTAGAACTTGTATGCCACCAGAACATATAACTATGCATCAATGTCATACTCCTGAAATCGAGTTTGAAAGTGATACTGTAGCTTTTGCATATTGGTATTTAGGAGATAACCTAATATTATTAGATAGAAATATGGGAATTAGAGGTGGAGCATTTTATCGTGAAAGCTATGAAAAAGTTAATGGAGAATGGAAGATAAAGACAATTGGATATAAGCGTACATTTGAAGAAAGATGGGATAGAAATGATCCAAAAAGTGCAAAGATTACTTATAATATGCATAGTAAAGAATAAAATAGTCAAGTGATTAACTCTTATGTAGGATATAAAGCTTTTGTATTAAATATAAAACTATCCTTATTTTTAATAATATATATTGTTTTTAAAGATCCTTACGAGGGTCTTTTTTTACGCTTAAGGAAATTATGATACTTCATAAACTGTAGATAATTATTGAAATTAAGCAATACCAATTAGTTTTATGAGCGTAAAAAAGACATTTTGAGCAACGGACGAAGTCGTTGGCGACATGAAGTGTTTTGCCGACACGTCGCTCAAGCGCAGCGAATTTTTTATATCTTTAAAAATAGAGTACAAGTATAGTCAGATTCATTGAATTTTATTTTTGTATATAAAATATGAAGGAAAATGTAGAGTCTGTACGGAATTGGAGAATATATTATTTATAGTGAAACCATTATAAAAGCTATCGGGGTCGAGATTCAAATATAAATAAGTTAACAAAACGATATATTAAGGGGGGAAGTATATGATAAAAAATATACCTTTAGAGAATAAGATTAACAAACATAGAAAGATATTAAATTCCATTGCAGAGCTAGGAAGAAAAGAGTTTAAGACGTCACAATACATAAAGGATTATTTAGATGGAATTAATATATCATATAAAGAATATCTAGATACATCTATCGTAGGAATTATAAAAGGAAATAATGGTGATAAAACTATAGCATTTAGAGCAGATATGGATGGATTGTTAACAGATGAAGGTCCAAAACACTTATGTGGACATGATGGACATATGAGTATATTATTAGGTCTTATAGAATTTATCAGTATGAATAAAGAGAAATTAAAGGATGATATAGTATTTATATTTCAACAAGCAGAAGAAGGTCCAGGTGGAGCTAATGGTTTGATTGAAGCAGGAATAATACAAGAATATAATATAGATGAAATTTATGGGCTTCATATATATCCAGATATAGAAACAGGATATATAGGGGTAAGAAGTGGATATTTTATGGCACAGGCAGGAGATATAGATATAGATATATATGCTAAAAGTGGGCATGGAGCAATGCCTCAAAATGGAATAGATGGAGTTGTAGTTGCCTCGAATTTAGTCACTAATCTTCAAACGATAATATCCAGAAATGTAAGTCCTATTGATACAGCTGTACTTAGCATAGGAATTATAAATGGAGGAACAAGAAGAAATATTATAGCTGAAAATGTTAATTTACAAGGCACAATAAGAACATTTAAGCCAGAAGTATATAGTAAGATTAAAAAAAGAATACTAGAAGTGTGCAAAGGGATGGAAGTTTTATATAATTGCAAAGTAGATTTAAAAATAAGAGATGATTACCCAGCTGTTAACAATGATAAAAAGTTATATGAAGAATTTATACAGATAGTAGATAAAGATAGGATAATACAACTTGATCCACTTATGATATCAGAGGACTTTTCATATTATCAAAAAGAAGTACCAGGATTATTTTTCATGCTAGGAGCAAAAAATATAGAAAAAGGGTTTGTTAATGGACTTCATAACATTAATTTTGATTTTGATGAAGAAATTTTAAGAAATGGTCTAGAAATATTTATTAAATTGTTAAAACATAAGAGATCAATATGTTAAAATACATTTAAAAATTTATACTATGAGTATAGAATAAGTAGTATTTAATATAGTTAAAGAAATGAGTTTTTATAATTAAAGGATACCCCTATAAATGTTTGTATAAATTTCGTCTAAATGACAAGAATACAAATATGTAAAGGGGTGTTTTTTATGGATTTAAATAAGCCAGGCAAAAAAAGTACAAGTAAATCTAAAAAGAAAAAAATATTGACAGACAATGATATAATGAAATATGAGATAGCATCAGAACTAGGCCTAATAGACAAGGTAAATGAATTAGGCTGGGCAGGTCTTACAGCTAAAGAAGCTGGAAGAATTGGTGGAATACTCACATCTAGAAAAAAACAAAAGAAAAAGATGGAGGAGTCAAATAAAGAGGATGGATCAGTATAAAGATTTTGCATTCATCTATGATGAACTTATGAATGAAGTTGATTATAATGGATGGGTTGAGTATATAGAAAAAATAATAGAAAAAGAAGATACTAAAGTACAAAATATATTAGAATTAGCTTGTGGTACAGGGAATTTAACTATACCATTAACTAAGAAAAATTACGATATCGCAGGAATAGATATATCAGAAGAAATGCTTGGGGTAGCTAGAGAAAAAGCAGAAAAAGAAGGTGTAGAGTTAGTATTACTACAACAAGATATAGCTGAATTAGACTTTGATATAACAAATTTAGACTGCGTATTATGTGCTTGTGATGGATTCAATTATATAACATATGATGAAGATTTAGAAAATGTATTTAAAAAGACATATGAACTTTTAAAGGAAAATGGATTATTTATATTTGATATAAGTTCATTCTATAAATTGTCATCTGTACTTGGAAACAACATGTATGGAGAAAATAGGGAAGACATAGCTTATATGTGGCAAAACTACTTTGATGATGAAGAAAATCTAGTAGAAATGGAATTAGCCTTCTTTGTAAAAGATGAAGACGGTAGATTTGAAAGATTTGAAGAAGTTCATCAACAAAGAGCATATACAGAAGAAGAAATATTAGACATGTTACAATCAGTAGGATTTAAAGATATAAAAGTTTATTCAGATTTTACATTTGAAGCACCAAAAGAAGATAGTGAAAGGATATTCTTTGTAGGTAGAAAATAAAGGCATATATGGAGGAATTGTTATGAAGGATTATGTAATAAGAGCAACTGCAGGAGAAGGTCAAGTTAGAGCTTTCGTAGCAACTACTACTAACCTTGTAGAAAAAGCAAGAGAAGTACATGGTACAACAAAGGTTGCAACAGCGGCTTTAGGGAGAACATTAACAGCAACATCAATAATGGGGTTAATGATGAAAAATAAAGGTGACAAGGTTACTGTTATAATAAAAGGTGGAGGTCCAATAGGAACTATACTTACAACATCTGATTCTACAGGAATGGTAAAAGGATATGTTCAAAATCCACAAGTAGAAGTACCAGATTATGAAAATGGAAAGCTTAACGTGGCTGCAGCAGTAGGAACTGATGGAGTAGTTAAGGTTATAAAGGACTTAGGTCTTAGAGAGCCTTACAATGGAGCATACCCACTTGTAAGCGGTGAAATAGCAGAAGACTTCACACATTATTTTGCATTATCAGAGCAAACACCATCTGTAGTATCATTAGGTGTTCTTACAACAGAGTATGAAGTAGAACATGCAGGAGGATTTGTTGTTCAGCTTATGCCAGATGCAACAGAAGAGACAATATCTCAACTAGAGCAAAATATATCTAAGTTAGACTCAATAACAAATATGATGTTAGAAGGAAAAACTCCAGAAGATATATTAAGTATAGTATTAGAAGGACTAAACCCAAGAATATTAGATAAAATAGAAGTTGGATTTGAATGTGAATGTTCAAAAGAAAAAGTTGGAGAAGCGCTAGTTTCTATAGGAAAGAGACAACTTCAAGAAATAATAGAAGAAGATAAAAAAGCTGAAATAGGATGTCAATTCTGTAACTCAAAATATAATTTTAATGAAGAAGAATTAATAGAACTATTAAATAGCTTAGAAAACTAAAAAATAAGCTCTTTTGCTAAGTACCTTATTAAATGATAAAATATACTTATGCAAAAGAGCTTTTTTACTTACTAAGGGAATTTATCGCCTTGGAAATCGTGGATAATCTATAAATTAAGGTTATATTAATATATTTGAAAAAAGTAAAAAAGAATTTTTGAGCAGCGGACGAAGTCGTTGGCAATATGAAATAGTTCGCCCATACATGGCTCAAGCAAAGCGAATTTTTATTATAAAAAATTACATATAACAATGGGGTGAAATAGGTAATGAACTTTAACCAAGGACTGGAACTAACTCAATCTCAAAGCCTAGTAATGACGACTCAGTTAAAGCAATCATTAGCTATACTAAATATGAGTAAGTTAGAGCTAGACGAAGAAATAAAAAGAGAATGTGAAGAAAATCCTTTAATAGATGCAGAAAAAACTACAGAAATAGATTGGGAAGCATATATTAAAAATATTGAAAAGTCCAACTTATATGATAAAAATGAGGTTAGCTACAACAGGGATAATGAAGTTAGCTTTGAAAATATGGTAAAGTATTCATCAAGCTTATATGAAGACTTACATTTTCATATAAGTTTATATAAGCTAAGTAAAAAAGAAATGGAAGTTTGTGACTATATTATCGACAGTCTAGATGAAGATGGATATTTAAGAGTAAATGAAGAAGAAATAATAAGTGAATTAAATATAGATAAAGAGTTATTTGAAAGCTGCTTATTAAATATACAACAATTAGAACCAAATGGTGTAGGAGCAAGAAACATATCAGAATGCTTAATTATACAAATAAGAAATTTAGGTATAGACAATGAAATATTAGAAAAAATTATATTAAATGACTTAGAATTGATAGGAAATAATAAATATAGGGATATTAGTAAAAAATACAAAATATCTCTGCAACAGTGTGCAGATATGATGGAAATAGTTAAAAGTCTAAATCCAAAGCCAGGTATATCTGTTAGTAAAGAAAGTAGTATGTATATACATCCAGATGTAATAGTCGAAAAATTAGATGGGGAGTTTATAGTATATAGAAATACTAACGATAACTATCAATTAAACATAAATAATTTTTATAAAGAAATACTAAAAAATGCAAGCTCAGATAATAGTGCAAAGTCGTTTATAAAGGAAAAATTAAATTCAGCGACAATGCTAATTAAGAGCATAGAAAGTAGAAATAGTACAATTATGAAAATAGCAAAAGAAATTGTAAAGTCTCAACGAGAGTTTTTTGAAAATGGAGTCAGGTATATAAAGCCTATGAGGATGAAAGATATTGCTGATAGATTAGGTTTTCATGAATCTACAATAAGTAGAGGTGTAAATGGAAAGTATATGCTAACAACTTTTGGAATATTTGAATTTAGATATTTTTTTAGTAGCGCTATAGAATCTAATAAAGATGAGGGTACATCTAGCTTAAGCATAAAAAAAATGATACAGGATAAAATAAAAGCGGAAAATAAGAAAAAGCCATTAAGTGACGACAAGATAGCAAGTATGTTAAAAGAAGAAGGGATTAATATAGCTAGGAGAACGATTGCTAAATATAGAGAAGAGCTTAAAATACCATCTTCAAGTAAGAGAAAACAATACTAGTATTAGAAAATAAAAATAAAAATATCTCAAAAACTATTGAAATATATTTACATTTCATTTACAATAAAATTATCTTGTGGGACTAAAAAAATACACGGGGACATAAAAAGTCCCTCGGTGGACGTTGATGAAGGAGACAATATGAATAACTTAATAAAAATTCAACAAAAACTAATTCCACAAGTTATAGAGCTAATGGAGAAAAGATACTCTATTTTAAGACAGATATCCTTGAGTGAACCAATAGGTAGGAGAACCTTATCAAATGTTTTAGGAATAAGTGAGAGGGTCGTAAGATCAGAAACTGAGTTTCTAAAAGAACAAGGTCTTATAGAGGTAGCAGTATCTGGAATGACCATGACTCAAGAAGGTATGGATCTTTTAGAAGAGCTTAAAGATATAATGAACGATATCATGGGATTATCAACGCTACAAGAAAAGGTAAAAGAAAAGCTTGGAATAAAGAAAGTTTTACTAGTACCTGGTAGCTATGATCAAAATCCTAGCTTAATAAAAGATATAGCAAAACTAGGATCAGAGTATTTCTTAAGTATCTTAAAAGATGGAGATGTAGTTTCTATAACAGGTGGAAGTACTATGTTAGAGTTTTCAAATGCTATAAAGACTGACAAAAAATACGAAAATACAACTGTAGTACCTGCAAGAGGTAGTATGGGAAAAGATGTAGTGAGTCAATCTAACAACATAGTAGCGACAACAAGTAAGAAATTAGGAGCAAACTACAAATTATTACATATACCTGATGAACTAGGTACAGAGGCTATGAAAACACTTACACAAGAGCCTCAAATAAAAAAGACTTTAGATATGATTGAAAAAACTGATGTATTAGTGTTTGGAATCGGAATTGCACTGGAGATGGCCAAAAAAAGAAGGCTTCCAGAAGAAAGAATACAAGAACTTATTGATAAAGATGCAATAGGGGAAGCATTTGGACACTATTTCAATAAAGATGGTGAAATAGTATGCAAGCTAAATACTGTAGGGATACATCTAGATACTTTCAAAAAAACTAAAGAGAACATAGCTATATTTGCTGGAACTCAAAAAGCAGAGTCTTTTATAGCTATGACAAATATCAATAAAAACATATCACTAGTAACAGATGAAGAAAGTGCAAATAGAATATTAGAGTTATTACAATAGTTTATAACTAGCATTGCTAGTAAAAATATATTTTATACACAATTTAGGAGGTAGCATTATGGTTAAAGTTGCTATAAACGGATTTGGTAGAATAGGAAGATTAGCTTTAAGAAAATTAATGGAGCAAACAGATAAGTTTGAAGTTGTTGCTATAAACGACTTAACAGATGCTAAAACATTAGCTCACTTATTCAAGTATGACTCTGCACAAGGAAGATTCAATGGTGAAATAGAAGTTAAAGAAGGTGCTTTCGTAGTTAATGGACATGAAATAAAAGTTACTGCTGAAAGAAACCCAGCTGATTTACCATGGGCTGAGCTTGGAGTTGATATAGTATTAGAATGTACTGGATTCTTTACTTCTCAAGAGAAGGCTGGACTTCATTTAGAAGCTGGAGCTAAAAAAGTTGTTATATCTGCACCAGCTACAGGAGACTTAAAAACTGTAGTATTCAATGTTAACCATGATGTATTAGATGGAACAGAGACTGTTATATCAGGGGCATCTTGTACAACTAACTGCTTAGCACCAATGGCTAAAGCATTAAATGATGCATTTGGATTACAAAAAGGATTCATGACTACAATACATGCATACACTAATGACCAAAATACATTAGATGGTCCTCATGCTAAGGGAGACTTAAGAAGAGCTAGAGCTGCTGCTGCAAGTATAGTTCCTAACACTACAGGTGCTGCAAAAGCTATAGGTTTAGTTATACCAGAATTAAAAGGTAAATTAGACGGAGGAGCTCAAAGAGTTCCAGTTATAACTGGTTCTTTAACTGAATTAGTTTGTACATTAGATAAAAAAGTTACAGTAGAAGAAATAAACGCTACTATGAAAGCTGCTTCAAATGAATCATTTGGATATACTGAAGAGCTATTAGTATCTTCAGATATAATAGGAATAGACTTTGGTTCATTATTTGATGCAACTCAAACAAGAGTTATGGAAGTAGACGGACAACAATTAGTTAAAGTTACTTCTTGGTATGACAATGAAATGTCTTACACTGCTCAATTAATAAGAACATTAGGATACTTTGCTGGTTTAGCTAAGTAATTTAATATAGAGTCCAGGCTTGTAGTTTAAACTACAGGCTTAGGACTTTTTTAAAAGAGACTTACAACAAATAACAACTAAAAATAAGGTATGCTAAATTCGGTGTTATAGAAAGATTATTCATTTTAACAATGGGTTAGCTTGATTTAAAGGAGAGAGATAAATATGTCAATGCTTAATAAAAAGACTATAGAAGATATAAATGTATGTGGAAAAAAAGTTTTAGTAAGATGTGATTTCAATGTGCCTCTAAAAGATGGCGTTATAACAGATGAAAACAGATTAAACGGAGCTTTACCAACAATAAAGTACTTAATAGAAAATGGAGCAAAAGTTATATTATGTTCTCACTTAGGAAAACCAAAAGGAGAAGCTAAGCCAGAATTATCTTTAGCACCAGTAGCTACTAGATTATCAGAAATGTTAGGTAAAGAAGTTGTATTTGCAGCTGATGACAACGTTGTAGGAGAAAATGCAAAGGCAGCTGTAGAAAAGATGGAAAATGGTGATGTAGTATTACTACAAAACACTAGATATAGAAAAGAAGAAACTAAAAACGAAGAAAACTTCTCAAAAGAATTAGCATCACTTGCTGAAATATTTGTAAACGATGCATTCGGAACTGCTCATAGAGCACACTGTTCAACAGTAGGAGCTGGCGAGTTCTTACAAGAAAGAGCTTGCGGATACTTAATTCAAAAGGAATTAAAGTTCTTAGGAGAAGCTGTTGAAACACCAGTAAGACCTTTTACTGCTATACTTGGAGGAGCTAAAGTATCTGATAAGATAGCTGTTATAGAACAATTATTAGAAAAAGTAGACAATCTAATAATAGGTGGAGGAATGGCTTATACATTCTTAAAAGCACAAGGATATGAAATAGGAACTTCTCTAGTAGAAGAAGAAAAAGTAGATTACGCTAGAGAAATGATGAAAAAAGCAGAAGAAAAAGGAGTTAAGTTATTATTACCAATAGACAACGCTGTTGCTGATAAATTTGCTGATGTTGAACCAGTTATAACTGAAGATGCAAATATACCAGCAGGATTCATGGGACTAGATATAGGACCTAAAACAATAGAGTTATATGTAAATACAGTTAAAAACTCTAAAACAATAGTATGGAATGGACCAATGGGAGTATTTGAATTTGAAAACTTCAACAAAGGTACATTAGCTGTTGCTAAAGCTATGGCAGATTTAACTGATGCTACTACTGTAATAGGTGGTGGAGATAGTGCTGCTGCAGTTAACCAATTAGGATTTGGAGATAAGATGACTCACGTATCAACAGGTGGAGGAGCTTCTTTAGAATTCTTAGAAGGTAAAGAATTACCAGGTATAGTAGCTTTAGATAACAAATAAATTTGAAAATTATCGTAAGGCATTTATTTGTCAAACATTTATATATATGACCACAGTTTAGTTTTACCTTAATAGGTAGAACTACCTTAATAAATATTTATTAAATCTAGAGAAATCTTAAATAAGGTTTCTCTTGGATTTAATCAAAGGTGGAGGAGTAAAAAATGAGAAAGCCTATAATAGCAGGAAACTGGAAAATGCACAAAACTATAGCAGAAGGTATAGCTTTTGTGAATGAAGTTAAAGATAAAGTAAATAATGATAAGGTAGAAGCTGTAATATGTGCACCTTTCACTTTATTAAAAGACTTAAAAGAAGCAACTAAAGGAACTAACATAAAGATAGGTGCTCAAAACATGCATTTTGAAGAAAAAGGGGCATTCACTGGAGAAGTATCACCACTTATGTTAAAAGAATTAGATATAGACTATGTTGTAATAGGACACTCAGAAAGAAGACAATACTTCAACGAAACTAATGAAACAGTAAATAAAAAAGTTTTAAAAGCTCTAGAAGTTGCTATAGACCCAATATTATGTGTTGGTGAAACTTTAGAAGAAAGAGAAGCTGGAGAAACTAAAGCAGTTTGTAAAGTTCAAGTTGAAAAAGCTTTAGAAAAAGTAGCTAAAGAAGATTTAGCTAAGGTTGTTATAGCATATGAGCCAATATGGGCTATAGGAACTGGAAAGACTGCAACTAGTGAAGATGCTAATGATGTAATAAAATACATAAGAGAAGTTGTAAAAGATATATACGGAGACCTAGCTAACGAAGTTAGAATTCAATACGGTGGAAGTGTTAAGCCTGCTAACGTAGCTGAAATAATGGGTCAAAGTGATATAGATGGAGCATTAGTTGGTGGAGCTAGCTTAGAAGCAAGTGACTACACTCAACTTGTTAACTACTAAGGAGAGGAAACTATGAAAAAGCCTATAGCATTAATAATAATGGATGGTTTTGGAGAAAGCAAAATAGTAGACGGAAACGCTGTACTAAATGCAAATACTCCTAATCTAGACAACTTAATAAAAGAATATCCGCACACTTTAATAAGTGCTAGTGGACTTGATGTAGGTCTTCCAAATGGACAAATGGGTAACTCAGAAGTAGGACACACTAACATTGGGGCAGGAAGAATAGTATATCAAGACTTAACTAGAGTTAGTAAGGCAATAGAAGATGGAGATTTATTCAAAAACGAAGTCTTACTAGAAACTATGAAAAATGCTAAGACTAGCGCACTTCATTTAATGGGATTAGTATCTGATGGTGGAGTACATTCACATATAGACCATTTAAAAGGCATTTTAAAGATGGCCAAAGAAAATGGTGTTGAAAATGTATATGTACATGCATTCACAGATGGTAGAGATACAGATCCTAAAAGCGCATTAAAATATATACAAGATGTAGAAGACTACATGAAAGAACTTGGAGTAGGTAAATTTGCTTCAGTTTCTGGAAGATACTATGCTATGGACAGAGATAAGAGATGGGATAGAATTAAGCTTGCATATGATACAATGGTTAATGGAAAAGGATTAACTGCATCTAGTGCAAAAGAAGCTGTAGAAAACTCTTATGCAGAAGATAAGAATGATGAATTCGTTCTTCCAACAGTTATAGTAGAAAATGGACACCCAGTAGGTCTTATAAAAGAAGGGGATTCAATAGTATTTGGTAACTTTAGACCAGATAGAGCTAGGGAGATAACTAGAGCAATAGTAGATACAGATTTTACAGGATTTGAGAGACCAAACATGAAAACATACTTTACATGTTTAACTACATATGACATAACTATAAAAAATGTACATGTAGCATTTAAACCTCAAAGCCTTGAAAATACATTAGGGGAATATTTAGCGAAAAACGGTAAAAAGCAATTAAGAACAGCAGAAACTGAAAAATACGCTCACGTTACATTCTTCTTCAATGGTGGAGTTGAAGAACCTAATGAAGGTGAAGATAGAGAACTAGTACCATCGCCAAAGGTTGCAACTTATGATTTACAACCAGAGATGAGTGCTTATGAAGTAACAGATAAGTTACTTGCTAAAATAGATGAAGACAAATACGACTTTATAGTTGTAAATTTCGCAAATCCTGATATGGTAGGACATACAGGTGTAATAAAAGCAGCAATAAAAGCTGTTGAAACTGTAGATGAATGTGTAGGAAAGGTAGTAGAAAAGATACTTTCTAAAGGTGGAGAGGCTATAATAACTGCTGACCATGGTAATGTAGAACTTATGCAAGACCCAGAAACTAAATCTACTATAACAGCACACTCTACAAATCCAGTACCATTTATATTAGTAGGAGAAAAAGATAAATCATTAAGCCTAAGAGAAGGCGGAAGATTATGTGATATAGCACCTACAATATTAGAAATGATGAATTTAGATAAACCAGAACAAATGACTGGTGAATCTTTAATAATAAAATAAATTTTAAAATTAAAACTATAAAATAATAAAATATAAAACCCCATCAAAGAATTTTTTTATTAAATATAAGATATTATATTCTTAAAAATAGGTATAATATTAAGTAGTTTACTTAATTTTTAAAATTTAGACATTAAAAGTAGCAAATAAACCATTTAAAATCGAAGGGAGATACAAACATGTCAGTTATAGAATTAGTATATGCTAGAGAAGTATTAGACTCAAGAGGAAATCCAACTGTAGAGGTTGAAGTAGCTTTAGAAAGTGGAGCTCAAGGTAGAGCAATAGTTCCATCAGGAGCATCAACAGGAGCTTTTGAAGCTGTTGAGTTAAGAGATGGCGACAAGTCAAGATACTTAGGAAAAGGTACTGAAAAAGCTGTTGCTAATGTAAATGAAATAATAGCTCCTGAATTAGAAGGAATGGATGCATTTGACCAACCAGGAATAGATGCATTAATGATAGAATTAGATGGAACTCCAAACAAAGGTAAGTTAGGAGCTAACGCAATATTAGGTGTTTCTATGGCTGTAGCTAGAGCTGCTGCTGATGAAGTAGGATTACCATTATTCCAATACATAGGTGGAGTAAATGCTAAGCAATTACCAGTGCCAATGATGAACATATTAAATGGTGGAGAACATGCTGATAATAACGTTGACGTACAAGAGTTCATGATATTACCAGTTGGAGCTAAAACATTCAAAGAAGGATTAAGAATGGGTGCAGAAGTATTCCATTCATTAAAGAAAGTTTTAGGAGAAAGAGGATTAGCTTGTGGTGTAGGTGACGAAGGTGGATTCGCTCCAAACTTAGGATCAAACAGAGAAGCTTTAGAATTAATAGTTGAAGCTATAGAAAAAGCTGGATACAAGCCAGGAGATGACGTAAGATTAGGTCTTGACGTTGCTGCTACAGAAATGTACAACAAAGAAACTAAAAAATATGTTTTAGCTGGAGAAGGTAGAGAATTAACTGCTGAAGAAATGGTTAATTTATATGAAGATTGGGCTAACAACTTCCCAATAATAACTATAGAAGATGGATTAGATGAAGAAGATTGGGATGGATGGAAGTTATTAACTGATAGATTAGGAAACAAATTACAATTAGTTGGAGACGATTTATTCGTAACTAATACTGAAAGATTAGAAAGAGGAATAGAAGCTGGTGTAGCTAACTCTATATTAGTTAAAGTTAACCAAATAGGAACAATAACTGAAACTTTAGATGCTATAGAAATGGCTAAGAGAGCTGGATACACTGCAGTTATATCTCATAGATCAGGAGAAACTGAAGATACTACTATAGCTGACTTAGCAGTAGCAGTAAATGCTGGGCAAATAAAAACTGGTGCTCCATCAAGAACTGATAGAGTAGCTAAATACAACCAATTATTAAGAATAGAAGAAACAGTTGGTGAGCAAGCTAGATACTGTGGATTAAAATCTTTCTACAACTTAAAAAAATAATTAAATAAAAGTAATATAAAAGGGGTTTAGATTATCTAAGCCCCTTTTTTACATATAATAAAATTTATTAATATTTTATGGATTGCAACATAGTGTTACAAAAGAAAAGATACAATATAAAACAATTACAGAAAACATCAAACTATACTGTATACCTTGAATACACTAGGGTTATATGATATATTAAAGTGTAAGACAAACCTACAATTAATGAAGGAAAGGAGGGAATATAGATGGATTTAGGTATGATATTAATGGGAGTACAAGTAGTACTATCTATAATTCTTGTAGTAAGCATAATGCCACAAGATACAAAAAGTGCAGTTCCTTCACAATTTGGTGGAGAAGGTAACCAAAGTTACTTCAAGCCGAAAGGAAAAGAAGCATTCTTAGCAAGAACAACTAAGGTAGCAGGGGTACTATTCTTTATAAATGCAATAGCAATGCTTTTAGTAAAATAATATTAAATAATTGGCCATTATTTAATAAAAATTAAGATTTAAAAATTAAATTTAATTTTTAAAGAGGCAGCTACAACTAGTAGTTGTCTTTAATTTTTTTCATCAATTTCTTCTATATAAATATCAGCCCAAGTAACACGATTACAAAAAGGACACTTTAATCTAGATTGAAGACCAGAATTTATAGCAAACATCTGATGAAACTTAATATAAAACTTATGACTACAATTTTTACATACATAAGGAATATGCTTAATTTTATTATAAACAGACACAAAAAGCATAGTAATTGAAACGATGGTAATAACTAAAAAACAAAAATTTTGATTAGGAAACTCATAAAACTCAAAAATTAATCCAATTATAAAAAAAAGGACAGACCAAATAATGATAGGTTTGAAAGTAAGACGATTATAAAAAGAAAATTTATCCCAAAACTTACTCATAAAAACACTCCCTATAAACTAATTAACTAAATAGTAGCACTTGCAAATCAAGAAATCTACCTAATAACCCATAGTTATCTAAAAAAAATAAAGTAAAATAAAACAATTTATGATATCAAAACAAAAAGTATAACCTTAAAGTACTAATATCTAAGAATATATTGAAATTTACTAGTTGAAAGTGTTGAAAAATACAAGAATTTTATACACTCTTATCTTGAATTTAACAAGGATTTTTTAGGTTACATAAAGAAATAAATGATTAAAGATGTTACAAAACAATGGAAACAAGGAGGTATAACTATGGCTGTGTTTAAGATGAAGCAAGATGATGAATGGAAAAGAAACTATATATTAGAATTCAATGATATGAGAGATAATTATGAGTACAAACTACAATTAAAAGACGTAGAAATAGAAAGATTAAAATCAGAGATCTTAAGATTAAGAGACAGTAAAAATACTCTAAAACCAAGAGATAAACAAATTTCAGATAGAGATATACAACTTATAAAAGACTTAAGAGTTTGTAAGCTAAGCTATAGTGAAATATCAAAGAGAACAAAATGGAGCAAAGCAACAGTAAGTAGAGTATTAAATGGACTTTATGATTAATAAAAAAAATATAAATTATATAATATAAAGCTCATGCGTTATAAAAATATATAAACATGAGCTTTTTAATATGAAAATACCTATAATTACATGAATAAATATATAAACTCATATAAAAATAAAATATAAATTACAAAATATGGCTATTGTATTGGAATAAATTGCTTTTTTATATACAATAGACTAATAAGAATAGTTTTCTTTAACATAAAATTTTTTATAAGTATTATATTTACTAAAAAAGTATATATTTTAAATATAAGTAGTAAAAAATAAATAAAATTATAATACTAATAAAGTATGTAAATACACAAACTAAGTAATAACAAATTTAAAAATAAATTTAGGAGGAAGCACAAATGTTACCAGGACTTAAAGAACGTTTATTAGGCTTAATAAATGACAAAGCATACAATCCTCTAAAAAAAGAAGAATTAGCATTAATATTTGAAATACACCCAACTGAAATGCCAATGTTTTATAATTTTTTAGAAGAATTAGAAGAAGACGGATATATATGTAAAACTAAAAAGGGAAAAATAACATCTCCAAAATCAATGGGATACTTTGTAGGAAAATTCGTAGCTCATAGAAAAGGATTTGGATTTGTAGAATCTGATGAAGAATACACTCAAGACTTATTCATACCAGCAAGTGAAACAAATAGTGCTATGCATAACGATAGAGTAGTAGCTGAAATAATAAAACCAGCAACAGATGAAAGAAGAGCAGAAGGTGCTGTAATAAAAATACTTGAAAGAGAAATAACAAAAGTAGTAGGATTATTCCAGCCAAGTAAAAGCTTTGGATTTGTAATCCCAGATGAAAAGAAATTTAACCAAGATATATATATACCTAAAAAATACTTTAGTGGTGCAAAGGCTGGAGATAAAGTAGTTTGTCAAATAACTATATGGCCACAAGAAGGAAGAAAGCCAGAAGGTAAGATAGTAGAAGTATTAGGACCAAAAGGAACTAAAGAAGTAGAAATACTATCAATAATAAGAGCACATGGATTACCAGAGGAATTCCCTAAAAAAGTATTACAAGAAGCTGAAAGTGTAGCACAGCCAATAACACAAGAAGAAATAAGAAGAAGATTAGATATAAGAGATATGAACATATTCACAATAGATGGTGAAGACGCAAAAGACTTAGACGACGCTATATCTATAGAAGTACTTCCAAATGGAAACTTTAGCCTAGGAGTACATATAGCAGACGTTACTCACTATGTACATGAAAAAAGCAAACTAGACAAAGAAGCATTAAAAAGAGCAACTTCAGTATACTTAGTGGATACAGTAATACCAATGCTACCTAAAACTCTTTCAAATGGAGTATGTAGTTTAAATCCAAATGAAGATAAGCTTACATTATCAGTATTTATGGAAATAGATAGAAAAGGTAATGTTAAAAAGTACGATATAAAAGAAACAATAATAAACTCAAAAGCTAGAATGACTTATACAGAAGTATCAGACATATTAGAAAAAGATGATGCAGAGTTAAAAGAAAAATTCGCTCACGTAGTAGAAGAATTTAAAAATGCTGAAATATTAGCTAAAATACTAATGAATAGAAGAAAGCAAAGGGGAGCAATAGACTTTGACTTCCCAGAAGCTAAAATAATATTAACACCAGAAGGAAAAGTAGCTGATATAAAACACTACGAAAGAAGAATATCAAACAAAATAATAGAAGAATTCATGCTTATAACAAATGAAACAGTAGCAGAGCATTACTTCTGGTTAAACATGCCATTTGTTTATAGAATACATGAAACTCCATCAGCAGATAAAATGCAAGACTTAAGTAGATTTATATCTACATTTGGGTATACTATAAAAGGAGACTTAGAAGAAGTACATCCAAAAGCATTACAATCAATAATAGAAAAAATAAAAGGAACAAGAGAAGAAGAAGCAATAAGTACAATAATGCTACGTTCACTAAAACAAGCTAGATATTCACCAGAATGTAGTGGACACTTTGGTCTAGCAGCACAGTACTACAGTCACTTTACTTCTCCAATAAGAAGATATCCAGACCTTCAAATACACAGAATAATGAAGGAACATATAAATAATAAAATAAACAACAAAAGACAAGAACAACTAGCTCATACAGTAGAATATGCATCAACTCAATCATCAGAAAGAGAAAGAGCAGCAGAACTTGCTGAAAGAGATGTAAAAGATTACTACAAAGCTGTATATATGGAAGACAAAGTAGGAGAAGAATACAATGGTATTGTATCAAGTGTAACATCATTTGGTATGTTCATAGAACTTCCAAATACAGTAGAGGGATTAAGTCGATTAGCAAATATGGGAGATGACTATTATATTTATGACGATATGACATATACTATAATAGGAGAAAGAACTAAAAAGACTTACAAAATAGGTGACCCAGTTAGAATAAAGGTTGCTAATGTAAATGTAGATTTAAGAGAAATAGACTTTGAAATACTATACAAATTAGAAGATGAAAATGAAATAGAATCTGAAGAATCTATTGAAGAATAGATAATATAATAGTCGAAATACTACCCTCCGTCGGAGATACCGACAGAGGGGGTGGTATTGACTATTTAATGCACTTATGGTATATTTTTACTAATAAATGTTAGTGAAGAATTTTTAAGTAAGAGGTGAGAGTATGGCAGGAACAAAAACACTTGCTACAAACAGAAAAGCAAGACATGAATATTTCATAGAAGAAACATATGAATGTGGAATAGAATTAAAAGGTACAGAAGTAAAATCTATAAGAGCAGGTAAGGTAAACTTAACTGATGGATTTGCATCTGTAGATAACAGTGAAGTATTTTTAAAACAAGTTCATATAAGCCCATACGAACAAGGAAATAGATTCAATGTAGACCCTCTTAGAGTTAGAAAATTATTACTTCACAAACATGAAATAAGAAAGCTTATAGGAGCAACTACTGTTAAGGGGTATTCATTAATACCTTTAAGTATGTACCTTAAACATGGTAAGGTTAAGATAGAATTAGCCCTAGCAAAAGGTAAAAAGCTATATGACAAACGTCAAGATTTAGCTAAAAAAGATGCTCAAAGAAATATAGAAAGAGAACTAAGAGGAAAATATTAATAGTGATTACAAATACTATTCAAAATTCCATTAGATAACATTGATTTTTATTTTAAAAAGTATTATATTAAATATATCAACAACACAACTTAATATAAATGGTGAAAACAAGGTTTGTGAAAGTAAAGTCCAAGGACTATAAAATACCACGGGGGCGTAAAGGTTTCGACGTGGGTTTGGAACTTGGGGTTGCGTGTCGTGTTACTCTGGGTCACGTAAAAACTGGGGAACTTAAAATAAACGCAAACGATAATTACGCTTTAGCAGCATAGTGCTGCTAGTCCCGCCTCGCCCTCCTGCCGGCTAGGCCTGGACTTCATCTATGCAGGGAACTACTCTCGGGGTGTCTCGACCGAAAGTGGACTAATTGGGACTGGTCAAGCATATAGCCTGCCACTGGGCGATATGTGAGACGAGATTCTAGTACAGTTGGCTACACACGTAGAAGCAACTAGGAAAGGACTTGCGGACAGGGGTTCGACTCCCCTCGTCTCCACCATTGAAATCCACGAAAAACATATTGATATAATAGTCAATATGTTTTTTTATAATTCAAAAAAGTATCTATGATGAATTTAAAATACGTCAAATTCTTTATAAAAACTGATAAAGTATTAAAATAGTTCAATGATTCATGAGATAGATTGGTTTAAAATCAGTTATTGTAAGTGAATTTAAGTATCATACTAAAATAGTAGGTTATTCATTTTAGAAACCAATGGCTACAGATTTAAGTATAAAAATTTTAGATAAGCCTGTCGGTACAATTGACAGGCGAGGTCTTGATATTTCAATTAGACTTAATTATGCATTTTAGTAAAGAGGCACTAATGTAAATTAAAATGGTTTACTAAGAGAATTTTATTATAAAAAAGTTAACTTTGCCATAATAACTCAATATGATATTGATGTAATTGTAAGTATAATAAATAATAGACATCGCAGTGTCTTGGATATAAAACCTTGCCGAGGTCTTTGATACAACATAAATATAAACTGTTGTACTTGCATTGAAAATTATAATTTAAAAGTTTATGATATTTTTTTAGTTTCAATTACATTATTATCTTTATTCATTTTTACTATCGAACTAGTAGAATATAATAATCCTGCATAAGCTATTACAGCATAGATTATTGTAGATATCCATGCATTTGTAAAGCCAGACTTATCAACTATAAATCCAAATACTGTAGAACCTGAACCAAATCCAACCGCAAAGAATATTTGTACAATACCTAATATAGTACCAAATTCTTTGTTACCAAATAGAGCACTAGTCATATAAGATGGTCCTATTATATATGAAAACATAGATATGCCTAGACAAACTGCAAATACAAATCCAAGTGCATTTATCTTACCAATAAATATTAAAGATAAACCACAAATTATAACTAATAATTCTGCTAGTATAAGAGATTTTGTTATACCAAATTTATCAAACAGAACGCCACCACAAAGGTTTCCAAATATTGAAAACAGTCCAAATAGAGAGGCAACTAATGCTGATCCTAAAGTTAATACTTTAGCTTGTTCTAATATTTGTAAGTATGGTATAAATTGTAATGCCATTCCACCAACATATAATCCTACAAATACAAATGATATTGCGAAAATCCAGAAGTATTTTATTTTGCTAACTTCTGCAAAAGTATATCCCCAGTTAGAGCTTTGTGAAGAAGTTTTTTTAGATTTCTTTGATTTATTCATTTCTAATTCAGATTTTGACTTTGGTAATCTCATTACAAATAATGCTATTGGTAATGCTACTATTATAGCTAATAATCCGAATCTTAAATAAGCACCTTTATAGCCAATTGCTGGATTAGATAGCCATTTACCTGCAAATTGTTGAAGAATCATATTGCCAAGTCCTCCACCAGAGAATGCAAGACCCATTGCAATACCCTTATTTTCTGTAAACCAACTATTTATAAGTGTAGGAACTCCTATAGCTGATATTATAGCTGAACCTATTTGAACTAATATAGATAGCGCATAATAAGCGAATATATTTCCTTCAGCTAAAGACATCGATGCAAATCCAACACCTACTAAAATAATACCTAGTACATATAGCAATTTTATATTTGCTTTAGGAGTGGAATATAATTTTCCGATAAAAGGAGAGCATAATGCAGACACTATAGTACCAATTGTGAATATTAGTGAAAATTGAGTATAAGTAAAGCCCTCTCCTGAAGTTACATAACTTGTAAATGCAGGTTGAATATTAGCTGCTAATGAGTATGGAACTGCTTGGATAAGCATACAACCTATAACTATTAACCAGCCATAAAAAAATGTGCTTTTTTGTTTTGTTTGTTCCATGATGAATACCTTCTTTACTTTTATATTTAGAAAAGTTTAATAAGCTTATTAAACTTTTTAGCTAACCTGTTGTAATAGTTATCTAACTTTCACAACAGGTTAGATTATACTTATAATAATATTCCAATCAAAGTTATTGCAGAGACAATTTGTAATAACCCTATAAATAATCCATACAGAGATACTGATTTTCCTTGCTTAATTAAATCTTTTACATTAACCCTTAATCCGATAGCAGCTAAAGCAATTATTTCAAATTTATTGCTTATTTCTTTGCAAAGAATTGAAATATCATTGCTTATTATATTTAAAGAGAATAAGGCACAAGTTATAAAGAAGCCTATTACATACCATGGAACCTTTATTTTTCCTTTTTCCATATCTTGTACTTCTTCTTCTATAATTTCTTTATTTGATTTATGTTTTAAATGACCTAATACGAAAACAACAACAACTAAAAATATTATACGTACAATTTTAAATATTGTAGATAAATCTTTTACATGTTCATTTACCATTGCTCCACTAGCGACAACTTGTCCTACAGATTGTAATATACCTCCGACCATGGCAGATGTTTGAGTAATCTCATTATTATATAAGAATTGAGATATTATAGGTAATAAGAACATAAGGACTATACCAGTTACGTTAACAATAGTTATTGATATTCCTTTTTCCTTATCATCAGCTCCAATTACAGGTGATGTTGCTGCTATTGCAGAAGATCCACATACTGCATTACCACTTGCCATCATATATCTGAAGTTGTCTGAAAAACCTAATTTTTTCCCAATATATAAAGCTCCTATTATTGTAATTGCCATTTGTAATACTATAAATATTACTCCAGAAAATCCAATTTCAGATATAGTAGATATACTTAATGTTGCACCTAATAACACTATTGAGTATGACAACAAATCAGTTTCTGAAAACTTATATCCCTTTTGAAATATATTATGATTTAAAAATACATTACCTACAAACATACCTAAGAATATAGCAATAGATGCTGCTCCAAGCTTTGGAACAAATTTTGCAATAAGTATACTTAAATATGCTACTAATATAGAAACTATAAATCCAGGTAATATACCTTTTATATTTTTTATAAAATTATTATTTAATTTTTTCATTATAGTACTCCTTTTATTATGATATAAATTTAATTTTAAATTCATATTTACAATTTGTTAAATATGTGTTTTTTATAATAAATATAAGTATTTACCTATATATCGCATATAAGTATTTAGTTATATGTGATATAAAATTTACGTATTTAACAAATTAAATAAAAATATTTATAATAAAGTTATGAAATTTAGCAAAGAAAAGGAAAGTGAGAGGATTATGAAAAACGAACAAAATAATAAGAGAAGATACTTAATAGTATTTATTTGTATGTTAATTCAAGCAATACCATATTGCATATCTCAAAATTTACAAAGTCAGATGCAAACACCAGTATCTCAATCAGGTGTAGTATCTGAGGTAGGATTTACATTACTATATTTATCAGGAACAATTCCGGCATTATTCAATCCAATAATAGCTAAAGTATATGATAAATTCAAAATTAAATATATATATGTAGCAGGTTTAATAATATCAGGTATAGCATTCGCATCATATGGAATGGCTCAAAATGCAATAATGTTTAATGGAAGTGCATTTTTTACACAAGTAGGAACAATATTATTTACAGGTTTATCATTACCAATAATGATGAGTCATTGGTTCCCAGGCGAAGGTAAAGGGACAGCATTAGGAATAGCATTAGCAGGTGGATCATTAGGTAATGTATTTTTACAACCAATAACTGTTAAGTTATTAGCTAACGTTGGATGGAGAGGAACATATATGGCATTAGGGGCAGCTATGATAATAATAGGTGTGCCACTAGCATTATTATTCATAAGATATCCAAGACAAGAAGAAGTCGTAATAGAAACATCATCTAATAAGTCAAATGCGAAACCAGCAAGAGCAAAATTTGATGGTTTATCAGACAAAGAAAATGATAAAAATCCAATATTCTGGACTTTCTGTGTAGGGTGTGCATTAATATGTTTTGCAGTTGTTGCAGTATCGACACAAGCAATACCAGTATTAGGACGAAAAGGATTTGAAGCAGGGAAATTAGGAATCGCAGGATCAATATTTGGAGTATCATGTTTAATAGGTAACGTAGTAGGTGGTAAATTATTCGATAAACTAGGATCATTTATTCCGATGGTTTTATCAGGAATATCTACAGTAATAGCATTATTAATAATGGCATTTATGCCAGATGGAAGTGCAATAGGATTTTTAGTACCTATATGTTCAGGATTAACTGTATATACAATAACATCAGCACCAGCATTTATGCCAGCAGATGTATTTGGACAAAAAGATGGAACAATGAAATTAGCAAAAGTAGGTATGTTCTATGCATTAGGTAGTTCAATATCAGCATTATTATTCACAACTATATCAAACAAGTTAGGATTAACTGGCTCATGTATGTTATTTATAGTTGTTGGTGTAGTAGGATTTGGATTAAATTTATTTGCTCAAATAAAATCAAAAAAAATGTTCGCACAAAACTAATGATTGATAAACCTATAAAATATAGATTATTAATAATTTAAAATTTTATAGATGGTCTAAAATAGCTTATTTGATTAATATTAATTTGGGGATATATTGAATACTTAATGCAATAATAGCAATTGCTATATCAGTATTAAGTATTCAATATGCAACATATTTTACAGGAAGAGTTTGGAATGAGTTCAATATTAGTTGGGACATTAGGTTCAGTATTTACTCTACTTTGTTTAATAGGAAGTGTAACTGGAGGAGCTTTATTTGATAAAATAGGTACATTAAAAACAATGTCTATATCATTAGTACTTTCAATTGTAGCTGTAATAGGATTAATGATATTTACTACTTACATCAATAAAAAAGTCAAAGATTAAAATAAAAATTAGCATAAAGTATATATTTACTTTAAGAAATAAATTAAATATGGATTAGGAGTGAATAAAATGAGAAAAATATACTTCAATGGAGACATTATAACAGTTAATGATAAAGAGCCTATAGTAGATGCTGTTTTAGTTGAAAATGGGAAAATAATAAAAACAGGATCAAAAGAAGAAATACTAAGATTAAAAAATGAAGATACAGAACTAGTAGATTTAGATGGTAAAACCATGTTACCAGGTTTCATAGATTCTCATAGTCATATTATTGCAGTAGCTCAGACTTTAATGATAGTAAATTTAAGTGATGCAAATTCTAAAGAAGAATTTATAGCAATATTAAAAGATTATGTTAAAAATAATCCACCTAAAAATGGAGAGTGGATAATAGGATTTGGTTATGATAACACAAGATATGAAAATGAAGAACATCCAACTAAATTTGATTTAGATTTGGTAACTAAAGATATACCTATATTTATAAGTCATGCGTCAGGTCATATTGCAACTACAAACTCAAAGGCGCTAGAAGCTTTTGGATATGTAGGAACAAACTATGAAGTACCAGTAGGTGGAGTTGTTAGAACTGTAGGAGAATCAAATGAGCCAAATGGAATATTAGAAGAAAATGCTTGTTTATCTCCTGAAAAGAGAAAGGTAATTCCTACACCATCTGTAGATACACTTTTAAGCTGTATAAAGAAAGCGCAACAAATATATTCATCTTATGGATTAACAACAGCTCAGGATGCAAGTATAGATGAAAATTTAAATCAACTTTTAAATTTAGCAGCTCAAAAAAATGAATTAATAATTGATATTGTTGGTCAAGCTGTTCAACATACAACATTAAAATTATTAAAGAATGAAGGAACACCAAAGAGAAAATACTATAATCATTATAAGTTACTAGGTGGAAAAACTTGGCTTGATGGCTCACCACAAGGAAAAACAGCTTGGTTAACTAAGCCGTATTATGAAGTTCCAGAAGGGGAATCTAAAGATTACTGTGGGTATGCAACTCAAGAAGATAAAGACGTAATAGAATATTTTAAATCTTTAATTGAGAATAATATACAGGTAAATGTTCATTGTAATGGTGATGCGGCATCAGATCAATTTATAAGATGTTATAAAAAAGCTTTAGAAATGACAGATAATAAAACTGATTTAAGACCAGTAATGGTACATGCTCAAACAGTTAGAGAAGATCAATTAGATGATATGAAGGAACTTGGTATAATACCTACATTCTTTTTAGATCATATATGGTTCTGGGGAGATTATCATTATGAATCAGTATTTGGACCAGAAAGAGCTAATAGACTTAGTCCAGCAAAATCTGCATTAAGAAGAAATATAAACTTTACATTACATCAAGATTCGCCAGTAAAGATGCCAAATCAAATACTAGCAATGCATAATGCGGTTAATAGACAAACTCAAAGCGGTAGGATATTAGGAGCTGATCAAAGATTATCTACTATGGAAGCAATAAAAGCTTTAACAATAAATGCAGCATATCAGTATTTTGAAGAAGATGAAAAAGGATCTATAGAAGAAGGTAAAGTTGCAGATTTTGTAATACTTGATAGAAATCCTTTAGATGTAAATTTATCTGAGATTAAAGAAATAAAAGTATTAGAGACAATAAAAGAAGGTAATACAATATATAAAAAATAGTAAAATTAAGAAAGAGGTGAAACTTTATTTTCACCTCTTTTTGCTAGATATAGTAATATAGATATGAGGAGAATATACTTATGAATATTAGAAAATTAGAGATTTTTTATAAAACAGCTAAGTGTTTAAATATGAGTCAAGTAGCAAAGGATATGTATATTAGTCAACCATCAATAAGTCAATGTATATCTGAAATTGAGTCAGAAATTGGTACAAAATTGTTTGATAGAATAGGTAAAAAACTGTACTTGACACATGAAGGTAAAATTTTTTATGAATATACAAGGAGAATATTAAATATTTATGAAGAAGGGATAAATGTAGTACGTTCATCTAAATCTAATAAAGGAAAATTAGTTATTGGTGCAAGTACAACTATAGGTACATATATAATGCCCTATATAATACATAAATTTAATAAAAAAGAAAAAGATATTGAAATATCTATGATTATAGATAATAAGCATAATATAGAAGAACTTATATTAAATAATAAAGTAGACATTGCATTTATAGAAGGCACAGTAAATTCAAAAGAAATAATATTAAAAGATATATGGACAGATGAGCTTGTATTTATAAGTTCAATAAATTATGAATGGAATGGAAAAAAATACTTAGACATAGAGGATTTAAAAAATAATAAATTTATTATAAGGGAAGATGGCAGTGGAACAAGACAACGATTTGAAGGTTTTTTAGAAAATAATGATATTAAATTTAATTCATATATAGAATTAAGTAATTTAGAGGCTATTTTAAATTATGTTAAATTAAATATAGGAGTAAGTTGTGTACCTTATATGTCTGTTTTATCTGAAGAAAATTCAAAATCAATAAATGTATATAGGATAAAAGATCATAAGATTAATAGATCTTTATATAGTGCTATACACAAAGATAAGTATATTTCTAAACCTATAGAATGTTTTATGAAATTTTGTGAAAAAACAGATATTTTAAATAATAAATAATCATATATGAAAAACTATAATTGACATATTAATTATTTTACTACAATTTATTACATAATAATCGTGGGTATTATTCTTGTGATTCGTCTCCACCATTGAAATCCACGAATACCTATATCCAAAAGGATATAGGTATTTTTATTTTAAGATAATAATATAACAAAAGAAATTTAAAAATCAATTAATATTAACAATAAAGAAAGCATAGCTCCAGATAAACCAACTTGAGTGTACCAAGGTATTAATTGTGTGTTTAAAAAAGAAATCTGATAAATAGAATACTCCATAGAATATAAGAAGTATAAAAATAATTTTACCGACGCGTTTGGTTTTATCAAGATTACATTGTTTAGAATTTTGCGATTTAGAACTATCATATGCTCTAACTTCACCGTTTTTATCGATGAATATATCACCATGTGAGGTATTCCAAGCACAAGAACTAGCACTTAAATTTATTGAATTTTCCTTAAGGTTTTCTTTTTTAAAAGGGTATATATTTATGTTCTTAGAAAACTCTTCAATTATATCTATTTTACTAAGCATTAATCCTCATTTAATTTATGGATTAAAATTATGTATATATTATCACAAATATTTTAGTTTAATTTGTATAAATTACATAATTATTTGTGATTAAAAAAAAGCGAAAATGATATTGATTATCTATATCAAATGCTATATAATGTATTAAAAATAAACGATAATGATGAATAAAAATAATTAATTGGATGCTCATGAATATTTAAGAAAATAAATAATAGTTATAAGACATAATAGAAAGGAGACAGCTATGGAACATATTTTTATTAATTAACAGATTAGACTATAGATATAGCAATGAAATATAATTATGAGGATTTAATGATAATGAGTATCGATATCTACAAATTGAAATATAAGACATGATAGAAAGGAGACAGCTATGAAATATATTTTTATTAATCCAGTTGTAGATAATATGTATATAAAAGAAGATCTAGATAAATTATTACTTAACAATGGTTACTCAAGGGTAGAAGTTGAAAATGATTGGCATAAGGTTGTAAAAGAAAAGTATAATGAAGCTCTTAAATCAACAGAAAAGGCACTTTTAGATCGAAGGTGTCCTTTAGCTATTGATACAATTAATGAATATATAAATGAGCAGGATGTTTTTATTCCTAAAATTGATCCAATTCTAATACATTGTGGTATAGAAATTGCAAATAGAGAGGATCTAAAAGGAAAGAAAAAGGTAATTACTACGCCATGTAAAAGTCTAGCTTCATATGGAAACAAAAAGGGTTTAGAAGATACAGTATTTATAAGCTGGAAAGAATTTATAAAGAAATTAAATTTATATGAAAAAATTCAAGTAAAACTACTTGATGAGAGTCCTATTCCACTGGGTTATTTTAATTCATTAGAAGCTAAAATTAGTAGTATCTCAGGAGAAGAAAATATAGAAGCGTATTTTAAAAATAACCTACATAAGGAAAGCGACTTGGTTGAGATGCTTTATTGTAAGGATGGATGCAACAATGGAGATGGAGTATTAATAAATGAATAAGAATAAAGTTATAAAAACATCAATTTCTATAATAATTTTGGTTTTAATATGGAGTATAGTTACTAAAATGGATATAGTTAGTTCTTATATTTTACCATCTCCATCAAAGGTATTAGACAGCTTATTAAAAATGATTAAATCAGGAGAAATCTTTGAAGATATTTACATAAGTTACATAAGAGTTTTAAAAGGATTTTTCATAGCAACTTTATTAGCTTTTTTATTAGCAATGGTGAGAGTTATTTTACCAAAATTTAATGATTACTATGAAAATATAGTTCAATTTTTAAAGAATGTACCACCATTAAGTTTAATATCATTATTAATTTTATGGTTTGGTATAGGAGAAACAACTAAGATTGGGATAATAGTTTTAACTGCGTTTTTCCCAATATACCTAAATACAGTAAAGGGATTTGTAAGTTGTGATAAAAAACTGTTAGAAGTTGGAGAAATTTATGGATATTCAAAAGTAAATAGCTTTTTTAAGATAAGAATTCCATATGCTATGTCAGATATATTAGTTGGAATGAGAATAGGACTAGGTTATAGTTGGAGAGCTATAATAAGTGCAGAAATGATTGCTGCGTCAACTGGTCTAGGTCATATGATTTTATTTGCTCAGCAAATGTCTAGAACAGATAAAGTTATAGTCGGTATTTTAGTAATAGGTGTAGTTGGTTATATAACTGATAGATTGTTTGCACTTATAATCGATAAGGCTTTGAAAGGATCAGAAGAAAATGGATGGGATTAAATTAGTAAATGTAAGTAAGTTCTATACTGTTGAAAAAGAAAGTATGAAAGTTCTAAATGGAATTGATTTAAATATACCAGCAAATAAGATAACTGTAATCTTAGGTCGAAGTGGATGTGGAAAGACTACTTTATTGAGACTTGTATCAGGTTTAGAAGAATTTGATCAAGGAGAGATATTAGGTACTAATTCAAAAAGAAAGGCATATGTATTCCAAGAGGATAGATTAATGCCATGGCTAGATGTAAAAAAGAATATAACATTTGGTATACATAATAAAAATATAGATAATAGAAAAATTGATAGGATTATTGAAACTGTAGGTCTTAAAAAATTCTATAGTGCATATCCAAGACAATTATCAGGTGGAATGAAACAAAGAGTCTCGATTGCAAGAGCATTTGCATATGATCCAGACTTTATAATGATGGATGAGCCTTTTTCGGCATTAGACTTTTTTACAAGAGAGCAAATGCAAAATGAATTATTAAAGATTCACCAAACATCAAAATGCTCAATTTTATTTGTAACTCATAGTATAGATGAGGCACTTATCCTTGGAGATAAAATAGTAATTTTAGAAAAAGGTGTTATTAAATCTCAATATGAAATTAAAGAAAAAAGTAGCACAAGAGACTTATTAGATGATAAGTTTGTTAAATTAAAAAAACAAATAATTGATGATTTAAAAGTTATTTAATTAAAGATATATAAGTAATGGAGGATAAATTTATGAAATTAAGTAAGTCAATAAAAATAAAATTAACATCGGTACTTGCAACTGGTGTATTAATGATATCAATGGTTGGATGTACAACAACAAAAGAAGCAAGTTTAGATAAGTTAGTAATAACACATGTAACTTCACCTTTAAATGTACCAAGTATAATACAAAAAAATAAAAATGTTTTTGCTAATGAGTTCAGTGAAAATGGTAAAGATATAGCTATTGAGTATGCTGAAATAACATCGGGGGCTGATCAAACTCAAGCATTAGCATCAGGAGATGTTGATATATTATACGCTGTTGGAGGAACTTCTGTAGTTTCAGCAGCAGCAAATGGTGCAGATATAAAAATATTAAATATGTACAGTAGATCACCAGAAGCATTCTGTATGTATTCGCTTGATGAAAACATAAAATCAGCACAAGATTTAAAAGGTAAAACTATAGCAGGACCAGTTGGAACTAACTTACACCAACTATTAATAGCATACCTTGAAAAAGCTGGAATGACTATAGATGATGTTAACTATGTGAATATGTCTATAGCTGATGCAAAAGCAGCTTTAGATGGAAAAAGTGTTGATGCAGCATTAGTTGCAGGACCTACTGCATATAAAGCAGAACAACAGGGATATAACTTAGTTACTAATGGAAAAGGATTAACAGATGCAGTAATAGCAGTTGCAGTTAGAGAAGATTTCTATAATGAGCACAAAGAAGAAGTTGAATTATTCATGAAAGCTCAAGAAAACGTAAATAAATACATGAATGAAAACTACGATGAAACTATGGAAATAGTTTCTAAAGAACTTGATTTAGATAAATCAGCAGTTGAAGAAATGTATAAACAATATGATTTCAGTATAGAAACTACAGATGCAGACCGTAAAGCATTTCAAAATGTAGCAGACTTTATGTTAAAAACTGGAATGATAGAAGAAGAAGTTAAGACAAATGAACTTTTTATAAAATAGTAGGTGAATATAAATGATACAAGAAAAAGTTATAGTAAAAGATCAAAATGATATTATAGAGATAACTTACGATGATATATTAAAATATCATGGTAGAGAAATGATAGGTGGAGCAGCTTTAGCATTTAAAATAATGCTTATGACTTTTCCTAAACTTTCTGATGAAATACCGCAAAGAGGAAAGTTTAGTTTTTATAGTGGAATAGGGAAAAATGGAAAAGGTATAATAGATGCAGCAGAAATGGTTATGCGTGTAAAAACTTATGGAAATTTAGAACTAGATATTGATTATTCTAATGATAAGATGGGACAAGAAGCACCAGGTGGTGGAAGATATTATTTTGAAATAGGATATGATGATAAACTAGTTAAATTGTACTTAAAAGAGGGGGTTATACCTAGTGAATTTATAAATTATTCAAAATTATCACATAAGTGCAAAGCAGAAAATATTTCTATGAGAGTAGAAGATCAAGAAAAATTATTATCATTGAGAAAAGAACTAGCTATCAAAATTATGGCATCTGACCCAGAAGACCTATTTGTAATAATAAAATAAAAATCAGTAGCATAATAAATAATATTACATTAAATTAACTTGTGTATTCTAGGTTAAAAATTAATCGTGGGTATTATTCCTGTGATTCGTCTCCACCATTGAAATCCACGAAAAGGTATTGGCTAAATAGCCAATATCTTTTTTTATGGAAAATAATATTATATTTATACTAGACTTAATAATATATACATTTACAAAATAATTAATGGAATATGCTATAATAGCTTTGTATTAGACTAAAATTATTTTATTGATAAATTTATAGACAATATTTATGTTGTATAGGGGAGATGGCATGAAGAATCGAATTTTAATTATAGAGGACGATAATGAAATATCTAATATGATTGCAGATTATCTTGGTAAAAATGGATATGAAACGCATATAGCTAAAGATGGAATAAGAGGGATTAAATATGTGATAGAAAAGAAGCCTGACTTAATTATCTTAGATATTATGTTGCGATATAAAAGTGGTGATGAGATTTTAAGAGAAGTGAGGGAATTTTCCGATATTCCAATAATAGTAGTATCAGCAAAAGAAAATGTACAGTTTAAAGTTGATTTATTTAAAATAGGAGTAGATGATTATGTAGTCAAGCCATTTGATTTATTAGAACTTCTAGCAAGGATCGAAACAAATTTAAGACGCTACTTAAAACTTACAAGTCAACAAACACTTTATAAACACAAAAACATAACACTAAACTATGATTTAAAGGAAGTCTTTGTTGATAATAATGTTGTCAAACTTACATCTAAGGAGTTTGAGATTTTATACTTATTTATAAAATATCCAAACAAAGTATTTTCTAAGAAAAATATATACGAAACAGTGTGGAAAGACTCATATGCATATGATGATGATACGATAAACACTCATATAAGTAATATAAGAAAGAAAATTGATAGTGAACTAATCGAAACTGTTTGGAAAATGGGATATAAGTTAAAGTGATTATTTTAGAATTTCTTTAGAATTTAATTTAGAAATTCTTATATTCTAAAATATATCATATAAGGCAGAGGAGATGATAAATATGTCAGAGATAATTTGCCAAACAGTAAACTTATCAAAAAAATATAAAGATAATATAGTACTTGATAACGTAAATATCAACATTAAAAGAGGCGACATTTATGGTCTTATAGGGGAAAATGGAGCAGGTAAGACTACATTAATAAAAATAATCGCTCAGTTAATAAACCAAACAGAAGGAAAAGTAAAGCTATTTGGAACAACTGATAAAAATCAATTGTGCAAATTACAAAAAAATATTGGGTATACAATTGAAAATCCAGCACTGTACATGGACATGACAGCAAGAAAAAACCTAGAAGTAATACGTATGCAAAAAGGAATACCTGGAACATACGATATTGAGAGGGTATTAAAACTTGTAAACCTAAATATTAATGATAAAAAGAAGGTAAAAAACTTTTCTCTAGGAATGAAACAAAGATTAGCATTAGCTATGGCATTGTTAGATGAGCCAGAATTATTAATTTTAGATGAGCCTTTAAATGGACTAGATCCTACAGGAATTTTAGAATTAAGGCAATTGTTAATAAGATTAAACTTAGAAAAGGGAATTACAATAGTTTTATCTAGTCATATTCTTAGTGAACTATATAAGCTATCAACATGTTATGGAATTATGCACAAAGGAAAGTTAATAGAAGAGATATCGTCTAAGGAATTAGATGAAAGATGTAAAAAACATATATATCTAAATGTTTCAGATAGCAAAATTGCATCTATTATTTTAGAAAAGGAACTAGGTATAAATGATTTTATTGTTTTTAATAACAATATTATAAAAATATATAGCCACCTTGATGAATGTTCAAAAATCAATTCAACTTTAATATTAAATAAAGTCTTAGTCGAAGAGATTAGTATTAAAGGAGATAGTTTAGAATCATATTTTGCAAAAATAATTGGAGGTGGGGCTAATGTATAATATTTTAAAAGCAGAAATATATAAATTAAAATACAGTAAAGAACTTATGATATGTTTGATAGGACTATTAATACTAGCTATCATAAATACTTACTACGGTTCAGTAGAATTTGGTGCGAAAGGTGCATTAGTCCATCCAAGTAGAGAAATAATTGGAATAATGGCTTGTAGTTTATTTGCGGCTACATATGTAGGAAAAGATTTAGTATCAAAAACTATTAATCACACACTAACATCAGGACATGAGAGAAGTAAAGTTTTTCTAAGTAAGTATTTGTGTTATTTGATTGGTTGTGTGATTATTTTACTTGCAAACTATGCATTTATAGGAAGTACATATGGCTTATTTTACGGATGGGGACAAGTATTTAATAGCAGTGAGTTATATTTTTTAATTGTATATGTAGTAGTTGGGATATTTTTTAATATATGCATTTCTTCAGTTTCATTTTTTATTTGTATACTTGTAAAAAACTCAAGTGTATCAATTGCCTTATGTGGAGGAACTGTAGGATTGATACTAGCACTAACTCAGTTACCTTGGAACACTATTACTTATTATGTTGCAAATAAAGATTATTCTTTAGGAATGATGCCACTTATCTTTGCAATAAGTTTTGGATTAGGTACGGGTATTTTATATTTAATTTGCAATTATTGTTTTAACAAACAAGATATTTAATATGAAAGGATGGATTATGATTTGATAACAATTTTATTAATTATAGGATTTACATATATCGTAATCCGTTTCATATCTATAAAAAAACAACTAAGAAAAATTAAGATTCAACTTAATAAGAAAGAACGGATAAATATAATATTAAATGATAAAGATGTAGAAAAAATAGCTGAATCTTTTAATATTTTTCTGCAAGAACAAAAACAACTAGAGATAAATATAAGAAACAGAGAAGAAAATCTAAAACAATCTATTTCTAATATTTCACATGATTTAAGAACACCACTTACAGCTATTAGAGGGTATATTACACTTCTTGAAAATTGTACTGAAGAAGAAAGAAATATGTATATTGGCATTCTTTCTAAAAAATCAGAAGAACTAAATAATTTACTTAATAATTTTTATGAGCTTTCTATTTTTGATAATGATAGTTACCAAATAGATATAAAAGCTATTGATATAGTAGAAATAATTATGGGGACTGTTATTTCTAACTATGCCTTAATTAAAAATAAAGAAATAGAAATTGATAATAGACTTCCTTCTAAACCAATAGAAGTTCAAGGCGAAGAGGTGGTTTGTTCAAGGATTATTCAAAACTTAGTTTCTAATGCAATAAAGTATTCAACAGGCTATATTTCTATTGAACTTAAAGAGTTTGATGAGTATGTTATTTTTAAGATTAGAAATAGTGTTTCGGATTTAACTCAAGATGATTTGAAATATTTATTTGATAGGTTTTATACTGCAGATAAATCTCGAAACCGCAGTGGAAGTGGTTTAGGGTTATTTATTGTAAAGGTATTACTTGATAAGATTGATGGAGAAGTTTATGAAGTTAGTTTAAATGATGATATATTAAGTATAAGTATTTTATTTAGATATTTTTAAGGATAATTATATAAGTTATTTGATATTTATCAAGAATTATTAGATGAATTAATTATGGGTATGATTGTGAAGAATCACCTCTACCAATTACATAATTTTTATCGTCAAACCAATTGGAATTGTTAGAGTTTAAAATCTATTAGTTCCTTTTTTATTAAAATAAATTAAAGAAATATAGGATTTATATAATAGGGAAATAAATAATTTATAACAAATAAAAGTGAACCCTATCACAAGTAAGGGATAGGGTTGATTATTATATAGCATTTGTTTGTTCATTAATACCTGAAATAGGTGGAAACATCTTAAAAAATAAAAATCTCATTAAAGGAGATACAATTAATAAATTTAAAGGAATTGCAAAAATAAAGTTTGTAACTATAGCAACACCATAAGCAGAAATAAAATTAGAATCTAATCCTACATTAGCAATTACTCCGAATAATGACATCCAAATAACCATACCACATGATGTAAAAAATGACATACACAGTCCTACTTTTTTCATAGTGTCATTTGGCTTTAATATTTTACTTGTAATGACCTTAACAATTCTACCAACTATAAAAATATCTCCTATTAGTGCATATATAAAAGCCAATGGGAACCCTAGTGCTGCATGATTAAATATATTTAATGAAAATCCTTCAATTATAGCTATATTGTAGCAACTCATAATAAATACCATTGTTGCAGCAATCATTAATATGAATATAAAATGTTCTTTTTTGTTTTTAAACAAGTTAAATACCTCTCTTCTAATAAATTGTCAACTAAGTTAACTAATGTATAGTATCATTTTTAACTCTAAAATGTCAACTAGGTTGACTAAAGTTGTATTATTTATTTTAAAAATTATATAATATAGATAGATTTGATTAAAATAAAGGAGTATTTATATGAGTTCAGATTTTAAAAATTTAAATATAATAGATTTAATAAGTGAAAAACACGCAAAGCTTAGAAAAATGGTAATAGAAACTTGGGTTGAAAGGGGAGAAGAAAGGGTTAGTGATACAGAATCGTATATGATTGCATTAGTAGAAAGAAATGAATTAACAGTGGCACAGATTGGAAGGATAATAGGAATATCACGCCAAGGAGCTCATAAATGCGCAAAAGGCTTAATTGAAAGAGGATATATTATTATAGAAAATAAAGACGTAAATTCTAGGGACAAGATACTTTCTTTAACTGAAAAGGGATCAAGATTTTGTAGAGAGACATTAATTTTAAAAGAAGAATTTGAAACAAATATTATAAATTCTATAGGTGAGGATAAATTTAAAATATTAAAAGAGTGTTTAAGTCAAAATTGGTTTGCAAAATAAGTATTGTGCAAAACTAACTCTAATATAAAATTCTTTAGGTTATATTTTAGAATACCCAAAAAGCAAGGTGTAATAAAAGACTTAAAAAGTTACTTTATATAATAAAAACACGCTCCGTAAAGTAGATACGGAAAAACTATATCATAAGCAAGAGAGTATGGCTTGTGAAAATAGCTTGTTGTAAAGAAATGCTAAATAAAATTAAAATAAATACTAACGTAAAAGATTTGTCACCTTAATATACTTGCAAGTACTTCTGACACAAAGTTATATTATTATGCCTTTTATTAAAAAATCCAAGTGATGCAATGAAAAATCTTTGAAATCAGGGGTTTGACCATTGGTTTTAGCTTTTATTATCATTTCAGATAAACCCAAAACATGAACTAAAAATTAACAAATAGATGCGTATATAAATTTAAGGATTGTGAATAATATATTACATAGTTATACTCAGTAATATTAACTAGTATGATTAACACAAATAAAATAAATATTTTGATAATAAAATATCCTAGTTATTACATATAAGATTCAGAAGCAATATTAGTTAATAATAAGTTCGAATATAATAAGTTAGTCTATAAAGGAGAATAAAGGTTATGCTATTAATAAAAAATGGGAAAATAATAACCATGGCTGATAAAAATTATAATAGTGGATCTATTTTAATAAAAGATAAAAAGATTGTAGAAATTGGAGAAAATATTAATATAAATAGTAATGAGGATTGTAAGATAATTGATGCAGAAAATTGTTGGGTTATGCCAGGCATAATAGAAGCTCATTGCCATATTGGAATTCAAGAAGAAAGAAAAGGATTTGAAGGCAATGACTGTAATGAAACAAATGAATCAATTACACCATATCTTAGGGCTTTAGATGGTATTAATGTTATGGATTCAGCTTTTCATAATGCTTTGACTGCTGGTATTACAGGAGTAATGGTAGGACCTGGAAGTTCAAATGTAGTCGGAGGACAGTTTGTTTTTATAAAAACTCATGGTAGAACAATAGATAACATGGCTGTCCTTGAACCAGCAGCAATGAAAATTGCATTTGGAGAAAATATAAAAACAAATTATAATCAAAAAAATATGATGCCATCAACTCGTATGTCAATAGCTGCACTTTTACGTGAGGAATTGTTTGAAGCTCAAAAATATAATCAAAACAAAAAAAATGCTATGAAAAATGGTGATAGTTTTGATGAGGTATTTAGGAGAGAGTGTTGGTTACCTGTAATTAACAGAGAGATTCCTTTAAAAGCACATGTACATAGAGCAGATGATATTTTAACAGCAATCCGTATAGCTAAAGAGTTTAATTTAAGATTAACTTTAGATCATTGTACAGAAGGACATCTAATTTCAGAAGAGATTAAGGAAGCTGGATTTCCGGCAATAGTTGGACCTTCATTAGCAATAAGAAATAAGATAGAGACTCAAAATGCAGATTTTAAAACAGCTGGTATATTACACAAGGCTGGTGTGAAAGTAGCTATTACTACTGATCATCCAGTTACAAGAATACAAGATTTACCTATTTGTGCTGGATTTGCAGCAAGAGAAGGACTAGGAATAGAAGAGGGACTTAAAGCAATTACAATAAATGCGGCAGAAATATGTAATGTATCAGATAAAGTTGGAAGTCTGGAAATAGGAAAAGATGCTGATATTGCAATTTTTGATGGGAATCCAATGGAGGTATTTACAAAAACAATGTATACCATAATTGATGGTGAAATAGTTTATGAAGCAAAAGATATAGATAATTAGCTATTAAAAATAAGAATGGTAGATAGTTTTATATAACAAGCTATCTACTTTTTTATATTAATTATTAATAGTTTTAGATAAATATATTATATAGATTAATAGTATGTATTATAGCAAATAGAAATTATATTAATTTTGAATAAGATTGTAGGTAAGAATTTCGGGAATTTACTTGATGAAGTTAGCTTGGTTAAACTTTGTGGTAGAAAGGATTGGTTTGAATAATTTATTAAGTAGAATAATAATTAAAATTTTCTTATAATTTTTATAATAAAGCGATAACAAAGTCAATTTTATAATGACTTTGCTATCAGCTTATCAATTACATAGAACTTGCTTTACTAACTTCTATGTAAGTTTTGTCAATAAAACTATCTATTGTTGTTGTTTCTATTATTTTCGTTGTTGTTGCAGTTATTATTGTTTCTATTATTGTCGTTATTATTTCTATTATTGTTGTTATTGCAGTTATTGTTGTTGTTATTGTTTCTATTATTGTCGTTGTTGTTTGACTTTATCATGATTATCACCTCCTCGAAAATATTATTGGCAGAAAGGTATCGTAATATACATAATCAATAAAAATAATTTTTTATTAATAATGCTAGAATTAGTTTAATTAATTTGTAGATAATATGGATGTTAATTATCGAATTACATGAAAATGAGGATAGGATTAAGGTAGTTTTACCAGATATAAGGAATTTTCAAAATGGAAAATAGAAATTAAACTATAATATATACTTATCCTAAAAATTGAAATTTTAATGCTATGAAAATAGTGAGGTTGCATACTTTTTATGAAATAAACTATCTATATTTTTTAGTATTTTGCTATATTGAATTGAAGATTTTTAGCATAGGTGAAGGAATCCTACACATAGAATACATTTATCTTTTACCCAAGTGGACTTCATATTGGGCATTTCTATCACTTTAATAGGACATTTTTTTGTATAAAGGCTGCGACAAATACAATTATTTTTTAGATGGAATCTATCTGTTTTTCTCATTTCTTCATATCTTGGGATAATACATATTACATATTTATATTTTTATCTATTTTGTTTGGATTATGGATTGTTTATTATCAAAAAATTTAAAAATGTAACAAAAAATGATATATAGAAATATAATAATATGAAACATATTGTTTATGGAGGTTGAGTATATGGAGTTAAAATGGACTATAGTTATTATTATAATTATACTTGCCTTACTCTTATATAGATGGATAATACAAAGAAAACAAGTTATTAATAATGTGTTACAAAGAAGTGATGAAGAAAAAATTAAAGATATTAATAATGCACTAGAGTTATATGGTTTTGTATATGATAAAACTAATGATATTATATGTTCAAATATGTATCCTTGGCAAAGAGAAGTAGGATATTGTAGGTTTTATGATGAAGCAGCACCTACCTTAAATATGATTATTGATAGCGAGCCTATTTATTTTGAATATGATAATAGAAGATGGCTTATTGAACTTTGGAAAGGTCAGTATGGAATGACTACTGGTGGTGAAATTGGTATATATGTAAGTGAAATGGATGATATTAATATACCAGGTATTTTTTCAGGTCCTTTTTTCGAAGCCGTATCAGATGAAGAACTATTAAATATGGATTTTAAGCTTAAAATAAATGAAGAAGAATTATTTCAAAGACAAGATTATCATTGGTGGCTAACAGGTTTTGATGTAGGTGTATTTTCTAATCCTAATAACTTATCAATGAAAATTAGAATAATTTTTCCAAATTCAATTATGAAAGATGCATTTCTTGGTGGATTAAAAAGAGTAGGTTATAAAGAAGATGAAATTAAAATAACTAAGAATATAATTTATTTTAATTTTGATAAACCTAAATCCGATCAACCATATAATCGTTATAAATTAATAATACCTTTTATCCAATTTATGAATAAAACTTACTGTAAGATATACAATTTAATTACTAAAGATTTTGAACGTACAATAGATAAAATTGACTTTTTACGATTATACTATCCTAATTTGCTTAGATTGATTGCAGGTAAAAATAGAATGAAAAAATTAAAAAAATCTTATAAAGTGATTTCATCTTATATAAGTGGAAATGAGATGAGAAGTAATGAGCATTTATAAACGCTTATCCAAAATCTATGAAAATTCTAAAGTTATTCCTTATGATTATTCTTCAAAATTTGTCATAATGAGTGATTGTCATAGGGGTAGCGGAAATTTAGGAGATAATTTTATAAAAAACCAATATATATTTTTCGCGGCACTTAATGACTACTATAAAAAAGGATTTACTTACATTGAATTAGGTGATGGAGATGAACTTTGGGAAAACAGATCTATGGAACAAATTATGGAAGTACACAGTAGTACATTTGAATTACTATCTAAATTTTATGAGTCAAACAGAATGTATATGATTTATGGTAATCATGATATGCAAAAAAGTTATACAGAATTTTTAGAGTGTCATTATAAAGGATATTATTGTGGAATAAGAAAAGATATTTTTTCATTATTCAATTATATAAGAGCATATGAAGGAATAATTCTAGAAAATGAAGACAATAATCAATATAGAACCTTTCTTGTACATGGTCATCAAGGAGATTTGATTAATGATAGACTATGGAAGCTAGGTAGGTTTTTAGTTCGTTATATCTGGAGACCACTAGAGATATGGGGATTTAATGACCCTACAAGAGCAGCTAAAAATTATAAAAAGAAAAATAGAATAGAACGACAACTGATGGCATGGTCAAAAGAGAATAACATAATGTTAATTGCAGGTCATACTCATAGACCTAGCTTTGCTAACTTAGATGAAGCTATGTACTTTAATTCAGGAAGTTGCATACATCCAACAGCTATTACAGCTATAGAGATTGAATGTGGTTGTATTAGCTTGGTGAAATGGAGTGTTATGACAAGAGAAGACAGTAGTATGTATGTAGGAAAAAAAGTTTTAAAAGGACCAGTAAAATTAGAAGATTACTTTGTAAAAAATTTAAAAGTAGAAAGTTTTTAAGTATTTAAAAGCTGATTCCTGTATTGATAAGGAGTCAGCTTTTTTAGCATTAGTATTACATTAAAAAGGAAAAGTATTATGATATAAGAATGGCAAAATCAAATATAAAAGGTATTAATATTTTAGTTAATGCTTTAGGTAATTCTTTAATGAATGGACAGTATAATCTATATAGATATCCAAATATAGGTTTTTTATACATATTTTTTTAATCTATTTATTTTTTATTGTCATATTATAAGCAAATAGTATATATGGAATTTTTAAGGTAAATTATCTTACATAAATAAGAACCATTGTCTAGTATTTACATATAATATAGAGAACAATATTTATATCAGAAAAAGGGGAATCAACAATGGACAGAAATTATTGGCAAGATTATTGGGAAAATTATTACAAGTTTATGGCTGTATATCTTAGAGAGTTACAAAATGCATATCCTGATGCGGATATAAAAAATGAATACGCAGAAGTTGCTAACTTATTTGAACCTCCTATGTCTCTTGAAGATTACGAGGATTATGATGAATATGACGATGATAATGTCTATGCACAAACAGGTAACGATCCAATTTTTACATTACCTGGTGGTGGGCAATCTCCTACTCCTTTTATATCACCTGGTGGTGGGCAATTTACTATAAATAATTGTAGGAGGATGGCAGTAGTTAGAATAGTAATGAGGAGAGGCTTTACTCCTTCTAATTTCTTTATGCTAGTAGATAGAGCTGATAGAAGAAGTATTCAAGGATTTAGGATAGCTTGTGAAGGTAGTAGAATCAGATTTGTACCAATGGCTGTAGAATATAGAAATATTAATCTTATAGAATGTGCATTTTAGATTAAATGTAATAATAGGGGAAATGATAATTTAATGAGTTATGTTGTGCTCATAGAGAGTATAGGTGACTTAAGTAATAAAATAGAAATAATAGTATAAGTTGATTTTGGGTTTGATTTTGCGAATCGTCTACAATATTGAAATCAAAGAAAAGATATTAGCTACTTAGCTAATATCTTTTTTTAGTATGCAAATATAAAGTATGATATTATAAAATAAAATACAAATTAGGGAGAATGGGTATATGTACAAAGAGAACATTTTAGTAGTAGAAGATGATGTAGATATAAATAACCTAATAACAAAAACACTAGAAAAACAGAACTATAAAGTAACGCAGGCATTTTCAGGTAGTGAAGCGCTGTTACAACTATCTATATCAGAATTTAAATTGATGCTACTAGATTTAATGTTACCAGGTATGAGCGGAGAAGAGATAATCAGCAAAATTAGAGATGAAAAAGAAATACCAATAATAGTAATTTCAGCAAAAACGTCTTTAAAAGATAAAGTAAATGTTTTGAATATAGGAGCGGATGATTATATAACTAAACCTTTTGAATCAGAAGAAATAATAGCTCGAATAAACTCACAGTTAAGAAGATATAGAAAGTATGAAATAAGTACACAATCAAATGAAATATACAAATTTAAAAATCTTATCTTAGAAGAAGAAACAAGAAAAGTAAAGGTCAAAGGAGAAGAGATACATTTAACTGGTCATGAGTTTGATATTTTAAGCATTTTAATTAAAAATCCTGATAAGGTATATTCAAGGGAATCATTGTATGAACAAGTATGGAAAAATGGATACTATGGGGAAGATAACTCTGTAAATGTTCATATTAGCAATATTAGAAAAAAAATTAAATCAGTATCACAAGATGAAGATTACATAAAAACAGTATGGGGAATAGGATTTAAATTAAATAATAATTAATAAAAATCTTTATACTTTCTTTAAACTTTCTTGAATATTTATTAAAAAAATTTTTATATCATAGTTATTATAAGTTAGTTAATAAATGGTACTTAATACTGCTTAAATAAAGAGGGAGAAATATATGAAGGAAGTTATAAAAACGTATAATTTATCTAAGAAATATGGAAATTATGATGCATTGTTAGATGTAAATATTAATGTAAAACAAGGTGATATATATGGTTTAGTAGGTGATAATGGAGCAGGTAAGACTACTTTACTTAGAATATTATCTGGGCAGTCACATGCTAGTAGTGGTAGTTTTGAACTTTTCTCAGTTTCAGATGAGAAAGAATTAAATGAAGTTAGAAAACATACAGGTGTTATTATTGAATCGCCAAGTTTTTATCCTAATCTTACTGTTGAAAAAAATATGGAGTATTATCGTATTCAAAGAGGTATACCAGGAAAAGACAAAGTTATTAAAGCTCTTGAAGATGTTAATTTGAGTCATGCTAAAAAGAAAAAATTTAATCAATTATCTCTTGGTATGAAGCAACGACTAGGATTAGCTCTTGCTATTATGACAGAACCAGAGTTATTAATACTTGATGAACCAATTAATGGCTTAGACCCATCAGGAATTATTGAAATTAGAAATCTACTATTAAAATTAAATAAGGAAAAAAATATTACTATAGTTATATCAAGTCATATACTTTTAGAGCTATCAAATATTGCAACTTGCTATGGATTTTTAAGCAAAGGAAGATTAGTCAAAGAAATATCTTCAACTGAAATTAATGAAAAATGTAAAAGCTATTTAGAAATTAAAGTTACTAATGCCAATAAGTTAACTGCACTATTAGAAGAAAAATTAGGTTATAGTGATTATAAGGTTTTACCTAATGATATAATACAGTTATTTGATAGAAATAGAGACCCTCAAAAGATAAGTGAGCTTATAGTTAAAAATGGAATTGGATTAAATTGCATAGAAGAAAAAACTATAAATCTTGAAAATTATTATATGTCATTGATTGGGGGATATTGCAATGCTTAATTATATAAAAAGTGAATTTTACAGAAATATAAATACTAAAGGAAATTATATATTTTTATTTGGAAGTATAGCATTTGTAATATTTATAAATGTAGCCTTAGGTTTATTTGCACAAAGCCAAGTGAATTTTCCGTATGGAAATACAAAATATTCTCTTAGTAGTTTTTATACTTATATGGGATTATTAATACTTATATCTATTTATTTAGTTTCATTAATTTTTGGTCAAGAATTTAAGAACTCTACACTTAAAAATTCTATTGCCTTTGGAATTTCAAGAAGTGAAATATATTTAGGCAAATTTTTAGTAGAAGTAGTAATTTGTACAATAAATTTAATATTAATTAGTAGTGCATATGTTATAGCTGCATACGTAATGCTAGAGGATAGCGGTATAGTATATTTAAAAGATTTTATACATGCAATAGTAGCATGCTTTCCACTGCTATTAGTTAGTATGACTGCTGCTCATTGTTTTTACTTCATATTTGATAATGAGAGTATAGCTGTGACATTTTGGTCAATTTTTATAGTATTTGTGCCACTATTAATATCAATGGCTGGACGTAAAATAGATATACTAGGTAAAATAGCAAGATGGCTACCTTGGAATATAGTTGGAAATGCTACATTTGACAGTAATACTAATCGAATAATCATGGCATGGAATACTACTGATGGTTTTGTAAGATGTTTTATAGTAGGATTTATAGGAGTTGTATTATTTTATACATTAGGATTAATTATGTTTAAGAAAAAAGAAATAAAATAGATAAAAAGGGGCGTGTGGATGATGGAATGAATGTTAGTAATTTTATTAATACCAAGTGTGTATTTTTCTGCACGCTTTTTCTTGCTTTCTAGAAATATTAAAACATCAGTTAAGGACTTTAAATATATTTCTGAAAATATAGATACAAATCGTAAACTTAAGTTAAATCATCCAGATAAGAATTTTGAGAAATTATTATCTGAAATAAATCAGTATTTAGAAGATACACAAGTAAATAAATTAAAGTACATAAAAAGAGAAGAAGAAATTAGAAAAGAAATCGAAAATGTTTCTCATGATTTAAGAACACCTTTAACTTCTATTAGGGGATATTTAGAGTTAATAAATGATGAAACTATTACATCTAAAGAAAAGAAAGATTACCTTTGTATTGTAGAAAAAAGAGCTAAGGTTCTTCAACATTTAATTCAGGATTTTTATGATTTAAGTAGGTTTGAAAATAATGATTATAATTTAAATATGGAAATTATAGATATTAATAAGGAGCTAAGAGAGCATATACTGGTATTTTATAATGATTTTGAAAAGAAAAATATTGAAGTGGATTTAAAGTTAGATGAAAATCCAGTATTAGTAAGGTTAGATGAAAGTGCTATTAAAAGAGTTTTTAATAATTTAATTCAAAATTCTATTAAGTATAGTAAGAGTCATTTTTGTATGTCAATAAACAATAAAGGTAGAGAAGTTATTATTGAGTTTAAAAATGATGTCCAAGATATTAATAAAGATGAGTTAAACTTACTGTTTAATAGATTTTATATGAAGGATAAATCAAGAAGTAGTGATAGTTCTGGTTTAGGTCTTACAATAACCAAGCTTTTAGTTGAATCTATGAATGGTGAAATTGATGTTGATATGGATAAAGAATGGATTATATTTAGAATAAAGTTTTTATCAGAGATATATTAAATATATGAAAAACTAATTACTTAAATAATTTTATCGTAGGTATGATTTTTGAGAATCATCTCCACCATTGAAATCCAAAAAACACATTGAGAATATTATCAATGTGTTTTTTATTTTATAAAGTAGTTAAGCTAGTCTAATATAATATATAATTAAACATAGGCAAATATAATATGATAATATATGGAGAAAAAGTATGTTTACTATAATGATAATAGAGGATAACGAACTAATAAGAAATGAAATTCATAATTTATTAGATTTAAACAGATATAAAACAATAAAGGTAAATGATTTTAATAGTATTACAAAGCAAGTGAAAGAATACAATCCAGATTTAATACTACTAGATATAAATTTACCAGATGAAGATGGCTTTAAAATCTGTACAGAAATAAGAAGTTTTTCAAAAGTTCCTATAATATTTGTAACTAGTAGAAGTACAAATATAGATGAACTTATGGGAATAACATTAGGAGCTGATGATTTTATAACAAAGCCTTATAATACACAAATACTTCTAGCAAGAATAGCATCATTACTAAAAAGAGCATATCCTAAAGAAAAAACAATAGATAATATAGAACATAATGGAATAGCATTAAATATATTAAAAAGCACAATAGAAAAAAATGATAAATCAGTAGAGCTTACAAAAAATGAATTAAAAATATTACATTACTTACTTATAAACAAAGGTAAGATAGTTTCAAGAGTAGATATATTAGAGTATTTATGGGATAGTGCATTATTTGTAAATGATAATACTCTTACAGTTAACATTACAAGAATAAGAAGTAAGGTAGAGGAGTTAGGGGTAAAAGACTATATAATAACTAAAAGAGGACAAGGTTATATGGTATGAATATAAAAGATTATTTAAACAAAAGGATAGGTATAATTAGCTTAAACATTATATCTTTGATAACATTATCAATATTTTTATTTAGTGTAGGAAACCCTTTTAAAGTTATAAAAATAGTGGCAATAACATGGATCATAGTATTATTAATATATCTTTTGTATGAATATAAGGCTATAAGAAAACATTTTGATGAAATAAATAAATACATTGAAAACACAGATAAAAAATATTTACTAAGTGAAATAATAAAAGAACCTAAGTATATAGAGGCAATGCCATATTACTATGCTTTAAAAAAGGCGAGTAAATCTATGAGAGACGAAATAAACACAATAAAAAAACAAAGAAAAGATTATAAAGAATATATAGAAAAGTGGGTACATGAAGTTAAGACACCTATTTCAGCTATTAAATTAATAGAAGAAAACAATAAAACATCTACGTCAAGACTAGTACTTCAGCAGTTAGAGGAAATAGATACATATGTAGAACAAGCATTATTTTATGCTAGAAGTGAAGATGTAGAAAAGGATTATTTAGTAAAAGAAATATCTTTAGATGAGTGCATTAATAGAGTTATCACTAAAAATAAGCAAGTGCTTATACTTAATAATATAAATATTGAGATAGATGATATTAATAAAAGCGTATATAGCGATAGTAAATGGTTAGAGTTTATAGTAAATCAAATTATAGTAAATGCAATAAAGTATAGGAGAGATAACAATCCTACCATAAAGATATATACTAATGAAATAAAAAATGCAGTTGAATTAATTATTTATGATAATGGTATAGGAATACCTAGTTATGAAATAGATAGAGTATTTGATAAAGGGTTTACAGGTAATAAAGGTCGCCTAAATTATAAATCAACAGGGATAGGATTATATTTGTGTAAAAATTTATGTGATAAGTTGGGGTTATTAATAAAAATAGAATCAAAAGAAGACAAATGTACAAAAGTTAGAATTATTTTTCCAAAAGGAAATTTTTCTAAATTTTAATAATTACCTCTTAACGTTACAATAACGTAACATTAATGAAAGGTTAAATCAAATCAAAACAAGGATAAATCATATAAAATAACCTTGAGGTGATAAATATGGGTGAAATATTAAAAATTGATAGTATAGAAAAATACTATGGAAATAAGGGAAATATATTTAAGGCAATTGATGATATAAGCTTTAATGTGAGGGAAGGTGAGTTTGTAGGGGTTATGGGACCTTCTGGTTCAGGAAAAACGACTTTATTAAACCTAATAGCAACTATTGATGAAGTAAGTTCTGGTCATATCTACTTAAATAAGCAGGACTTAACTGAAATAAATAAAAAGAATATAGCTAGATTTAGAAGAGAAAATCTAGGATTTATATTTCAAGATTTTAATTTATTAGATACTTTAACAATATATGAAAATATAGCTTTAGCACTTACAATAAATAAAACTAATAAAAATGAAATAGACGATAAAGTAAAATCTGTAGCAAAAGAATTGGGAATAATAGAAATACTAAATAAGTATCCTTATAAAGTATCAGGTGGTCAAAAACAAAGGACAGCTTGTGCAAGAGCATTGATAACAAATCCAAAGCTAATACTTGCAGATGAACCAACAGGAGCTCTAGATTCTAGGTCGGCTCAAATTCTAATAGAGATGATATCAAGTCTAAACAAGGATTTTAATGCAACAATATTAATGGTAACACATGATTCGTTTACGGCAAGTTACTGTGATAGAATTTTGTTTATTAAAGACGGAAAGATATTTACAGAATTAGTAAAGGGAAATAATACACGAAAACAATTTTTTAATCAAGTATTAGATGTAGTTGCATTGTTAGGCGGTGATGTAAGGGATGTACGTTAAATTAGCCATAAATAATGCAAAAAAATCTATTAAAGATTACTTAATATATTTTATAACTATAACAATGTGTGTAATTTTGTTTTATGCTTTCACATCTTTATCAAGTTCTAGTTATGAACTTATAACTGAGGATACTTTCAACTTTGAATCTCTAAAAAAGATGTTAAAATACTCAACTTATATAATTACAGCATTATTAGCAATACTTGTTGCATATGTAAGTAAATATATGATTAAAAGAAGACAAAAAGAATTTGCTACTTATATATTATTAGGAGCAGAGCAAAAGAGTATAGCACTTATGTTTTTTGTAGAAATGTTGATAGTTGGAATATTATCCATAGCATGTGGGATATTTATTGGAACACTTTTCTCACAAGTTGTTACAGCTATGGTATATATAAGTGCTAAACAAGAAATAGTATTTTCATTTAAACTTTACTTAGACACAGTTTTTATAACATTTATATTCTTTATAGGAATGTTTTTAGTAGTAGGTATTTATAATATTAGAGTTTTAAATAAGTTAAAGCTTATAGATATGATGAATAATAGTAAAATAAGTGAATTTAAGTTTAAAAAAAGTAAAAAAGTTTATTCAATAGTATTTTTAATATCTTTAATATTATATGGTATATTTATATATTCAATTAAATTTATTATAAATATTAAAAAAGGAATAAATAGCACTAATCATTTAATTAGTGCAAATCAAATGATGTTTGCAGAAGTTATTTCAATAGTTTCATTTATAATAGCAACTTATGCTTTATTTTACTCAATATCATATATTCTTATAAGAATAAAAGAAAAACACAAAAAATTTAGCTATGAAGGTACAAATCTTTTTTTATTAGGAACAATAGTATCTAAAATAAGAACAACTCCAATACTTATGGCTACTATATCATTAACATTTTTAGGTGCTTCAATAAGCTTTATACTTACATTATTAATCTCTCAGTGGTCTTTAGGGTACTTAGATTATAGACTTCCTTTTGATATAGAGTTAAGGAGTGAATATTCATATAGACCTGAGAAAGAGTACAGTATAAACAAAATAGAAGATATGCCAAAGTTTAATTATTCAGAGGTTATAGACTATCTAAAAAACTCTGGTTTAGATATTAATGAGTATGAAGAATTAGAAAAGTACTGTATAAATAAAGAAGATTTTTACATAAGAGATAATAGAGAAAAGCCTGCCTTAGCTATAAGTTTAAGTGATTTTAATAAACTAAGAAGTATGAAAGGTTATGATACAATAAGTTTAAAAAATGATGAATATACAACTCAATGGGATAATACTACTGATCAGCAAGAAATTGACAAGTATATAGAAGAAAATAAAGTTATAAATGTAGAAGGAAAAAGTTTAAAAGTTAGTAAAGATGCATATTATAAAGAAACTTTAGGAGAAGGTATATATAATTATCCTACTACAAATATTATTATATTACCTGATGATATATGTAAAGATCTTGTAAGTGCAGGGGTAGATTTATTTATTACATCTAATAATGAGCTAAGTTATGAAGAAGCTACTAAATTTGAATTAGAGTATATACCGAAGTGGTTTGAAGAAAATAATCCAGAATTAATGAAAAAATATGATAGATTTTATTATTTTATACACGGAAGAATTAAATCAGCAGAAACTAGTGAAATTATAAATTTTACTCTAGGAATGAGAATCTTAGGATTATATTTAGGTACAGTTTTACTTATGATAAGTTTGACAGTGCTTGCTCTTCAACAGCTTACAGATTCAATAGAACATAAAGATAGATTTAATGTTTTACGAAAACTGGGGATAGAAGAAAATGAAATTAATAAAATAGTATTAAAGCAAATAAGTGTATATTTTACTATTCCTGTAATAATAGGCATGATAGGATTTGTAGTATTTATATATAATTTTTATTTAATATATGAATCCTATATTAGTGCTTATATTGGAGATAGCATGTTTGTATTAAATATGATTACAGGTATATTTATTATGGTAATGATTTATATAAGCTACTTTATTGGAACATATTATACATTTAAGAGAAATATAAGAAATTAAGAAAGGGATAATAAGAAAATTTAAAATATATTATCTATGATAGTTATATTCTTTTTAAATTCACTAAATAAGTATATTAGAATTTTTTGCTAAACAATAAATGCTCCAAAGAGTTTAACTCTACGGAGCGTTTATTGTTTAGTAGTGTGAAATAATTTAAATTAATAAGTATAATGACAACACATATATGTAAAGAGATTTATAAAAGATTTTTAATATAGAACTAATAATAGATAGGAGATTAATTATGGATAGATTAAGAAGAAAAGAATTATTACAACAATACAAAGAAATGAAGCCAGAAATGGGTGTATATATGTTTAAGTCTATAAAAACAAACATAGTTTATTTAGGTTGTGATAAAAATATAAAAGCAACTATAAATGGTGATAGATTTAAATTAAATTCTAATAATCATAGATGTAAAAAGTTGCAAGAAGATTGGAATGAAAATAAAGAAGAGAACTTTGAGATAACAACAGTAGAAGTATTACCTTATGATAAAGATGAAAGTAAGGTAGATTATAGTGAAGATTTAAAAATATTAAGAGAAATGTGTAAAGATAGATTTACAGAAGAAAATGTGGAAGAAATATAGAAATAGAATTTAAATCAGTTATAAAAAATTACTTTAGCGGATGAATTTAATAAGCAAGGTGAATTATTAGGTGAAAGATTTTAAGGTAATTGTAGAAACACTAGAAGAGTTAGGATGATCACTGTTAATCTCCTCAAATATTGAAATTTACGAAAACACATTGATAATTTTATCAATGTGTTTTTTATTTAATAATATTGTTTTATAAATGAAAATAAGAAAACTGACAATATAAAAAATAATAACCTAGAAATAATTATCAAAGACAATTTTTAATAAAATAAGGATGCCTTTTTTCTACAACATATTTTATACACATATGTTCTTTGAAATCATCAAACTTCAAATGATATCGTTACCTCATAGAACAAAACAAAACGAAATAGGAGGTAGTAATGAAATACAAAATAAACACAGAAATAATAAAACTACAAATGTTAAGAAAAGGCTATTCAATAACCAAACTAGCAAAAGATAGCAACCTATCAAAATCAACAGTATCATTTTTGGTGTACTGTATTTAAAATATAGAAAAATAGTGTAGTCTAAAATATTTAGTACAGTAGGTACACTATAGCTAATAAAATTTTATATATTTACTTAGTATGTATAGTTTTATAGTTTAGTAGATTGTTAATGTACTTAGTGTACATGCTTTTTTCACTAATGAAAAATAACTTGATAATAAAGGATATTATAGATTAGTAGTGAAAATAAATTAAAAATGATAAATTAGGAAGTTATTAGAGTATAATTTAAAAGTATAGAATATAAACTTATATTAACTAAGACAAAGAAATTAGAAAGGTTGGAACACAGATGATAAGAACAATTGTAAAAGATATATCATTTTTAAAACAAAAATCAGAACCTGCGACAAAAGAAGATATAGACGTTATTAATGATTTAATCGATACATTAAGAGCAAATTTAGATCATTGTGTAGGCATGGCAGCTAATATGATAGGAGTAAAAAAACGTATATTGGTATTTACTGTAGGTAATATTGTAGTCCCTATGGTAAATCCAGTTATATTAAAAAAAGAAAATCCTTATGAAGCAGAAGAAAGCTGTTTATCTTTAGATGGTTTTAGAAAAACAACAAGATATGAAACTATAGAGGTTGAATACCTAGATATAAATTTCAAAAAGCACAAACAAATATTTACAGGATTTACTGCACAGATTATTCAGCATGAAGTAGATCACTTCGAAGGTATAATAATCTAACAGATAATATTGTGAATATTAACATATGGATTTTTTTATAAAAATTATAGAATGATATAACCTTTAAAGTATTTAAATTACCGCATGAATATGTGTGGTAATTTTTTTATTTTATTAATAATAAAAGTATAAGGGTTTTTATTGACATAAGTAGCGATAATAGTTACTATAGTTTTGTACAAAACAAATTTTGTATGGAGGTGTTTCCATGAAAAATAAAAATAAGCTTAAACTAGGCCTTGATATTAGTAAAATTCATCATATAATTTCAAGGAAGATGGATGCTTCTGTAATTAGTGCAATTGATGATAATTTAACTGTATCACAAGCTTATGTAATAGATTTTATTTCTAATGAAGGTAAAGATAAAGAAATATTCCAAAAGGATTTAGAAAAAGCATTTGATTTAAAGCGCTCATCTATTAGCTTGATGCTAAATAATATGGAAAAGAGTGATTTAATAGAAAGAGTACCTGTTACAGAGGATGCACGATTAAAGAAAATAATTTTAACTCAAAAATCTATAAAACTTTATGAAAAAATTTCAACTGCAATTGATTCAATTGAGGATAAATTATCAGAAAATATAACTCCAGAAGAAATAAAAGTATTTCAAAGTGTACTTGATAAAATAAGAAATAGTCTAGAATAACCGTTTGAAATTTTAATAACGGTTATATTTATATAAATATTGTTTTGCACAAAACATAAATAAAAATAGGAGGATGATATATGTCAAAAGTATCTAACTTTACAGAAGGGAAGATATTCTCCCCTTTATTAAAATTTGCAATACCTATACTACTTGCACTATTTTTACAAACCATGTACGGTGCAGTTGATTTACTTATAGTAGGGCAATTTGGTAATGCAGCAGATGTGTCTGCCGTTTCAACAGGTAGTCAAGTAATGATGACTATAACTGTAATAATTACAGGGTTAACTATGGGGATTACCATATTAATAGGACAAAAACTTGGAGAAGGAAAGTCAAAAGAAGCTGGAAATGTTGTAGGAAGTGGTATTTCAATATTTGCTATTATAGCTATAGTTATTACTGTTTTAATTGTTAGCTTTGCTTCACCTATTTCAACTTTTATGCATGCTCCAAAAGAAGCTTTTGATAGCACTGTAATGTATATAAAAGTTTGTGCTTCAGGCTCTATTTTCATAGTCGCTTATAATATTATAGGAGGAGTATTTAGAGGATTAGGAGATTCCAAAACTCCACTTATTACAGTAGGAATTGCATGTATTACAAATATTATAGGAGATTTAATATTTGTTGGAATGTTTAAAATGGCTGCTACAGGTGCAGCACTTGCTACTATAATGGCTCAGGCAATTAGTGTTATACTTTCTGTAATAATTATTAAAAAGCGTGGACTTCCTTTTGAATTTTCTAGAAAAAGTATAAAGTTTCATAAAGGTTTAACGTCAAAGATAATTAAATACGGTACTCCAATAGCTTTACAAGATGGACTTGTACATTTATCTTTCCTTGTAATTATGATTATAGGTAATTCAATGGGAGTAATCCCATCAGCAGGAATTGGTGTTGCAGAAAAACTTGTTGGATTTATAATGCTTATACCATCATCTTTTTCTCAAGCTGTATCTGCATTTGTTGCACAAAACTATGGAGCTAAAAAATACGATAGGTCAAGAAAAGTTCTTATTTATGCCATTTCGGCTTCATTATGTTGTGGGGTTGTAATGTTTTATATTACCTTCTTCCATGGAAATTTACTTGCAGGTATGTTCTCTAAAGATAAAGATGTAGTTTTAGCATCTTGGGAATACATGAAAGCATACGGAATAGACTGTCTTTTAACTGCAATTATGTTCTGTATGGTAGGTTATTTTAATGGATGTGGAAAAACAACTTTTGTAATGGTACAAGGAATAATAGGTGCTTTTGGGGTAAGAATACCAGTATCATATATTATGAGTAAAATATTACCAGTATCGTTATTTAAAGTAGGTCTTGCAACACCAATGTCTACATTTGTACAAATTATATTATGTGTAATTTACTTTATGATTTTATCAAAGAAGTTGTCAAAAGAAGAGACACCTGTAGATATAACTTATCAAGTACAAGAGCAGTAAATCTTTAATTTTAATAATTGAAGTACACGAATACCTATATCCTTTTGGATATAGGTATTTTTTATTATGAATTTTTATATAAGTTTTCAAAAAGTACATAATAATTATTTTTATTTGATTTTAAAATGTTATTGATATTGATTATTAATAATGATAGAATTGTTATAGTAAATTAAATTAGGGGGAAAAGCTAGTGAGTAAAATTAAAAAGTTTATATATGTAACAGTAGGATTAATATCATTTGTGTTAGGCGCGATAGGCGTTGCACTTCCAATACTTCCGACTACTCCATTTTTATTATTAGCGTCATATTGTTTTGTTAGGGGCTCTGAAAAGTTTGATAGATGGCTTAAGTCAACAAAAATTTACAAAAAACATTTAGAAAGCTTTGTAAATGAAAGAGCTATGACTATGAAACAAAAGATAGGTATATTATTATTCGCAGATATAATGTTAGCATTTCCAATTATAATATTAGATAGTTTACATATTAGGTTATTTTTAATAGCTTTAGCATGTTTTAAATATTATTACTTTATGTTTAAAATAAAAACAATAAAACAAGATGATTTAAAAGTAAATTCTCAATAAAGGTAAAAGTAGAAAGGAAAACATGAATGTTACATAGATTAGGATCAATGTTATTTTTGTTAGCTATAATAACATATTTTTTTAAGTATTTAAAATTTATAAATAATAAACTAATTTTAAAGTTACATATTTTAACTGGAAGTTTAGGATCACTAGCAATGATTGTATATTCAATAACAGATTATATTAAGGATAAGGAAGTTACAATATTGCCAGTAGGTATAGCTAGTTTATTAATAATATTATCTGGGACTAATAAGGTCAGAAAAAAATATAAATGGTTACATTTAATGTCGGTTATAGGATTTGCAGTTGCGCTTGCATATCATATAATCAACTAATATGCAGGAGGGAATATTATGGTAAATAAAAGATTACTTTCGCTTAGCAAAGAATCTCAAAAATATGTATATTTTACAGTTTTAATGAACTGGATATCAATAATTTGTAATATAGGAATAGTTTTATTTGTTGGAAATATAATAGACAAATTATATAATAATGATTTGAATTTTAATATGGTAGCTTATGTGGCTTATTTAGGTTCGTTAATATTGATAAGATTTATATGCAATTATATGTCAGGAATATTTTCTTATAATTCTTCAGCAAAGGTAAGAGCATCAATAAGAGAAAGTATTTATAAGAAATTATTAAAATTAGGTGTAAATTATAATGACACAATATCAACATCATCAACTGTTCAAATAGCAGTGGATGGAGTTGAGGCACTTGAAATTTATTTTGGTAGATACTTACCTCAATTATTTTATAGTTTATTAGCACCACTTACATTATTTGCTGTTATAGCACCTATAAGCTTTAAGGCAGGAATAGTACTTTTAATATGTGTTCCATTGATACCAATATCAATAGCGTCAGTTATGAAATTTGCTAAAAAACTTTTAAGCAAATACTGGGGGATATATACTAATTTAGGAGATTCATTTTTAGAAAATCTTCAAGGTCTTACCACTTTAAAGATATTTGATTTAGATAAAGAAAAAAATGATGAAATGAATAAAGAAGCAGAAACTTTTAGAAATATAACAATGAAGGTTTTATCAATGCAATTAAATTCTATAACAATAATGGACTTAATAGCATTTGGTGGTTCTGCTATAGGTATATTAATAGCTGTTAATGAATTTTCTAAAGGCAATATTACTATAGGATCTACAGTAGTAATAATATTATTATCATCAGAGTTCTTTATTCCGATGAGGCTACTTGGGTCATTTTTCCATGTCGCTATGAATGGATTAGCTGCTGCTGATAAGATATTTGATTTACTTGATGCTAAGGTTGAAGAAGAAAAAGAGTTATCAGATAAGAATAAAGCAAAATTAAAAGATATTTCTATATCAATAAAAAATGTTGATTTTAGTTATGATAAAGAAAGAAAAGTCTTACATAATGTAAATATAGACATAGAAAATAAATCAATGGTTGCTTTAGTCGGAGAAAGTGGTTGTGGAAAAAGTACAATAACTAATTTACTTTTAAAGTTAAATAAGGTCGATAAAGGTGAAATTCTATTAAATGAAGTAAACTTAAATGATATACCATTTAATGAATTAAGAAAAAAAGTAAGCTTTATAAGTCATAGCTCGTATATATTTAACTCTACGATAGAGGCAAATTTAAGAATGGGTAAAGAAGATGCAACTGAAGAAGAACTATATATAGCTTTAAAGACAGCAAATCTTTATGATTTTGTAATGGGACTTGATAAAAAATTACAAACTCCAGTTGGTGAAAATGGATCGTTCTTATCAGGAGGGCAAAAGCAAAGATTAGCTTTAGCTAGAATGATACTAACGAATCCGGAAGTTTATATATTTGATGAAGCAACTTCAAATATTGACGTTGAAAGTGAAGACTCAATACTTGAAACGATATATGCTTTAGCAAAAGAGAAAACTGTAGTAGTTATATCACATAGATTAGCTAACATAAAAAATGCGGATAAGATATATGTGTTAGATAAAGGATATATAGCTGAAAGTGGAAATCATGAGGAATTAATGAACAATAATTCAGCATATGCGAATCTATATACTAATCAAGAAAACTTAGAAAATATATATAAAGAAGATATAGTTAGGGAGGTGGCTATAAGTGAATAATGAAAGAAAAAGATTGTCAGGTAGTAAAATAATGCTTAGACTTATAAAAATACTAAAGCCACTAGTACCTGTAATGATGATAACAATAAGTTTTGGTGTATTAGGATTTTTAGCGGCTATAGCAATAACTACATTTGGAGCAGTTGCTATGGGAGATATTATAGGTCTTGATATGGGTTATACTTTTAAAAATGCAGTAAAAATAATAATAGTATGTGCAGTACTTAGAGGTATATTAAGGTATATAGAACAATACTCAGGTCATTATATAGCATTTAAAATACTTGCTATACTAAGAGACAAGGTATATAAAGCTTTAAGAAAGTTAGCACCAGCTAAGCTTGAAAGTAAAGAAAAAGGAAATTTAATATCAGTTATAACTAGTGATATAGAATTACTTGAAGTATTTTATGCTCATACAATAGCACCAATAGTTATAGCCATAATTACATCATCAATAATAGCATTATTTTTATATAATATAAATCCATACTTTGGGATTATAGGATTAGTTTTTTATGTAATAGTAGGATACATAATACCAGTTTTATCTTCTAAATTAGGAAGTGAAGCAGGACTTGATTATAGAAATGAATTTGGGCAAGCTAATAGTTTTTTACTTGATTCATTAAGAGGTATAAAAGAAATATTATTATTTGGTCAAGGCGATAATAGACTAAACTCAATAAATAAAAATAGTGATAAATTAAATGAAAAAATGAAAGTTATAAAAAGTCATGAAGGTTTAATAAGAGCTTTAACTGATATAACTATAATGATAGCAATACTTATAACTCTTTACGTAGGTGTTGAATTATTTAAAGCTGATATTATAAACTTAGGTCAAGTAATAGTTGCTTTAGTTTTACTTTCTAGTTCTTTTGGACCAACTGTAGCGTTAAGTAACCTATCAAATAACTTAATGCATACATTTGCTTGTGCACAAAGATTATTCGATATATTAGATGAAGTGCCTGCTGTTGAAGAAGTATCTGGAAATTGTGATTTAGAAATGAATAATACTAATATAAATGATTTAGAATTTAAGTATGCAGATAGAGATGAAGTATTACTTAAAGATGTCAATCTTAACATTAAAAAAGGGGATAAGGTTGCAATAATAGGAGAAAGTGGTTGCGGAAAGAGTACACTTTTAAAACTTATGATGAGATTCTGGGATGTAGAGAATGGAAGTATTGAAATAGACAATAAGAATATAAAAACTATTCCAACTAAAGCATTAAGAAAAACTCAATCATTAGTAAGTCAAGAAACATTCTTATTCAATGATACTATTATAAATAACTTAAAAATAGGTAAAAAAGATGCAACTATTGAAGAGGTAATAAGTGCTTGTAAAAAAGCCTCAGTACATGAGTTTATAGAAACTTTACCTAATGGATATGAAACTAATGTTGGAGAAATAGGTTCTAATCTTTCATCAGGTGAAAAGCAAAGATTAGGTATAGCAAGGGCATTTTTACATAATCCACAAGTTTTAATACTTGATGAGCCTACAAGTAATTTAGATACACTTAATGAGGCACAAATATTAAAAAGTATAAAAGAAGAATCAGATGATAAAACAATAATAATGGTATCACATAGAAAATCTAGTACATCAATATGTGACAAGAAGGTTTATGTAAAAAATAATACACTTAAATTCAACTAATATAAAAGGGCTATTTTAGCCCTTTTATATTAGAGATAATTAGGGAGAAAGAGTATGACTAGAATAGAAAAAGAGAAAAATATTATTAATCTTATGATAAATATATATTGCAATAAAAAGCATAGGCATAAAAACGGAAGCTTATGTAATGAATGTAGTGAACTTTTAGAATATGCTAACAAAAGGTTGGATCTTTGTAAATTTGGAGAAGAAAAGAAGTTTTGTAGTAAATGTCCTATACATTGCTATAAAAAGGATATGAGAGCTAAGATTAAAGAAGTCATGAGGTTTTCAGGTCCAAGGCTATTACTTCATGAGCCAATAGAAGTTATAAAACATATTTTTGAGAGATAAGATAAATTAATAATATACTTAGAAACTAAAATAGATTTGTAGATGTATATATCATACTTGATTATTTTTAAGTTTAGTTTAAGGTAGAGTTGCTATTATATCCTAAGAAAAAGAATACAAATAAAGATTCAAATTAAATAGATATAATTTTCGGAGGGTAAATTATGAACAAAAAACTATTAACAACGTTATGTGCACTTTCCTTAACAGTAAGTGTAACAGGATGCTCAGTAAAAACTAATACAACAACATCTACAAATACAAACAAAACTACAGTAACCGATCAAACAATAGATTCAACAAAAAGCGAAGAATTAAAAGAAGTAGATACATATATAGAACTTGGAGATAGCATAAGCATAAACGGAGAAGGTGCTAAGGTAGAAAACAATGTAGTAACAATAACTTCAGCAGGTACTTATAGCATAAGCGGAGAATTAAAGGACGGGCAGATAGTAGTAAGTTCAAGTGAAGAAGATAAAGTTCAAATACAATTAAACAATGCAAATATAACAAGCTCAAATAGTGCACCTATATATGTAAAAAGTGCTAAAAAAGTAGTAATAGGGCTAAGTGAGGGAACTAAAAATACTATAACAGATGGAGAAAATTATGTATTTGAAGATGCTACAACAGATGAACCAAATGCGGCAATTTTTAGTAAAGATGACCTTACTATAATAGGAACAGGTTCATTAGTAGTAAATGCAAACTACAACAATGGTATCACTAGTAAAGATGACTTAAAAATAGAAGGCGGACAAATAACAGTAAATGCAGTATCAGATGGACTAAGAGGTAAAGACTCTATTACAATTTTAGATGGTAAAATAACTATAGATGCAAAGGAAGATGGTATGAAATCTAGTAATACTGAAGATGTAGAAAAAGGATATATACATATTCAAGGTGGGACTTTAAACGTCACGTCAGGACAAGATGGAATACAAGCTGAAACTAATGCAGTAATATCTAATGGAGAAATAAATATAGTCTCAGGTGAAGGAAGTAAAAATAGTAGTAGTAAAAATGAAAACTGGGGTAACTGGGGAGGTAAGCAGCCAGCAGAAATGCAATCACCAGGAGTGCAACCACCAGAGAAGAATAATACAACTACTACAGAAGAAACGGATTCTACTAGTGCAAAAGGGATAAAAGCAACTTCTAACATTACAATATCTGGAGGTGACATAAATATAGATTCATCTGATGACTCTATTCACTCAAATGACACCATAATGATCAATGGAGGTAATATCAAAGCATCTTCTGGAGATGATGGTGTACATGCAGATTCTAAAATAGAAATAAACGATGGAGATATAGATATTACAAAATCATATGAAGGGATAGAGAGTCAGTCTATAGCAATTAACGATGGGAATGTAAATGTAGTATCAAGTGATGATGGAATAAATGCTGGTGGAGGCAATGATGCTTCTTCAACTAGTGGTAGACCAGGAGAAAATAATTTTAATTCATCTAGCAAATGTGAAATAGTTATAAATGGCGGGTATACAGTAGTAGACGCTAGAGGAGATGGTATAGATGCAAATGGAACAATAACAATAACAGGTGGTACAACAATAGTAAACGGTCCTGAAAATAACGGAAATGGTTCTTTAGATTATGATGGAAGTTGTGATATAAGTGGAGGAATATTAATAGCAGCAGGTAGTGCAGGTATGGCACAATCACCTAGCGCCACTTCCTCTCAAAACTCAGTAAACGTAGCTTTATCATCACAACAAGCTAACACAATAATTCATATAGAAGATGAAAAAGGAAATGAAGTAATTACCTTTGCACCATCAAAACAATATCAGTCAGTAATAGTATCATCACCTGAATTAAAAACAGGTTCAACATATACAGTATCTTATGGAGGAACTTCAACTGGAGAAGCTAAAGATGGATTATACACTGGTGGTAAATACTCAGGAGGAACAAAATCTACGAGCTTTACAGTATCAGAAAGTGTAACTAACCTAGGTTCAGCAGGAGGTTCTATGGGAGGTCCTGGTGGGGGTCATATGGGAGGTGGAAAAGGTGGCATTAGACCAGATAGAAATGGTAGTATGCAACAACCACCAACACAAAATAGCATGGAAAACAATATTCAAACACAATAACAAATACTAAAAAAGAGGAGCAGTAGCTCCTCTTTTTTAAGTGTTTGTTATTTTATTGAAGAGGAAGCTCTACTATAAAAGTAGTATCTTTTCCTACGTTACTTTTAGCATATATCTTACCTTTATGTTGAGCTACTATAGACTTAGCAATAGATAATCCTAATCCATAACCTCCAGTTTCTCTTACCCTGGAAGTATCAATTCTGTAGAATCTTTCAAAAATTTTCTCTAGATACTCAGGTTCAATACCTTCACCAGTATTTTTAACTATTAGCTTAACTTTATTTTTATCTTTAAATAAATCAACAGTAATTTTACCACTCTTATTACTATGCTTTATAGCATTGTCCATTAATATATTAAATAATTTTTTGATACCCTCAGTATCTCCATTAATAAAGATATCATTTGAGATATTTTCTTCTAATTCAATACCATTTTCATAGATAATAGCATCAAATCCAAGCATCATACTTTGGACTATCTTACTAATATTAATAGATTGGAGTTCAATTTTATTTTCTTCAACATCTAGCTTAGCAAGAGATAACATCTCATTAACTAACTCAGACATTCTGTCACATTGAGAGTTAATGTAGTTAATCCATTTAGACTGATTTTTTACAGCATCATTTGGATTACTTAGTACTAATGAAGTATTGGTCTTTATAATGGTAAGAGGGGTTTTTAACTCATGAGAAGCATCAGCAATAAACTGTTTTTGCTTTTCAAAAGTTTCTTTTATAGGTTTTAGAGCCTTGTTAGTTAAATAAAAACTAATAAATAATAAAGCTATTAAACTTATACAGCCAACTAATAAGAAACTCTTTAAAAGCTGAGTTACTGTATTTTGCAGATAAGTTCTATTTAGTAAAACAATTTTACTGCCCATAGGAGTATCTTCTTTTGTATAAGAATATTTAGTATCACCTATTTCTATTTTGCCAGATCTACTTTTATTGTTTAGTATTTGTACTACAGATTCCTTTAGATTATTGTTGTCAATTTTAGTATTAAAACGAGTAAAAGTATTTAATATATTTTTGTCCTTATCATACTCTGCAATTATATAGTCATAATAAGGTTTAGGTTTATGACCACCCCTTAATAAAACTTCCATTTCACCATTCATTTCATTAACTATATTAGTATAAGTTATGGCAAAAATAGTTCCAAAAATAGCTACAAAAACTGTAGTAAGCAATGTCATATTAATAAGTATAAATTTTTTCTTTAGCTTATCAAACATTTTGCTCCTCCAGTTTGTACCCAACTCTTCTTAAGGTAGTAATTTGAACATTTGACTTTACATAGGCTAATTTTTTTCTAAGGAAGGAAATATACACTTCAATATTATTGTGCTCTACATCAGAATCAAAGCCCCATAGTTTAGTGATTAAATCATCCTTAGTTACTATAGATGTAGGTCTTTCCATAAAATATTTTAGTATATCAAACTCCTTAGAAGTTAGAGTAAGAGAAGTACCATTGACTTCCATATTATAGGTAGAAATATTTAATTTAATATCTCCAAATTCCAATATATTATTATTTACCATAGGACCTTTTCTTCTAGTTATAGCTCTTAGTCTAGCCAATAGTTCTTCAGGAGAAAAAGGCTTAGGTAAATAGTCATCAGCACCATAATCAAGTCCTAAAATTCTATCTTCAATACTACCTTTAGCAGTAAGGAGTATAATAGGAGTTGAAATTCCTTCTTTTCTTAAGTCTTTTAATACATCTAGACCATTCATTTTAGGCAACATTATATCTAAAATAATAACATCATAAACATCTGTTAAACCATAATCAAGTCCATCTTCACCATCAAATACGGCATCAACAGAGTAATTATTTTTTATTAAAATCTGAGTTAAAGCTTCGGAAAGTTGTTTTTCATCTTCTACTAATAATAATTTCATAAAAATATACCTCTTTATATATTGTCTAATAATATATTACCAAATAATTACACATTTATTATCTAAATTTAAAATTATAAAATAAATCCCCTTAAAATTACTTTAAGGGGTTAATATTAACTGTAAGTATTATTTTCAAATCCAGCTAACGTTAAGACTATATTTAAATTTCCATTTCTACATCTTAATTCATCAATGAATTTCTTTTGATTTACATTAGGCTTTAATTGAACTTTGTAATTTAATTCAAACAATGCACCGAAATCTCTAGTCCTGATTCTTTCTATATAAAATGAGTCAGTGTATTTGTTTAATATATCTTCAAAAGCATCTTCATAGTTTAAATCTTCAGGAATAGTAATTTTAAGTTGCATATTTTTATTTTTAGGTGTTGCGAACTTAGTCAATTCAAGGATTGCCATAACTGCACATAATATAGTAGTGAATATTACAGCATATCCAATATATCCCATACCACAAGTAAGACCAACAGCTAAAGTAAAGAATACATAAGCTATATCTTTAGGATCTCCAGGAGCACTTCTAAAACGAATTATTGAAAATGCACCAGCTAAACTAAATGCTCTAGCTATGTTGTTTCCTACTAATAAAATTATTATAGCTATAACCACAGGTAGCATAATAAGAGTAGTAGTAAAACTTGAGCTATAAGTGTTTTTGTTTGTCTTCATATATATAACGCTAATTAAAAGTCCTAAAACAATTGATGATATTATTACAATAAAAGCATTTATCAGAGTAAATGACTCCCCACTTGTTGATGAAATTATTGTTTCTAACATACTTTTTCTCTCCCTTTTATATCTATATTTGAATTGTTTAAGCAGTAATTCATAAATTAACTCCCGTACTTTGAAAAATGAGTGTTGTAAATTTCTAGTTCAGTAAGTATTCTAGTAAACCATAAAGGCATAGCACCTAAAATTTTTACTTCCATTAAATACTTACTTTCGCCTAAAATATCTTGTCCAAAACTTCCAGACTCTAAAGCTAAATCATCTCGTCTAGTAATAATTTGAGAATCAAAAGTTAATCTAAAATCTCTATCATCGTTAGCAAAAAATGCCTTTCTAGAGTAGCTAATATATACTTTTGGATAGACTTTATTTTTTTTTAGATAATACTGTATCTCATTAATAACTTGTTTATTGATATAATCATTAGAAGTAGGTGCTATACCTTGGTTTACAAATTTATAGGCTTCATCTAAAGTAAGAACAACTCTTCTTTTATTAACAATACCGTTGATTTTCTTTTTAAGTTCTAAAAAGACACTATCATCTATACTATTAGGTACAGTATAACTTCTAAGTCTTAGCTTTTCCTTATAATAAGGTTTAGCAATAGAATGTCTAATAACATCGTTGTTATCTGTATCGTAATATATATTGTAGATAGAGTAGTTCTTACCAGACTTACAATGTTCATCTGGATTCATATACTCTAGTAATCTTGGTATTAATGCATCATACTGTTTTTGAGTTAAAATAAACTTCTTTTCATAACGTTTAAATGACTTAATCGCCATCAAAATACCTCCTAAAAAATATTTCTATATCTCTGTGATTTTATTGTATAAATTTAACCTTAAATGAATCTTAAAATAAAATTTGCTTTGTTTAAGTAACCCTATTGAAATCCATGAAAAATATATTGATATTACTACTAATGTATTTTTATATTTTAAAATGATATAATTAATATGCTAATTAGCTAATAAAGAAAAAATATAAAAAGGAAGTACAAGAAATTATATTTAATTATAAGTGGAAGGCAGTAAAACATTTATTTTTAAGCGAAATAAATAATAAGTATAGCTCATCTTCAATAAATAATTTATTTTTATATTGTTATGAGATGATTATGTGTGAAAAGAAATTTGCATCAGTAGAATATATAAATGAGCATTATATGAATGATATAGATTTAAAAGATTTAGCTCAAATTGAACATTATAATATGAATTATTATACTGAATGGTTTAAAAATAATATGGGTGTATCTCCAATTGAATGTCTCCAAAAGTTAAGAATTGATAAGAAAATATTAGACCAAAATAATTCAGGAAATATTCTAAATAAGTGCTAAAAAGTATCTGTATATGAGATAAGAATATTTTTACTGCATAGTATAATAATTTATAAATCAATAAATATCAATAATTTGTTACCATTGAGAAAGGAATTGATATACTATGATAGATATTAAAGTTTCAGAAAAGCTAAAAGAAGTATGTCCAGATATTACATTAGGATGTATACAAGCAAGTGTAAAAGTGGAAAGTAGTAGTGAAAGCCTATTAAAAGAAATAGATAAATATTGTGAAGATCTAATTAAAAAAATTTCTTTAGAAGATATAGCAAGTTTACCGAGAATAAAGGATGCTAGAGAAGTATATAAAAAATTAGGCAAATCACCTAGTAAATACAGAGTATCTTCAGAATCTTTAATGAGAAGAATTTTACAGAAAAAAGGACTTTATAAAATAAATAACATTGTAGAAATTAATAATTTAATATCTTTAAAATCTGGTTTTTCGGTAGGGAGTTATAATGTAAACAATACACAACCTCCAATATGTTTGACTATAGGGAAAGAAGGACAAAAATATAAAGGTATTGGTAAAGATCCTATAAATATTGAAAATCTGCCAGTATTATCGGATGAGATATCTACTTTTGGTAGTCCTAAAAGTGATTCAGAAAGAGCAATGATAACTAATGATGTGAGTGAGATAATTATGTGCATTTATTCTTTTAGTGGAAAGCAAGAAATAGAAGAGTATTTAAAATACGCAAAAGAATTATTAGAAAAGTATGCAAGTGCAAAAAACATTTCGATTAAAGTAATTAGCTAATGAATTAAGGTGTTGGTAGAAATACTAACATCTTTTTTAGTATAAAATTAAAAGGGAGAAGTTAAGTTGATTTTGTAAGATTATTTAAAATAATAAAAAGAGTGTAGATAAGCTTGTTTTTACACAAATCTATCTACACTCTCATACTTAGATATTTCTCTCTATATAAATTTACTTATTAGATTTATATTTACATACACCATTTATATAAGTTTCATGTACATTTAAATTATTATCTATAACTATAAAATCTGCATCCATACCTTGGTCTATACAACCACATACATCATTAATATTACAACTTAAAGCAGGTACATATGAAGCCATTTTTATTGCCTCTTCTAAAGTTGCTATATTCCAATCAATTACATTTTTAATAGCATTATTCATTGTTAATACGCTTCCAGCCAAACTTCCGCTACTTAATCTTGCAACTCCATTTTTTACATTAACATCGAACTTCCCAAGAATATACTCACCATCAGGCATAGCACCAGCTCTCATACAATCTGTAATCAAGGCAATATTATCTCTAGATTTAATATCCATCATTATTTTAGCAGCAATAGGGCTTACATGATGTCCATCGCATATTAGCTCTGCATATGTATCTTTTAATGCCATAGCTGCTCCAACCATTCCAGGTTCTCTATGATTTAATGGGCTCATACCGTTATATGTGTGTACAAATATTTTAGCACCTGAATTAACCACTTTCTCGGCTTGTTCAAATGTAGATGAACTATGCCCAAGTGCTATTGATATATTGTTTTTAGTAGCATATTTAGTAAATTCTACTGCACCTTCACGTTCTGGGGCAATTGCTATTTTCTTTATTAAGTTTCCTGATTTCTCTTGCCATTTTTTTAGGATATTAATTTCAGGGTCCTTAAAATATTTTTCATTCTGGGCACCTTTATGTTTTTCAGTAAAAAATGGACCTTCTAAGAAAATTCCTTGTATTTTTGCGCCCTCAACTTTTTTGTAATTATTACTTATATTTTCTATAGATTCACTTAGTGTTTCTATAGAATCAGTCAAAGTTGTTGGTAGAAAAGAAGTTACTCCATATTTTAGTAATCCTTTTGAAATTGTATTAATAGCCTCAAATGTGTTATCCATAACATCTGCATTTAAAAGACCATGTATGTGAGTATCGACTAAACCTGGAGCAATATACTTACCTGAGTAATCTATGATATTGTCATTAACATCTGGTTTTTCTTTTTGAAATTTGCCAAATTTACCATCAATTATACTAAGGTATCCTTTTTCCTCTATACCATATTTCATAAAAAACTTATCTGCATAAATAAAATTTTTCAAAGTTGATCCCCCTAATCATATTATATTTGGTATGTTTCTTATCTCAAATGTCTTATTTTATATACAAATTTATCACTTCTAGCAACGCTTAGAGTAAATTCAATAACTATATTATTATCATTATATGTAGTACGAAGTAACTTTAAGCATGCTGAATCTATTGGTACTTCCAATAGCTCCGCCTCTTTATCAGATACTATACCTGCAGAAAATTCCTCATCAGCCACCTTGATAATTTCTCCATAGTCTTCTCTAAATATTTCATATAAAGGTTTTTGTATAACTTTTTCTTGTGTTAATCCCGCAAACTCTCTCATAGGAAGATATGTTCTTTCAAGCATCATAGGAATATTATCTGCAAGTCTTAGACGCATTATTTTTATTATTTTTTCGCCAGGATTTATACCTAACTTTTCAGCAAAATATCTTGTACTTTCTATTATCTCAAAGGATAATACTTTTGTACTTGGATTTTTTCCTTGAGCTTTCATATGATCAGTAAAGCTATAACTATCCATTAAATTTTGTGAATTTTGATTAAGTGCAGCTACGAAAGTTCCTTTTCCATGTCTTTTGTATATATACCCCATATGTTCTAAGTCAGCCATGGCCAATCTAACTGTAGTCCTACTTACCCCGTATTCATCACAAATTTTTCTTTCTGATAGCATCCTATCATTAGGCTCCATCTCATTTTCGATTTTATTTCTTAGTATTTCAACCAATTGATCATATATTGGTCTTTTATCATTTCTGTTTATCATAAAAATTTTAATCCTCTCTAAGTGGTTATTACCACATTTTAATTATAAAATGAGCAACTATTTCTGTCAATGAATAAAGTATAGAGATAACTGAGCAAGGAAAATTATTAATTTATGCTAAAACTACATAGTATTGACAAAAATAATAAAATAATTTATATTCTAAGTGGTAGTAACCACATTGAAGGTTATAGATTAGGGGTTTGTATATTAATAAAAGGAGAAGTAATTATGATTACGACAATAACATTCAATCCATCTATAGATAGAATGTATCGAGTAAATAGTATAAATATAGGTGAAGTTCAAAGAGTAATAAGTACAAATGCAACTGCTGGAGGAAAGGGTCTAAACGTAACGAAAGTATGCAAAATTTTAGGAGAAAATCCGCTAGCTATGGGATTTATAGGGGGATTTAATGGAGCATTTATAAAAGATGAACTTAGAAAATTAGGTATAAAAAACAAATTTACAGAAATAAAGCAAGAGACTAGAAATTGTTTAAATATAATTGAAGATAATAAGGTAAGTACAGAGTTCTTAGAAAAAGGGCCAATAATAGAAAAGAATGATTTAGAAAAGTTTGAAAATGATATAAAAGAAGTGATAAAAGACACTAAAATACTAATAGCTTCAGGTAGCTACTGTCAAAATATGCCGCTAGATTATTATGAAAAGATAGGTCATATATGTAGAGAAAATAATATAAAATTTATATTAGATACATCAGGAGAACCATTAAAAATAGCACTAAAATCAAAACCATATTTAATAAAACCTAACACAGATGAAATAAAACAGATATTAAGAACCAATGTAGAATCAAGAGATGAGGTTATATCTGCGGGGAAAAAACTTCTTGAAATGGGAGCACAAAATGTGTGTATATCTCTAGGAAAAGATGGAATGATTTACTTAAATGAATATGGAGTATATGAAGCAAAAGTACCAAAGATAGAAGCTGTGAATACTGTAGGTAGTGGAGATAGTACAATAGCTGGATTTAGTGTAGGTATTTTGAGAGGATATGAAGTAGAAGACTTGCTTAAACTTTCGAATGCTTGTGGTATAAGTAATGCTCTTAACATAGAAACTGGATTTGTAACTTTAGAAGAAGTTAAAAAATATCAAGGCTTAGTTAAAGTAACAAAATTAAGTTAGTAAAATCTGAGATAAATAGGTTCATAATAATTATTTTTAGCATATTTTTATAATTGTAAACTTAATTATAATTAAAGCATAAAGTTTATAAGGAGAGTAATATAAACTTTTTCTTATTGACAAAAAATTCAAATTAATTTATATTTGGATTATTGGTAATTACCACTTGGGAGAGAATAAAATAGTTTAAGTATGATATATATTTTTTTTAAAAATAACTGGTTATAACCTTATTACCAGATTTAAATTTGAAAATATGAAAGGGGAAAGTAATATGTTTAAATTAGAAGAACAAAAGTTACAAGATTTAGGTGCAATAATAACAACAACAGAAATAAAGCAACAACCTGAATTATGGTTAGAAGCTTATGAAATATATAAGGATAATAAAGAGCAATTAAATAAGTTTATAGAAAATATAGGTAATAAGCATGGACAATTTAGAGTTATATTTACAGGTGCTGGAACTTCAGCTTATGTAGGAAATTCAATACTTCCATATCTTAAAAATAAAAATGATATAAGAAAATGGATAATTGAAGCAATACCTACTACAGATATAGTTTCTAATCCATATGATTACTTAAAAAAGGATGTACCAACATTATTAGTTTCATTTGCAAGAAGTGGAAATAGCCCTGAAAGTTTAGCAGCTCTAAATTTAGGAAGACAAATTGTAGATAATTTTTATCATTTAGCTATAACTTGTGCTCCAGAAGGAAAACTTGCTCAAGTAACTAAAAATGATGAAAATAATTATTTATTATTAATGCCATCAAGATCAAATGATAAAGGTTTTGCTATGACAGGAAGTTTCTCATGCATGATGTTAACTGCAATGTTAATATTTGATAACTTAGAAGAAGATGTAGAGAAATCTTATATAGATGCAATAATAGAAATGGGTAAAAATGTATTAGATAGAAAAGATGAAATACACGAGTTAATAAATAAAGATTTTAATAGAGTAGTATACTTAGGATCTGGAGGTCTAGGAGGATTAACACAAGAAGCACAGTTAAAGTTATTAGAACTTACAGCGGGGAAAATAGCTACAGCATATGATTCTCCTATGGGATTTAGACATGGTCCAAAGTCGTTCATTGATGAAAATACACTTATATTTGTATTTGTATCCAATAATGTATACACAAGAAAATATGATTTAGATGTTTTAGAAGAAATAAATGCAGATAAAATTGCTAAACTTACTTGTGCAATATCAGTAGAAAATGAAAATAATTTCTCAGGTACAACATTTGGATTTGAAAGAGAATACGATAAATTACCAGATGCATACCTTGCATTCCCATATGTATTATTTGCACAAACTATATCACTATTTGCATCAGTAAAATGTAATAATAAACCAGATACACCATCGCCAACAGGGACAGTAAATAGAGTAGTAAAAGGTGTAATAATACACGAATATGAGAAGTAAGAAATTGAAAATTTATAAATATTTAGATTAAAATTAGGGGGTATAAATATGGCATTAGTAACGACAACTGAAATGTTTAAAAAAGCACAAGAGGGAAAATATGCAGTAGGGGCTTTTAATGTAGAGAATATGGAAATGGTAATGGCTGTTATAGAAGCTGCAGAGGAACTAAATTCTCCAGTCATACTACAAACTACTCCATCTACTGTAAAATATGCAGGTCTTGACTATTATTTAGCAAATGCAAAAGTTGCAGCAGAGAGAGCGAAAGTACCTGTAGCAATGCATCTAGATCATGGTTCAAGTTTTGATCTTGCAATGAGGGCTTTAAGAACAGGTTATACATCAATAATGATAGATGGTTCCCATCAAAGTTTTGAAGAAAATATATCATTATCAAAAGCAGTGGTAGAAGCTTGTAATCCATCTCTTATACCAGTAGAAGCTGAACTTGGAAAAGTTGGGGGAAAAGAAGATGATCTAGATGGTGGAGAAGGAAGTGCTCATACAGATCCACAAGAAGCAAAGGAATTTGTTGAAAGAACAGGAGTGTCTTCATTAGCTATAGCCATAGGTACAGCACATGGTTTATACAAAGGAGAACCTAAAATAGATTTAGATAGATTATCAGAAATTAAAAAATTAGTTTCAGTACCATTAGTATTACATGGAGGATCAGGAATACCTGATGAAACTATAAAAGAAACTATAAGAAGAGGTATTGTTAAAGTTAACTATGCAACTGAATTAAGAATTGCATATAGTAACGGTGTAAAAAAAGTTTTAAGTGAAGATCCTGAAGTTATAGATCCAAAGAAATATGGAAAAGCTGGACTTCAATCAGTAAAATCATTTGTAAAAGAAAAAATGGTTGTATGTGGGTCTATAAATAAAGCATAAAAATAAAAATATCCTAGATTTATTTTAGATAAATCTAGGATATTTTTATTTTTGAAAAAGGTATGTCATTTATTTAAATAATGGTATAGTTTTTTCATATAATTGTTGAAAAATATCGGCTTTTATTGGAAAAAGATTGAAGATATAATTAAAATATAATAAAAAACAAACTATAGGTTTTATTGTTGTATCAAACATATATTTTATTATGATATATTAAGATACATAAATTTCGCTATAAATATAGAAAAGATCGACTTTTTAAAGAAAGTGTTTTCAATTCATAACATTATTTAAAAGTATAAAAATAACTGAGGGAGGTGGGTATATGAGAGAGCGTGTTATTCTTGAATGCTTAAGAAACAGTGGTGACTATCTAAGTCTAGATTATTTTGCAGATAAGCTAGGGGTATCTACTAGAACTATTAGAAATGAAATTAAGAATATAGAAAGTGTAGAAGAACGCAATGGTTTTAAATTAGAATACAAGACTAGACTAGGATATATTTTAAATCTTAAAGACCAAGAAAAGTTCGAGAATTACCTAAAAAACTTACCCTCATATTCAATTGAAAATCCAGAACAACGGATAGAATCTATAATAGTAGAACTATTAGTAAATGAAGGTTACAAAACTATAGATCAGCTAAGCAAAAAATTCTTAGTAAGTTCATCTCAAATTAAAAATGATTTAAAAAAAGTAGATAAAAAGCTAAGAGATACAGAATTGAAGTTAGAGCGTAAGGCTCATTATGGAATTAAGATAGAAGGTACTGTTAAATCAATTCAAAAAATATTAGTAGAAAATTATTTTAAAGAAAATAGAAATATAACGGAATATAGAGATAAATTTATAGATGATTTCAAATTAGATGATATTAGAAGTACAATAAAAAATGTACTTAATAAGCATGATTTGGAAGCAAACCTAACGGAACTTGAAGAAATATTAGCTCAAATTGTTACTTTATATATAAGGGTCAATTTGAGAGTATTAGAAAATATTAATGAATTAAAGTTAGATACAGAAGATTTAATAATAAATGATTTACTAGATAAAATTTTTAAAGACAAAAAATATTATCTTACTTATGAGGAAAATGATTACTTAAAGCAACTTATAAAGCTAAGGACTAAAGATAAAAAAGCTACCATAATGAATGCTGACAAAAGTAAACTTCAAGATATAATATACGAATTTTTTAAAGGTGTAGATAAAAAATATAATACTAGTTTTTTAGAAGATAAAGAATTCTTTAATTTACTTTATTTACATATCGCGTCTTTAATAGAACGTGTAAAAAGGAATCATAACACAAAAAATCCTTTTTCGGTGAAGATAAGTCAGCAATATCCAACAGTTTTTAATTTAGCTATTCAACTTTCCAAAGTTATAGAAAGTGAACACAAGATAAAGATAAGTCAAGAGGAAATAGGTTTTATAGCCACTCATATAGCTGTACCATTTGAGAAAAGAGAAGAAGCTAGTTTTAATCAAAAATATAAAATAGCAGTAATATGTTCATCAGGAGGGGGAAGTGCATTTCTAATAAAATTAAGATTAAGAGAAATTTTTCCAAATGCTGAAATAAAAAACTTTTCTTTGTTAGATGAAGAAGAAGTAGTATGTTTTGAGCCAGACTTGATTTTTTCAATAACAAATTCACAATTCAAAACAAATGCTCCAGTTATACTTATAAATGAAATTTTAGATGAATTAGATTATCTAAATATTAAAGAAAGTGTACGATTTGCAGACCAGATAGGGAGTTTGTCAAATCCTAAGAAATATATATTAAGTCTGTTTAATAAAAATCATTTTAGATGTATAAAAGAAAAAATTGATTATAAAGATATTCTTGATAATATGTCACAGTGTATAGTTGATGAAGGTGCTTGTTCTCCAAGTTATCCTCAAGATGTATGGGAAAGAGAAAGTTATTTAAGTACCATTTATACAAATGGGGTATCAATACCTCATCCAATTGAAATGACAGGTAATAAAAATATAATATCAGTAGCTTTGGTACACTCTGATATTATTCATGAAAATAGAAAACCAAAAATTATTTTTATGATTTCGCTAATAAAGGGAAATCTAGAGCTTCACAAACAAATATCTAAATACTTAACTAAGATTATGGCAGATAAAGATATAGTAGATATGCTAAATAGATCACAATCTTATGAAGAGTTTATGTATAAATTAAAAATCTACATAGGGGGTTAGATATGAATATAGATTTTTTTAAGAAATTATCAGAAGCAGATGGGATAGCCTCTAATGAAGGAGAAATTAGAGAAGTCTTATTAGAAGAGTTGAAAGATTATAGTGATGAAATAGTATGTGATGGATTAGGGAGTATAATTTTTTCTAAGATAAAAAATGAAAAAGCACCAAATGTAATGATCTGTGCTCATATGGATGAAGTAGGGTTTATGGTAAGAAGTATAGATAAGCTTGGTATGATTCATTTAATAACAATAGGAGGAGTAAAACCTCTTGCACAATTCACACAAAAAGTTAGAATCACTACAAGCGAAGGGAAGAAAATCCCTGCTATCATAAATGGAACATACAATGATGGTAAAGTTGAGAAGGTGTATGCAGATGTTGGAGCATATACAGCAGAAGAAGTATACAATTTAGGTATTCAAGTTGGGGACATGGTAACATACACTACTGATTTTGAAGAATTTACTTTAGAAAATAGATTAGTAGGTAAGGCCTTTGATGATAGAATTGGATGCTTTGCAATGGGAGAGGTCTTAAAAAGACTAGAGAAAAAAGATATAAATTGTAATGTTCATTTTGCAGCTACGAGTAGTGAAGAAGTTGGTATAAGAGGTGCAAAAACAGCAACTCAGTTAATAAATCCTGATGTAGTATTTGTAATAGATGTAGCATGTGCTAAAAATGAATTTTTAAGAGATCATACAAATCAAAAACAAATAGATAAAGGCATAATGCTAATGCATAGAGATAGAACTTTAGTTCCAAATAGAAAAATGATAAATTACATAATAGAAATTGCTGATAAAAACAATATATCTCTTCAACATGATATGTTTGAGTCAGGTGGAACTGATGGTGGAGAGGCGCATCTTGTAAATGAAGGTAAGCCTTGTGCAGTAACTTGTGTCCCAGTTAGATATGGACATTGTGCATTTTCTATAGTAAGCAATAAAGACTTAGAATCTATTATAGAGTTATATACTCAGTTAGTTTTAAATTTTGATGAAGAAAGATACAAAAATATAAAGAATTTTATTTAAAAGGAGAATAAAAAAATGTCAACAGAAATGCAAATAATGGAGCTTATATCAACAGCAGGTGACAGTAAAGCAAAAGCTTTTGAAGCTTTAAAAAAGGTTAAGGAAAAGGATTTTGAGGGGGCAAGAGCATTAATAAATGAAGCTCGTAAAATAGATATTGAAGCTCACAGAATACAAACAGAATTAATCACTCAAGATTTAAATGAAGATGTTGAAAGTCCAGCAATGAGTCTTTTAATGGTTCATGCTCAAGACCACTATATGACTTCTCAATTAGCAAAAGATTTAATAGAAGCTTTAATAGAAGTTTTTGATAAGTAGTAGATAAACAAATTAATTATACAAATACTCCTTTAGAAAGATTAAACTTTCTAAAGGAAAATAAAAAATATAAACTTTAGGAGGAATTGTTATGAAAATATTATTATGCTGTGCAGGTGGATTCTCTACAAATATGTTAATGCAAAATATGAAGAAGGTAGTAAAAGAAAGTGCTAAACTTGATGAAAACGATTTCGAATTTACAGCGATACCAGCAGATTCAATAGAAAGTCAAGTTGATGAGTGGGATATAGTACTTATAGGACCTCAAATATCTCATAAGTTAGACTTCTTAAAAGGAATATTAGATCCAAAAAATAAACCTTATGCAGTAATAGATAAAGATGTTTATGGAAAAATGGATGGAGCTACAGTTATGAAGTTAGCTTTAGTAACTTATAAAAAACATCAATTAGCTCAAGGATAATAAAAATAGTATAGGGAAAAGGGGATTAAATATGTTTGCTAAGTTTGAAGCGTTTATGAATCGAGTATTTATGCCTTTAGCTCACAAGGTTGACAATCAACGTCACCTTGGGGCTATAAAAGCTGGTATGGTTGCTATGACGCCATTCACAATACTGGGGAGTATATTTGCAATACTTCCAGCACTTCCAAATATGCTTGGAAAAAGCAATCCAATAAGTCAATTTATATTAAAAAATGCAGCAGTATTAGATTTACCAGTAAGTTTTTCTATAGGATTAATAGGATTATATGCCTGTATGTGTATTGCCTTTAACTTAGGTAATTATTATAAATTATATATACCAGGTTGTGTTACACTTGCAACTTTCTCATTTTTATTCTTAGTAGCAACTTTTACACCAGATGGTGCATTAGAATTAGGAAACCTAGGTGCTAAAGGTCTATTTACAGGTATGATAGCAGGTCTTGGATCTGTAGAGTTATATAACTTCTGTAAGAAAAAGAATATTACAATAAGAATGCCAGAAGGAGTACCAGATTTTGTATCTAAATCTTTTGAATTAATACCAACTACTATTATAGTTTGTGGTACTTTCATAGCAGCTCGTTTTATTTCATTAGCTGTATTTGGAGAATTACCTCCACAAATACTTACTCAATTCCTATCTCCGTTAGTAGGAAGTATGGATAATCCATGGGCAGTTCTTGCACTTAACTTTGCTATATGTACTATATTCTTCTTTGGTATACACTCATCAGTATTTAAGCCTTTAACAGGACCTATAATGGTTACATTTATAGCTGAAAATATAGCAGCAATGCAAGCAGGAGAAGCAATACCTCACTTCTTTACAGGAGGGGTTTCAAGTGCATTCTTCGGATTTACAGGTTGTGGTATTAGTATAGGATGTGTAGTAGCTTGTATGTTATCTAAAAACCAAACTTATAAGAAGATAGGACGTGTATCATTATTCCCAGCATTATTTGGAATAAATGAACCAATATTATTTGGTGCTCCAATAATATTAAACCCAATAATGTTTATACCACATGTATTTGGTGGAGCTATAATAGGTACATTGCCAATGTTTCTTATGCACTGGGGATGGCTAGCAAAACCAGTATTTGACCCTCCATATGTAGGAGTATTCTTAGAAGGATTCTTAACTAATGGAGATTGGCGTTCTATAGTAGTTAATGCTTTACAATTAGTACTAGCAGTTGCGCTATATTGGCCATTCTTCAAGATAATGGAACGTCAACAAGAAGCTAAGGAACAAGAAGAAGCTAAAAATGCAGCTAAGAATATATTCTCTAAAGAAGACGAAGATTTATTAGGAGATTTAGAATTAGATTTCTAATATTTTATTATGGATAATAGAGTAAAAAAAATAATAGATTTAATTGAAGAAAGAGGCGTTGACGCTCTTTTAATTAAAGGAAAAAATAATAAAAGATATATAGGAGCATTAACCGGTAGCGGTGTTTATGTGCTTATCACAAAAGAACAAAAATATCAAATTCTAGATGGTAGATATACTGATGAAGCAGATAAGAAAACATCTGGATTTATAAAAAGGGTTGTATCTCAGGGATCTTATATAGAAAATATAATTGAATTGTTAGAAGAAATGAATATAAAAAATATAGCAATAGAAAGCCAAACTATGAGTATACAAGAGTATATTTTATTAGATAAGGCAGGTTTTAATATTAACTTAATAACTAACGAATTAGGTAAAGTAAGAGCTGTAAAATCTAAAGAGGAAATTGAGCTTATTAAAAAAGCTTGTGAGATTACAGATGAAGTATTTAGTGAGGTCATATCTGAAATAAAAGAAGGTATGACTGAACTAGAAGTTTCAGCCCTACTTCAATATCATGCACTTAAAAAGGGTGCAAGTGGCATGTCATTTGAACCAATAGTAGTATCTGGTGAAAGGGGAGCAATGCCACACGGAAGACCTACAACTAAAAAATTAAAGAAAAATGAAGCTATAACAATAGATTTTGGTGTTGTTTACCAAGGATATCAATCTGATATGACTCGTACAATATCTATAGGTAAGCCACCTAAAATTATTCAAGAAATATATGATGTAGTTTTAAAAGCACAACTATCGGCAATAGAGTCAATTAAAGAAGGTATGAAAGCTAGTGATGTTGATAAAATTGCTAGACAAATTATAGAGAATCATGGATTTGGTGATTATTTTAACCATGGATTAGGTCATGGAATAGGTCTTGGTGATGGAGAAGTGCCAACACTAAACCCAAGAAGTGATGATATTCTAACAGAAGGTATGGTAATGTCCTGCGAGCCAGGTATTTATATTCCAGATGTAGGGGGAGTTAGAATAGAAGATGATATTGTCATAATCGATGGTAAAGGTATTTCACTTAATAAGACATCTAAGGACTTTATAATATTAGGAGAGTAAAGCTATGAAATATAATTTTGACAAAGTGTTAAATCGTAAAGAAGGTAATTGTAGAAAATGGAGCAATAGTGTAATTCAAGAAAAATTCGGATTAGATGAAGATGCAATTCCTATGGATTTAGCTGATATTGATTTTGAGTGTGCTCCAGCTATAAAAGAAGCTATTACAAAAAGAGCATCTGTGGGAGATTATAGTTATACCTTTATAGGAGATGACTTCTATGAAGCCGTGATAAATTGGAACAAAAGAAGATTTGATGTTCATATAGAAAAAGAGTGGATAAAATTAACTTTCGGAACAGTTTCAACTCTTCATTATATAGTTCAAGCGTATACTAAAGAAGGAGAAGGAGTATTAATAAATACACCTGCGTATGATCCTTTTGCAGAAGCTGTAGTAAATAACAATAGAAAGTTATATTGTAGCTCATTAAAGCTAGAAAATAATAGATATTATCTTGACTTTGAAGATATGGAAAATCAAATGAAGTCTGGTGATATAAAAGTATTTATATTCTGCAGTCCACAGAATCCATCAGGCCGTATATGGACAAAAGAAGAACTATATCAAGTGTCAGAATTATGCTTGAAGTATAATGTACTTTTAGTAAGTGATGAAATTCATAGAGACGTAGTATTTAAAGGTCATACATTTATATCTTTATGGAATGCTCATCCAGAAATTTATAAAAATAGTATAATATGTGTATCTCCTAACAAAGGATTTAACTTAGGTGGGCTAAAAACATCTTATGTAGTAATAAGAGATGCTAAGGTTAGAGAAACTTTATTGGAAAGACTAAAAAGTAACTCAATAACTTCTCCAAATGTATTTGCTATTCCAGCCATTGTTGCAGCATACAACGAAAGTGAAGAATGGTTAGATGAGATGAGAGATTATGTAGAAAGTAATTTCGAAATAGTTTATGACTTCTTTGAGAAATATATGCCAAAAGCAAAAGTTATGAAGTCTGACTCTTCTTTCTTAGCATGGATAGATGTAAGAGAAGTATTTAAGGATGAAGAAGCGTCTAAAGAATTCTTTAGAAGTGCAAATTTAACTATGGTAGTTGGAAGTTATTTTGTAAAAGATGGAGAAGGATTTATTCGTCTTAATATAGGATGCCCTAAAGAAACATTAAATGAAGCTCTAAATAGAATAAAAGAAACTTATATAAGTATGTATTGTCAAAAAGCTTAAATCAATTTTAAGGCATAAAAGGTAAGTCCCATATATATTGAATTTTAATCGATATATATGGGATTTATTTTTATTTAGGAGCTATGATGACAAGTCAAATTTTATTTGAGGAAAATGGGAATTAATCTTATCGAATATTTAAATATGAAAAAGATAGCAGGGGCAAAACCACTGTCAATGGATATAGACAAATCAATAAATAGTATTTCTTTATATTTAAGATTTGAAAATTGTGGCTACCTTATAAGGGTATTTAAAAAGTTAGAGGGAATAACGCCAAAAGGATTTAGATATATATAACTAGTCTTATTGAAAAATAGGACTTTTTTTATGGGAAAAATAGCAAAGAACAAAAAATTACATTTTTTAAATAAAAATAGACTAAAATTTTACATAGAAAAACAAGATATTAAGATGTATTTGATAAGAAAAAAAGTTAAAATTATAACAAGGAAAACGAAAACATTAAATTGGGGTAGGATACAAAATTTAATCCCAAAATATTTTATGCTTTTTATAAATAAAAAATAATGTATACAAATTGGAGGAATATAAAATGGGCAGAATGTATGATTATTTAGTACCAAGTGTCAACTTTATGGGACCAGGATGTTTAAAAGTTATTGGCGAAAGGGCTAAAATGTTAGGCGGGAAAAAGGTTTTAATAGTTACAGATAAATTCTTAAGAAACCAAGAAAATGGAGCAGTTGAACAAACTATAAAATATTTAACAGAAGCAGGTCTTGAAGTTGTTATATACGATGGAACTGAACCAAATCCAAAAGATACAAATGTAGCTGATGGTTTAAAAGTTTTCAAAGATGAAAACTGTGATATGATAATTACAGTAGGTGGAGGTTCTTCTCATGACTGTGGTAAAGGTATAGGTATAGCTGCAACTCATGAAGGTGATTTATATGAATATGCAGGTATAGAAACTTTAACTAATGCACTACCACCAATATTAGCAGTAAACACAACAGCAGGAACTGGAAGTGAAGTTACTAGACACTGTGTTATAACTAATACAAAGACAAAAGTAAAATATGTTATAGTAAGTTGGAGAAACTTACCATTAGTATCTTTTAATGATCCAGAATTAATGGTTGGAAAACCAGCAGGACTTACTGCAGCTACAGGAATGGATGCTTTAACTCATGCAGTAGAAGCATATGTTTCTAAAGATGCTAACCCTGTAACAGATGCTTCTGCCATACAATCAATAAAATTAATATCTAATAACTTAAGACAAGCAGTTGCTATGGGTGAGAATTTAGAAGCTAGAACAAATATGGCTTATGCATCATTATTAGCTGGTATGGCATTTAATAATGCTAACTTAGGTTATGTTCATGCTATGGCTCACCAATTAGGTGGATTATATGATATGCCACATGGTGTTGCTAATGCAATGTTATTACCTCATGTTTGTAAGTATAATATAATATCTAATCCACAAAAATTCGCTGATATAGCTGAATTTATGGGAGAAAACATAGATGGTTTATCAGTTCATGAAGCAGCTGAAAAAGCAATAGATGCAATGTTTAGATTATCTAAAGATATAGGTATACCAACTTCACTAAAAGAAATGGGAATAAAAGAAGAAGATTTTGAATATATGGCTGAAATGGCTCTTAAAGATGGAAATGCATTTAGTAATCCTAGAAAAGGTAACAAACAAGATATAATAAATATATTTAAAGCAGCATATTAATAAAAACATCTCATACTATTTAAAATACCATATCCAAAAGAGAATGTTAATTAACAATATAAAAGTTGGGACAAGTATTTATTTACGATACTTGTTTCAACTTTTTTATTTTAAAAATTTCGTAAATACTTTATTAGAGCTTTTCAAGCATACTTACTATTACAAATCTATAAAACAAAATGAAATAAAAAGTTCTTCATAATTAAACTAGAAAAAGAAAGTAATTTAATAAAATCGACAATATTAAGAATAATTAACCAAAATGAATACTCAATACCTAAAAATATATTTAAAATATTAGAAACTTATATTTTACTATAAAGTGTGTATTTTAGCTAAAACTTATTACCTGTTCGTATAATATTTGAAATTAACAAATTGAAAGAATCAACCAAAATGATATAATTATCTTTAAAGTGGAGGTAATAGAGATTATGAAGAAAATTATTATAGTAGAAGATGAAGAAAAAATTAGAATGGAGCTAAAAAATTTCTTATTAAAATATAAATATGACGTTGTATGCTTAACAAAATTTGAAAATATTATAGAAGATATTTTAAAGTTGAATGGACATCTAATTTTATTAGATATAAATTTACCTATATATGATGGGTATTATATTTGTAGAGAAATAAGAAAAAAATCTGATATACCTATAATTGTAGTAACGAGTAAAGATACAGAAATGGATGAGCTTATGAGTATGAATTTAGGAGCAGATGATTTTATAACAAAGCCGTATAATACTCAAATTTTATTAGCACGAATAAATTCAATTTTAAAAAGAACATATAAAGAATCTAATACAGATATACTTTTATATAAAGAGTTGGCATTGGATTTATCTAAAGATATTGCTATATTTGAAAATCAAGAAGTAGACTTAACTAAAAATGAATTTAGAATACTAAATTGTTTAATGAAAAATAAGGGAAAGATAGTATCAAGAGGAGATTTAATGGATTATTTATGGGACTTAGATTTATTTATAGATGATAATACTCTAACTGTTAATATAAATAGGCTTAGAAAGAAATTAAGTGAAATTGGATGTAGTGGATATATAGAAACTAAAAGGGGGAGAGGCTATATAATGCCGTAACTATGAATATAAAAGATTATTTAAAAGATAGAAACTTAGCTATATTATTAAATTTTATATTTTTTGCTTTTGTAATTTTTATACTAAAAGCATCTCAAGTTGAAAGAGTAACAATAATTTTTACAGCAATGCTTTGGATAGTTTTAAGTAGTATAGAAATTTTTTATGGATATTTTAAAAAGAAAAGTTACTACGATCAAGTAATAAATTCCTTAAATGAACTAGACAAAAAGTATTTACTACCAGTAGTTATAAAAAGACCATCTTTTTGCGAAGGAAAAATTTTATATGATGTACTTAGCATTACAGATAAATCTATGAATGAAGAAGTCAATAAATATAAATTTAATCAAGAAGAATACAGAGAGTACCTTGATTTGTGGGTTCATGAAATAAAAACTCCAATAGCAGCTAGTAAGTTAGTTATAGAAAATAATAAAAATGAACATACATTAAGTATTTTAGAAGAAATAGAAAAAGTAGAAGGTTTTATAGAACAAGCTCTTTATTATTCAAAATCTAATGAAATAGAAATAGATTACATAATAAAAGAAACAGATTTAAGAAAGTGTATAAATAACACTATTAAAAGAAATAAAAACTTAATTAGGGAAAAGAAGATTTGTATAGATATACAAGATTTTAGAGAAATAGTTTATTGTGATGCAAAATGGATGGAGTTTATACTAAATCAAATTATAGTAAATGCCATAAAATACATAGGAGATAAAACTATAAATAAAAAGTTAGAAAAAGAACTTCCAAAGATATCTATATACACAAAGCTTAAAGACAATAGCCTAGAATTGTATATAAAAGACAATGGAATTGGAATTGATAAGAAGGATTTAAAAAAAGTTTTTAACAAAGGTTTTACAGGCATTAATGGAAGAAAACTAAAAAAATCAACAGGAATGGGACTTTACATATCAAAACGATTAGCAGAAAAAATGTATATAGGCCTAGATATATACTCTGAGGTTAATGAAGAAACCACTGTAAAAATAACATTTCCAAAAAGTAATATGATTCAAATATAAAAAATTCGCTTTGCTCATGTCGCCAATGACCTTGAAAAACAGGTCCGTTACTCAAGTTTATATGTTGGAAATTATATTTATCCACAAATCAGGATTAAATATAATTTCCTAAGAAGTAAATAAACTTACATTTTCGTAAGATAGTCGTAAGGTTATCTTATTAATTAAATCCTCTAAAGACTATAAAATAAAGTTATAAATTAAAAAATATGGAGGAGATAAGATGAGTACAGTTCTTAAAGTTAAAAATATAGAAAAATATTATGGGAATAAAAAGAATCTAACAAAGGCTATTAACAATATTTCATTTGAAGTTGATAAGGGTGAATTTATAGGGATTATGGGACCAAGTGGAAGTGGTAAAACTACACTTTTAAATTGTATAGCAACAATAGATAAGGTAACTACCGGAAACATACAAATTGAAGATAAAGATATAACAACTTTATCAAGAAAAAATATAGAAAAGTTTAGAAGAGAACATTTAGGATTTATATTTCAAGAGTTTAATTTACTAGATACTTTAACTGTATATGAAAATATATCCTTAGCACTATCTATACTAGGAGTAAAGGGATCAGAAATAGATAAAAGAGTAAAAAGTGTATCAAGTAGACTTGGAATATCAGAGATATTAAGTAAATTTCCATACGAAATATCAGGAGGGCAAAAGCAAAGAGTAGCTTGTGCAAGAGCTATAATAAATGAGCCGTCTTTGATTCTTGCAGATGAACCAACAGGGTCACTAGATTCAAAATCAGCAAGAGTTTTACTTGAAAATTTATCTGACCTAAATGAAAGTATGAATTCTACAATAATGATGGTAACTCATGATGCTTTTACAGCTAGTTATTGTAAAAGAATTTTATTTATAAAAGATGGAAAAATCTTTAATGAGTTAGTAAGAGGAAATGATGATAGAAAAGAATTTTTCAAAAGAATTATAGAAGTTGTTACTCTTTTAGGAGGTGACAATAACAATGTTATTTAAGCTTTCCAAAAGAAATGTTCAAAGAAGTATGAAAGATTATAGTATTTACTTTTTTACACTTGTTCTAGGAGTTTGTATATTTTATATATTCAACTCAGTAGAAGCTCAAACAGCTATGATGGATATGACAGAAAATCAAAAAAAGCTAATGGAAGTTACAACTATGATAATTTCAATAGTATCAGTTTTTGTGTCTTTCATATTAGGTTTTTTAATAATATATGCAAATAACTTTATAATTAAAAAAAGAAATAGAGAATTTGGTATATATATGACACTAGGTATTAGTAGAAGTAAAATTGCTTTTATGCTATTTTATGAAACTATAATAGTTGGGGTTATGTCTTTAGCAGTAGGACTATTTGTAGGTGTATTTTTATCTCAAGGACTAGCTTCAGTTACTGCAAAATTATTTTCACTGGATATGAAAAAATATCAATTTATATTTTCAAAGGAAGCTTGTATAAAAACAATAATATATTTTAGTATAATGTTTTTTATAACTATGATTCTAAATTTTGTAGTAGTTTCAAGATATAAACTTATAAATTTAATAAATAGTCAAAGAAAAAATGAAAAGTTAAAAGGCACAAATTTAATATTATCTGTAGCACTATTTATAATATCTATAGTTTGTTTAGGATTTGCATATAAATTAATTTTAGAAAATGCTCTTGTAGACATAACAGATAATAATTTTAAACTATCTATACTTTTAGGCGTTGTAGGAACAGTATTATTTTTTAGATCTTTGGCAGGATTTTTAATAAAATTAGTTCAAAATGATAAAAACTTATATCTAAAAAATCTTAACACTTTCACTTTAAGACAATTAAACAGTAAAATTAATACAAACTATATATCAATGAGTATTATATGTTTAATGTTATTTATATCAATTGGGATGTATTCTTCAGCAATAGGACTAAAAAATGCCATGGAAAAATCAGCAGAGTCTCAAACCCCATATGATGTAACTTTTATAGAAACGTACAATCCTCAAGAAAAAACAAACTATAACAATGAAAAATTAAGTGAAATACTTAAAAAGTTAGATTTAAATGTAAATGATTATTCAAAAGAATATTTAGATTATAATTTTTACAAATCTCCTATAAAGTTTATTAAAATGTTTGAAAATACTTCAGATGATTTTTTATCTAAGCAATTAAAAGTTACGATGGATCATAATATTCCTATTATAAAACTATCAGATTATAATAAGCTAAATAAAATGGCAGGTAAAAAAACAATAAATTTAAAAGATAAAGAAGTACTTTTTGTTACAAATTCATCTACTATGGAGAACCCAATAAAAGATTATATAAAAAATAATAAAAGTATAAAAATAGGAAATGATGAATTTAAAATAAATGAAAACTATCAAAATCAATCTTTAGAAAATGATTTAGCAAAAGATAATTTTATAACATTTGTAGTTGAAGATAAATACGCAGATAAATATGATATAAGTCAAAAGTGTTTAAGTTTTAATTATGTAGGAGATAAAAAAGATACAGAAAATAATCTAACTAAAAATCTTGAAAAAAGTAAAAATAAACAAATTCAATATCAAAAAGACAATGGTTCAATCTTAATATTTATAAGTAAACAAATGGTTTTAGAAATTAATATGTCTAATGCAGCTATGTTTTTATACATTGGTTTATATATAGGGATAATATTCTTAATATCTAGTGCAGCAGTACTTGCACTTAACCAATTATCAGGAGCAACAGAAAGTTTAGGAAGATATGAAATACTTAAAAAACTTGGAGTAAGCTCAAAAATGATAAACAAATCAATTTTTATACAAGTATTTATATATTTCTCACTTCCAATAGCCTTAGCCTTAGTTCATAGTTATTTTGGAATAAAGGTAGCAAATAACGTAATTAAAATATTTGGAGACTATGATACAGTAGGAACTAATGTGGTTGCAGTAGTGAGTATATGTGTAATTTATGCTATATACTTCTTTGGAACATGTAAAGGATATAGGAGAATTGTAAATAAGTAATTAAAGTATGTACTATTGAAAGAACATAGATAGTCAATATTGCATATGATTCTTAATGATTGTATCAACCATTGAATAAAAATAACTCATCCTATAATTGAAAGTTTAAGTTATCGGATGAGTTATTTTCTATATTTAAATTATAGCATATAAATAAATTTAATTATAGACTAGTTGGATAGACTGTATTTTTATATACTATTTTAAGTACAAATGATATACAGAAAATATAAACATCGGGGGTAAAATAATGAACTTATTTATGGCAAAGACAAATATTCATAAATTTGAAAAGGCAAAAGAGTTTATTGAAGAATTTAAAATAGGAGAGAATGACTTTATTTTTGCAAGTAAAGGTATATATGAACGAAATTTTAAAGAGTTAGACATAAAGGCAACGGTAGCTTATAAAGATACATATGGAAATGGTGAGCCTACAGATATAATGATGGATGCTCTATTAAAAGATTTTAATAAAGGTAACTACAAAAGAGTTATAGCCATTGGTGGTGGTTCAGTAATAGATATGGCTAAAATATTAGTTCTAAAAAATGGAAAGTGTACAGCAGATTTATTTGAGAAAAAGATAAAGTTAGAAAAAGTAAGAACATTGATAACAATTCCAACAACTTGTGGATCGGGGTCAGAGGTATCAAATGTTAGTATAACAGAAATAACTAAGTTAAACTCTAAACTTGGACTGGCAATTGATGAGTTATATCCAGATTATGCGGTACTTATTCCAGAGTTACTAGTAAATTTACCATATAAATTCTTTGCAACAAGTGCAATAGATGCGTTAATTCATTCTATAGAATCATTTCTTTCACCAAAGGCTAATGTTTATACAGAGATGTTTAGTAAGCAAGCTATGGAAATAATAATAAAAGGGTTTAAAAGAATTGTTAAAGAAGGGCAAGATGCAAGAGTTTCGATGCTAGATGATTTTCTTATTGCTAGTAATTTAGCTGGAATTGCTTTTGGTAATGCAGGAAATGGAGCAGTGCATGCTTTATCATCTCCTTTAAGTGGAACATATCATGTACCTCATGGTGAAGCTAATTATCAATTTTTCACATCTGTTTTTAAAGTCTATAATAAAAAAAATCCAAGTGGAAAGATAATGGATTTAAATATTATTTTAAGTGGATTACTAGAATGTGAAGTTTGTAATGTATATGATGAAATGGAAAAGTTACTAAGTAATATTATAGAAAAAAAATCTTTAAGAGAGTACGGTATGAAGGAATCTGACATATTACTATTTACTGAAAATGTTATAGCTAACCAACAAAGATTACTTAGTCAGAGTTATACTTCATTATCAAAAGAAAATATTAAATGTATTTATAATGAGTTATTCTAAATGTCTAATGTTAAATTTTACATTTATTTTATTTTTATATAAATATAAATAAGCTTTTATATTTAATAAAGTAAGATGTATTTTTTAATCTGAAAACATAGATGAATATATTTATATTAGATTAATAAAAAATAGGTGCGTTAAAGTAATTAAAAAATTAGTTAATGCACTTTTTTATAGTACAAAAATTATACAAAGTATATATGTACTAAGTATTACTTAAAAGTTAATGATAACATTAAAATAAAATACGTAGGTAGGGGGAAAGAAGTCAATATGATAAGAATGTTAGAGAATAAAGATATAGATAGAATAATGGAAATATGGTTAGAAAGTACTATAAAAGCTCACGATTTTATAGAAAAAAAATATTGGGAAGATAATTATAATACAGTAAAACATGATTATATACCTGTATCAGATGTCTTTGTTTATGAAGATGAAGAAAATATAAAAGGATTTATAGCAATTATAAATAATGAATTTATAGGTGCATTATTTGTTGATAATAATTACCAAGGTTGTGGAATTGGTAGAAAGTTAATTGAACATACAATTAATTTATACGATAACTTAACTTTATCTGTTTATAAAGATAATACAAAATCTGTTGAATTTTATAAAAAGATGAATTTTGAAGTTGTTAGTGAAAGTATTGATGAGGGCACTATGTGTATTGAATATACTATGAAAAATAAAAGTAAAATTCATAGATAAATTAGTTGGTTAGATAAGTAATATAGCTACACTTGATAAATAGATACAGTTGTTAGATTTAGTCTGAAGATTTATATAGAAGAATAATTTAAAATTTAAAAAAATGAAATCGAAGTCATATAAAAAGTAGGGGAATTTAAATAGAAAATTAAATTTATAAATAAAAGGTATTATCAAAATCTTGATAATACCTTTTATTCACTACTTAAGTAGTGAAACACCTTTGTTATAGTATTCATCCATCATATCCTTAGGAACCATACTTCCTCCAGTTGCCCAAGCTATATGAGTTATATTTTCTATCTTATCTTCAAGATTATTAGCTTTTAAATATTTCTTACCTTCTTCAGAAGTAAGTACATTTATTATACCTGGGACACCAGCAAGAGCTGAAGGTTCTAAGAATATATTTTCACTATCAGCCATTTTAGTTAATAATCTGTACATATTTTCATCAGTAACAGAGTAGCATCCACTCATTAATTTTTCTAATGTTTTACCAACAAATCCAGAAGCTCTACCAACAGCTAATCCATCAGCAGCAGTTATATTGTCTATTCCAAAGTCTTGAACAGAAACTTTATCATGCTCACCAGTCATGCATCCTATCATCATACATGGAGAGTGTGTTGGCTCAGCAAAGAAGAAATGTACATTATCTTTGTATAAAAGCTTAAGTCCAAAGGCAACTCCACCAGGACCTCCACCAACACCACATGGTAAGTATACAAATAATGGATGATTATCATCTACTTTTACATTCATATCTTTTAATTGTTTATCTAATCTTTTAGCGGCAACAGAGTATCCTAAGAATAAGTTTTTAGAGTTTTCATCATCTACAAAGTAGCTATTAGCATCTGCTTCAGATTGTTTTCTTCCTTCTTCAACAGCTTTGCTGTAATCAGACTCATACTCTATAACTTCAACGCCTCTGCTTCTTAATAAATCTTTTTTCCATTGTCTAGCATCTGCAGACATATGAACTGTAACTTTAAAACCAAGTTTAGCACTCATTATACCTATACTTAAGCCTAAGTTTCCAGTAGATCCAACTACTACAGAATATTGAGAAAAGAACTTTCTAACTTCATCGCTATCTAATTTAGCATAGTTGTCTTCTAATGATATTATATTGTTTGCTAAAGCTAAATCTTCAGCATGTTTTAATACTTCATATATTCCACCTCTAGCTTTTATAGATCCTGATACTTTAAGGTGACTGTCACATTTTAATAATAGATTTCCAGCAAGTTCTTTACCACAGATTTCTTCTAGCTTAGCTTTCATGTTATCTATTTTAGCTATTGGAGATTCTATTATTCCATTTTCTGATTGAGTTTCAGGAAATACCTTTGCTATGTATGGAGCAAATCTATTTAATCTTGCTTCTGCATCTAGTACATCAGCTTTAGAAAGCGAAACATTTTCCATACCTTTATCAAAATTAGTATGAAGTGGATTTATCCATATTGATTCTTTTAAATCTATTATTTCTTGTAATAAAGGATATTCATCAATCCAAGTTGATATTTCTTTGTTTAAAACTTTTGTATTAGACATAATAATAACCACCTTTATATTTTTATTTTTAATTCTTAAAGATAAATATTTATATAAATTTACCTAAGATAAATGAAGTTTATATTAAAACTATTTGTTAATTCAAATAAGTATTAATTAATTTTATTTCGAATAATTAAATAATACTTAACTAATACTAACATTTTTTATGATTGACGTCAATTGAATTTAATTATTATTATAAAATTTAAATAAAATTTAATTAAATTGATAAGAATAAGTTATATTGATATAATATGTAATGATAATTTCAAATACACAAAAGAGGTAAATTAACATATGAATGAAGTAGATATATCAAGAAATATTACTGAATATAGAAAAAGTAAAAATTTAACCATAAAAGAATTAGCTAACTTAACAGGTGTAACACCTTCTTTACTTAGTCAAATAGAAAAGGGAACATCAAACCCGTCTATAAATACGCTAAAACAAATTTCTAAGGCTTTAGATATACCCCTATTTAATTTTTTTATAAATGATAATCCTACTGAAAATTTAGTAGTTAGAAAAGATAGTCGAAAAAAAATAATGTTTGCTGAGGATGATAGCTTTGCTTATGAATTATTGACTCCAAACTCGCGAGGAACCATAGAGTTTATGCTTATGAAGATACCTAAAAGAGAGTCATCTTCAAAAGAACTTTTTAGTCATAAGGGCGAAGAAGTGGCTTATGTTATGAAAGGCTGTGTAAGTTTACATTTGATGAATACAGTTATTGAGTTAAATTGTGGAGATAGTGTAAAAATACCACCACACTCAAATCATAAGTGGGAAAATAATTCTGATGAGGATTGTGAGGTTATATTTGCAGTAACACCGCCATCATTTTAAAAAATAAAAAATTTAAAATAAATTAGAAAAATAGAAGGATTTGTATAAAAAAGTACCTAAAGCTAAAATAGTTTTAGGTACTTTTTTTATATATTGCCATAATTATTCTGTTTAAATTTATTAAAAAGGTATATTAATTATAATAAGAAATAATTAAAATAGATAAAAATTAAAAATAAACATAGAGGGAAAGGTATGCTATGGAAGAAGCAAAACTTATAAAGATGATAAATAATAATCCATTTGTTATAAAAACTATAAACAATCCGACAGATGAGATTAAGTTATTAGCTATAAAGAAAAATGGGCTTGTATTAGAGTATATAGAAAATCCAACTATAGAGATGCAAGAATTAGCTATAGACAACAATGCTAGAGCAATTAAATATATAGATAAACCAACAGAAGATATGATGATAAAAGCTGTAAGTGATGGATGGACTATTTTAGAGTGCATTAAAAATCCAACTGATAAGGTAATTAAATTAGCTATAGATAAAGCTGGATGGGCTATTAAATATGTTGAAAATCCAAATGAGGAGCTACAATTATTAGCAGTAAGAAAAGATTATGATTCATTAAAATATATAAAAAATCCTTATGAAAGTGTTCAAGAAGAGGCTGTAAAAATAAATTATACTGCATTAAGATATATAGATTCACCTAGCTATAATGCACAGATTTTAGCTATTAAAAGCAATGAATCGGCTATTAGATTTATAAAAAACTTAGATAAAAATAAAATGTTAGAATTTTTAAAGGCAAACATTTTAACCATTAAATATATTTCAAATAAGATATCTAAAGAAGAATTAGAAGAAGTATTAAAAGAAATGCTATTAAAGGAAGATGTTGAAGAAAAATATGTTAGAGATTTTTTAAACTGTAAAACTATAGATAAAAATAATGATAATATATCCATGGATAAGATAATATTCATTCATAAATACGGAAGTAAAAAAGCTAAAAAAATAGCTGTAGATGAAAAACTTAAGATGATATAGGAGAAATAAAAAATGAATTTTATAGAGACATTAAAAAGCGTTGACTTAGTTTTAGCTACTGGGGAAGTACCTCTAGTAGTTGGCGAAAGTGGAATAGGAAAAACTGCATTAGCAAAAAAGCTTGCTAAAGAAAATGAGTGGAGTTTAATTGTTATTGATGGAAACTTACTTAAAGAAGGTGAAATAGGAGGCTTACCAACTGTAGAATCTTATATAATAAGTAATTCTAATGGTCAGGAAGTAGTAAAGAAAACAACAGTATATGCAGTTCATAACAAGCTAAGGGAAATTGATGAAGAAATATCTAAAGGAAGAAATGTTCTTTTATTTATAGATGAAATAAATCGTTGTGAGCATACGGTACAACAAGAGCTTATGAACTTAATATTAAATAGAGAAATAAATGGATATAAGTTACATGATGATGTAAAAATTTTAGCAGCAATGAATCCATCAAGCAAGTATGGTTCAGATTTTGATTATCAAGTTGTAGATATGGATGCAGCTCAAGAAAATAGATTTGTATGGCTAAATATGGAGTCTGATTATAATCAATGGCTAAAATGGGCAATAGGTGAAGGTCTTGAACAAAAGGTTATAGAGTTTATTTCAACCTTCCCAGAATATTTACACAAAATAAATGAAGGAGATGTATCAGCAACTCCAAGAAGTTATGAAAGAGTTTCTAAAAGTTACAAAGTATATAAGGATCAAAAAGATTCAATACCAAAGGCTGTATTTTTAAATGTTATAAAAGGAAATGTAGGTAAAGTTATCGCAGAGGAATTTATAAACTTTATTGAATCAGATTATAGTCCACTTATATCTTATGAAGAGGTTTTTTGTGGAGAAACTTTAAGTGAATCTGTTATAGAAAAAGTAAAAAATGAAAGTCATACAAGACTTTATTTATCAGTAATGAATATTTTAAGGGATTTAGAATCAAATATTAAAAATGAAGATTATGAGGCAAGCTATTATATTAATAGATTTGTACAGTTTTTAAAAGTATACCCTATAGATTTAATGGTAGGAATTATGAAAGAGATTAAAAATAGCTATAAAAAAGTATATGAAAAAGCTATAGAAAATGAAGAATTTGTAGAAGCTTACTTCGAATCTTATAAATTAATAAGGGGATAGCCTATGGAAACTTACTTTGATAAACAAAAAAGAGATCTTTATTATAAAACAGAAAAAATTATAGATACGTATGCTATGTTAAAAGCAAATCACAAGGGTGAAAAATTTGAGATAGATATACCACAAGATTTCAAAAATGAATTTTTCAGTTTAGTAGATAAAGTTAATCTAAGCCTTATGGAAGACAAAGATAATTTCTATGGATATTTTTTATTTCAAACATCAAGAGAAATAAGATTTGATATAAGTAGTCCCACTGCTATAAATTTTAAAGGTGCTAAGTATGTCATATACTTTAACCCAATAATTTTTTTAGACCTTAATATGAGACAAATGGAAAGTACAATTAAACATGAAATTCTTCATGTAATATCTATGCATTTAGTAAGAGCAAGAGAATTAAAAGGAAAATACAGTACATTAGCTATTAATATGGCGATGGATATAGTGGTTAATAAATATTTACATAATTTACCACCATATGCTGTTACTTTAGAAAATGTAAATGTAAAATATAATTTAAAACTTGAGCCTTATGAGCCTTTTGAATACTATGTAGAAAAAATTCAAACTGAATTAGATTTACAAGAAGTAGATAAAGATGGCGAAGAAGATGATACTCGTCAGTCTGATGATATAGAAACTGAATACAATCCAGAAAAAACTCATGATATTTGGGAAGATTCTAGTAATATAGATAAGGAAACTCTTAAAGAATTTACCCAAAAAGCTATTAATAATTCTCAAAAAGGTAAAATTCCAGAATACTTAGATGGTATGATATCATCACTTAAAAATAGTAAAGGTGAATTGCCTTGGAACTTATATCTTAATAGATTGATGGGAACAATCGAAAGTAATAAAAAGAAGACTATAACAAGAAGAAATAGAAGACAGCCAAATAGATTAGATTTGAGGGGGCAGTTGAGATCTCATAAAGCAGAGATAGCTGTTGCACTTGATATAAGTGGAAGCATTAGTGATGAAGAATTTAAACAAGCTATTAAGGAAGTACTTAATATAGTAAAAAATTATAACCATGAAATTACAATCATAGAATGTGATAATGAAATTAGACGTGTGTATAAAGTCAAATCTGTAAAAGATATAAAAGAAAGGCTTAAAAGAAGAGGATCAACTAAATTTAGCCCAGTTTTTGAATATGCTAATAATAAAAAAATTAATTTATTGGTATACTTTACTGATGGTAAAGGAGAAGACAGGCTACAAGTAATACCTAGAGGATATAAAATTTTATGGGTTATTTCAGGAAGAGGAGACAAACTTTCATTAAGAGAGCCTTATGGAGCAGTTAAAAAACTTAGCAAGGTTAAAATAAAAGATGATACATTAGATATGAGTGATGTTAGAAATGATGGATATTCAATGAATAACCAAGCTCCAATTTTATAAATTTATGTATTAAATTCTGGTTATTCTAATAACATAATAATAAAATTTCAATGAGAAATATAATTTCTAAAGGAGATAATAATATTATGAAAGAAGCAGAAAGATTATTAAATGAATAATTTGCGATTATTTTAAATATTTCTCCTGATGAAGTAACCTCATATATATTAAGTCAAATATCAAAATAAAGTACTTTATACTATACTTTATTTAAAAATATTAAAATTAAAAAATCTCAAAAAGTATCTTAATTTAAGATATTTTTGAGATTTTTACTTTAAAGTAATACAATTATATTAATAATTAAGCTAATTTATTAAAGTTTTTTACCTAAACAAGCCATATAAATTACAAACTCATTTTCTCCATCTAAATCTAACATATTATCAATTATATCCTGATCATATATTCCGATAGCACAAGTCCCGTAATTAAGAGATTCTGATGCTATGTAAAGATTCTGGCAAACATGTCCAATATCTATAAGTATTTTCTTATGAGCAGTTATACTAAATCTATGTTCACTTCTATATGGAATACAACTCCAAGCAAACACAACGGCACTTTTAGATACGAAACCTTGAACAAAAGGTTGGTTTGGAGTTGCTTTATCTATTTCATCATCTATATTGCTTAAAGTCTTTATAAATAAAAGTTTATGTTCTAAAGGTAAATATCTGTAAACTCCACTCTTTAAACCATCAACATTATTTATTATTAAATATGTTTCAAATGGGTGAGTGCAACCAGCAGAAGGTACAGTTCTTAAGGCACTAAATTTATCTTTTACAGTTTGGATTCCTTGAGTAGCCCATAGTAAATACGAAAGTTCAGATAAATTTATTTTTTCATCACTATATTTTCTTATACTTCTTCTATCATTTATACAATCTAGTACGTTAGGTTTAACTAAAATGTCTTTGCTTACAGGAGGTAACTCTATTAAATTAGAATTTGAATCATATTCTTTTTGGAAAGAAGGAGCGGGTATTCCTTTTTGTTTATCCGTTTTTATCTGTTTTAGTATTTCAAAATCAGCTTTGAAAAATTCTCTGTTTTGTGCAATTTTATCCATAGATGTCTCCTTATTAAAATGTATAAATTTTTACACTTATTATACCATATATATAAATATAAGTGGAAAAAGCCTAAATGGTAAAAATTTCATATTAGAAGCTTAATTACAGATAAAAATTAATAAATATTTTTGTGTAGTAATAATTAATATTTGCTTTAATAGAATATATTCAAAAATATATTAAAATTATTTTAAATTAAAAAAAACTATTTTAATTTATAAAAAATTATGTATAATTAATATAGATGACTAAAAATTACATATTAGCAAACCTAGAGAAATCTAGCGACGCAAAGCTAAAGGGGCTAAGGTAAAATTAGACTATGCCAGCCAGTTGCCAAAGAATTGATATTCTTTGTTTTTATAGAGTTATCTTATGATATAATTGTAAGATTGTTTTATAATGTTTACTTTAGATGGCAACTACCCTTTATAAAGGGTAGTTTTTTATTTAATAAAAACAACTATAGCTCTATAGCAAGACTATATTTTGAAATTTGGGGTAAAATATTTAGTTATTGTAAATTCATATAATATAAGAGGGAGAATATTATGAAGAAAAAGATAGCATCAATATTGGCCATATCTGTTATAGCAACAAACAGCACACCTGCTTTAAATGTTTTTGCTAACGAAGTAATAAAGGAAAAAGCATTAGCGATAGAGGAACAAGTTTCTAAAAGTATGACAGTTAGTGATTTTAAAATTAAGAACAATCCTAAATTCGCTAAGTATAATGAACTTTATAGAGTTGAGATACAGTCTATAACAAACAATGGAAGAAGTTACCCAGGAACTAAGATAGAAAATGCTATAGATGGAAAACTTAATACACATTGGGAAACATACACTAGAAATACAAATGAATTTAAAAATGAAGTAATTGTGGAGTTTAAAGATATAGCCGAGATAAATAGATTAGCTTATGCTACAAGACAAGACGGGGCTAAAGGTAAAGGATATCCTACTAGTGCAGAGATATATGTTTCAGAGAGTGAAATAGGTGAAGATTTTAAACTAGCAGGAAAAATAGAAGGAAGTAAAGTTACAGGTGGAATGGTTGAATTTAAATTTGATACTGTAAGAGCAAAGAGAGTTAAATTCAAATTCGTAGAAGCACATGACGAGTGGGCAAGTGCCGCAGAGTTTTGGTTCTATAAAGAGGATAGAATTCTAGATAAGATGGAAAGATTATTTACTAATGCAAACATGAATGAAGTAAGTAAAGAGTTTGCAACTCCTGAAGCATTAAACACTTTAGAGAAAGAAACTGAAGGACATCCATTCCGCGATAGCTTTAAAGAATATATAGATAATGCAAGACTTGTTCTAGAGAACAAAGAGGTTAACTTTATTGAAACTAAAGTATCTAAGTTATTAGGGTATGGAACTGAAAACCAAAAAGCTTATGATGACAAGTTTATGTTAGGTAAAGACCACATCGTTAATACACAAGTAAATGGTGGAACTTACTCTACAACAAAAATAGAATATATGTATGATGGTGACCCTAATACACATTGGGAAACAAACAGAAGCAATGGTAATGGTTTCACTAATGAAGTGGTATTCACTTTTGATGAAATAGAACAACTTGATAGAATAGCATTATTACCTAGAAGCGGAAATCAAAAAGGATTTCCTACTAAGTATGAAATATATGCTTCAGAAACTTCTCAAGGGGATACATTCAAATTAGTTTCTAGCGGTACTGCAGAAGTTACTAAAGACTTCATGCAATTTAAATTTAACCCAACAAACTTTAAGAGACTGAAGTTTGTATTTAAAGAGTGCCATGAAAATAGACCATTCATATCAGAAGCTAGGTTCTATAAAGAAGATGCTTTATCAGAGAAAATGGATAAACTATTTACAGACAGTAATAAGAATACAGTAAACCCTGATTTTGGGACTTTAGAGAAACTTACTGCTTTAGAGAATGAAGCGAAGGCACATCCTTTATACAGTAAGTTCAAAGAAGATTTAGATGATGCTAAACTTGTATTAGAAGGTAACGAGGTAACTTATGCAGATGCTAAAGTTTCGAAGTTTAAAGCTTTTGGAACTCCAGAGTTAGCAGAGTATGATAAGACTTATAAGATAGATAACAGTCATATAAAGAATATAACTACTAACGGTAGACATTGGTCAAATCAAACTATAGATAAAGCTATAGATGGTGATCCTAACACTAACTGGCATTCTGATGCTAGAAATAGCGAAACTCATACAAACGAAGTTATAATGACTTTAGACCAAATAAGAACTTTAGATAGAATAGTATATTATTCTCCGAGAGATAGAGGTTTCGCAGAGAAGTTCGATATCTATACTTCTAAGACTAGTGCAGGAGACACATTTACTAAAGTAACTAGTGGTAGTGCTTCAAGAACTGGAGACTCTATATCTATAAAGTTTAATCCAACTCAAGCTAAAAGAGTTAAGTTTGTTTATAAGCAAGGATATGAAGGTTGGGCTTTAGCGTCAGAGTTTGGTTTATATACTCAAGATGTTACAATGGATAAAATGGATAGATTATTTACTGACAACACTATGAGTGCCTTAAGCGAAGAGTTCAATAGTATAGATAAGCTTAATGCTTTAGAAGAAGAATGTAAGAAGCATCCATTTTATAATGACTTCAAAGAGGATTTAGAAAATGCTAGAAATATTTTAGAGCAAGAAGAAATAGTAAGTGGTGTTGCATTTACTAAATCATTTACTCATTTAGATAATAAGGAATATATAGAACAATTTAGAATTCCTTATGAAAACATAAAGAGTATAACTAATAATGCCGGGAGATATGCATCACAAACTATAGATAAAGCGGCAGACAATGACATAAATACTTACTGGGAAACTAATAAGTCTAACGATACAAATTGGAGTAACGAAGTAACAGTTGAATTCGTTAACCCTGTAACTATCGATAGATTAGCTTACGGTGCTAGACAAAGCGATGCTAAAGGTTTTGCTCAAGAGTTTGAGATTTATGGTTCTACAACTAGCAAAGGTGAGACATTTAAGTTAGTTGCTACAGGTAAAGCTAACAAGACTAAAGACTTAATAGAAGCAAAATTCCAACCTACTAAGTTTAAGAGAATAAAATTAAAATGGACTAAGGGTGACCAAAACTGGGCTACTTTAAATGAAATAATGTTCTTTAGAAAAGATTTAGTTTCGGATAATGTTAACGATATGTTTACAGATGGATTAATGAGTGAGCTTAAAGACAAATACAAATCTCTAGAAGCAATAGAGTCTTTAGAAAAAGAAGTTATGAAACACCCTTTAAAGGATAGTTTAATGCCTACTATAGAGTTAGCTAAGAAGGTTTTAAATGGCGAACAAACTGAAACTGAAAATATGTCTAGAACTTTGGTAGGAGAGCAAAGAGGTAATTTCGGTACAGAAGGTGCTAAGAGAAGTATTAACGGTGGAGCATATACTTCATTAGAGTCTTTCGGAAGATACGTAACTCCAGGTGAAGAAATAATAGTATATGTTGATGCAGACCCAACAGGTAAAATGCCTCAATTAGGATTTGGTCAAGTAGGTAAGACACAAGGTACCTGGAGAAGAACAGTAAACTTACATCCAGGTAGAAATGTTGTTAAAGTTCCAACTGACATGAACTGTGCGGCAGTTTATTTAATAAATGAAGCATATCCTGAAGAACAAGCTTATGCTCCTAAAGTAAGATTTGAGGGTGGAACTAAATTTCCTACGTATTTCCATGGTGAAACTGACCCTAAGGAATTTGCTAAGGAATTGGAGGAATACGAAAGAAAAGTAGCAGTTAATGACGAAGATTTTGTTAATGGAAACCCTAAAGGTAAAGTTTACAATATAGCTGAGTTCGTATCTGAGAACGTTGTAATAACTACAACTGCAAAAGGTGCATTGAAAGGAATTAAACAAGCAGAAGCAAAAGGGTATGACTCTGCGGATACTATGGCAGGTTGGGAAGAAATATATGACATGTTCCAATCATTTATGGGATTTGAAGAAAATGCAAAAGAAGAGAAGGATAGTCTTTTCCCTAATAAGTTCGTAGCCAGAGCATTCCAAGGAGGACCTCATGCATATGCGGCTTATGGTTATACAGGATATAGAGGTTCAGATAATATAGAGAAAGACGAAGGTTTCTTTAAGTTATTAGCAATGCCACCACAAATGCCAGGTAACGATAACTGGGCTTATAACCATGAATTTGGACATATATTTAATACTAAGCATATAGTTCATGGAGAAGTTACAAATAACCTTTATGCTCAAGAGTATAGAAGATTACACCCAGGTACAGGTGGAGACCGTGCAAACTGGAATGAGGTACTAAAGAGATTTAAAGGAGAAGAGTATAACTTAAGTCACTTTGAGAACTTAGCAATACTATCTCAATTAAACATTGCTTATGGATACGACGCTTATACTAAAGCATCTAAAGCAGTTAGAGATAACACAGATTTAATTAAGTCTATAAAAGGTTCAGATACACAAAGATTAACAGTAGCTTATTCTTTAGGATTAGGTGTAAACTTAATGGACTTCTTTGAAGGATGGAAGTATGTAGAAGTTACTCCTCAAATGAGAGAAGCAGTTGCTCACTTACCTAAGCCTGATAAGAAAATAGAATATCTTCATGGTGGTGCTTATGATTATAAAGGCACAGGCTTTAGTGAAGATGTTAAGGTTACAGTATCTTCTAATATAAACAAAGAGGATAAAACCAATACATTAAAGTTTAATATAGATACTAATAACAGTGACGATTTATTAGGTTATGAAATACTTAAAGATGGTGAAGTTATAGGTTATACAAAGGATAGTAGTTTCGTAGTTAAGAATATAGATATAGAAGAGAATGCTAAGTATGATGTAGTGGCTTATGCTAAAGATTTAAGTACTGCAAAACCAGTAAGTATAGAAGCATTCCAACCGATAGTAAAAATAGTTGGTGGTTTAACTTTAGGTTTACGTGAAGAGTTTAATCCTCTAGATTATGTTAAAGCAACTGATTATGAAGGAAATGATTTACGTGACATTAAGGTTGTAAATAATGTTGATAATACTAAAGCAGGAGTTTATGATGTTGTTTATGAAGTTAGTTACAAAGGGTCAACAACTAGAGAAACTATGAAGGTAACAGTTGCTAGTGCTTATGATTATCTATCTGACAGAGAATGGGATAGCGTTAAAACTGACTGGGGAACTCCCTCTCGTAACAATTCTATAAAAGGTAGAACTTTAGGTGAAATTAAAGATTACGATAAGGGTATAAGACTTCATGCTAATGGTAATGTAGTTTACGATTTAGGCGAGCACAACTATGAAGAGTTCGAAGTTAAAGTTGGCGTGGATATGAATATACCAGTCCAAAACAATTCAAGTATAACTTTCAAAGTTGTAGGTGACGGAAAGACTTTAGCTACTACTAAAGTAATAAAACATGAGGATGATTTACAATATATAAAAGTACCTATTAAAGGAGTTAAACAACTTAGATTAGAAGTTAACAATGGTGGAAACGGAAATACTTCAGATCACGGTGTATTTGTAGAACCTAAGTTAACTACTAATAATGCTAAGCCTGAATTAACTATACCTAAATCTCAAACAGTTAAAGTTGGTCAAACTTTAGAAGATTTAGCAGGAACATATAAAGCTACTGATGCGGAAGATGGAAATATAACTGGAAGTGTTGTAGTTACTGGTCAAGATAAAGTTAACTTTAATAGAGTTGGTAACTATCCTATAGTATATACTGTAACAGATAGAGATGGTAACAAGACAGAGAAAAATAGAATTATAAGTGTAGTAAACCCTGAAGACTTTAGATACTTATCTGATTATGACTGGAAGTCTGCAACATCTGGATACGGTGGAGTTAAGAAAGATAAATCTATAAGTAACAACAAAATAAGACTTAATGGCGAAGATGGAAGTGAAGTGGTTTATACTAAGGGATTAGGTACACATGCACATTCCGAGATAGTATATGATTTAACAGATAAGAATGTAAATATGTTTAGTTCATTTGTAGGTGTAGACCGCCAAGTATATAACAGAGATATAGCTTTAAGTTTCGAAGTTCATTTAGATGGCGAGAAAGTTTATGATAGTGGCGTAATGAAAGCTAAAGATGCACAGAAGTTTGTGGAGGTAGATACAACTGGTGCTAAGCAGTTAAAGTTAATAGTTAGAGATGGGGGCAATGGTACTGACTATGACCATGCAAACTGGGCAGATGCTAAGCTATACTTTGTTAATACTGACAGAGTTGATACTACTGAATTAACTAAGACGATAGAAGAAGCTAAGAAGGTTGATAAAGATAATTATACTGAGGACAGTGTAAAAGTTTTAGAAGACAAATTAGCTAAAGCAGAAGCTTTATTAAAAGAAGAGAAGCCTAGCCAAGAAGCTATAGATAATATGACTATTGAACTTCAAGATAGTGTAAAAGGTTTAATAGAAATAAATCTACAGGAAGTTGTTAATATTCCAGATAAATATTTAGTTAAATCTATCCAAAATCAATTAGGTAAAACTGAAAATATAACTTTAGGAGATATGCGTAGTTTAACTACTTTAAGGTTATCAGGTGTTGTTGATTTAACAGGTATTGAACATGCTAGAAACTTAGAGACTCTAGAAATGAGCTATAATGAGGTTAAAGATTTAAGACCATTAGCAAATCTAAAAAAACTTAAGACATTAAATGCAAAAGATCAAATTATTGCAGTAGGAGAATTAACTCCATCTAATGGTAAAGTTGTAGTTGACTCTAAAGCATATAATAGAGAAGGAAAAAATGTAGCTAAAACTGTTAAACTTGTAGATAAAGATGGTAATACAGTGATAGAACAAGATGCTAAAGATGAGTCTGTTATAAGTATAGAAGGTTTACCTAAAGGTTTATATGGTGTTCATGTATTATTTGAAGATGAAAATTTTGATGGCATAATGATATATCTATTTGATATAAATTAAAAAAGTATTCAAAATATTACTTTTGTAACTGTAGAAAATCACTGCTTATTTTTAATAGGCAGTGATTTTTTTATTTTATTAAGCATATTGAATTATTAGAAATATATTTTCAAATAATTTTATGAAAAAGGCACACCACATTAATGGTTTTGTTTTAAATATATAGGTGAATGATTAAATAAATAATTAATATCAGAGTGATATAAAATATTAAAGCTAAAAAAACGTGACAAAACTTGATAAATTTCTAGAAAACGGTTGCAAAAAAAACAAAAAGTGTGTTAGTATACTAGTATAAATGCGAAGGGCTTGGATAGATAAAAAAATAACAAAGGTAATTATACGGATAATGACTAAGTCCAAATCAGATATTTCAAATTACATACTAAATTGTACTTAGTAATAATTAATAATTAATAATTAAAAAGGCTGCCAATTCATTTTAAAAGTATTAGTATACTAGTATAAAACATGATGGGTATTTGAAATATTATAAGGAAAAAAGAATAATAATATGTTCTAAGGAGTGGGGAAATGGAAATATCAACAGAGAAAGTTCTAAAGCAGGATGTAGTAAAACCTTTTGGTATGCAAGACAAGATAGGATATATGTTAGGGGATTTAGGAAATGACTTATTCTTCCAATTTATAAGTGGATATTTAATGCTATTCTATACAGATGTGTTAGGAATAACTGCGGGGGCAGTAGGAACTATGTTAGTAATTGCTAGAATATGGGATGCAATAAATGATCCAATGATGGGGACTTTTATAGATAGAAGAAAAGTTGGCAAAAATGGTAAATTTAGACCGTACTTATTATACGCCGCGTTGCCTGTAACGATTATGGGATTTTTAACATTTACAGCTATACCTGGTATACCAGATAACTTAAAGTTAGTATATGCATATATAACTTACATAGGTTTTGGTATGTGTTATACAGCTATAAACATACCTTATGGGTCATTGGCATCAGTAATGACAACAGACCCAGTGGAAAGAACATCTTTATCTACATTTAGATCAGTAGGTGCACTAATTGCAAATTTAGCAATAATGATTATAGTACCTAAATTAGTATTTAGTGATGGTGTAGCCACAGCAGGTGGGTTTATGAAAGCTTCGGCTGTCTTTGTAGTATTTTCTAATTTATGTTATTTTGGGGCATTTAAATTAACAACAGAGCGTGTTAAGCATAAAGTTCAAGAAACAAAAGAAAAGTCAAGTTTTATAAAAACAGTTAAAACTTTACTAAGTAATAGAGCTTTAATAGGGTTAATGTTAGCTTCATTTGGTATGTTAGCATCTATGATGGCAGTTAATGCTTTAACACCATACTTATATAAAGATTATTTTAAAGCACCAGAACTAATATCTCTTGGTGGTGTAATTGGAATGATTTCATCATTTTTAATATTACCATTCTTATCACCACTTGTTAATAAGTTTGGAAAGAAGGAGCTTTCAGTAGGAACTATGTTAATTGCTGTAGCAGCAAACTTAGCATTATTCTTAATGCCTATAAAAAGTCCATATGTGTATATGGCTATAAACTTTATAGCATCTATAGGAACTGGGTTCTTCAATGTATTAATTTGGGCATTAGTAGGTGATGCAATAGATTATCAAGAATATATAACTGGTAAGAGAGAAGAAGGTATTGTTTATGCATCTTACTCTTTAGTTAGAAAGCTAGGTCAAGCTATAGCTGGTGGAATAGGTGGATTTGCGCTTACTTTCATTGGATACAAAGCAGGGGTAGCAACACAAACACCAGAAGTTGCTCAAGGGATAAAATACATAATAACGATACTACCTTTCGTATCAGCTTTAATTTCAACTATAGCTATGACATTTGTGTATAACTTATCAAAAACTAAATTAGCAGAAATGACAAAGGAGTTAGAACTTAGAAGGGGATAAATATAGGAAATTACTATAAAATTATAAGAAAATTAAGCAAAACAGATATAAATACTTAATTAGCCCTTGTATGTACAAGGGCTTATAGTTTATAGGCTAAATTATATTAGGTATTAGAATTTTATCAATTTATTTTTTATTAACTTTAAAAAGCAAAATTTTTGTAGAAATGAATTGAAAAACGATTGCCTTTAATTATTGCGTATGTTAGTATACTAGTATAAAGGAAAGAGCTATATAATTGCTTACTAATGGAGGATATTATGGCGAATATATTTGATAAGTATGAAAAGACACAAGAATTTTTAATATGTATTGACTCTGATGGATGTGCAATGAATACTATGGAAATAAAGCATAGAAGATGTTTTGCACCAGAGATGATAAAAACATGGAACTTATATGAAAAAGAAGATTATATATTAAACCTTTGGTATGACATAAATCTTTATACAAAAACTAGGGGTATAAACAGATTTAAAGGTTTAGCTGAAACCTTTAAAATCATAAGCAACGAAGGTATAGAAATAGATGACCTTGATAGCCTTGTAAATTGGGTTGAGACTACAAATGAATTATCAAACAAATCCTTAGAAAGAGAAATAGAAAAGACTAATAGTAAGGCCTTAAAAATGGCATATGAATGGTCTTTAAATGTAAACAAATCTATAGAACAATTACCAAAGGGTGATGAACCATTTGAAAATGTAAAAGAAGGATTAGAAACATTATCTAAGTTAGTAGATGTTGCAGTAGTATCATCAGCAAATGGAGAAGCTTTAGATGATGAGTGGAATAGACATAATTTTGTTAGGCATCTTAAAGCACTACTAGGGCAAGAAGCTGGAACAAAACAATATTGTATATCTGAGCTTAAGAAAAAAGGATATGATGAGAAGAAAATATTAATGGTAGGAGATGCACCAGGAGATTTACAAGCTGCTAAAAATAATAATGTAAATTTCTATCCTATATTAGTAAATAAGGAAGGTTATTCTTGGAAAAGATTAGTAAATGAAGTAGTTCCTAAATTAATGAATGGTACATTTGATGAAGCTTATCAAAATCAATTAATAAAGGAATTTAATGATTCATTAAAATAATAAAAATATTTGTAATAAAAAACATCCATAATAAATACAATAGGGGGAATAATTATATGTTAAATTTAAAATCAAAACCTTATAATCTTGATGAACAATCTATACAATGGGTAAAAGACACAATTGCAAATATGACGATAGAAGAAAAAATAGGTCAACTATTTGTAAATATGGGTGCAAGCCGTGATGAACAATACTTAAAAGGTGTTTTAAATAATTATCATATAGGGGCAGTTAGATACAATCCAGGTAAAGCTGAAGATGTATATGATCAAAATAAAATATTACAAGAAAATAGTAAAATACCACTATTAATAGCTGCAAATACTGAAAATGGTGGTAATGGAGCATGTACAGATGGGACATATGTAGGAAGCCAAGTTAAGATAGGAGCAACAAATGACCCTAAATATGCTTATGAAATGGGGCGTGTTTCTGGTGTGGAAGCAGCAGCAATAGGATGTAACTGGAGCTTTGCACCAGTAGTTGATATAAATAGAAACTGGAGAAATCCAATAATATCTTCTCGTTGTTATTCATCTAGTGCAGAGCAAGTATTAGAATTTTCTTTAGAGTACATGAGAGGAATAATGGAAAGTGGTATTATGCCTGCGGCGAAGCATTTCCCTGGAGATGGAATTGATGAACGTGATCAACATTTATCATTTGCTCCAAACTGGCTTTCAGTAGACGAATGGGATGCTACATTTGGAAAGGTATACGGAGGATTAATAGATGCAGGTCTTCCATCAATAATGGCAGGACATATAGCTTTACCTGAATATGTACGTTACTTTAATCCAGAAGCAACTATTGAAGAATTAACTATGCCAGCCACATTAAGTAAATATATATTAACAGATTTATTACGTAAAAAAATGGGATTCAATGGAGTAATAGTAACAGATGCAAGCCATATGGTAGCTATGACATCGGCAATGAAGCGTAGTGAAATGTTACAAACAGCTATAGCGGCAGGTAGTGATTTATTCCTATTCTTCAATGATCCAGATGAGGACTTCAAGTGGATGATGGATGGTTATAAGAATGGAATAATAACTGATGAGCGTCTTGAAGAAGCATTAACTCGTATATTAGGATTAAAAGCTGCTTTAGGATTACATAAAAAAGCTAAAACAGAAATACTACAACCAAAAGAAGAAGCTATGGCTAAAATAGGATTAGAAGAAAATAAAATACCTGCTTTAGAAATAGCAGATAAAGCTATAACATTAGTTAAGAATAAAGAAGATATATTCCCTATATCTCCAGAAAATCAAAAACGCGTATTACTTGTAGAGCCTAAAGGTCATGACGGTGGATTTGGAAAACTAATGGCTATGATGTGTGGAAAAGGTAAAAATGCAATCGAGTTAATGAAAGAGTTATTAGAAGCAGAAGGATTTGTAGTTGAAATATATGAATCTCCAATGGAAAAAGCAATGAAGTTACCACCAGAAGAGATGATGAAATCAATGATGGATATTTACTCAGGAAAGCGTCCTATATCTGAGTTAACTAGCAAATATGATTTAATAATAAACATAGCAGATATTGGACCAGGAACAGACCAACGTATACAATGGCCAATGAGTAAAGGTACTCCTGATATACCATTTTATGTAAATGAAATACCAACAATATTTGTGTCAGTACAATGTCCATTCCATTTAGCTGATGTACCTCAAGTAAAAACTTATATAAACACTTATGATAATAAAGAATACACTATAAAAGCATTAGTTGAAAAGATGTTAGGTAGATCAGAATTTGTCGGTGTAAGCTCAGTAGATGCGTACTGTGGATTATTAGATACACAATATTAATTTATAAATATAAATAATCAAATACTAATAGTTGTAGTTAAATATTGTATTTAACTACAACTATTTTTAATATATTACAAAACTTTTTATAATGATTAATGGATATAGTTAAATGATGTAAAATAAATAATATAAAATAAAATAACATAATACAAACTCTACGATTAGTTTATTGAAAGATTTTCTCTAATAGTTTAAATTATTAACAAGAGGTGAAACTGATGGATTGTAAGAAAGTTGGCAAATTAATATATGAACTAAGAAAAGAAAAAAACATGACACAAAAACAAATTGCCGAATTAATGAATATAAGTGATAAAACAATAAGTAAATGGGAACGAGGATTAGGTTGTCCGGATATTTCTTTACTTTTAAAGTTATCAGATATATTTGGTGTGAGTATAGAAGGAATTCTATCAGGAGAAATAAATTTAAACGAATTAGAAGGAGGAAATATGAAAAATATAAGATTTTATATATGTGATAAATGTGGAAATTTAATAACAACAACAGGTGAAGCATCTATATCTTGTTGTGGTAAGAAAATAGAACCATCAATTGCAAAAAAAGTAGAAGATGGACATAGACTTAATGTAGAAAATATAGAAAATGAGTTATTTATTACATCAGAACATGAAATGAAGAAGGAACATTATATTTCTTTTGTAGCACATGTAAAAGGAGATAGAGTTCAGATTGTAAAACAATATCCAGAGTGGAATATGCAGTTTAGGTTAAATCAAAATGGACGTGGAAAGTTATATTTTTATTGCACAGAACACGGACTATTTTACCAAATAGTATAGAGAAAAGATTAGTTATAAAAACAAATCTATTTATATAGATATATTAATTTTAAAGATAAAACCTACTATCGATTTATTGATGGTAGGTTTTTTTATAAGAAAATAATAGTAGAAAAATACTATATAAATTTTAATTATTTACATATGTTAGATTTTTGTTCTTTAATATAAAAGTTTATCTTATTATTGACAATTTTAAGAGAAGAATTAAAATTTTTTATCTCATCTTCGATATATTTTTTATGTTTTAAAAGTATATCTTCACGTTGGCATATAGTATCTGGACCTTCTATACATAAATTAACATATTCTTTAATTTTAGAAATAGGCATATGAGTATTTCTTAAACAGCATATTAGATTAAGCCACTCCAAATCTGTATCTTTAAATATTCTATTGCCTTGTTCATTACGTTCAATAAAAGGAAGTAACCCTTCTTTTTCATAGTATCGAAGTGTATGAGGTGACAAGTTATATTTTTGTGCTACTTCTTTAATAGTATATGACATATATAGCCTCCTAAAATATATGATAATATATTATACCTTTATAGTTAATTGTAAGCAAAATCAAAATAGATAAACTAAAAAATACTTATTGACTTAGAGTTTACTCTAAGGGGTATACTTATTAAAACAACGAAAATTACTTTAAAGACTAGCATCTAGGAGGAATTAATATGACATTAAATGTTTTAAATAAAATTGATGAACCAAAAGATTTAAAAGAACTTTGTAGTAATGACTTAAAAGTATTAGCTGACGAAATAAGGGAAATTTTAATAAAAAAAGTAAGTACAACAGGTGGCCACTTTGGTCCTAATTTAGGGATGGTTGAAGCAACTATAGCACTACACTATGTGTTTAATTCACCTATAGATAAGATAGTTTATGATGTTTCTCATCAATCATATACACATAAAATTTTGACGGGAAGAAAAAATGCATTTATAAATCCTGATAAATACAACAGTGTTACAGGATATACTTCACCTCAAGAAAGTGAACATGACTTCTTTACAATCGGACATACATCAACTTCAGTTAGTTTAGCATGTGGATTAGCAAAGGCTCGTGATTTAAAAGGTGGTAATGAAAATATTATAGCAGTTATAGGTGATGGTTCTTTAAGTGGTGGAGAAGCTTATGAAGGATTGAACAATGCATCAGCATCAGGAAAAAATATAATAATAGTAGTTAATGATAATGATATGTCTATAGCTGAAAATCACGGAGGTCTTTATCAAAACTTAGCTTTACTTCGTAATACTAATGGAAAATCAGAAAATAACTTCTTCAAATCATTAGGATTTGATTATCATTATATTAAAGATGGAAATAATATTGAGTCTTTAATTGAAACATTCTCAAAAGTTAAAGATACAAATCATCCAGTGGTAGTTCATATGCATACTATCAAAGGAAAGGGATATAAAGATTCAGAGGAAAATAAAGAAGCTTTCCATTGGATAATGCCATTTGATTTAGAAACAAAAGAACCAAAATTTAAAAGTACAGGAGAAACTTATAGTGGTATTTCAGGTAAATTTTTATCTGAAAAAGCTAAAAAAGATAGTAGTATTGTAGCAATAACAGCTGCTACTCCTGGTCCAGTTGGATTAGGCTCATTTAGATATGAATTTAAAGATCAATTTATTGATGTTGGTATAGCAGAAGAGCATGCAATAGCACTTGCATCAGGTATTGCATCGCAAGGTGGTAAACCCATTGCATCTTTCATGAGTTCCTTTATACAAAGAACTTATGATCAGCTATCTCAAGATCTTGCTATCAATAATAATCCTGCACTTATTATGGTTTACAATGGAGGTATAAGTGGTAGTGATGTAACTCACCTTGGTATATTTGATATACCTTTAATATCTAATATACCAAATATAGTATATCTTGCACCAACTAATAAAGAAGAGCATATTGCTATGATGGAGTGGGGAATAGAGCAAGATAAACATCCAGTTGTAATACGTGTTCCTAATATGGATGTAGTATCAACGGGTATTAGGGTAGAACCTAACTTCGATAAATTAAACACTTATGAAAAAGTTAAAGAAGGAAGTGAAGTAGCAATTATTGGACTTGGATCATTCTACCATTTAGGAAATAGGGTACAAGAGATGTTAAAAGAAACAACAGGAATAAATGCTACATTAATAAATCCTAGATTTATAAGTGGAATAGATGAAAAATTATTAACTGAGTTATTAGATAACCATAAATTAGTAGTAACATTAGAAGATGGAATACTTGATGGTGGATTTGGTGAAAAGATATCAAGATTCTATTCAGATAAAGATATGAAAGTATTAAACTTTGGGGCAACAAAAGAATTTACAGACAGTGTATCATTACAAGAATTATATGAGCGTTATCACCTAACTGAAGAGTTAATAATTTCAGATATAAAGGATGCTCTTAAATAAGAGTAAAATCTGATTATAGAGAGATTATAATCAACCTCATTATTTTGAATATTCAGAGGTAAGAATAGGAGTAGTTTTCACTATTAAGAGCCATATTGATGAATTTATCAATATGGTTTTTATTTATGTAAAAATAAGGTATTGTATAACAAAGAACCACCTCAATTTAAATAAGGATTCATATCAATTTGATATGAAGTTTAATGATAGATTTAACTTCTATTGTATAGTGTATATCTAAATTGATTAAAATTATTTTAAGAATATATTCTACTTTATTAAAGATTATTGACAAATAAAAAAAATGAGATATACTTATAAGTGCAAATACCCCATGGGGGTATTATGAAAATAGTATTCAAGCGGCTGAAATAAAAAATAAGGCTTATAAATATATAAAGTCTATAAAAAATATGAAAGGAGATTTAACATGAATAATATAGTAAAAAGAAGTTACAAAGTAACAGGAATGACATGCTCAGCTTGTGGTAAAGCAGCAGAAAGAGCTGTTAAAAAAATAGATGGCGTAGTTAGCCAAAGTGTAAATATGGCTACAGAAAAAATTAACATAGAATATGATAAAAACAAGGTTAGCTTTGAAGAATTGCAAAATGCAGTAAAAAAGGCAGGTTACAATTTATTAGAAGATGTTAGTTATAGCAAAATAGATTTTAAAATAGGTGGTATGACTTGCGCTTCTTGTGCAAAAGCAATAGAGAGAGCAGTCAATAAATTGGATGGAATACAAAGTATTAATGTAAATATAGCTACTGAAAAAGCAACTATAAGTTATGATTCATCTAAGTTAAAATTAACCGCAATAAGAAATACTATTGAAAAAGTAGGATATAAAGTATTAGAAAAAAGTATAGATAGTAAATCAAACAATGTAGATGAAGATAAATTAAGAAAAGAAAAAGAAATGAAAACACTATTTATAAAGTTTTTAGTGGCAATAGGATTTTCAATACCGCTATTTTATATAGCAATGGGACCTATGGTACCAAGTCCAATTGGACCGTGGCCAGTTCCGGATATTATAAACCCAATGACAAATTCTCTAAACTATGCTTTAATCCAAATAGTACTAGCAATACCAGTAATGATAGCGGGAAATAAATTTTACACTAATGGATTTAAAGCACTTATAAATAAAAGTCCAAATATGGATTCACTAGTAGCGATAGGAACATTAGCAGCATTTTTATATAGTTTATATACAACAGTTCAAATGGCTACCACAAATATGGTAGCAGGACATGAACATCACCAATTATATTATGAAAGTGCAGGTATAATAATAGCGCTAATATTACTTGGTAAATATTTAGAATCGAGATCAAAAGGAAAAACAAGTGAAGCTATAAAGAAACTTATGGGGCTTCAGCCTAAAACCGCAATAGTTATAAAAAAAGGAAAAGAAATAGAAACTCCAATAGCAGAAGTAGAAGTTGGAGATGTAATAATAGTTAAACCAGGAAGTAAAATACCAGTGGATGGTATAGTAATAGAAGGACATACTTCTGTAGATGAATCTATGCTTACAGGTGAAAGTATACCTGTAGAGAAAAGTGTAGGAGATAAAGTTACAGGGGCAAGTATAAATAAAAATGGTAGTATAAAGTTTAAAGCAGAAAAAGTTGGATCGGATACAGCTTTATCTCAAATTATAAAATTAGTTGAAGATGCACAAGGTAAAAAAGCACCAATAGCAAAATTAGCAGATACTGTATCTGGATATTTCGTACCAACAGTTATAATAATAGCTGTAGTAACGGCATTACTTTGGTTTACAGTTGGAGGAAAAGGTGTAGAATTTGCACTTACAATATTTATATCAGTACTTGTAATAGCTTGCCCATGTGCACTAGGACTTGCAACACCTACAGCGATTATGGTAGGTACAGGCAAAGGTGCAGAAAATGGTATATTAATCAAAGGTGGAGAAGCATTAGAGTTAGCACACAAGATAGATACTATAATATTTGATAAAACAGGAACAATAACAGAAGGTAAACCTCAAGTTACAGATATAGTAGTAACTGACAATATTGATAAAGATTATTTATTAAAAATAGCAGCAAGTGCTGAAAAAGGTTCAGAACATCCATTAGGAGAAGCAATAGTAAGATTTGGTGAACAAAAAAATATTGGATTTATGAAAGTAGATAAATTCAAAGCTATACCAGGTCATGGTATAGAGGTAACTATAGATAATAAAAATGTATTACTTGGAAATAAAAAGCTTATGGATGATAGAAAAATAAGCTTAGGAAATTTAAGTAATAAATCAGATGAATTAGCAATTCAAGGTAAAACACCTATGTATATAGCTTTAGAAAATGAATTAGGTGGAATAATAGCAGTAGCCGATGTAGTTAAAGAAAGTAGTAAAAGAGCAATAGATAAACTTCACAGCATGGGAATAAAAGTTGCTATGGTAACAGGAGATAACAAAAAAACTGCTGATGCAATAGCAAAAGAAGTTGGAATAGATATAGTACTTGCAGAAGTTTTACCACAAGATAAATCAAATGAAGTTAAAAAACTTCAACAGCAAGGTAAATTCGTTGCAATGGTAGGAGATGGAATAAATGATGCTCCAGCATTAGCACAAGCAGATATAGGTATAGCAATAGGTAGTGGAACAGATGTAGCCATGGAATTTGCTGATATAGTTTTAATGAGAAGTGACTTAATGGATGTTCCAACAGCTATAAAATTAAGCAAAGAAACTATAAAAAATATAAAACAAAATCTATTCTGGGCATTTGCATACAACACAGTAGGAATACCAGTAGCAGCAGGTGTATTATATATGTTTGGTGGACCATTATTAAATCCAATGCTTGCAGCAGCGGCTATGAGTTTAAGCTCAGTATCTGTAATAACTAATGCACTTAGACTTAAAGGATTCAAAGCATATAAATAATATTCTAGTTAATATAAGTTGATTAGACAGATATAAAGTATGAACATTAAATTAACTTATGAAATACAAAATATTCTTTTACAAAATGAATTTACGTAAATATCCATAAAAGATGATTCCATAAATTTAAAGGTCAATGAAAAAACTATAACTTTTATAATCATAAGGATAAAATGTATTTTTAATATAGTAAAAGATTAATAAATACCAAAGTGGTAAGATTATATCAAAATAAAATCATATATGGATTTTCAAGAGCTAGGGTAAAATCTAGCTCATTTTTATGTATAAATTTTTAAAAAATATTTTATAGGGAAAACTTATTCAAGTATTATTTCTATATTCAAGTACTTAATTATAGAAAATATCTATTTAACGTGGGAAAATTCCAATGTTATAATAATAACCAGAAAAAATAGGAGGGATATTATGAATAATATTGAACAAAAAGCAAAAGAAATAAGAAAAATAGGCGAAGGATACTTTGAAAGAGGAGAATTTTACTGTTCTGAAGCAGTAGTAAAAACTATAAATGACGCTTTAGGTAATCCTTTTAGTGATGATATAACTAAACTAGCATCAGGTTTTCCTATAGGAATAGGTAAAGCTGGATGTTTATGTGGAGCAGTAAGTGGTGGAGTAATGGCACTAGGAATGGTATATGGTAGAAAACATGGAGAGCCTATGAATGAGGATATGTTTAAACGTTCATCTGGATTACATGACCACATAAAAGAACTTTACAAAAGCACTTGTTGTAGGGTTATGACTAGAAATTTTGAATTTGTATCAGAAGAAAGAAGACAACATTGTATAAAAATAACTGGTGAAGTTTGCGAATATGTAGCAAAAACTTTAATGGAAGATAATAAATTAAATAAATAGTCGAAGGATTTAGTTACTATGAAAGATAATTTTAAGAATATACCAATAGCATTATCAGCTATATCATTAGGTTTTATGGGATTGGGAACTGCCTTTGCAGGATTTAATATTTTATGGGTAAGACACATAGCAGTTTTATTTTCAGTAATTTGTTTAGGACTTATATTTTTAAAGTATGTTATGCACCCAAAAGTAGTTTTAGAAGAAATAAAACACCCTGTATTAGGAAGTGTTTATCCTACTGTCTGTATGACACTTATGGTTATAGCTGTCTATTTTAATGATTTTAATCATGTGATAGGAAAAGGAACATGGGTATTTGCAATAGCTCTACATTTTATAATAAGTATATTTTTCTTCAAAGAAATGTTTAAAGAGTTTAAATTAGATAAAATGATACCAGGTTGGTTTATTCCTAGTGTAGGGATAGGAGTAGGAGCCGTTACCAGCGGTCCAATGAATATGCCTTTACTTTCGGATATTGTATTTTACTATGCATTAGCTATGTTTGCAATAATAACACCAATTATGATTTACAGACTAAAAAAACATTCTAAATTACAAGGGCCTGCAAAATCTACAATAATGATATTTACAGCTCCAGCTAGTGTATGTTTAGCGGGTTGTTTAGCTACTAGCAATATGGAAAATCAAATACTTGTAAATATTCTTGCAATATTAACCTACATATCTATTATTTATAGTTATGTATTATTACCACAACTTATAAGGGAAAAATCACTTCCGCATTTAGCACCATTGACATTCCCATTATCTATAGGAGTTATAGCTTCTCAAAGATATGTAAAATATCTTGGAAATAAAAATTCAAATTTACAAGGGATATGCGAAATATTATTATATGTCCAGTGTGTAGTGGCTACTTTAGTTATAGCATATGTAGTAATTAAAGCTGTTTGTTTATTATTTAGTAAATTTAAAACAGTAGATGACAAAGGATTAAGTGTATAAAGAAAGCAAGTGTAGTTTTTACACTTGTTTTTTATATGCCATTTTATATAAAAGAGTATAATGCGGATTTTGAATAAACGATTATTTATAGTCATTTTTATGTTAGTAAATAAATAAAAAACACATTTAATATTATAAAAATTTAAGGTAATAAAGATTTATTTAAGAATATAGAATTTCCATAGTTTAATTAAGTGTTTACTAGGTATAAATAAAATATACTTTAGCCTAGGGAGGTTTTACTATGAATAATGATAGAATATGTGGTTGCTGCAATGTGACTATTGAAGATATAATAAAAGCTAAAGAAAATGGATGCACAAGTGTTGAAGAGATAGTTAAAGAAACAAATGTAGGAAGAGCCTGTGGTAGATGCAAAGATAAAGCAGAGTTAATGATTTTAAAAGTACTTTTAAATAGACTTTATATAAAGTAATAATTGGCCATATTGATGAAAGATTCAATATGGTTTTTATTTTACAAAAAAATTATATTAGTTTTTAAGTATTAAATAATATATAATTTATGTGATATGATTGAAAAGAACACAATTAAGTAATTGAATAAAGTTTAAATAGGATTAAAGTGGGGGGCTTAAAGCTAATTAAATCATAGCTTTAAATTTTATATTGGGAGAATAATAATGATACTTAGAATAATTGTAAACATTATTTTGGCAGTAAATATATTTTTATATGGTATGGAAAATGATATATACTTCGACAAAGTAAGTTATCCAATATGTATAGCTTTAATTAGCATAAGCTTATCAGTTTATATGCTATACATAATCAAACTTAAAAATAAAAAAATACTATTAGGAAATATTTTATACATGATTATAGTAACCTACCTTTATCCTCCATCTTTAGTGATTTTGACATATATGATAACTGAATATATACAAGTTAAAGGCTATAAATGTAGGTATATTTTACTTTTTGTATATATAATGTTATCTATAAAGATAGGATTAAATTATAATGATATATTTATAGGAATAATTGCTAGTATTTTTACTTATGAAATTATGAGATATGAACAAAAAATCTTGAAAATAGAAAAAATTAACTATGATTTAAAAGAGAAAAACTATAACATTGAAGAAAGAAGAAAAAAAGAAAATCGTATAAGACATCAAAATGTTGAAGTTGTAAAAATCGAAGAAAGAAATATGATATCTCAAAAACTTCACGATAAGATAGGACATACTTTGGCAGGAAGTATAATGCAACTAGAAGCTTTAAAAATAGTAATTGTAAATGATAAAGAAAAAGGCAATGAAATGCTAGAAAGTATAATTACAAACTTAAGAAATGGTATGGATGATATAAGGCAAACTTTAAGAAAAATAAAGCCAGATCAATCGCAAGTTAATATAAATAATCTAAGGTTAATGTTAGAGGATTTTTCTAATAAATCTAATATAAATACTAAATTAAATATAGAGGGAGATTTAAATGAGATAAATTTAGTTTATTGGAAAGCTATAATAGAATGTTGTAGTGAAATATTGACAAACAGCATGAAATATTCCAATGGGGAATTAATTAACATTGACATTAGCGTATTAAATAAAATTATAAGATTACATATAAAAGATAATGGTTGTTATCAGGGTGAAATAAAAAAAGGAATGGGGTTATTAGGGATTGAAGAGAGAATCATCAATTTAGGTGGAGATATTTATTTTAATAATGAAGATGGATTTTCAAACCTAATAATACTTAAAAGGTGAGAAAATGATAAAATTAATTATAGTAGATGATGATGTTTTAATAAGAGAAAGTCTAAAAATAATAATAGGGATAGATAATGAAATTGAAGTAGTTAAAGCTTTGGAAAATGGGAAAGAATGTATAGATTTTTTAAGTGAAAATGAAGTAGATGTAGTACTTTTAGATATGAGAATGCCAGTGATGGATGGTGCAGAAGTGCTAGAGGAAATTAGCAAGAGGAATATAAAGGTTAAGGTATTAATACTTACAACTTTTGATGAAGAAAAACTAATAAGTAGTGCTATAAAGCATAAGACTAGTGGATATCTGCTAAAGAGTAGTAAGCCAGAGAAAATCATAAGTGGGATAAAATCTGTTTATCTTGGAAATGGTGTGTTTGAGTCTGATATAGTGTCAAAATTGGTAGTGGGTAGTAGTAATAAAAATGATAAGTCAGATGATGAGGGTTTAAATATTTATGGGTTAACAGATAGAGAAAAAGACATAGTAAGACTTATATCAAAAGGCTTATCAAATAAAGAAATTGCAAATAAGCTTTTTTTATCTGAAGGAACCATAAAAAATCATATAACATCTATTCTGTCTAAAATGGATTTGAAACATAGGACACAGATAGCTATAGAGTATTTAAATAGTAAAATACACTAATTACATAATTGATTTTGAAGGAAAACCACTTAGGTTTTCTTTTTTATTTAACAAGGAATTATTTTAAATGAAATTAGTAAATGATTAAGGTTATTTGATAATCATGAAATTTATGACTTTAGTCATGGTTAATCAATGACTATGTGTACTTAAGGAATTTATATATCTTTAATATAATTAAAATATAAACTAATGTAAATAAATGGGAGTGATATTTATGAAATATATTGAGATAAGTGGCTTATATAAACGTTTTGGGGATGTAAATGCTATAGAAAATTTAAATCTATATATAGAAAAGGGGGATATATTTGGCCTGCTTGGACCAAATGGAGCTGGAAAAAGTACAACAATAAATATACTTTGCCAACTACTAGAAAAAGATAGGGGAAGTATAAAAATATGTAATGAAGAGTTAAGAAGGAGTGATGCTAACATAAGAGGTAAGCTTGGGATAGTTCCTCAAGACTTAGCTATATTTGAAGATATGACAGCATTAGAAAATACAATGTTTTTTGGTAGCCTATATGGGCTAAGAGGAAAAGACTTAAAAGAAAAAGCATTAAAAGCTTTGGAATTTGTAGGATTAGAAGACACTAAAAAGTTAAGCAAGACTTTTTCAGGAGGAATGAAAAGAAGATTAAACATTGCTTGTGGAATAGTACACAATCCAGAGTTATTAATCTTAGATGAACCAACTGTTGGAATAGATCCACAATCCAGAAATCATATAATGAAATCTATAAAATTTCTAAATAAAAACGGATGCACAATAATATACACAACACATTATATGGAAGAAGTAGAAGCTATTTGCAATAATATCGCAATAATTGATAAAGGGAAGGTCATAGCAAGTGGAAGTAAGGAAAGCTTAAAATCAATTATTACAGATAAAAACAAGTTTGAAGTAATGGTTAATGATATTACAGAAATAAATGAAAAAGAGTTAATGGATATAAAAGGAATAGATAGTGTTGAATTTAAAGACAATAAAATTATTGTAAGTATAGATAGAGAAATTAATGGTTTAAATGAGTTCATACTTTATATAAGTAGTAAATCCATTAAAATTTTAGATATAAAAAGTAAGGCACTAACACTTGAAGATGTGTTCTTAAATCTCACAGGAAGAAAGCTTAGAGATTAAGGAGGAGGAAAAAATGAGTATAATACTATCTGCAATAAAAAGAAGTTTAAGAGATAAGAATACAATCATTGGTACTATATTTTTAGTTATAATGCTTCCTTATATATTCTCAATAATTTTTAGCTTTGATAGTGTAAAGGAAAGCCTTGATATAAGTATAGTAGGAAACAAAAATAGTGAAATAAACAAATCATATGTAAAAGCATTAGAAGAATTTGATAAAGAAAATGAGATGATAAGCTTAGATTATAAAATCTATAACAAAGAAGAACTTGATAAAAATATTGAAGAAGTAAATAAGAGTAATTTAACTGTAATTATAGATGATAAAAATAGGAATATAAAGTTTGAAGGAAGCAAAAAACTTAGTATGGGTGAAGAAGTTATTGAAGGGATTACAAAAGAATTTTTTAATTTAATGTCTGTATACGAATCAGTGGCCAAAGAAGGTGAAGTACCTAGTATAAGTAATAATTTAGTAAAGGTATCAGAATACAAAAGTGAAGGAAACAAAAACTTAATAGCAGAAGATATAGATTATGGTAAATACTTCAGTGTAGTCATGCTTCAAATGGCAATCCTTGCAGTAAGTGCTTGTTCTTTTAAAAATACCTTTTACATAAAAGAAAATATAGGAGAAAGGGCAAAGTCCTCTCCAATGAAAATATCTAAACTTATGTCACTAGAGTTAATAGGCTCATTCATAGTTATTTTTGGTCAAGGAATTATAATGTTACTTGCAATATCCATTTTATATGGTGTAAATATTACTAAACAAAATTTATTAGGAATGATAGCCTTGATAAGTGTACTTAGTATGCTTTCTGTTTGTATAGGACTATTTGCATCATCTATATGTAAGAAAAGAAGCGTTGGAGAAAATGTCTGCTCTATAATTGTAACTGTTATGGCTTTAGCTTCAGGCGAACTTATGCCGAAAATAGAACAATTTGCAAAAAATATTCCAATATTAAAGTTAAATCCATTTGTATGGATCAGTAAAGAATTTAATTCATTAGTAACTTTAAATTATAGTGAAAATTTATATACTGCATTAGGTGTTGGAATTATAGCATCTATTGTGTTAATGGCTATATCAATACTAATTTTAAGTAGAAAAGTGGTGAAATAATATGAAAAATATCATGATTATATTAAAGCATAATTTAAAAGGTACTATGAAAGGGTGGTTTTGGTTAGTATTAATATTTCCAATAGCTATTAATATACTTGTTAGCGTGTTGGTTGATAAAGTAGACTCATCTCTAGAAGATTCAAATAATAGTTTTAATGTAGGGATATATACAAAAGACAATAGTGAAATAGTAGATGGTTTATTGCCACCAGATAAAGTAGGTAGTTTTTTTAAAGTTAGTAGTGTAAAAGAGCTTAAAGAAACTTTAGATAAAGGAGATATATCTGTTGGAGTCATAATAAATAGTAAAGATATATATAAAGATATAAAAACTAATAAAGAAGGAACAATAGAAGTCATTTCTCAAAGTAATTCAGGAAACAAAGAGTATATACTTAGCGTTATAAATACTGGAATTATGCAAATTCAATCTTTTGGAGATAACAAAGATGAATACCTAAAATTATATAAAGAATATGAAAAGAATAGCTATAAATTTACTTATGAAAATAGTGATTTATCGTATGCTTTCCATTATATAATCATGTTTGGTTTATTTGAAATGGCATTTTTAATTATAGGAGGAAGATGTATAGCACCATTATTAAAAGAAAGGGAGCTCAAAATAGACAGGAGAATTTTAATGTCTAAGATAAGTAAGGTAGAATATACATTAGGACACATATTAGGATGCTTTGTATTATTGTTGTTTCAAGGTGTAACTTTAGTAGCTACTTTTTATATACTAAATCCACAGTTTGATATTAACTTAATATGGATGATGCTACTATCGTTTGCATTATCCATTGTAGGGATAGCAGTAGCTTTAGTAGTTTTAAGTATATCTAATAATTCAACAATGTATTATACACTACTTTCTGTAATAGTAACTCCAATGTGCTTATTAAGTGGTGGATTTCTTCCTATAGAATTTATGCCAGAATCAGTTCAACATTTTTCACTGATTTTACCACTAACTTGGATAAATTCAGCATTTAAAAAGATTATTATGGAGGGGAGTTATTTAAGTATAGGGTTAGATTTATTAGCAGCAGTATCAATATCATTAGTATTAATTATGCTATATTTAGTATTAGAACGTAAAAGAAAGAATAAATTAACTTATTAAATAATATCATTAAGAATAGAGAAGTTTTTATTTATATTATTTAATATTAGATACCACTTTTTCATAAATAAACTGAAGCTAATATTTAAGACGGTTTATAATGGATAGGTGGTTTTTATTTTTGTAATAAAATATAATAAAAGATAGTTTTACTTAAAATAAATATAATGCTAAAGAGGAGACAAGGTGATTAATAATATAAATAGTAATTCATATAGCAATTTATCTAAAGCAGTATTAACAAATAGAAATAATCAAGCTAAGACAATACAAGATAAGTCAGCAATAAAAATAGATTTAGAGGCAGTATCAAAGGAACAATTTGCTAAATTAAATAAATCTCAAAAAGAAGAAGTAGCAAATTTATTAAAGCGAATTCAAGGAGAGATAGCAAAGGCAGAAATAATAGCAGTAAAAATAGTTAAGGGAGAGACATTAAATTTTGAAGAAAAAAAGTTTATAAAAGAAAAATATCCAGATTTAAAGCAAGTAGCAGAAGAATCTGCAAAAGAGGTAAAAGAATTAAAGCATGAAATAAAAAATTTAAAAAGTGAAGAACAAAAACAACAAGTAATATCAAAAGCAATAAATAATATAAAACTAATGAATAAAAAAGGAATACTTTCTGAGGTACAAACTAGAATTAAAATGTCAGGAATAGAAGAAGTTGAAAAGTTCATAAAGAATATTCAAAAAGAACTTAAAAAGGCAGAAATGATAGCAGTAAAAATAGTTAAAGGAGAGATATTAAATTCTGACGAAAAAAACTTTATAAAAGAAAAATATCCAGATTTAAAGCAAGTAGCAAAAGAATCTGAAAAAGAAGTAAAAGAATTAAAGCATGAGATAAAAAACTTAAAAAGTGAAGAACAAAAACAACAAGTAATATCAAAAGCAATAAATAATATAAAACTAATGAATAAAAAAGGAAT
>NZ_JBCIUO010000004.1:0-71537 GCF_039031195.1 Romboutsia sp. MSSM.1001216sp_RTP31141st1_G3_RTP31141_220114 | reverse complement strand
ACTTTCTGAAGCACAAACTAGAATTAAAATGTCAGGAATAGAAGAAGTTGAAAAGTTCATGAAGAATATTCGAAAAGAACTTAAAAAGTCAGAAATAATAGCTATCAAAATGATTAAAAGTGAGAAATTAACTCTTAAAGAAAAAAATCTTATAAATGAAAAGTACCCAGAGTTAAGACATGAAGTAGAAAAATATATAAAGAAAAGTAATAGCTTAAAGGAACAATTAAAGTTATGTAAAAATGAAGAAGAAAGGCAACAAATAGTATCAAAAGAAATTAAGAATATAGAAAATATGAGCAGTAAAGGCATTATTTCAGAAAGTGAATTAAAAATAAATATGGCAGCAATAGAAGAAGCTGTCATATTTATAAAAGATAGCAAATTAGAAATAAATAAAGAAGAAAGAGAAAATGATAAAGGTAAGTTATTAAAGTTTATTATAAATCCATATTTCTATGTAGGTACAGTTTCAGATAATCTATCAAGCATATTTATTATCATAGCAATAATAACAATTATTTATCTGTTTTTATAAACATGCTATTCATATTAAAGAAGGGTATTTTTATTTATAGCGTTACAAGAGTTTAGTTGCAATAGATGATTAATAATCCTATAGATTTATACATAAAAGACGTATATAGAATATATAGACATCAAAATAGTTAGTAGAGAAAATTGGAGGATTATAATGGGACTTTCAGAAAATACAAGCCAAACGAAAATACTTTTAGAGTCTGGCACTAATGAACTTGAGATTATGGAGTTTACAATTTCAGGTGAAGTATTTGGTATAAATGTAGCAAAAGTACGTGAAATTTTAATGGCTCAAGAAGTAAAGAAAATGCCAAATTCACATGACGTTGTAGAAGGTGTATTTAAGCCAAGAGATGAGATTATCACGGTTATAGACCTTGGAAAATATTTAAATCTTCCTAAGCCAAAAGATATAGGACATGATATATTTATCGTTACTCATTTTAACAAGTTAAACTTTGCATTCCGTGTAAATTCAGTAGTTGGGATTGATAGAGTTTCTTGGAAAGATATAAAAAAACCAGATAGAGTTATATATGGTGGAGATGAAGGCGCAGCAACAGGTATTGCAGAATACAAGGATAGACTTATAACTATATTAGATTTTGAAAAAATAATTGCAGAAATTAGTCCGGAATCAAGTATTCAATTTGAAGCTATAGAAAAATTAGGCGATCGTAAATGTAATGATAAAACTATTTTAATAGTAGAAGATTCAATGTTACTTTCAAAACTTATAATCGAGTGTTTACACAAAGCAGGCTATAAAAACACAGTTAAGGCAGATAATGGACAAGAAGCATGGGATTATTTATTAGAAGTAAAAACTTGTGGTGACCCAATTGAAAATCATGTTTCTTGTATAGTATCAGATATTGAAATGCCTCTAATGGATGGTCATAGGCTAACAAAACTTGTTAAAGAAGACAGTGTTTTAAAAGATATTCCACTAATACTATTCTCATCTTTAATAAGTGAAGAAATACGTATTAAAGGTCAGGCACTTGGAGCGGATGAACAGATAACTAAGCCAGAAATAGTTAATCTTGTTAGCATTATAGATAGATTAACAGAAAAATAATAAGGAAAAATTAAATAGAGTTAAGCAAAATACATTTTAAATATATCAAATATAAGAAAATATTATCATAAGCGTATGATAATATTTTTTTATTTATTTTAAAATATATAAAAAAATTTATAAAATAAAAATATATTGACTATAAAAAATTAGATGATATAATAATTATATAAATCAAGTGATAATAATTATTAATAACAAAAAATAATGATAATAATTACATAAATAACAACACGGAGGAATGACATGAAAAGATTAAAATCATTAGTAGTATTAGGTGTAACAATAGCTACTCTTGGAATTGTTACTGGTTGTTCGGGAAACAGTAACAATGAAGATAGTAATAAAAAAGAAGAAACAAGAGTAGTACAATCCGTAAAAGGGGAGGTAGAAATACCAGCAGATCCTAAAAGAATAGTTGATATATCTGGAAGTAGTGAGGAGCTAGTTTTACTAGGTCACACTCCAGTAGCTACAGCAAATGTAGATTCATATGAAACAGATAAAGTTCCATCATACGTAGAGGATAAGTTAGGAAAGTCAAAAGTAGTTGGTCACTCAATGATGGATACTATGGATATAGAAGCAATATTAGCATCTAATCCAGATTTAATAATAATGGCACCAAGACAAGAAAAGATATATGATCAATTAAAAGAAGTAGCTCCAGTAGTTATGCTAAAAGATGAAGCAAATGATTGGGAAGCTAAACTTAAAGATGTAGCTAAGTTATTTGGACAAGAAGAAGAAGCTCAAAAATGGTTAGATAGCTACTATACAAAAGCTAAAAAATTAGGTGATGAAATAAAGAAAGCTAATGGGGACAAAACATACTTAACAGTATTAGCTAGTCAAGGTCAATTTATGGTATTTACTGAAGGTGGTATAGGGACAATATTAAAAGATGATATGGGATTACCTCAACCTGCTAATATGCCTAAGCAAGATGGAATAACTTTACCAACTGTTACTATGGAAGGTTTAACAGAGATAGATGCAGATCATATAATAGTTATAGCTACAGATTCAGATAAAGCCGATTTAGAAAAAAGTACAGTATGGCCAGAAATTAGAGCTGTAAAAGAAGGTAACGTAACAATACTTGATGCAAGTCCATACTTTAGTCAAGCATACAATCCAATAGGAAGAGAATTATTATTACAATCAATAAAAGATGAAGTTGTAAAATAATATAAGTATATAAAGTAGGTGGTAAAAGGATATAACTTTTGTCACCTACTATTTAATTTATAGAGAATTAATTTCAATTAAAAAATAATTACAATTAAATTTTATGGGTATATTTAAAAGAGTATTTCAGTTAAATTTAATCTAAGGAGGAACTATGAAAAAATTAAGCAAAAAAACTTTAGCTTATTCATTTATGCTTATAGGAATAATATTGCTTATAGCTGGAATAGTTATGTCTATTTCACTAGGAGCAAAAGATATAGATTTTCAAACAATAATACATAGCATATTTACAAATAGTAATGATGTAAGTATTAAGATAGTTAGGGATGTTAGGATACCAAGAGCTATTTGTGCAGCTCTTGTTGGAGGATTCTTAGCAGTGGCTGGAGCTATAATGCAAGGTATAACTAGAAACCCTATTGCAGAGCCATCTGTAATGGGTATAACACAAGGGGCTACATTTATGATAGCAGTAGCTTTTGTATTACAAAGAATATACAAAAATTTAGTTATAGGAAGTTTTGGGTTGATGGTATTTGCATTTTTAGGTGCTAGTATAAGTGGACTTTTAGTTTATTTTATAAGCTCAAGGTCGGCAAGGAAAGTAGATCCAGTAAAGCTTGCTCTTGCAGGAACTGCATTAGGTACTTTACTTATATCATTAGCTATGGGAATCGTAATGTACTTTAACTTATCTCAACAGCTAAGCTTTTGGATTTCTGGAGGACTAGTTAGTGCTAAGTGGGAAGGTATTAAACTATTAGCTATAGTAGGAGGAACTGCATTTATAGGGGCTATGTTTATGGCACCTAAGATAACTATTTTAAGTTTAGGAGAAGAAGTTGCCATAGGATTGGGACAAAGAACAAATGCAGTTAGGTTTGTGAGTTTAATAATAGTAATATTTTTAACTGGAGCATCTGTTTCTGTGGCTGGAAATATAGTATTTGTAGGATTAATAGTTCCTCAAATTGCTAAAAGAGTAGTAGGAGCGGACTATAAATATATAATACCTAGTTCAATGATATTAGGTTCAGTTTTACTTGTATATAGTGATATTATGGCTAGAATGATTAATCCTCCTTATGAAACACCGATAGGTTCTTTAACAGCATTATTAGGAGTTCCTATGTTTATATACCTTGTTAGAAAGGATACAAAATAGATTATGAATATAAAAAAGAATAAAAAATTTATTATGATTATAGGCATTTTAATGGTATTAATATTTGCTACATTTTTAGTTAGTTTAAATATGGGATCGCTGTCTATAGAGCCATTAGATGTTATAAAAACTTTAGTAGGACAAGGATCTAAAAGTCATGAAATTGCTATATTTAAACTACGATTACCTAGAATAGTGATTGGAATTCTAGTTGGAACAGCTTTGGCAATAGCAGGTACTATTTTACAAGGTGTTACTAAGAATGATTTGGCAGACTCAGGAATACTAGGAATAAATTCAGGAGCTGCATTATTCGTTGTTATATACATTTATATTATGAATGGAAATGTATATGATGGTATAAGTAATATGACTATATTTACAATGCCAATAGTTGCATTATCAGGAGCTATATTTGGAGCATTTTTAATTTATATACTTGCATGGAAAAACGGAATAAATTCATCTAGATTATTGTTAATAGGTATAGGTATAAATGTAGCATTTACATCATTACTTACAATATTCCAATTAAGATTTACAACACAAGAATTTAATAGAGTAATGGCGTGGACTTCAGGAAGTATATGGGGAGCAAGCTGGAAATATGTATTAGCAGTTTTACCTTTTATATTAATATTTACTTTGCTTACAATATATAAATCTAGATATTTAGATGTACTAAATTTAGGAGATGAAGTGGCAACAGGGTTAGGTATAGAGGTTGAAAAAGAGAGAAGAAGATTAATAATATATGCTGTAATATTAGCAGGTGTAGCGACTTCTGTAGCAGGAAGTATAGGCTTTTTAGGATTAGTTGCACCGCATATAGCTAGAAAATTAGTTGGGCCTAAGCATAAAAAGTTAATTCCTACAGCTGCACTTGTGGGAAGTTTAATTTTACTAGTGTCTGACACTATAGCTAGAAATTTAATCGCACCTATGGAAATCCCCGTAGGAATAGTAGTAGCAATAATAGGTGTTCCATACTTTATTTATCTGATGCTATCAGAATAAATAATTTCATTTTAAATAATCGAAATAATTAACCAAAGGAGATAAAAATGAACTGTATAAATACTAAAGATTTAAATATTTCATATGGAAATTTAGATATAGTAAAAGATTTAAATTTAGACATACCAAAAGGAAAAATAACTACGATAATAGGGTCTAATGGATGTGGAAAATCAACTATATTAAAAACTATAGCTAGAATTATACAACCTAAAAGTGGTGACATATATATAAATGATAAAAATATAAAGGAACAAAGTCCAAAAGAATTAGCAAAAACTATGGCAGTTCTTCCACAAAGTCCTCAGGCTCCAAGTGGCCTTACTGTAGAGGAGTTAATAGCTTATGGAAGATTTCCTCATCAAAATGGATTTGGTAAATTAAAAAAAGAAGACAATGATATAGTTACATGGGCATTAAAGTCAACGGGAATAGAGGAATTTAGAGATAGACCGATAGAAGCCTTATCTGGAGGTCAAAGACAAAGAGCTTGGATTGCCATGGCACTAGCTCAACAAACAGATATACTTATACTTGATGAGCCAACAACATATTTAGACTTAGCTCACCAATTAGAAGTATTAAAGTTATTAGAAGAATTAAACAGAAAACAGGGAACAACTATTGTTATGGTAATACATGAACTTAACAATGCAGCTAGGTTTGCAGACTATATGATAGGTGTTAAAAAGGGTAAAATAGCATGTCAAGGTAGTGCACATGAGGTTATGACAAAGGAAAATCTTAAAGAGTTATTTAATATAGATGCTGAGATTGTTGAAGATCCTAGAACTCAAAAACCAGTATGTATAACTTATGACATGGTGGTATAGGAGTAATTTATGGAAAGTCAACAAGCTTTAAAAGAAGATAAAATAGGAAGGTTACTACTTAAGTATTCAGTACCTGCTATATTAGCAATGATGGTAACATCTTTATATAATACAGTAGATAGAGCTTTTATAGGTTCTATTAAGGATGTAGGAGCACTTGCTATATCTGGACTTGGAGTGACAATGCCTTTATTTACAATACTAGGAGCATTTTGTGTAGGAATTGCTATTGGAGGAAGTACTAATATATCTATAAAGCTCGGTGAAGGTAATAAAGAAGAAGCTGAAAGAATATTAGGAAATACATTTGCTTTAGAAATAGTTGTTGCTATAGCAATAATGATAATAGGGGCATTCTTTTTAGATGATATACTTTATATATTTGGAGCTAGTATTGATACTATTAAATACGCAAGAGATTATATGAGTGTAATATTCTTTGGTACATGGTTTAATTTACCAGGGTTTGCACTTAATAGTGCTATAAGGGCAGAAGGAAGACCTAAGCTAGCTGCTACGATGATGATAATAAGTTGTATTCTTAATCTAATATTAGACCCTATATTTATATTTGGATTTGATATGGGAATAAAAGGTGCAGCTATAGGAACTATAATGTGTCAACTGTTAGTATTTATATGGTCTACCTATTATTTTACACTAGGAAAATCAAATCTTAAGCTAAAAATCAAAAATATTAGGCTAGAAAAAAGACTTTTAAAAGCTATTATATTAATAGCATTAACTCCATTTTTTATGGAACTAGCATCAGGTTCTATACATCTAGTAACAAACAGAGTACTGAAAATATACGGTGGAGACTTAGCAATAGGAGCTATGACAACCATAACATCTATATACTTGATTTTCTTAATGCCTGTATTTGGATTAAGCCAAGGAATGCAAACTATAATTGCATATAATTATGGAGCTAAGCAATATGGACGTACTAAAAAGGCATTGTTAATAGCTATGTTAGTAGGAACAATAATATTAACTTTTGGGTTTATATTTATTAGATTATTCCCAGAGTTATTCATCAGTATATTTACAAATGACAGTAAACTTACTGAGTTAGCTATGAATGGAGTAAATATATATACATTTACATTACCAACAATAGGTATTTCTATTTTGGGAGCAGTATATTTCCAATCAATAGGTAGTGCAAAGATATCTATGTTTTTAAGTTTATTAAGACAAGTTATAATATTAATACCTGTTATACTTGTAGTACCTAGAATATACGGATTAAATGGAGTATGGGCATCACAACCAATAGCAGATGTAAGTACTATGATTATAGTAGGTATATTTTTATTAAGAGAGTTTAAAAAAGTAAATAAATTTTAAAAGAAAACACCCATATCAATATTTGATAGGGTGTTTTTACAATGTACCATAAAATGGTAGTTACAAAAAAGTGCCTAATTGTTAATGTCAATTAAATTTGTTATATTAAACATATAAATATAATGAAAGGATTTTAAGTATTAAATGTACTTAGAAATAGGCATAAGATTATGACTGATAAATTAACTTACAAAATACAAAATTTACTTCTTACAAATGAATATACAGATATAAAAGTAAGCAGCAAAGTAAATGGTGAAGAAATGAATATAAAAGAGGCTAATATAAAATTTAGATATGAGCCTAAAGAAGATAAAGGATATCTAAGTTTTGGAGAATGTAAAAATACTACTGTATGTGAAGTAGAAGACAGTGCTATAGATGAGATAGTAGTATATGATGATTCTTTACGTATAGAAACAAAAGAAAAGACATATTACTGTTATAAAGATAGCGATAAGATGTATTTTTAATAATATAACGTTTAGTTAGGTAATGAGCGAAATTTAATCTAAAAGTATTAAAGGTAAAAGAAGATGCTACCATAGTCTTATGATAATATCTTCTTTTATTTTTATTCGGAATCAAAAAACTCTAAAATCTCACTCTAAAAATAATAACTATGGACAAGTTAAATTATATTTTTAGCAAAAGGAATTTTATATAATTGTGATATTGTTTTAAGTTTAAATAATTTACAAATAAAATATTATATTATATAATATAATAAAATAATCAAGCTAATAATTAAAATGTGCTTATAAATTAAGATTATATGCTGGATAAGAAGTGAGCTTTAAGCTTGCAACTTATCCAGCTTTTTATATCATAAATAAGTTATTAACATAAGGAGGAAAGAGAATATGAGTGTTTTTGTGAAAGAAAAATCTTTTTATAAAGATGTACTAAAAATTAGCATACCGATAGCTATGCAGGGACTTATAAATGTTGGTGTAAGTATGACAGATACTATGATGTTAGGCTCTTTTGGGGAGATAACACTATCAGCAGCATCCTTAGCGAATCAATTTTGTTTTATATTTTTAATTATTAACTTTGGACTAGGTGGAGGAGCAGGTGTATTATCTGGTCAATTTTGGGGCAAGAAGGATATAAATTCCATTAACAAAGTATTATCAATATTGATAAGAGCTAGTATAGCTTTTGCTATAATTTTCTTAAGTTTATCACAGTTTATGCCAGATAAAATAATGTCTATATATACTAGTGAATTACCTGTGGCAGATCAAGGAGTAATGTACCTTAAGATAATATCATTATCATTTATATTCCAAGGAATATCTACTACAGTAAATATTTTGTTTAGAACAGTAGGGTCAGTTAAAGTTGCTTTATTTGCATCTTTAACATCTTTTGGATTTAATATTTTTCTAAATTGGGTTTTAATATTTGGTAAATTAGGGGCACCAGAACTTGGAATACAAGGAGCAGCAATAGCTACTCTTATAGCTAGAATTATAGAATTTACAGTAATAGTTACTTACTTATTTAATATAGATAAAAAACTTAACTTCAAATTAAAGTATTTACTTACTTTAGATAAAGAGCTACTTAAAAGTTATATAAAAATAGGTGGACCTGTTTTAGTAAGTGATCTTATACTTGCTCTTGGTCTTAACATGGTATCTGTAATAATGGGTAGAATGGGTTCAGACATGGTGGCGGCTAACAGTATATCTGCTGTTGTCCTACAGTTTACTAATGTATTTTTAATGGGTGTATCTAATGCAAGTGGAGTTATTACAGGAAATACTATAGGTAAAGGAGATTATGAATCAGCATATAAAAGAGCTGTTACGTTCTTGGCTATGGCTATTATATTAGGGTCATGCTCTGGAATAGTTATATTTAGCCTTAAATACATTGTAATAGATTTTTATAATATATCAGATTATACTAAATCTATTGCCTATCAATTAATGAACTCAACGTCAGTTTTAGTAGTATTTATGTCTGTCGCAACACTTCTTACAAAAGGGGTACTTAGAGCTGGTGGAGATACTAAGTTTTTAATGATTGCGGATGTATTATTTTTATGGATTATATCTATTCCACTAGGATATGTAGCTGGGATTGTTTTAGAATTACCTCCAGGAATAGTTCTTATTGTATTAAAATCAGATGAGATTTTAAAGGGAATTTGGTGTGTGTTTAGATTATTTAGCAAAAAGTGGATTAGAGATATTGATTATAAAGAAAAAGATAATAAAAATCTAGAGGCTTGTGTTAACAATTAATATATAAAAAGATACTACAATAAATTATGTAGTATCTTTTTTGTATAAAGGATTATAGGAGATTTAGTCGAATATATTATCTACTAACACTAAGTCAAAGGGGATGACAAGTAAAATAATGAATAGAGTTGATGAAAGAGATACAATGTTTGCTAGATCAAACTATGAAAAGGGTAGTGAGGCTTATGTAGATTACTACTCGAGAAATCCTGAAAAAAAGGATATAGATGATAGCATAAGAACTAGACCTTATCTATGCAGTGAGGAAAGTATGACGTATAATCCAACAAATTCACCAATGGCTTTGTCTGCATTTGAATTTTTATCAGACATAAAGCACTTATGTGAAAACAAACCTAAACCAGAAAAGGTAAAAGTAAATAAAAAAATAATAACTAAGAAAATAAAGGGGTTTGCAAAACAGTATGGAGCTAAATTAGTAGGGATAACAGAATTAAAAGACTATCATTATTATACTCATAGAGGAAGACATGAAGAAAATTATGGTGAAGAAATAACTAATCATCACAAATATGGAATAGTATTTGCAGTAGAGATGGATAAAGATATGATAAATAGAGGACCTATGATAGCAGAAGTTATAGAAACTAGTAAGTGCTATGTAGATGCATCTATAGTTGGGATGGTACTTAGTTATTACATAAGAAACCTAGGCTATGAAGCTAGAAATCATATGGACTCGAATTATTTATTGATGCCAGTTAGGGTGGCAAAAGATGCTGGACTTGGACAGATAGGAAGAAATACTATTTTAACTACTAAAGAGTATGGCTCAAGAATAAGACTTGGAGTGGTAACTACAGATTTAGAATTAGATGTAGATGAGCAAATAGATTTTGGGCTAGATGACTTCTGTAAATTGTGCAACAAGTGTGCACATTTTTGTCCTTCGCAATCTTTATCCAATAAGCCAGATAAAGATTCTTGGGTAATAGAGCAAGAATCTTGTTACATAAAATGGTTGTATATGGGGACAGATTGTGGGATGTGTATATCAGTATGTCCATTTGCACAAGAGTTAGAAACTATAAAAGAAGTAAATACTTTTAAAGATAATCAAGAACTTATAAAAAAGGCTCTTGATGAATATAAAGAAAAGTTTGGTAAAAGACCTTTCGTTCCAGGAAATCCTGATTGGTTAAGGTAAACATATTGAATTAAAATAAGCTGTAGGTAAAGTTGTATTAAACAAACTTATCTACAGCTTTTATAAATTTATTTAATCATCAAAATCCTTATACAAAGAGTACTCATTACAATCTATAAAATAAATTTTTTCTATATCTTTTATATAAAGTTTATTTATGTCATCTGTATAAGAAAAGCTAACTCCAATACCACAGTTAGAGCTTAAATTTCTGGGAACTGGAGAAGACTCATTTTCCATACCACTTTTAGTTAAAAATCTAGAAAATTTAATAGCGCAAGAATGAGTAAACTTTTTATATTTTGACAAGCAGCATTATTATCTACCAAAACTTCTACACCTTAAGGATTTTCTTCTAAACCCTTCTTAGCCATGAGTACAGGTTGAAGACAAGAATATCCTCTAGCATCTATTTTTTTAGCCAATACTAACATCTACTTTTAATTTATTTTTTATATCTTTATCAGCCTTGCAACTGTAATATGAAATGATACCAAGTATAAAAAAGCATACAATCACAGCTATTTGACTATTAGATGTAGGTCCTTTTGAAGAAGATGCTAATTGGAAGTTGTGACAAAAAGCTGCTCCAACAAGCATACCAAATATAGTTATTACAGAGTCAATATTTCCCTCGCCAGATAAAATTAATTGTCTCATAGGACAACCACCTAATAATACAGAACCCCATTCTGCTAATACCATACCTAAAAAATTCCATAAACCATCTGTATGGGCTACTGGCTGATCAGTAAATCCAGGAGTGAAGAATCCAAAAGTTAAATTCCCTATAAAAGCAGCTACTAGCATAGCTAAAAATCCTAATAAAAAATAATAATCTTTAAACAATATTAAATCTCTAAATCCACTAACCATACACAATCTAGTTTTTTGACATATAACTCCAACAGCTAGCCCTATTGTTAAAGCTATAAAAGCTGGAGCATGCTGAGAACCAGGACCTTCTTTTGAGAATAATAATAAAGCAGAAGATGATATTAGCATAATGAATAATACAATATTTATAGCTGGGAATAAAAATCCTTCTAATTTAGTTTGTTTGTAACTTCTTTTGAGAGAGAATCCTTTTCGCAAGCAAACTATACCAATAAGTATACCTACTACAAAACCACCTATACCAAATAAAGCATTTAAATCTCCACCTGCAAGTCTAAGCACCATTCTAGTAGGACAACCTAAGAACATTAATGCTCCTATTATTACTATAAATCCTAGATAAAATCTTATAAATGGAGAAGAGCCACCACGAGACTTAAATTCACGACTACCAAGTGCTAAAATAAAAGAACACAGCACCATTCCTATAATTTCAGGTCTTATATATTGAACTATTTCAGTTCTGTGAAGACCTAATGAATCTGCAATATCCCTAATAAAGCAAGCTACACATATTCCCATATTCTTTGGATTTCCATAAAGTACGGATAAAACAGATATAATTCTAATTATAGCTCCACCGATAATGATGTTTCTTTTTTCCTTCATTAAAAATACCCCCATATGAAATTGTTAGATACAAAATACTTTTCCACGCAAAGTATAACATAGCCATTTTGTAGATAATTAGGTAAAAATGTAGTATAGAAAAATTCTAAAATACTCATGTAAAGATAGATAAAAACAGTATAGCAGTAATAAAAATGAATGATATATTAAACTTAAGATATATTTAATTAGGGGGAAAAATGGATAAGATACATTGTGATAATGGAGCAACATCATATCCAAAGACAACATTAAAGGGTGGAACTATGCTAGATTATATAAATAATGTAGGTTGTAATGTAAATAGAGGTGCATATTCATCATCCTATGAAGCGGAAAATGTTCTATATGAAACTAGAGAATTAATATGTGAATTATTCAATTTTGATAAACCTAAAAATGTTGTTTTCACACCTAATATTACAACTAGCTTAAATATAGTAATTAAAGGCTTACTAAAAAAGGTGACAATGTAATAGTTTCTTCTATGGAGCACAATGCAGTTATGAGACCGTTGAATTCTTTAAATGACATAACGATTACAAAAGTTAATTGTAACTTTTTAGGCGAAATCAAACTAAAAGATTTGTAGGTGGAATAAAAGGAATAGATAAAAGTTTGTTAGTTGGAAAGCTTGATACTAAAAATAGAACCTCGGTAGTTTCTCTTGATTTTAAAGAACTTGATAATGGGATAGTATGTCATATGTTAGATAAAAATTACGGTATATCAACTAGAAGCGGTCTTTATTGTGCACCTTCTGCTCATAAAACACTAGGAACTTTTCCTAATGGTACTGTTAGATTTAGTTTTGTGTACTTTAACACAGAAAAAGAAATAGATTATATTATTGATTGTGTGAAAAATATATGGATAAATAAATAATTCATGTTTTATAATATACTTTAAGAAAATGGATAATCATTTTTAAAATCAATTTACATTTAAAGATCTGAATAAGGGGAAGATATGAAAATAAAGGACATAAACTGGAAGGATATATCATACCTAAAAGAGGGGAATAATACTCAAAGAAAAAGTTATGAAATACTTAAAAGAATAAATATATTTGAAGTACTCAAGGATTACAACCCAATACTGATAGGAACTATTCCAATACAAATAAACATAGAAAGTAGTGATCTAGATATTGTATGTGAAGTAGAAAACTTCGTTACTTTTAAAGAAGTATTAGTCAATGAATTTGAAATAAGAAAAGGATTTAAAGTAATATAAAATAGTATAGAAAATATAATAGTATGTAACTTTTATGTGGATGATATAGAAATAGAGATATATGCGAGCAAAAATCATTCAGAGAAAACCAACGGATATAGACATATGGTGATAGAAGCTAGATTGATAGAGATTTTAGGAAAAGATTTTAAAAATGAAATAATAGCTTTAAAAAAGAGGGGATTAAAAACAGAGCCAGCTTTTGCTAAACAACTAGGATTAAAAGGTAATCCATATGAAAGTTTACTAGAATTAGAAGAATACTATGATGATGATTTAAAAAATTTAAAATAATATTAATATAGAAAAATATAAAGAAGTTATTATGCTTATTTTTAGTATAGTAACTTCTTTATTATATAAATATTATATAAAGTATTGTATATTAGATTATGAAATAACATATGCAAATTAACAAATGAGGTGTTTATATGAAAAATATTTTTTATTATGAAACAAAGCTGGGAAAGATAGGAATTGCTGAAGATGGAAAAGGAATAACAGATCTTTATCTAGCGGAGAAACTATCATCAGAAGATATGAATATTGAAGAAACACCATTAATTAAAGAAACAGCAAAGCAACTTCAGGAATACTTATTAGGACAAAGAATAGAATTTGATGTACCACTTTCTCTTAACGGTACAGAATTTCAAAAGCTAGTATGGAATGAACTTAAAGATGTACCATATGGCAAAACATATAGTTATAAAGAATTAGCTCAAAAAATAGGTAAGCCAACAGCAGCTAGAGCAGTGGGAATGGCAAATAATAAAAATCCTATATTAATAATAATTCCATGCCATAGAATTATAGGTGCTGATGGAAGTTTAGTTGGTTATGCTGCGGGTTTAGAGATAAAAAAACAATTATTAGATATGGAAAATAATAATTAAATAAAAGTATATTAACATTATATGGAGAAGGGATATATGAACGAAAAAATTAGAGAAGAACTTTTGAAATTATCAGAAGAAAAGTATAGAGAATTTTCTTCAAGGCTAATACCAGGAGTTGAGAATATACTAGGTGTTAGACTTTTGTGTTTAAGAAAAATAGCGAAGAGAATAGCTAAAAAAGACTGGAGAGAATATCTAAAAAATGCTAATGATACATATTTTGAAGAGGTTATGCTACAGGGAATGGTAATAGGATATGTTAAGGATAGTAATATAGAAGAAATATTAGTATATATAAAAAACTTTATTCCTAAAATAAATAACTGGTCTGTATGTGATAGTTTTTGTAGTGGGCTTAAAATAACCAATAAAAATAAAGAAATAGTATGGGAATTTCTAAAAAAATATAACACTAGAATATTTAAATAATAATAATCTTGATGATTTTACTTACAATAAATCTCTCCAGAAAATATGTGAATCTTTAAAGATTGACAAAGAAAGGAAAGTCTTAATAAAATCAATGAAGAGATAGTAAAAATGGGCTAATTTACCTTAACATAGCCCATTTCTATTTTTTTACATACAAGGATTTTATATTAAGAACAAAACTGTTGATAAATTATGGATATAAGATATATCAACAAGTTTGAAAATGTAGAAAAATATATTTTGAGCAACGGACGTAGTCGTTGGCGACATGAGCGAAGCGAATTTTTTATTTAGATTACTTCCAAGATATTTGTGCTTCTTTTCTTGGAGTTGTTCTTTGATATTTTACATCTGGATATCCGATAACCATGCAAGTTACAATTTTTTGATTTTCGTTCAGTCCTAAGAAGTCCATAATTTTTTTATTTCCTTCAGCAGATCTTGTAAAGAATCCACTAAAGAAAGTTCCAAGGCCTAGAGCATTAGTCATAAGTTCCATATTAGAGGAAGCTAAACTAGCATCTACAGGATTATCAGAAACTACAAGTATTACAGCAGGAGCATTGAAGAATAGACTATCCCTACCAGTAGGATTTGCTTTAAATTCTTCATACATTTTTACCCACATCTGGGCATATAGCTTTAAATTCATTGTCTCAGGTGTTAAGTTAGCAAGCATATATTTACCCATATCACTTAATCTTTCTAAAGACATTTCTTTTAAAGTTTCTATGCCATCTTTAACTACAATATAAGATACATCTTGTGCATTTCTTGCTGTTTGAGTAAATCTCCCTGCTTCTATGATTTTAGAAAGTTTTTCTATTTCTACATCCTGATTTTTAAAGTGTCTTACACTTCTTCTAAACTTGATAAAGTTTAGTAAATTATCTGCATCAATAGAGAAATCCTCTTTATTATAATCTTTAACTTCATTCATGTTATAATCATCAGTTGATACTGCATTTTTAGGGCATATTGCAATACAGTGACCACATTTAAAACAGGCTACATTTTTAATATGAGCCTTTTTATCTATAAGTTCAATATCTTTAACCATGCAATCTTTAACACATAGAGAACATCCTATACAAAGATCCTTATCTACTTTCATCATAAAAAACACTCCCTTTAATTTATATAATATCTTTCAATTTTAATTTATATGTCTTAATTATTTTGGTATACTAATAAGTAAAATTCATAAGAAAATACAAATATATTTATTAAGGATAATAGTGATTATAGCACTGTTATAACCACTATGTCTAATTTAAAATATTCATAAACATATAACTTTTAGTTATAGATTTGATAAATTATAAAAAGGAGTAGAAAATGAACCTACAACAACTAGAGTATTTCAAAACAGTCGCTGAAACCGAAAATTTTACTAAAGCTTCAAAGTTATTATTAGTTACTCAACCAGCATTAAGTAAATCAATAGCAAAGTTGGAAGGAGAACTAAAAGTCCCTTTATTTGAAAAGAGTGGCAGAAATGTCAAACTAACTAGGTTTGGGAAATTATTTTTAGTTCATGCAGAGAGAGCATTGGTAGAGATTGAAAAAGGGATAAAGGAATTAGATGAAATGGTTAGTGATACTACAGGGACAGTTTCTATTTCCTCTACATCTAGAGTAGGAGCTTATTTTATGAATTTTATAATAAGCGATTTCTTAAATGATAACCCTAATGTAAAGTTTCAATTTAACCAACAGTCTGTAACTGAAATAATAGAAGATTTAAAAAAAGGAAAAATTGATATTGGTTTCTATGATAATCATACAGAACCTATTTGGGATATTAATATAGAATCTATACCAATAAAAAAGCAAGAGTATATATTAATAGTACCAAAGAATCATAAATTAGCCGGTAGAGGAGAGGTATCTTTAAAGGAATTAGAAAATGAATCTTTTATAGCATTTTGTGAAGGTAGTAAAGATAGGATTCTTTCTTGTACTGATGCTTTAGGGTATACCCCTAAAATATCAATTCAGCCAAAAGGAGCTAATATAGGAAGTGTAATAGAAGGATTAGTATCTGCTGGAGCAGGGATTTCAGTAGTTCCTGATTCACCAACTATCAATACAAATACACTATCTAAAATAAATATTAAAGAAACTATTAAGGAAAGAATAATATATATGAGTTATTTAAAAAATTCATATATACCTCCAATAGCAAAGTTATTTAGAGATTATATATTAGAATATGTTGATAGAAATTATATAACTTCATCATAAAAAATGTAACTCCTAAGTTAAAGGAGTTACATTTTTTATGTTTATTAATTTAATTCAAGGATCTTTTTTTCTATATTATCTAAATTTTTATCTTCTCCATAAGTTAAATCAACCTTGTGAAGAGGGATAAGTTTAGTCTTGTGCTTAATTTTATAACCTATATATATACTTAAAAATAGAGGTATACCTATATAAGAAGCTATTAAACCACTCCAGTCAATGCCATCTGGTTTAATACAAGAATAACCTTGACCTATTATTATAACTATACACATTATTAATGCTAGTATAGGTCCAAAAGGATACCATTTAGCAGTAAATTTTAAATCTTTTAAATTATTACCTTGATGAGTATATGCTTTTCTAAATCTATAATGGCATATTGCTATTCCAACCCATGCTATAAATCCAGCAAGGCCAGATGCAGCAACTAACCAAACATAAACAGTACTTTCGGCAAATACACCTGTTAAGAAACAAAAAGATGCAACTATAGTAGTTAATATTAAAGCATTTACAGGAACACCTCTTTTATTAGTCTTAGCAAATAGCTTTGGAGCAAGTCCATCCTTAGCCATAGAGTGAAGCATTCTGCTTGATGCATACATACCAGAATTTCCAGCAGATAATACAGATGTTAATATTACTGCATTCATAAGAGAAGCAGCTCCAGCTATACCTGCTTTCTCAAATACCATAGTAAATGGACTTTCAGAAACACCAGCCTGTGTAAAAGGTATTATAGCACCTAAAACTATTATCGTTCCTAAATAAAATATTAATATTCTCCAAAATATGGATTTTATAGCCCTAGGAATAGTTTTTTCTGGATTTTCACTTTCTCCAGCAGCAACTCCTATAAGTTCGGTTCCCTGAAATGAAAATCCTGCAACTAGAAAAATGGCAAAGATTGATTTTATTCCACCATGGAAAGGTCCATCTTTTATAAAATAATTATGAAATCCTATTTCATCAGAACCAATTATACCAACTATCATTAATACACCTATTATTAAAAATATAATTACAGTAACAACTTTAACACCAGCAAACCAATATTCAGACTCACCGTAAGCTTTTGATGATAGGAAGTTTAATCCGACAATTATTATTAAAAATAATAAACTCCAGTAAACTCCTGGTATGTTTGGGAACCAAAATTTCATAACTAAAGAACCTGCAACCATTTCGGCAGCTATTGTTATAGCCCAGTTGTACCAGTAATTCCATCCAAGTGCAAACCCAAGTGCTGGGTCAATAAATTTAGTAGCATAGGAACTAAAAGATCCAGAGATTGGCATAAAAGTAGCCATTTCACCTAAACTTGTTATTAAAAAATAAACCATAATGCCTACTAAACCATATGCAACTAATGCACCACCAGGTCCTGCTTGATAGATAGTATCTCCCATTGCAAGAAATATACCTGTTCCAATAGAACCACCTAGTGCTATCATGTTTAGATGTCTTGCTTTTAATCCTCTTTTTAATTCTTGATTTTGTTCACTCATTTGATTATCCTCCTTATGGTGTAAATTTTCCATAAGTAAGTAACTAAGATAATAAAATTTATCTAACAATAAAAATGCGCTTAGTTTATGTCGCTAACGACTTCGACGGTTACTCAGATATATTTTTATATTATTGAGTTATTGATATACCTTATATAAGTTATCAGTAATTTTAGGTTTACATAAGGTTTTTGTATACAAAAAAAGCCATGAGACTATACCCATGACAAAAATACGTAAATTATATACAAAAAATACAACGTACCGTACGTTTTCATTGAAAATAGCTCTCCACAAAAATGTGACAGTCTTATGCATATTTTACATAAGCCCAGTAAATAGTATCAAAGCCATTAACTATTTACTTCGGCGAAATTTCCTTTTGTATTATTTCATTGAGCTTACCTCCATAATACTACTCTTAAATTTCGCGCCTCTATCTCAGTTATCTACTTGTTGTTTTAAATTATAACCAAAACAAAAAATAAGTCAATAGAAAAGATTAGATTTTGTACAAAAACAATAAATAATAAGTTTACTAACAATAATTGCAAGTGTTAAAATAGAGTTAACATAGTTAGTAAAAATATAACAAGGAGCAAAAGCATTAAATAAAGAAAATTGAGGGGGAAAGCAAGTGACATTATTAAAAAAGAGCATAGCAAGCATAACAACACTATGTTTAATAACTATAAATCTAACTAGTTTGAGTTTTGCAAGTGAGGATATGCAAAAACAAGAATTAAAAAAAGCTATAGAAAAATCGGAACCATTTGTAGTAAGTGGTAATATAAAGGAAGAGAAAAAAGAAGGTATATCACCTCAACAAATCCTAATTAATTATTTAAGCAATGTAGAAAAAACTTCTACTTTCAAAGTCAAATCAAAAGAAGATGATAAAAATGATTCTCAGGTTATAGTAAGACTTCAACAGTATATAAATAATATACCTATCTATGGTTCAGATTTAGTAGGATGCGTAGATTATGACGGAAATATAAAATCAATTTCAGGATATATAGAGCCAACATCAAAGACATTAAAAGGATTTAACTATAATCCGACTTTAACTAAAGATGATGCACTTAAGATAGCAAAGGAAAAACTTGAACTAAAAAATGAATTAAATAAAAATGAAAAAGTAGAGTTATATTTATATAAAAGTAAAGAAGAATATAAACTTGCATACAAAGTAGATGTAAATATAATAGGAAAAACAATTTATAACAAAATTGTATTTATAGATGCTAACAGTGGAGATATAATAAATCAATACGAAAACACAAACAATATAATCAAATCAGAAAAAATTAAAGCAAAAGGTGTATTTGGAGATGAAAGAGAAATACAAGTAATACATAGACAAGGTGAAGCAGGCTTTAAAGACGGGTATTATTTTATAGATTTAAGTAGAGGATCAAAACCTATAAAAACTTTAGATATAAAAGGTCAATATTTTTATCAATATTATTATCAAAATAAAATTCCTTATGGCATGGATAATGATATAAAATATTTTAGCACAAAACTAGAAAAGAGCGATGGAAAGTTTGTAGATGCAAACTACCATGTAGGAAAAACTTACGATTTTTATTTAAATAAATACAATAGAGATGGGCTAGATGGAAAGGGAAGTAAGCCAGAATTACTTGTAAATGTAAATGAGCCAGGAAATGCATTTTCCAGTCTAGTAAATGGAGTTGATATACTAGTTTTTGGAAATGAAAACTCAACAACTTATGATTCTGCAGGATCATTAGATGTAATTGGACATGAATATACTCATTCAGTAGTAAGACATACTGCTAATTTAGATTATGTATCTCAATCAGGCGCTATAAACGAAGCATATGGAGATATTTTTGGTACTTTAGTAGAACATACTTATAAATCAAGCAAAAATTGGACTATAGGAGAAGATTTTTCAAAATATGGATACTTAAGAAGCATGAAAAACCCAGATATAGATAATGTAGATAATATGGAAATCTGTAGAAGGTCTCATGTACATAATGATAGCTGTGACAATGATTACGTACATGAAAATAGTGGTATAATAAATAAATTAGCTTACCTAATATCTGAAGGTGGAACACAATATGGTATTAATGTTAAAGGTATCGGAGAAGAAAAAATGGGTAAACTTTTCTATGATGCACTTACAGAAGGCTTATATTCTCAATCAGATTTTAATCATCTAGGAGAAGTATTATTATTAAAAGCTAAAACAGCAAGTGAAAAAGAAACAGTAGAAAATGCTCTAAAAGCTGTTGGGATAATGAAGGTAAGCTCAAATAATCCTAAAGTAGTTATAAGTAAAATGGTAGGAGAAACTAGATATGAAACATCTATAATGATAAGTCAAAAAGGTTGGGATACTTCTGATAATGTAGTATTAGTAAATTCAAGTTCTATAGCAGATGCTCTTTCAGCCACACCATTTGCAAAATCTATAAATGCTCCAATACTTCTAACACCAAATGACAGCTTATATTATAATATTGAACAAGAGATAAAGAGACTAAAAGCTAAAAATATATATATTATTGGAGGTACAAGTTCAGTATCGAATAATATAGTAAATGAGCTTGAATATGATGGATTTAAGGTAAATAGAATAAGTGGAATAGATAGATATGACACATCATTAGAAATAGCTAAAAGATTAGGTAACATATCAAATATAGCTGTTGTAAATGGAGTTAAAGGATTAGCAGATGCAGTTAGTATAGCACCTGTCGCAGCCAATAAGAATATGCCGATAATACTAACATCACAAAATGAAAATTTTGATAAAATTAATAAGTTTATTAAACAAAACAATATACAAACATCTTATGTTATAGGTGGACAAAGTACTATATCTAATGATATAACAACTAAATTACCTAACTATAAAAGAATAGGTGGAGATGATAGAAATGAAACCAATGCTTTAATTTTAGAGAACTTTTATAAAGAAAAAAATCTAGAAGACATACTTATAGCAAAAGATGGCATAAATAAACAAGATGATTTAATTGACGCCCTATCAGCAGGAGTATTAGCAGCTAAGAAAAACTCTCCAATTGTAATAGTTGGAAGTAATTTAAATTGGAAGCAAAAAGAAATTTTATCATCTAAAGAAACAAATGAAGTAACTCAAGTTGGTGGAAATGGAAATGAAAATTCATTTAGTCAAATAATTGATATATTAAACAAATAACTAAATTCTTTATAAAAAATACTAACAAGTAAAGTTAGTATTTTTTTGTTTAAAATCTAACTTATATGTTTTATATGTAAAAATATGGGAATAAAATTAATATATATGGATAGAAAGCTTAATTCAAGTAAAAAAGAAATTGAAGAATTTAAAGAATGTAGTTAGGAGATATTAAAATGAAGTTGGAAAAAGAAATAATATTAGAAGAAAGAGAAGCTAAAAAGATAGAAAGAAAATCTGAGAAATGTGATAAAAAGGAATTCGAAATTAACAGCGAAAGAAATTACAAAGAAGCACAAAAAGAAGCTAAAGCTCATCAAAAATCTATGAAAAAATTAGAAAAAGAAAAGTTTGAAGAAAAAAGGGAAGAAAGAAAAGTAAATAAATAAATTAAATAGGTATTTATAAAGGTATATAATTTAAGTATTATATGTTTATATAAGTATCTATTTAGATTATTTACTAAAACACTAACTTATTAAAGTTAGTGTTTTTTAATATATTTAAATAATAAATACAAAGATATAAAAAAAGTGGATTAATTAAAGGAATTTGTTTAAATTTGTAAAAGTATATTAATAAAGAGGTGAGTTCATATGTTTAACCAAAGTATTGTTTTAGAATTTGACAAAAGGTTAGTTTCAGAAGAAGAGATGATTGAGAATATAGATTATTATATTTCAAGGTCTAGTGAAGGTATGAAACTCATATCACAGGGAAAGCAAAAGGAGGCTATGAAAATATTAAAAGAAATTAAAACGTCATTAAAGAAAGAATACATATATTATAATAAAGAGAAGATTAAACCATATATACATAGAAATAATGTATATAGAACTTATCAATGGGGGATAGTTTTAGCTTATTCTAAATTATATAAAGTCTATTCTTATAAATATTTGTATGACAATTTATTTAATGTATGGGATAGTATCTCTAATCATGATTCTTGTTTATTTTTAGGATATAGAATATAAAGACACTTATATTATTTAATGATATAAGTGTCTTTTTAGTATAAAATAAATTTTATTTGTATAAAAATTTGGGTAAATATGATCTATAGCTACTTTTATATTTATTAGATTATTTACATCGAGATATTATAAAATTTTCAAAAAAATATAAAAAAATAAGGAAATTTACTGAAAAATATAAAATTTAAGCTAGAATTAGGTGGTATCAAGGGGTATAAGAAAAGTGAATATAAATAGCTTGAATATACACTATATATGGTATAAAATAGAGGTTGTGTTACTACATATAGTGCTTATGCAAAGTTAAGTAAAGTGCTGAAAAACAAAAAAGTCAATACTTTTTATTAAAAAAGTTATTGTTTTTTTATCTAGTAAGACTTGACAAACACATCAAGAAATATTAGGCAAAAGGAGAGTTTTATGACCAGAAAATTAAATATAATAAAAAGAAATGGAAAGGTTGCAGAGTTTGATAAAATAAAAATCGAAAATGCAATACTAAATGCTATGAAATATGGTAGCGGTATATATGAAGAAGAAATAGCTAAAAAAATAGCTAACGAAATAGAAGAAAATTGTTATGAAAAGTCACCTTCGCCGACAGTATATCAAATAGAAGATATGGTATATAAGAAGTTAATAGATTATAAACACGAATTGACTGCGAAAGCTTATGAAGGATATAGAGCGGTACAGTCATTTAAAAGAGAAGTGAATACAACTGACGAAAGTATATTAGGATTACTAGACAATAGTAATGAAGATGTTATAAATGAAAATTCAAATAAAAATGGATTATTAGCGTCTACTCAAAGAGACCTAATAGCTGGAGAAGTTTCAAAAGATATAGCAAGAAGAAAATTAATACCAGCACATATAGCGCATGCCCATGATGAAGGTGTACTTCACTATCACGATATGGACTATGCAATTCAACCAATTCATAACTGTATGCTTATAAACTTAGAAGATATGTTAAATAATGGTACAGTAATAAGTAATAAATTAGTAGAATCACCAAAATCATTTACAACAGCTTGTACAGTTACAACACAAATAATAGCTCAAATAGCAAGCGGTCAATATGGTGGAAACTCTATAACTATAAAGCATATAGCACCATTTTTAAGAGTATCGTATGATAAATATTTCAATAAATACAAAGAAAAGTATTCTGAAGAAATGGCTAAAGAATTAGCTGAAGAAAGAATGTTAGAGGAGCTAAAAGCAGGTATACAAACTATAAGATATCAATTATCAACGTTATATACAAGTAATGGTCAATCACCATTTTCAACTATATATTTAGAGATTGAAGAAGGTCATGAATATGAAAGGGAAATGGCTTTAATTTGCGAAGAAATGATAGCGCAAAGATTAGAAGGAATGAAAAACTACAAAGGACAAGAAGTAGGAGAAGAATTCCCTAAACTAGTTTATTTATTAGATGAACATAACTGCCTAGAAGGTGGTAAGTATGACTATATTACAAGGCTAGCAGCTAAATGTAATACGAAAAGATTAGTTCCAGATTATCAAAGTGCTAAAATAATGAGAAAGAATTATGAAGGAAATACTTTCCCACCTATGGGATGTAGAAGTCACTTATCTCCATGGAAAGATGAAAATGGAAATTATAAGTGGTATGGAAGATTCAATCAAGGTGTAATATCATTAAACTTAGTACAAGTTGCATTAACTGCAAATAAAGATATGGATAAATTCTGGGAGATATTAGATGAAAGATTAGAACTTTGTAAAGAAGCTTTAATGGTTAGACATGATTTATTAAAAGGAGTAAAATCAGATGTATCTCCAATACATTGGCAACATGGAGGAATAGCTAGACTTAAAAAAGGAGAGAAGATAGACGCTCTTTTAGAGGATGGATATTCAACTCTTTCTTTAGGATATGTTGGGGTATATGAAATGACTCAAGCAATGCTTGGTGTAAGTCATACAACTAAAGAAGGGGAAGCATTTGCATTAGAAGTTATGCACCATTTAAATGATGCTTGCCAAAGTTGGAAGGAAGAAACTGGTCTTGGATTTGGATTATACGGAACTCCTGGAGAAAGTTTAACTTCAAGATTCTGTAGAATAGATAAGCAAAAATTCGGAGAAATTAAAAATGTAACTGATAGAATGTATTATACAAACTCATACCATGTTCACGTAACTGAAGAAATAGATGCTTTTGAAAAATTAAAGTTTGAAAGTCAATTCCACGACATAAGTTTAGGTGGATGTATAAGTTATGTAGAAGTACCGGATATGAGTAAAAACCTACAAGCAGTAGAGCAAATAATAAATTACATCTATCACAATATACAATACGCAGAAATAAATACTAAGCCAGATATATGCTATAAATGTGGATACACAGGTGAAATAAAGCTTGATAAGGATTTAGAATGGTATTGTCCAAACTGCGGAAACAGAGATAAAGATGAAATGCAAGTTATGAGAAGAACTTGTGGATACATTGGGGCAAATATGTGGGGTAAAGGACGTACTCAAGAGATAGGTGAGAGAGTACTTCACTTATAGAATTTGGAGTGATAATATGAGATTTGCCAAAATAAAAGACAATGACATAGCTAATGGACTTGGAGTAACAATGTCTTTTTGGACACAAGGATGTCCCCACCACTGTAAAGGATGTTTCAATGGAGAAACATGGGATTTTAACGGAGGTCAAGAATTTACACAAGAAGATTTACAATATATTATTGATAATATAAATAAAAATAATATAGATAGAGACTTATCTATATTAGGAGGAGAGCCATTATGCCCTCAAAATGTAGAAGGTGTATTTAATTTATGCAAAGAATTTAAGAAACATTACCCAAATAAAATGATATACCTATGGAGTGGATATACACTAGAAAATTTTGATGAAAGTCAAAAGAAAGTATTAAAATATATAGATGTATTAATAGATGGTAAGTTTGAAGAAAACAATAGAAATCTAAGCCTAATGTTAAGAGGTTCATCAAATCAAAGAGTTATAGACGTAAAAAAGACATTATTAAGTAATAAAATAGTATTTTATGAGCTAGGTTAAGTATGTAGAATGCATCAAGATAAATATAAATTTTATCTTGATGCATTTTTTACATGTAAGTAAATTATATTAAGCACAAAAATGTTAACAACTCATGAAAGTAAAATATGTCAATAAGATTGAAAATGTAAAACGTGACATTTGAGGAACGGACAAAGTCGTTGGTGACATGAAGTGTAGCGCCCACGCAGTGGCTTAAGCGAAGCGAATTTTTTACAAAATAAAAAATTATTATGCTAGAAGAAGTAATTTCATAGAGTACTTTAACGTTTAGTTTCAAAAAATGAAATTAATAATTATTATCATTTACAAAAATGATTAATTATGATATACTTTAAATAAATAGAGAATTAATGAGTAATTTACTAGCAAGTGAACATAAAAGTGTAAATTATATCATAGCTTACATAAATTTTTTAAATCCGATGATCTTCAGCACGTTATTAGATTTAATACAGAAAGTATAATATTCCCCTATATGATAAATTACATTATAAATGTTATGCTAATTATACTCTTAATTTACTAATATAACTACACAACTTCTATATAAAGACCACGATTCATATCGTGGTTTTTATTTTAAAAAATGATAATGAAATTCATTTACAAAAAATAAAAATTATGATATATTAAAAATAGGCTTAAAATTATCGCGGCAAATTTCTGATTTTATAGGAGATGATAATTATGGCAAGAATGATGGGACCTAGATTTAAACAATGTAGAAGACTAGGGTTAAATGTATGTGGGCATCCAAAAGCAATGGATAGAGCTACAAAAGGAACGTCTAGAGCGGACAAAAAGCTTTCACCATATGGAGTACAGTTATTAGAAAAGCAAAGATTAAAGGCTTACTATGGTGTGTTAGAAAAGCAATTTTCTAACTATGTAAAAAAAGCGATGAAATCTAAAGACTCTACAGGTACAGCATTAGTACAAATGTTAGAATGTAGATTAGACAACTTAGTATATAGATTAGGGTTAGCAAGCTCTACAAGACAAGCTCGCCAAATGGTAGTTCATGGACATATACTAGTTAATGGGAAAAAAGTAGATATACCTTCTTATGGAGTGTCAGTAGGAGATGTTATATCTTTAAGAGAAAAATCTCAAAAAAATACAATGTTTAAAGATAGTTTTCAACAAAATGCTACTAGCCAATATCCTTACTTAACTAAGGATATAGAGAACTTTTCAGGTGTTCTTACTAGAAAGCCTGAAAGAAATGAAGTACCAATAGAAATTGACGATATTTTAGTTGTTGAGTACTACTCAAAATAATCTAAATATAAAATTACCATAAATCTTAGGGTTTATGGTAATTTTTTTATTTTAAGTATTTTATAAAGATAAAAATGGACAAAATGATAGTTATATTATAAGCTAATCTATATAAAATAATTAAAAGGAGGTCGTTAATGTATAGTTTGAACAATATCAAGCAAAATAATTGTCCATTAAAATTCATATCAAACATACTCGGAAAAAAATGGGTATGTGAAATAATATGGGAAATTGGTAATGATAAAAAAAGATTTGGAGAATTACAAAGGTGCATAGAAGGATGTAGCAAGAAGATGTTAATTCAACAATTAGAATTTTTAATCGAAAATGGAATAGTAATTAATGACAAAAAAGAATTAAAAAATAATATCCAATCAACATACTATTTAAGTGAATGTGGTGTTTCGTTACTTCCAATAATGGAAACTATGATACTTTGGAGTAACAAACATATTAAATGTGATTGTTAATTTTATATAGATATTAATCTGGTTACAAAAAAGTTACCAGTTGATACAAGAGCTCATACTTGTTATATTATAAAAAACAGGTATGAGCTCATTTACTTTATATAAAAATAATCGGAAGGAGGCAATACATGAATTATACGTTTTTTTCAGAATTTCTTATGGTCACGAATTATATGACTTTAATATCAATAGCAATTTTAATAGGAATGTTTTTTGTAATAAATAAATTAAGTAAAAAGATAAAATTTAATAAATTAATGATTTTATCAATAGTATTAGGGATTGGACTAGGAGTATTAGTCCATGCTATAGCAGGATTCCCAGAAGATCCTACTAAGGTAACTTGGTTAACAGAAGTATCTAAATGGTATGGGCTATTTGGATATGGTTTTATGGATTTATTAAAAATGTTAGTAGTTCCACTTGTGTTTGTTTCAATAGTAAGAGTAATAATGAACTTAAAGCAAGGTGAAAACCTAGGTAAATTAACAGGAAAGACTATTGTAATGTTATTAGGAACAACAGCGATAGCAGCAATAATAGGTATAGTAGTTGGAAATTTATTTAACTTAGGAGTAGGACACGAAGCGATAGTAAAAAGTGGAGAAATAAGAGAGGTTACACCAATAGTCGATACTATAAGAGGTTTATTACCATCAAATCCAGTAAATGCAATGGCACAAGCTAATGTAGTTGCAGTAGTAATATTTGCAGGATTTTTAGGTATAGCAGTAAAGAGACTTAATAAAAAGTATTCAGAAATAATAAAACCATTTGTAGATTTAGTAGAAGCATTTTATAAAATAATAATAAGTGTTTCTATAACAGTAATAAAACTAATGCCTTATGCAGTAGTTGCTTTAATGGCTACTACGATAATAGATAGAGGTGTAACATCAATATTAGATGTTATGGACTTTATAATAGCTCTTTATGTAAGTGTAGCAATAATGTTTATTGTACATTTAGTAATAATAACTTTAAGTGGGGTAAATCCTATAAAATACTTAAAAAATGTATCTAAACCACTTATATTAGCATTTACATCTAGATCAAGTTTAGGAACATTGCCTGTAACAATAGAAACACTTACAGATAATGTTAAAGTAGATCAAGGTATAGCAAGTTTTGTAGGAAGTTTAGGTTCTAATATGGGAATGAACGGTTGTGCAGGAATCTATCCAGCATTAATGGCAATTACTGTAGCTAATATGTCTGGTACTCCTATGAACTTTAGTTTTTATATCATGTTACTTATAGTAATAACTATAAGTTCGTTAGGAATAGCTGGGATACCAGGTACTGCAACAATGTCAGTTTCAGTAGTTATATCAGGTATGGGTATGGGAGCATATTTCCCGCTATTAGGTGGAATACTTGCTATAGATCCAATATTAGATATGGGACGTACAATGCTTAATGTTAATGGAACTATGGCTTCAGCAATAGCAGTTGCTAGTTCATTAGATAAAATTGAAAAAGATAAAATAAGTTAATAAAATCTATAAAAAACCTTCAAACAACTATTAATTATTTGAAGGTTTTTTATTAGTTTTTTATATGAATATTTTTATTAAGAAATCTTTGAATTTATACATATACTATTTTCTTTAATTATTAGTTTGCCTAAAAAAGCTCCAATTAGTGCAGGAATAACCCAGTTAAATCCTATATTAGCAAATGGAAGATTGTTAATAAAAGGGATATTTATACCTAGATTACTAAGTACTGTAAGCAAGCTTGTTAATAATGTTGCATAAGCAGCACCCTTAAAAGCAGAATCTCTCTTAAATATTTTTCCAAACAAGCTCATTAGAACTAAAACTATTGAAACAGGATATAACACTGTTAGTATAGGAGCAGCAATAGCTATTATTTTATCTACGCCTAAATTAGAAAATATGGCACTAAATACACATATAAAGGTTACTATGTATTCATATTTTAGTTTTCTATTAGTTACATCTTCGAAATACTTAGCTGTAACAGAAGTTAATCCTATGGAAGTTGTTAAGCAAGCAAATGCAACAACTATACTTAATAATATAGTACCAGTATTTCCTAATAAAAGATTTGTTATATTAACTAGTAATTCTGTCTGAGAAATGCTAGCATCATACACCGTAGAAACTGTAGCTCCAAGATAAGCTAGTCCACCATAAACTAGTGTAAGCCCAATACCTGCAATTAAAGATGCTTTTATCGTAAGGCTTATATTTTCTTTCTTATTTCTGTAACCTTTACTTAAGAAAGATGACATAACAAGTGCAGTTATACCACCTAATCCAAGGGCATCCATAGTTTGATAACCTTGAGTTACACCTCTCATAAATAGATTATCAGAAGAAATATTAGTATTTAACTCACCAATAGGAGATAATATCCCCTTGATTATTAAGATCGCTAACGCTGCTAAAAGTATAGGCGTTAAAAATTTACCTATAATATCCATAACCTTACTTGGTTTTATAGTTAATATAAACACTAGTGTAAAGAATAAAATTGAAAATATTATTGGATTAAATGAGTTATTTAGAGGAAGTATACTCATTTCAAATGTAGTTGCACCAGTTCTAGGCACTACTAATATTGGACCTAAGCACAACATCATTATTACTTCTAAAGTAAGCCCAAATCTTTTGCCAGCTTTTCCAATAACATCTTGGAATGAACCAGCCTTTGCTATTGCATTGATAGAAAGTAGTATTATACCAACATCTGCAATTATAAACCCTAAGAAACTCATTAGCCAATTGCTACCAGAGGTAACACCTATGTATGGTGGGAAAATCAAATTACCTGCTCCAAAGAACATTGAAAATAGTGCGAAACCAATAACAATAATATCAATATTTTTTTTCATAATAACACCTCTTTTTTATTTTATATATAAAAAAGCCACATAGTATGTACCATGTGACTTTTATTTTGCCTAGGATAAATAAAAAAGCCACATAGTATTATCTATGTGGCTTTACATAACAAGTTAGCTTTCACCATCATAGATACAAACAAGTACCAGTTTGTATCTACGATTAATCTATCGTTCATAAATACAAACCAACTACAATAGCCAAAAGCTAAAATAAGATATATTTAATTGTTTATTGTTAGTTAGATTTGTATTAATTATCATATTTATATTCTCCTAAAAAATTTATATTTAAATTGATTATATATAGTTAAAGGGAATATGTCAATAATATTTTTCAGAAAATTTATACAAATTATTTTATAATTAAAGTAAAAAATATTTTATAAATATGCAGTAAATTATAAAGGCTTAAGTAATAGCAATTATAGAAAAAAATAAAAATTTAGTGTATATTAGTTAAATGCTAATATAAAAGTAATAAAATAAAAAGACAATCATAATACAATAAAACATTGAAATAAAATAAACATATTAGCCATATTCTATGATGGTTAATAAAACAATAATAGTAAAATTAGATAAGGTGGAATTAAATGAATAATAAATTTGAGAGTTTAAAATTAAATAAAGATATATTAAAAGCATTGTATAATTTAGGCTATAATTCACCATCGAAAGTTCAGAGTGAAGTTATACCAAGGTTATTAAGATATGAAAATATAATAGTCAAATCAAAAACTGGGAGTGGAAAAACTGCGAGCTTTGCTATACCAATATGTGAAACAGTAGAAGTGGATAATAACAATCTTCAAGCACTAATAGTTGTACCCACTAGAGAGTTAGCACTTCAAGTAAAAGAAGAGATATCTAATATAGGTAGATTGAAGAAAATAAGATGTAGTGCTATATTTGGAAAACAACCTATGAAAGATCAAATAAAGGAGTTAAAGCAAAGAGTTCATATTGTAGTAGCAACTCCAGGAAGAATAATTGATCATATAAGTAGGGGTACAATTAACCTTGAAAGTATAAGATATTTTATAATTGATGAAGCAGATAAAATGCTTAAAAAAGGGTTTGTAGAAGATATGGAGTTTATATTTAATAGTATACCTAAAAATAGCATTAAAGGACTATTCTCAGCGACTATAGATAAAGATATAAAAAATATTTGCTTAGAATATATGAAAGATGCAGAAATGGTAGAAGTAAAAAATGAAAATTTATTAAATAATAAACAAATATCAGAAAAGACAGTCAAAGTAGAGGATAAAAAAAAGTATGATACTTTAAAAAATATAATATATTCTCAGGCTCCAGTATCAGTTATGATATTTTGCAATACAAAAGAAACTGTTACAAAACTTTATAAAAATTTAAAGGAAGATAGGTTTTTAGTAACAGAACTTCATGGTGATATGTCTCAAGACAAAAGAAATTTTACGATAAAAGATTTTAAAAATGGTAAGTTTAATATACTAGTAAGTACAGATGTAGCTGGTAGAGGTATACATATAGATGACATATCTTTAGTTATAAATTTTAATGTGCCTAGAGATAAAGAAAACTATATACATAGAATAGGTAGGACAGGTAGAAAAAAAAGCTTTGGAAAATCTATAACTATGGTAAATCAAAAAGATGAAAAGTATATGGAAGAAATAGAACATTATATTGGATATAAAATAGAAGATCTAGATGACATAAAAAAAGAAGATATTGCTTTAGGAAAAGCTAAGTTTGAAGAAAATAATAAAAAAGTTTTAAAAAATAGAAAAAATAGAAATGAAGAAAAAAAGGTTCACAGTGAAGTAACGAGACTATACCTAAATGCTGGAAAGAAAAAGAAAATAAGAGTTATAGATATTGTTGGAGCTCTTAATAGTATAGAGGGAATAAATAATGAAGATATAGGTGTAATAGAGGTACAAGACCTTTGTTCTTATGTAGATATATTAAATCACAAAGGTGAAATTATATTAAAGAAGTATAAAGAGATTAGTGTAAAAAAGAAGATGGTAAAAATAAAAAAAGATAGTAGATAAAAAACCCCCTTAACTTCTATAATACACCAAAAAAATATATAATAATAGCCTTAAAATGTAATTGTTTTCCTGTTATTATTTAAATATACAAGATAACTTGTATATTTAAAAATGTAGTCCAGATACAGGAGGTACATACTATGAGCGTAAAAATAATTTCAAAGCATGTAAAAGTTACAGAGGCAATAAGAGAAAAAATTGAAAGTAAGTTTGAAAAGCTAGAAAAATATATTAATGATGATTTTGATGTACATGTTAAAATAGATGTAAAGAGAAAAAATCAAAGTATTGAAGCGACAGTATATACTAAACATGGAACTATCGTTAGAGCTGAAGAATGCCAAGAAGATTTATATTCAGCAATAGACTTATTATATGATAAGCTTTATAAACAGCTTAGAAAATACAAAACACAAATGATAAGAAGAAATAGAAAAAATGAAAGTATAAGATTTGATAATATAGAGGAATATGAAGAAATAGATTTAGATGACGATGTAATAAAAAGAAGAAAGAAATTTAAAATGGACAAGCCAATAACTCCAGAAGATGCAATTGTTCAAATGAATTTATTAGGACATCAATTCTTTTTATTTAGAAATATAGAGACAAATAAAACAAGTATTATATATAAAAGACATGATGGATATGGCCTTATAGAACAAGTGTAATACCATAAACATTTAATAATAAAAAACGTATTGAAAATTTCAATACGTTTTTTATTATTAAAAAATAGCTTATTATTATTAATATAACTTGAATTATTTAGATTTTAGTTTTATACATTTTTTTGATATATAAAATATAATAAAACCAGCTAGACAAGTTGCTAGAGCTATAATTATATGTAAATCCACATCATACTCAAATACATAAGAACAAGCATTATCTAAAGCATGAAATAATATACAAAGCCAAATGCTATTAGTTTCCATGTATATGTAAGTAAGTACAAAAGAAGAAGCAATACAACTAAGAGCAAATGGAATAAAACTAGTATGTTGTTGTGGTGTACCAACTACAAACCATAAAGGTAGATGCCATAAGGACCAAATAATACCTATTATTAGAGAACTTTTAAAAGGAGAATATTTCTTTAGTAATTTAGGAAGTAAAAAACCTCTCCATCCTATTTCCTCTAATCCTCCCCCAAATATCATTATAGGAGTTAACCAACTTAAAAATATTAATGGGGATTTTAGTAAGGCACCATAGCCTCTAAACATTTCAACTACTATATATGGAACGGTCCAAAGTATTAAAGCGGCAATAATAACATATAAATATTCCTTTAGACTCCTGTTTGCATTTACACAGTTCCTTAAAAATCTATCAAATTCATCTTTAGACAAAAACTTTTTAGCGGTAATTAATCCAGCTAAAGCAGGAGAATACCCTGAAAGTGCATAAAATAACATAAAAATAGGAGAACCATATATTAAAATATTGAGTTGTGTTGTAGATATAGTTACTGTAAATCCAATTATACAAAAAAGTATTAGTACTATAAAAAAGTACTTTGTATCTTTTGAAATCAATTTTTTTCGCCTCCGAATTTTTTATAAGAATTAATTTATAGAATAATTCAAAGTATATTGAAATTATTGAATAACTATATAATTATTATACATAAGAAATCTAACTAATTTAATAGGGAAATTAAATAAAATTCGTATAATAAATATATATATATAGTTTATTTATAAACTAATAATTTGTTGATTATGAAAATACATTGTGCTACACTCAACTTGTAAAAATAAATAAAAGCTAGGGGAGCTATGATTGGATAGCTGAGAAGTAAAGCCATAACTTTCAGACTCTAAGAACCTGATTAAGATAATTCTTACGTAGGGAAGCTCGTATATTTTAATGTACCTAGATTTTTAGTTAAATAAGGCGCTCTCTATAAAAAGAGAGTGCTTTTTTAATGCTATTAAAGTTAAATTTATATAATTATTTTTATATCTTATAAAAGATAATCCTTAAAAGGAGGAAATGTAAGTGAAGGTAAATGGGGAAGAGTTTGAATTTAAATCAGATATGACAATATCAAAGTTATTAGAAGATATTGGAGTAAAAAAAGATAGCGTAGTAGTAGAGATAAATTTAAACATAATTGAAAATAATCAATACGATAGCTATATACTAAGAGAAGAAGATGTTATAGAAGTCATAAGGTTTGTTGGAGGGGGATAAGATGCAACTTTTTATAAATGAGCTACTTGTAAATATTGATGAAGATATAGTTACAGTAGATAAAGTTAAAGAAAAATATAAAAAAGATGCAGATATAATAATACTAAATGGTCATCCAGTAGATGCATATGTAGATTTAGAATTATATGAAAATGATAGAGTTACATTAATAAAAAGGGGTGAAATTCCAAAATTTGAAGAATTAGAAAATCTTATGGTTAGCAGACATACTCCAAATGTTCACTACAAATTAAAAAATGGAAAAGTAGCAATATTAGGTATTGGTGGATTGGGTTCAAATATAGCTATATCTTTAGCTAGAATAGGCGTAGGAACATTAATACTAGCAGACTTTGATATAGTAGAACCATCTAATTTAAATAGACAACAATATTTTATAAATGATATAGGAAAATATAAAACCGAGGCACTTAAAAATAATATAGAAAATATTAATCCATTTATAGAAGTTGAAACTATAAACAAAATAATAGATTCATCAAATATACATGAATTTGGGAACGTAGATATAATAATAGAGGCTTTTGATAATCCAAAGTACAAAGCAGAAATTGCAAATAACATTTTAACTAAAATGAGAGATAAATATTTAATATCCTCATCTGGAGTGGCAGGATATTATGATTCTAACATAATAAAAACAAGAAAAATCAGAGATAAATTTTACATATGTGGAGATGAGATAAATGAAGCTAAAGAAGGTGATGGGCTTATGGCACCAAGGGTGGCTATATGTGCTAATCACATGGCTAATTTAGCAACAAAAATATTGATAGAAGACAAATAAGATTATGTGGGGGATAAAAATGGATAAATTAATATTAAACGGACATGAGTTTAATAGTAGACTTTTAATAGGAACGGGAAAATATAGTTCAAATGATATGTTACCAAGAGTAATAGAGTCAAGTAACAGTGAAATAATAACTATGGCACTAAGAAGAGTAGACTTAGACAATACAGAAGAAAATATACTATCACATATACCTAGCAATATGACAATACTTCCTAATACATCAGGAGCGACTAATCATATGGAAGCTGTTAGGATAGCAAGAATAGCTAGAAAAATGGGATGTGGAAACTTTATAAAAATAGAAGTAATAAGTGATACAAAATACTTATTACCCGATAATGAAGAAACTATAAAAGCAACTAAAATACTTGCTGATGAAGGATTTGTAGTTCTTCCATATATGAGTCCAGATCTATATGCAGGCAAAAGGCTAATAGAAGCAGGGGCAGCAGCAGTTATGCCACTTGGGGCACCAATAGGTTCTAATAGAGGGCTTAAAATGAAAGAAATGATAAAAATAATGATAGAAGAATTAGATATACCAATAATAGTAGATGCAGGAATTGGAAAACCATCTCAGGCTATGGAAGCTATGGAAATGGGGGCAGCAGCAGTACTTGTAAACACTGCAATAGCTAGTGCAGGCGACCCTATAAAAATGGCGAATGCTTTCAAATTAGCAGTTGAAGGTGGAAGAGAAGCATATTTAGCTAAAACAGGAAGAGTAAGCAATTTTGCAAATGCATCTTCACCTCTTACTGGATTTTTAAGTGAAGTAGGTGTTTAATTTGAGTTTTTATAATGTTATAGAAAAGTATAAAGATATTGATATAGATAAATATCTAGAAAATGTATCAAATTATGATGTTTTAAGAAGTTTAGAAAAGGATAATTTAGATGAATATGATTTATTAAATTTATTATCTAAAAAAGCCACTAAATACCTGGAAGAAATGGCACAAAAAGCACACGAGATAACTAATAGATATTTTGGAAAGACTATACTTTTGTATACTCCTATGTATATAGTAAACTATTGTGTAAATAAATGTCTATACTGTGGATATAATATAGATTCTGGAATAAGTAGAAAAAAGCTCAACATTAATGAAATTAAAATAGAAGGAAATGAAATATCTAAAGAGGGATTTAAGCATTTGTTGCTTTTAACTGGAGAAAGTAAGATTCATTCAGACGTAGAGTATATAGGTGAAGCTGTAGAAGTTCTTAAAGATAAATTTCCATCTATTACAATAGAAGTTTATCCAATGGATGAAGAAGAGTATAAATATTTAGTAGATAAAGGCGTTGAAGGGCTTACTGTATACCAAGAAGTATATGATGAAAATATTTATAAAGAGGTACATTTAAAAGGTCCAAAATCTAATTATAAATATAGATTAGACTCACCAGAAAGAGGAATAAAAGCTGGAATGAGAAGTGTATCAATAGGTTCGTTACTTGGTCTTAATGATTTTAGAAAAGAAACTTTTTTTACATTAATGCATGGAAGATATTTAAGAAAAAAATATCCACATGTAGACGTTTCATACTCAATACCTAGAATAAGACCATTTAAGGGATGTTATGAAAAAATAATTGATATCAATGATAATGATTTAGTACAAGCTATGGTTGTTATGAGATTATTTGATAATCAAGGTGGTATAAATTTATCGACTAGAGAAAGCTTATCATTGCGAAGAAATTTAATACCTTTGGGAGTTACAAAATTAAGTGCAGGTGTATCAACAAATGTAGGAGGGCATTCTCAAAATAGTAAAGATACATCTCAATTTAAAATTAGTGATGAAAGTAGTGTTAGTGATATAAAAGCCATGTTAAAAGATATTGGATACCAACAAATATTTAAAGATTGGGAAAGGTTTTAATGTATCTAATAACGAATAGGCATCTATGCAAATATGATAGGTATATTGAAGTTATAAAAGAAGCATCTTATTGTGGCGTTAAAAATATAATACTAAGAGAAAAAGATCTGAGTAATGATGAGCTAGAAAATTTATATCTTAAGATTAAAAAAAATATAAATAAAGATACTAAGATAATAATAAATAGCAATATAGAAGTATTTAAAAGAGTTGATGCCGACGGTATACATTTACCATTTGATAAGTTTATAGATATTTATGATGAAAAAAATAAAAAAGATACAAATGAGTATATAGATATCAAAAACTTTAATAAAATATTAGGAGTATCAACTCATAGTATAAAAGATATAGTAGAAGTACTAAAAAGAAATGCAGATTATATATTTTTATCACACATATATGAAACTAAATGTAAGGAAAACTTAAAACCTAAAGGAATTGAAATATTAAAAGAGGCCAATTCTTTACTTACTAATTCAAATATAAATTTAATTGCATTAGGTGGAATAACACCTAGCAATGTCAAATACATAGTAGATTATTGTGATGATATAGCTGTTATGTCTAACCTAATGAGTAGTAAAAATATAAAAAAAACAATAAATGAATATAATATAGATTAAAAGTTAGCGTCTAAAATAATTTTTATTATTTTAGACGCTAACTTTTATTATAAATAGGTATTTTTATGTATTTTACTATTTAAAATAGTTACAATCTTTGATCTAGTAAAGGATTAGAATTTAAAGTTAATACCATTTAAATCATGAGTTTTATTTAGATAAATTAACTTTTATTGAGATTTTTATTACATAATCATCATATTCTTGAACTGCTAAATCATCAAGTATTATATCTTCATAGAAATGACCTTGAACAGATAGATTATTTTCTTCTATAAACTTTAAAATCTTATTATAAGTAATGCTAGTGTTATAATAACTACCCCTATGATATGCAACAATGTACAATCCCTTAGCTTTAGTAAAATTAGAATATTCTTTATTAGGAAGTTTATTATATATATATTTATAATCTAAGTAATTACCATTAGCTATATCACTGTATTCAAGCATTTCACCTAAAAAATGGGGGTAAGCTATACCTCTATCTTCACAACGACCTATATGAGCAGAAAAAGCCTCATAAACTTCTTTATCTGTAGAACAATTAAAAACTTTTGAAATAAATATGTATTCTTCTTGTAATGGTAAAATGCTGACTTTATCTGTATAATTATTAATAAAATCTTTGGAGTATTCAATTTTTCTATCAATAAAGAGTTTTATCTGGTTTAACTTATCTATTTTATTGATTACATTTATACGTTCCTTTTCTAGTAAATTAATTAATTCATTGGGATTTCTCTTACTTAAGTATTCTTTTATTTCTTTTAAAGGCATACCAATATCCTTTAGCATTGTTATAGCTCCAAACGTTTCTATTTGTTGATAAGAATAATATCTATAATTATTATCTCCTTTTATTTCAGGAGAAAAAATTCCAACTTGATCGTAATGATAAAGAGTTTGCTTACTAGTTTTGCAAAGCTTAGCAAATTCTCCAGTAGTAAAATGTATATTCTTATTAATTTTCATATAAAACACTCCAGATAATATAATAGTTTAATTATAAATATAACACAAAATGTTTAAGATTAAACTAATTAGCATTAATTTATGATAGTCTCCAATTCAAAAGTAAATACTATAAAAATAATAAAATTTTTATAATAGGAAGATATGGAAAGTGTAAGGGAAGTTTTAACAAATGGAAATTTTACTTATTAGTAAAAATTAAATTAAAATTTTTTAAGGAAAATATAAGTATTTTATATCCACAAATGGATATTAATTAAAAAAAAGAAGATAAGTAGATTTTATTGCAAAAATTATGGTGTATTTGATTTTGTATAATGAACAAACTAATGTTAAATAGATTATAAAAAGGAGTGAAGGTAGTGGAAGATAATAATTCTTTTATGGATGGATTAAGAAATTTGGGAAAGCAACTACTTTACACAGAAAGTGAGAATACAAATACTGATAGAGAGAATATAACAGAAATAAACAGTAATGGGAATAAAAGATGTATAACTAGAGCAGGCGCAGGGCCTAAAAGTCATAATAGAGTAGGTAACCCAAATAATAAATTTAGATAAATAATAAAATAATATCATTATGGAGGTAGTAATATGAAAAAAGGATTAATACCAGTAGCTTTAGGAACAGTAGTAACAGCAACAGGATTGATGTTAGATGCTAAGCAAAATAAAAAAGAGAAGTTCAATAGAAAAGATTATAAAAATATGGCAGGTGCACTTCTAGTGGGAGCAGGAGTTGCTCATATTGCCTTAGGTGGAATAGACATAGCTAAATATTAAAATAAGAGGAGATTATTCATTCTCCTCTTATTTTATATTATATTTAGAAATCACTATTATTAGGTGCTTGTCATATAAATGAAAACAAGTCGTTAATATATGTAAGAGCTTATTTTTGTTTTTGAAGATAAAAATTTAAATTAATAATTATTAATAAATAAAAAAATATTGACAATGATAATAATTATCAATACAATAAAAGTAAGTTGAAAATTAATTTCAAGAGATATGTATTTTCATATAAGGTTATAGCTAGGAGGAAAGATGAAGAAAAGATACTTAGGAATAATATTGATAATATTATCTGCAATATCAGTATTTTTAGGAGTACATAACATAAAGATAGTAGATATATTAACTTTAAATGAAGAACAATTAAATATTTTATTAATAAGCAGATTGCCTAGATTAATAAGTATATTAGTTGCAGGAATAGGAATGAGTATATGCGGTCTTATAATGCAACAAATAAGTAGAAATAAATTTGTATCTCCAACAACAGGAGCTACTATTGATTCAGCTCAATTAGGACTGATATTTGCGATGCTAATTCTACCAAATGCAACTATGGGTAGCAAAATGATAACATCTTTTGTATTTGCTCTTGGTGGGACCTTTATATTCATGAAAATATTAAAAAGTTTAAAGTTTAAAAATGCTGTGTTTGTACCGTTAGTTGGTATAATGTTTGGAAATATAATAGGTTCAATGACGACTTTTATAGCATATAAATATGATTTAATGCAAGATATAACTTCTTGGATGCAAGGAAATTTCTCTATGATACTTAAAGGAAACTATGAAATATTATACATAACAATACCAATGATAATACTTGCATATATTTATGCAAATAAATTTACTATAGCTGGTATGGGTGAAGATTTTGCGACAAACCTAGGACTTAATTACAATAAAGTTGTGAACTTAGGGTTAATTATCGTAGCAATAGTTACAGTATGTGTAGTAACAACAGTAGGAAGTATACCTTTTATAGGATTAATAGTACCAAATATAGTATCAATTTATAAAGGTGATAATGTAAAAGATAGTATATGGCATACAGGGTTATTTGGAGCAATATTTGTGTTAACATGTGATATATTCTCAAGGATTGTAATATATCCTTATGAAATACCAATAGGATTAACAGTTGGTGTTATAGGAAGTATAGTTTTCCTTTATATGATATTAAGGAGGAAGTCATATGCAAGTTAGTAGTGTAAATAAATTACCTAGTAAAAATATAAATATTAGATTACAAAAAGAAAACAGGCAAAAAAGAATTATATATTTAATAGGATTAATGGTTATTGCATTTTCAGCACTATTCTTAATAGCAGGGGTAAATCCAGAACATATAGATTATGCTATGAGCCAAAGAATACCTAAGTTAATAGCAATAGTATTAACAGGTGGATGTATAGCTTTTTCATCCATGATTTTTCAAACCATAACTAATAATAATATACTTACACCAAGTGTATTAGGTTTAGATTCTTTATACATATTAGTTCAGACGCTTATAGTATTTATTGTTGGAATAGATAGCAAATTTATAGCAAGTAAAAGTCATAACTTTTTATTATCAGTAGTAATAATGGTTGTAGCATCTTTTGTTTTATATAAGAAACTTTTTGAAAAAAGTGGGAATAATATATTTTTCTTACTTCTTGTAGGGATGATATTTGGAACTTTGTTTAAAAGTATGTCTACTTTCATGCAAGTTGTAATAGACCCAAATGAGTATGCTACTCTTCAAAATAGCCTACATGCAAGTTTTGGGAATGTAAATACAGAAATACTTTTAATAGCATCCATAATTTTAATAGCAATAATACCATTTATATATGATGAACTTAAGTATTTAGATGTATTATGTTTAGGTAAAGATAATGCCATAAATTTAGGTGTGGATTATGATAAAGTTGTTAAAAAGATGATAATAGTAGTATCTATATTAGTATCAATATCTACAGCTTTAGTAGGTCCAATAACTTTCTTAGGACTATTAGTAGTAAATATAACAAAGCAACTGCTAAGCACATATAAGCACAGTTACTTAATAGTAGCATCGATTCTTATAAGTATATCAACATTAGTTGGTGGTCAATTCTTAGTAGAAAGAGTATTTAGCTTTAATACAACTCTAAGTGTAATTATAAACTTTGTAGGGGGAGTATATTTTATATACTTATTGCTAAAGGAGAGTAAAGCATAATGATAGTAGTAAAAGATATAATAAAAAAATATTCAAATAAGTCAGTAGTTGACAATGTTTCAATAAATATAGAAAAAGGAAAAATAACATCCTTTATAGGCCCAAATGGAGCTGGAAAAAGTACTGCCCTATCTATAATAACTAGGTTAATGAAAAAAGATGGTGGAGAAGTTATTATAGATGGAAAGAGATTAGAAGATTGGGATAATAAAGAATTATCTACTAAAATAGCTATATTAAAACAATCTAATCATATAAATCTAAAGCTTACAATAAGAGAGCTTGTTGCCTTTGGAAGGTTTCCACATAGTCAAGGAAGGCTTACAGAAGAAGATAATAAATATATAGATGAAGCAATAGAATATATGAAGCTTAAAAGTATAGAAGATAGATACTTAGATGAATTAAGTGGAGGACAAAGACAAAGAGCTTACATAGCAATGGTTATAGCTCAAAATACGGAATATGTATTTTTAGATGAACCACTTAATAATTTAGACATGAAGCACTCAGTTGAAATGATGAGGGTACTTAGAAATTTATGTGATGAGCTAGGAAAGACTGTAATTTTAGTTATGCATGATATAAATTATACATCTTGCTATTCAGATTATATAGTAGCACTTAAAGATGGAAAAATAGCAAAGCATGGAAAGACTGATGAGATAATAAATAAGGAAGTATTAGAAGCAATATATGAGATGAAATTTGATATTCAAGAGATAAATGGAGATAAAATTTGTATTTATTTCTAAAAAATTTAAGGTTTTAATGATAAAGATAATCAATATAAAATAATAGAAATTATTAGGAGGACTTATTATGAATAAAAAAGTAGCAGCTATATCAGGTTTGGTTATAGCAGGATTAATAGGAGGGGCATTAGTATTTTCAAATAAAGGAGATAAAGAAGTTGCATCTAAAGCAGATGAAACAGTTAAGGTAGAGCATGCCTTAGGAACTACGGAGGTAGGAGTTAATCCTAAGAGAGTGGTAGTGTTTGACTATGCAGCATTAGATGCAATGCAAAGTTTAGGTATAGATGGTGTAGTAGGAACTCCGCAATCATCTTCGATACCAGAATATTTAAGCGAATACAAAGGGTCTAAGTATGGAAATGTTGGAGGCTTAAAAGAACCAAATTTAGAAAAGGTAAATGAACTTAAGCCAGATTTAATAATAATAAATGGAAGACAACATAGTTTCTATGATAAGTTTACGGAAATAGCACCAACTATATCATTATCAAAAGAAGATGGGAAGTACATGGAATCTTTTACTCACAATATGGAGGTTATAGGAGATATATTTGATAAAGAAGATAAGGTAGATGCTGAGTTAGCTAAGATAAATAAAAAAGTAGAAGAAATAAATAAGAAAGTAACAGAAAAAGATTTAGATGCAACAACTTTAATGGTTAGTGATGGATCATTAAGTGTACTTGGATCAGAATCAAGATTTGGGATAATATATAAGAGTTTAGGATTTAAAGAGACAGATGAGAATGTGAAAAATTCTGATCATGGACAAGATGTTTCATTTGAATATATAGCAAGTCAAGATTCAGATTATATATTTGTTGTTGATAAGTCAGTTATATCTAGTGATGAAGGTCAAAAGCCAGCACAGGAAATATTAAATAATGAATTAATAAATAATACTAGGGCAGCTAAAGATGGAAATATAGTTTATTTAGATACTCATTCATGGTATTTAAGTGATGGTGGAATAATATCTACAAATACTATGCTAGATGAGGTAGATGAAGCAATAAGCAAATAATAATTCACGTATAATACAAATAAATGTAACTTACTAAAAGTTGTATGAGGATGGGTTTAATTCTTATACAACTTTTGTTCTTTAGTAACTATTATACAAGTTATATTATTTGTAAGAATAATATAGATATCATTTACTTATAGATAAATTAGAAATATAATTATGTGGAGTGCATAAAATCTTTGAAATATAAAATGGTTTTAAAATATTATATACAATGTATAAATATATTGAAAGATGGAGGTAGACAATGATAAAAGAATTCATAAAATATTACAAACCTTATAAAAAATTGTTTGTACTTGATTTACTAGCTGCTTTCACAGTGGCACTATGTGACTTAGTTTATCCAATGATAACTAGAAGTATAATGGATGATGTTGTACCAAATAAAGATACAAGAATGTTAGTTGTATTTGCAATATCTCTATTAGTTATATTTATTATAAAAGCAGGATTAAACTATTTTATGCAATACTGGGGGCATGTAGTAGGTGTAAGGATGCAAGCTGATATGAGAAGCTATGTATTTACTCATCTTCAAAAACTTCCAAGTTCTTATTTTAATAATAATAAAACAGGTGTTATAATGTCTAGAATAATAAATGACCTTATGGAGATATCTGAATTGGCTCATCATGGACCAGAAGACTTATTCATATCTATTGTCATGTTGGTTGGTTCATTCTTTATATTATTAGGAATAAATATAGAGCTTACACTAATAGTTTTTGCTATATTACCTATAATACTTTTATATGCTATAACTCAAAGAAAGAGAATGAATAAGGCATTTAAAGAAACTAGAGTAAAAACTGGTGATGTAAATGCTACTTTAGAAAATAGTATAGCAGGTATGAAAGTTACTAAATCATTCTGTACCCAAGAAGAAGAATTAGAAAAATTTAATAAATCTAATAACATATTTAAATACGCAAGAGAAAGTGCATATAAAGTTATGGCACAATATTTTTCGGGAATGTTTTTATTTATAGATTTATTAGAGTTAGTTGTTTTAATAGTAGCAGGATATTTTACTTATATGAATCGTATAACGTTAGGTGATTTCGCAGCATATCTTTTATATGTAAAAATGTTTATACAGCCAATTAGAAAATTAATAAACTTTACTGAGCAATACCAAAATGGTATGACAGGATTTGAAAGATTTATGGAAATAATAAATGAAGAAACAGAAAAGGAAGCTAAAAATCCAATAGAACTTAATGGTGTAAAAGGTAATATAGAAATAGAAAATGTATCTTTTACATATGAAGATGAAAATCAAGTTTTAGATAATTTAAATTTATCTATAGAAGCTGGAAAAACAATAGCCTTAGTTGGTCCGTCAGGTGGAGGTAAAACAACTCTATGTAATCTTATACCTAGGTTCTTTGATTTTGACGAAGGTAGTATAAAGATAGATGGAATAAATATTAAAGACGTAAGTTTAGATTCCTTAAGAAAAAATATAGGTGTTGTAGCACAAGATGTATTTTTATTTACAGGAACTATAAGAGATAATATTGTAATAGGAAAAACTGATGCTACTAAGGAAGAAATAGTAGAAGCTTGTAAAAAGGCTAAAATACATGATTTTATACAAACTCTTCCTAAAGGTTATGATACATATATAGGAGAAAGAGGAGTTAAATTATCAGGAGGACAAAAACAAAGAATTTCTATAGCTAGAATATTCTTAAAAAATCCTCCAATAATGATACTAGATGAGGCTACATCAGCACTTGATAATGTTACAGAATATGAAATACAAAAATCTTTAGAAGAATTAAGTAAAGATAGAACAAATTTAGTTGTAGCACATAGATTATCAACTATAAAAAATGCAGATGAGATAGTAGTATTAACAGAAAAAGGTATAGAGGAGAGAGGAACTCATAAGGAACTTATAGAAAAAGGTGGAGTTTATTCAAAACTTCATAGAAAATAGTAATTTATATAACAAGAAGATGATTCTAACTTTAGAATCATCTTTTTGTATTTATAAATCAACCCAAGTTGATTTACCTGTATATATAAACTCTGTATGTCTACATTTAGGACAGACGTAAATTTTAAACATTAAATGCTCCTCTACATCAAAGATAGCTTTAAACAATCCACGGTCAGCCTCTTGAGAATCAAATCTATATTCTTTTAAAAATTCAAGACTTGTGTCACATCTTAAACAGTTCATAAAATATTCCCCCTTAATAAACAAGTAAGTAATATAATTGTAAGATATATTTAGACAAATTTGGTTGCAATATGGTTACATATACCTAAATTAGATAATAAGAAATATTAGAAAGTTATAGAATCTTACAAAAGTGTAATGAAAATGAAAGACAAATGAATATGTAGATTTTTGGATTTAGTATAAAATACATATATAAGAAATCTAAGGAGGTTATTAAATGAATAATATATTAAAAGTTGAAAATATAGAAAAATACTATGGAAATAAAGACAATATAACAAAGGCAATTGATAATATAAGTTTTAGAGTAGATGAAGGAGAATTTGTTGGTATAATGGGTCCTTCAGGAAGTGGTAAGACAACTCTACTAAACTGTATATCGACAATAGACAATGTATCTACAGGAAATATAATAATAAATGGTCAAAATATAACGAATTTAAAATCAAAAAAACTAGATAAGTTTAGACAAAATGAATTAGGATTTATATTTCAGGATTTTAATCTTTTAGATACTTTAACAAATTATGAAAATATAGCATTAGCTCTTACTATAAAAGGAGAGAAGCCATCTAAGATAGACTCTAAAGTAAAAGAAGTAGCAAAATATCTAGAAATAGAAAAAGCATTAAATAAATATCCATACCAAATATCAGGAGGACAAAAGCAAAGAGTAGCATCAGCAAGAGCGATTGTTACAAATCCATCACTTGTACTTGCAGATGAACCTACAGGAGCATTAGATTCAAAATCAGCAAGATTATTACTTGAAAGATTTGAAAGTTTAAATGAAGACTTAAAAACAACAATACTTATGGTTACACATGATGCCTTTACTGCAAGTTATGCTCATAGAATCTTATTTATAAAAGATGGAAAAATATTTAGTGAGTTAGTAAGAGGTAGTGATACTAGAAAAGAATTTTTCAACAGAATAATAGAAGTTATAACCCTTCTTGGAGGTGATGACAACGATGTATTCTAAGATAGCAATAGGAAATGTAAAAAAGAGTTTTAAAGATTATGCTATATATTTTTTAACACTAACTTTAGCTGTAAGTATATTCTATAGTTTTAACTCAATAGAATCTCAAAGAGCTATTTTAGAGATGAACAATTCAACAATGGGATTTGTAGATACACTATCTAAGATTATAGGTGGAATATCTGTATTTGTATCATTTATATTAGGTAGTTTAATAGTATATGCAAATAATTTTTTAATCAAAAAACGTAAAAAAGAGCTTGGAATATATATGACTTTAGGTATGGGTAAAGGAAAAATATCTAAAATACTAATTTTAGAAACACTTATAGTTGGGGTAATATCATTAGCAAGTGGGCTTATATTAGGACTAATAATGAGTCAAGGGTTATCATTATTTACATCTAAATTATTTGAAGTAAATATGAGTGAGTATAAATTTATTTTTTCTACAAGTGCAATAATCAAAACCATAATATACTTTGGAATAATATTTTTAATTGTTATGGCATTTAATGTAATTGTAATATCTAGATACAAGATAATAGATTTATTAACTGCAGGGAAAAAGAATGAAAATATAAGATTTAAAAATCCAATTATATACCTAATAACATTTATCTTATGCTTAATTTCAATAGGAACTGCATATAAGCTAATATTAGATGCTAAACTTAATATTGAAGATATAAGATTTTCAATGTCAATAGGACTTGGTGTGGTTGGTACATTCTTATTTTTCTATAGTTTAGCTGGATTTGGATTATATATATTTAAAAATAGTAAAAATATTTATTTTAGAGGATTAAATATTTTTATAACAAAGCAAATAAATAGCAAAGTTAATACAAACTTTATATCAATGTCTATTATATGTCTAATGTTATTTTTAACTATGGGAATGTTATCAACTGGAATAGGGTTTAAAAATGCATTAGAAAAAGGACTTGAGAAAACAACACCATTTGATGCTAGTGCGAGAGTATTTGCAAATGAAGATGATAAAATTAAAAGTATAAAAGATGCTTTAAATAATTTAGGATTTAAATTTAATGATAAAGACAAATATTTATACTATAATACATATGACTCAGGATTTGAGATAAAGAATCTAAATAAAGGTTTAGATAAGGAAAATCAAAAGAATTTAGACAAGATAGAGGACATAGGTGCTGATTTTATAAAAATATCAGAATACAATGACATAAGAAAGCTAGAGGGTAAAAAAAGTATAAGCTTAGGTAAGAATGAAGTTTTAATTATGTCAAATAATAATATGGCTAGCAAAATAATAAATAACTTTTTAGAAAATAATAAAGAGATAAAAATAGATAAAAAAAATTATAAGGTTAAAAATGAAAAGGCTATAGAGGACTCTCTTCATACAACTGCTTTAGCTGACAATATGTTTACTATAGTAGTTAATGATGATTTAATAAACAAACTTCAAGTTAGAGAATCTTATTTAAATGTGAATTTTGGAGAAAATAGCAAGAACTCAGAAGAAAAACTATCTAAATTATTTGATGATTTTAAAAATGGTAAGATTGACTATAAAAATTCAGCATTTATCTACGGAGAAACTAAGGCTCAAGTATATGCAGAAAGTAAAGGTATGACAACAATTATGTTATTTATAGGTATATATCTAGGAATAATATTCTTAATATCTAGTATGGCAGTATTAGCATTACAACAGTTATCAGAAGCAAGTGATAGTATAGAAAGATATAAATCACTAAGAAGAATAGGTGCAAATGATAAAATGATAAATAAGAGTATATTTATACAAACATTAATATATTTTAGTTTACCAATAGTACTTGCATTTATACATTCTATAGTTGGTATAAAAGTATCAAATGAGTTTATAGCTATGTATGGTAAGCCAGATATAGGATTATCATCTTTAGTAACTGCGTTAATATTTGTGTTTATATATGTTGGATATTTCTATGCAACTTATACTGGATATAAAAATATAGTCAAAAATTCATAATATAAAAATAAGCTAGATACAATATATGTATCTAGCTTGTTTTGTATATTAAAAAAGTATTTGTTTAATGTGGAACTTGTAGTAACTTAAAATATTAAACTAAAAAAGGAGCTATTAGAAATCTAATATAGCTCCTTTTTTAATTATTTACTTTAATCTTTCATCATCTTCATCTACATATTCTAATATGTCTCCAGGTTGACAGTTTAGTATTTTGCATATTGAATCTAATGTAGTAAATCTTACAGCTTTGGCTTTATTATTTTTTAATATAGATAGATTAGCCATAGTTATACCAAGTTCCTTTGAAAGTTCGGTAGAACTAATCTTTCTTTTAGCCATCATAACATCTAAATTTACAAGAATTGGCATAAAATATTCCTCACTAAATTGTTTTATCATTTTCATCTTTTATCTTTGTAGCTGTCTCAAATAATTGAGATAAAGTAAGACATAATAATCCTATAACTAGGCAGATAAAAGTAACTACTATAATTGCTGGAATTATAAGAGTGTCATTAAATGGACTTACAAAGTATTTTAGATACAACATGCATACAGCAAATATAATAATCTCACTAAAAGAACATATAGATATAGTTTTTAGAGCTTTTGAGCTGGCCATAGTAAAAGGTATATTCTTTATAATTAATCTACAAAGCTTTTTTAATTTAAATAAAGATATCATATAAGGTATAAAACATAAGTATACGCAAATTGATACATTAATCATTATTGGGTTAAGTTCTGACACAGGTACTTGTGTTTTACATAAAGCTATACTTATCATTGGTGTAGCTAGGAGTAAAACACCTGTAATAAATATTCCTATTAATATAATAACATTTAATATTTTAGAATTTAAGCTTTTTATCATTTTTATTTACCTCTCTTAAAAAATATATATTATACACCTATAATAAATATGTAATTATCGTTTGTCAATAAAAAAACATAATATTACAATAATGTAATGTACAAAAAAACTGTAGATAGCAAAAGGCTTTTCTACAGCTTTGATTTTATTCTATATTTTCTCCGAAATTTTCGCTTATTATTCGCGTATAACTTATAGATTTTGATATTCTGTCTAATATTTCTTCTTTTTTATCTAATACTATATCTTTTCTATCATTCCAAAGTGTATCAAATAAATTATTACACATATTTTTGAAATCATTATCACTTATTATAAAGTAATCATTTTGTCCTGAATTAGGATGTACTTTTGTAAACTTTAAATTCTTAGATAAATATAAAGATGGATTCTCTTTTTCTCTAAAATCATCAACAAAATCTCCATCAACTAATCGTATTTCAACATCATTAGATTCCATTAATATTTTTTCTATATATTCAATATGTCTTTCCCTTTCTTTGAATGTAAGAGTTACTGGTATATTGAAAAAGTGTAAGCAACCTGAAGACATATACTTTCTAAGTTCTGATTCATATATAAGTACTTTAAGATTAGATTTATAAGTAACATTATGAAGGAATACATTTATCTTTTTTAGCTCATTTATAATTTTTTTATTATCTCCAAAAACTCTTTCGGCAATCTCCATGAATAAATCCGGAGGCATAAAGAATTCATTAATAGAACCTAAAAGACATCTTAAATCATTGTTCATTATATATTGTATATAAGTTTGATTTTCTATCATAGAGGTACAATCTCTTTTGTCGTATAAAAGTTTTCCTTTATTTTTTAAAGTATACTTTATATTTGCATAAAAATCTTCTACTAATTTTCTGTCTTTAGAGGTTGTGGTAAACATACATTCACCTTCTTCAAAGAATAGATTTGTAGATAAGAATTTATTTTTAATTGCAAATATTGCAGTATTGGAATTTATACTACAGTTGTATAACTTAAAATTAAGTGAAGTAGATGTTGAAATTAAGTTTATAGCAAGGAGTGTATTAATAACGTCCTCATCTTCATAGTCATTAAGACCGATTAAAAAACTCGCTTTAACATTAACTTTTTTACTTAATTCATTTAAAAAAGCTTTCAAATTAGATAGTGTTAATTTATCTTTATGGTTTAGATAAAGTAAATTTACAGAAATCAGTACTTCTAAATCTTCATCTTTATCAGCATAAAAGCTCAATTCTTTAAAAAAGGTTTTATAAATTATGCCTGGATTAACTAAAGAAGTACTATTATAATATTCCTCTGAATGCGTAGTTTTAGGCATGGATTTTACCTGAGTATTGTTTACATTGACAGTATCCATATAAACTTCTTTGAGCTTAGTTTCTATATATTCTCCAATGAATTCATTACTGCTATCAGAAGATATTTCAAAATAATCTATTAAATTATCTAATGTATCGTCATTTAAAGACTCCATAATAAAGTCTGATATATTTTTACATATTTCATTTATTCTTTTTGAGCTTGGAAGATGTTTAGAAAGAATCCACTTATTTACATAAGAAACATCATAGCCTACATACTTTGCCAAACTACTTTTCTTTTGATTTGATAAGTATAGTAGATTCTCTAATAAACTTCCAAAAGTAATGGTTTTCAAGTTATATTCCCCCCCAATAATTCGTTTTATGTCAGCTTTTAAATTATATTATATCACTTACTAAGGTATATTATAAGAGTTCGAAATAGATTGAAATATAATAAAATAGAAGCAATTTGAAGAAAGTTTTTTCAATGAAAAATGCAGAGGCATATAAAAAATGCCTTATATCCTTAAGTTTCGTTATTATTCGTAAAAGTAAGTAGATGATACGTGTTATTATATAAGCATAGACAATGAAAAATACGTTTTCTCAACAAGGGAATACGAAATATACTAAAATTACGGTAAGGAAAAACTAGAAAATTTCTAGGCAATAAAATTAGGAGGATATATGGGCAATTTAAAGAGTAACAAAATAGCAAAGGGATGGATGATAGTAATAGCATGTATGCTTATACAAGCAATACCATTTGGTGTAGCATCAAATATTCAGCCATTATTTATACATCCAGTAACAACAGATAAGGGGTTTAGTCTGAGTTCATTCTCATTAATATTTACAATAGGAACAATAGTATCAGCAGTAGCATCTCCATTTATAGGTGCGCTTTACGGGAAGATAAATGCTAAATTAATATATATAGTAGGATGTTTATTATCTGGTGGAGGATTTATGTTATTCTCTATGTGTACAGAGTTATGGCAATTCTACTTAGTAGCAGGAATAGTTAATATAGGAACATCAGCTATATCAGCTATAGGAGTTCCACTTTTAATAAACTCATGGTTTGATGAAAGTACAAAAGGAAAGGCAATGGGAATTGCTTTTGCTGGAGGATCTATAGGTAATATATTCCTTCAACAAATGGCTATATACTCAATAGCATCTAATGGATATTCTAAAGCTTATTTCTTATTTGGGGTATTATCTTTAGCTGTTGGTATACCAGTCGCATTATTAATGATAAGAATGCCTAAAAATAAAGATGAGATAGTAGTAGGAAATAAAAAATTAGATAAGGCAGAAGATAAAAAGAAAGAAAAAGCAGATTTAGCATATACATTAAAAGAAGTACAGAAGATAAAATATTTTTGGATGATGGCAATAGGATTCTTATTTGTAGGAATATATGTATCTGCATATTCAGTACAATATGCTGCATATTTCCAAGGAGAGTTAAAGTTAAATCCTAGTGTTGTAGCAATGTCAGGTTCAATATTTGCAATTACATCATTATGTGGAAACGTAGTTGGTGGTATATTATTTGATAAAATAGGTGTTATGAAGTGCTTAGTAATATCATCAGTAGCAGTATTTGTGTCAGGAATATTCTTGACTATGTCTGGAACATCTCCAATATTTGCATATGCATTCTCTGCTATAAAAGGTATAGCTGTTTATATGTATATGATGGGACCAGCATATCTTACAGGTTCATTCTTTGGAAGAAAAGAATATGGTAGTATATTAGGTATGATAAACTTAGTATTTGCACTTGGATTCTCAGGAGGATCAGCTATATTTGGTTTATTTACAGATAAGTTTGGTTATAACACTGCATGGATGGGTATATTAGCTTGTGTTGCAGCAGCATACATATTACTTATAATAGCATCTAGAGGAATGAATAATCTAAACAAAGATAGAAGACAAAGATTAGAAGATGAAAAGGAAATTAAAATAGCTTAATAAAAAGTCGCCTTTAATTAAAGGCGACTTTTTAATTTATTTCATTAGAAATGACCATATTCTCAAAGAAATTTTACAAAATGAAGGAATAGAGATAAGTGTGTAAGGTAAATATTAAAAAATGACTATACATGATGGTATTATGCAAAAAGAGTTTGAATTAATCTAATATATATAATAATATCTTAATATGGACATAAAAATATGAGATGATAGGTGTGAATGAATGGAAGAACTAATAAAATCAATTGATGAAATAACTAAAGATGAAGTTATTAAAGTAGTTATAAGTAATAAAAAAAATAAAGATATAAAATACAATAAAATAAATATAGTTTTAAAAGAAAAAAACAATAAAGAATACTATCAAATAGAAAAGTATACGGATAAACAAGTTTTTCATGAGAATATAGAAAAAGATGAGCTAAATACTAAATTATTAGAGTATATAGGCGATAACTATAAACAATTAGCAGCATGGACTATATCTAAAACTTTTGATCTAAAAGTATCTAAAAAAGGTAAAATATTTTTAGGGAAAAAAAATAGTGATAACTCAAATATGGTAAACAAGAGCCATAATAAAGAGAAAAACTATATATTAAAAGAAGGAATGATAATACAACCACTTATAGACTTAGGAGTATTTACTAAGGAAGGGAAGGTTGTTAAATCAAAATATGATAAATATAAGCAAATAAATAGATTTATAGAGATTATTGATGATGAAATTAAGAAGAATAATTATAAAGAACTTACTATATTAGACTTTGGATGTGGAAAATCTTATTTAACATTTGTCTTATATTATTATTTTGTAGAGATAAAAAAAATAGATGTAAAAATGATAGGTCTAGATTTAAAAGCTGATGTCATTAAAAAGTGTAATGATATAGCTAAAAAGTACAATTATGATAATTTAAGCTTTGAATTAGGAGATATAAATGGATATAGATTTACAGATAAGGTAGATATGGTAATAACACTTCATGCATGTGATACGGCTACTGATTATGCTCTATATAATGCTATAAAGTGGAATACAAAGATGATATTCTCAGTTCCTTGTTGTCAACACGAGTTTAATAGTCAAATGAAGTCAGATGAATTTTCTCTACTTACAAAGTATGGGATAATCCAAGAAAGAATGGCTGCACTTATGACAGATGCTGTAAGAGCAAATTTACTTGAAAGTATAGGGTATAAAACTCAATTACTAGAATTTATAGATATAGCCCACTCACCTAAGAATATATTAATAAGAGCGGCTAAGGGAAAAGTGTCTAAAGAGAAGAGAGAAAAAGCATTAAATGAAGTAAATAATTTAATAAGTGAATTTAACTTTAAGCCGACATTATACAAACTTTTAAAAGATGATAAATTAATATAATAAATCTTTATAATTATAAGGGTTATTTATATGTGTGATAAAGTCACAGAAATATGTAGTAAAGTATGGTAACATATATTCATGAACTAAAGTACTTAAGGAGTGATAGTATGATAAGACCATCAGAATACCATAGTCAAGGGTATACTTGTGCAGAAGCATTAATAAAAGCATATAACGAAGAACATAATACAGACATACCTGTTGCACTAGGTAGTGGTATGGGAGTTGGCATGACAGTAGGAAGTATATGTGGTGCTGTAAATGCAGGTATAGTAGTTATAGGATTTATAAAAGGAAGAGAAAATAATACAGAGGCTAATATAGCTAGAAAATATTCAAATAAGTTGATGAAAAAAGTTAGAGAAAAATATAATTCTGAAATATGTGTAGACTTAAAGAAAAATAAAGTTGGATGTGATGAAATAATAAACTTTACTTATGATGCTATAAATGAGCTACTTGCGGAGGAAATGTAAAAATACAAATTAATAACTATTAAATATAAATAAATTTTACCAAGATATAAAATTTTGAAAAATTGATTTAACAGTTATTAAAGGTAATAAATATACTATTAATATATTTTACGCTAGAAATAGTATGTATTAATTTAATAAGGATTAAAGAGGCGATTTTGGAGGGAAAAAATGGGAAAAATAATTAATAGCACTAATTTTGAACAAGAAGTAAATGATGGAGTTGTAGTGGTTGATTTCTTCGCTACTTGGTGTGGACCTTGTAAAATGCTAGCTCCTATATTTGAGCAACTTAGCGTTGAAATGAAAGATGACGCTAAATTTGTTAAGGTAGACATAGATAAAAGTCTTGAAATAGCTAGAAAATATATGATATCTAGTGTTCCTACAATGATGATTTTTAAAGATGGAAAGCCTGTAGATACTATGGTTGGATTTATGTCAAAGGAATCTATAAAGAGCAAAGTAGAATCACATATATAATAAAAATGGATGCCTAAAAGTTTAGGTATCCATTTTTATTGTATTAAGAAATTGATTAAATAAAACAAATATATAAATTATATTATAAAAATGAGAAAAATATAAAATTTATTTTATAGGATGTTTAAAAATAATTAATTAAAAAATACATAAAAATAAAATTTTACATAAAAAAGAAATTATAATATGGTAAAAAATGTAGAAATATATTATATTATTAATAGTCACCGACAGGAACGGACATAGAAGGACACAACCACAATTTATATCATAAGAATAAATTAATTTACTCAGATTATTTTTAAATGATGAATAATATAAGAGTAAATCTAATGACATGGAAAATACTATCCCCCCTGAATAGTATTAAAAAAGCTTAAGACTGCATATGCAGTCTATTTTTTTACAAAAAATTAGCTTGCATATTGAGAGGATATATATAGGAAGTTAAGATAAAAGAATTAGTAAAATACAAAAAATGGTATTGATTTAATTAAAACAATACCATTTTTAATTTATTGATATTTACAGATATACTATTATATATGTAGTGCAGGCATTTTCTATAATGATTAGCTATTAAATATAAATAGTTTTTATAAAATTTATTAAAGATTATAATTAAATGAACTAATAAGGTTATCTAACTTGAATTTAGGATATATAGGTTTCGAATTGCACATAGAACGTAATATTAAGTAATGCTTATATTCATTACTATCAGATTTAAAATATTTATTTATAGATATTTCTAACATGTCTTCTTTATCACTAAAATTCATATATTTTAAATAAGAGTCCTTTAAATTAGGGTAATCTAAAGTAAGAGAATAAAACTTTCTTTCTACTATTTTCAAATCTTCTATAAGTTTATATGTTCGATTATTTATTTCTTGATTTAAAAAATCACAATCTCTAGAACTATTAGTTAAATCTGACATAATTTCATACTGGATATGCTTGATTTTTTTATTTAACATAAGGGATAAGCAAAATAGTTCACCTAGTTCTTTTTCTTTTTCAAATTCTCCTTTTAACAAAAGCCTTATAGATGGCAAATCTTTTTTTGAAAATATTTTAAGCTGTCTTCCTTTACCAAATACTATTTTTAATGGAAATTTTAAGTTATCAGGGCTTATAGACTGAGTTAAAATTCCATCTTCTACAATATAAAATTCTTCCCCTTGGTAAATAGCAAAGTTTTTACTGTAATTATAATAAAGTGTTTTTGTTGGGACTTGATCTCCAAACTCAAACTCTTTTAAATTTATGTTAGATCTTATGACTTTACCATCGTCATTTACTGTAGGATAATAAAAACAATCAAATCTCATAAAGTTTATTCCCCCTAATACATAAATTATATATCTATAATAATTATAGTCCTTATATGATGTTTTGTAATTAAGTAATGTAAAATATTTAAATAAATACAACTGTATAGTAAATACAATAAGATAAGCAATACTATATACTTGTGTAGAAAAATGTAAAATTATGTAATATAATGAAAGAGTTAAAAAATACAGATAAAGAGAGGGCAATATGACATATATAAAGAAGTTAAATATTTTTAAAGTGTTAGTAGTATTAATAATGATATTATCTATAAATACTATTAAAATATTTGCTCAAACAAGTCTGAAATTTAGGAATATAACGATTGAGCAGGGATTGTCGCAAGGTACTATAGAAGATTTGTATCAAGATAGCAAGGGATACATATGGATAGGAACTCAAGATGGTTTAAATAGGTATAATGGATATGAGTTTAAACAATATAGACATAATGAAAAATCTAAAAACTCAATAGTAAGTAATAATATTATAAAGATAAAGGAAGATAAGGAAAATAATATATGGGTAGGAACTATAGATGGAGTAAGTAAGATTTCTAAAAATGGAAAGATAAAAAACTACAAACAAGGTAGTAAAAATGGGAATATTTCTGATGACAATGTTTGTGATATACTAGTAACTTCTGATGGAAAAGTTTTAGTTGGTACTACAAATGGACTAAATATATACAATGAGGACAAGGATAGATTTGAAAGAATATTATCGAAAGAATCTGATTTAACAGATCAATTTATTTATTGCTTAGATGAAGATAAGAATAAAAATATATGGATAGGGACTAGTGATGGATTAAATAAAATAAATACAAAAAATAAAAATATAGATAAGATATATCTGACAAAGGATAAGAAACCTAATGAAAAAGATACAATATATGGACTTTATATGGATAAAGAAGGATATGTATGGATAGGAACTATGAAAAATGGTTTATTAAAAATAGATATTAATACAAATAAGATAAAGTTGCATAAAGTAAGTAAACAAAATAAAGAATTAGACTTTGTAAAAAATATATTAAAGGATAGTGAAGGAAATATATGGGTATGTACTGATGATGGATTATTAGAGCTATCTGAGGATGGAAATCATGAAGAATTGTATAAAAATAAACCTTATGATAGTCATAGTTTAATTAGCAATAGTACAAGGTGTATTATGCAAGATAAAAATGGTTTAATTTGGGTAGGTACATACACAGGTATAAGCATATTTGATCCTAAAAATAGAGTGACTCAGTATCAAAGTGATCCTTATGACAAAAACTCTTTGAGTAGCAGTGTAATTCATGGAATATATGAAGATAAAGACGGCTTAATTTGGGTAGGTACAAGATCTGAAGGCGCAAATATAATTAATAGAAAAAAAGGCATAATAAGGCAAATAGAAAAAGGAATATTAACTGATGATAGAATTAGATATATAACAGGTAAAGATGATGATATATGGATTGGAACAAATAGTGGATTAAATAGGATAAATAAAAAAACAAAGAAAATAAAGTATTACACTTTAGATAATGGATTATTAGATAATTATATAAGAACCATTTATATCGATGGAGAATATGTATTTGTAGCCACAAGGGGTGGAGTTAATGTAATTAATTCTAAAACCAATGAAATAAGTAATATAAATGATTTGCTAGAAAGATATAAAATTCCTAAAGACTATATATCTTGTATTTATAAAGATAGGGAAGGTATTTATTGGTTAGGTACATCCACTGAAGGCGGTTTAATAAGCATAAATTCTAAAACTAAAAAAGTAAAAATATACAACAAAAAAGATGGATTAAGCACTAATGAAATAAGGAATGTAGTTGAAGATAATAAAAAGAATTTATGGATAGCCACTAATTATGGTTTAAATAAATTAAACAAAGAGACTGGAAAAATAATACATTTTACAGAACAAGAAGGCTTGCCTAATAATACGATATATGGTGTAGTTCTTGATTATGAAAATAATCCTTGGATGAGTACAAATAATGGGATTTCTAAATTCGATGTAAAAAATAATAAATTTATAAATTTAAATGTTACAGATGGACTTCAAGGTAATGAGTTTAATGCTAATGCTTGCTTTAAAAACTCTAAAGGAGAGATCTTATTTGGAGGGATTAATGGATTAAATATAATTAATCCAAAAAATTTAGTAACATCAAAAGATATATCTAGAGTAATGATTGATGATATATCAGTTAATGGAGTTGTGTTTGAAGAGGGAAAAAATTTAAACTTTAAAAGTGATGAAAATACTATAGAGATAAAATTCTTCTTACCAGATTATAAAAATACTCAAAGAATACAATATGTATATAAGTTAGAAGGGAGTAAGGATAGTTGGCATACCATAAAGGATAATAAAGTAACATATACAAATTTAAGTCCAGGAGATTATAAGTTTGTGGTAAAAGCTATAAATAATGATGGTGTAATGAGCGAAAAAACTAGTATAAACTTTAAAATAAATCCACCATGGTGGAGAAGTAAAGAAGCAATAGTTATTTATGCACTTATTATAATAGCCATTATTGTCCACAATCAAAGAAAAATGAAAAGGCTAGACAAATTAGTAGGAGAAAGAACAGAAGAACTACGAGAAGAGATGGAAAAAAATAAAGTTCTTTTTGATAAGGTTATTGAACTTGAAAAAAATAAAAATAATTATTTTATAAACTTATCTCATGAATTAAGAACACCATTAAATCTTATACGTAGCACAGAGCAGCTAATAACAGGGCTTAATAATCGTGGAAAGCAAATATCAAGTGAAAAAATAGAATATTATATGAGTATTTTAAGAAAAAATTCAAATCGATTATTAAGGCTTATTAATAATATTATTGATACATCAAAAATAGAAAATGGGAACTATATACTTAATATAAACGAGCATGATATAGTCTACTTAGTAGAGGAAAGTGCATTAAGCTTGAGCAATTTAGCTAATGATAAGGGAATTGAATTGATAGTAGACCCTTATATAGAAGAAAAAACAATACTATGTGATTCATATGATATTGATAGATGTATAGTAAACTTAGTAAATAATGCTATAAAGTTTACAGATGAAGGTGGAAAGGTAGAAGTTATAATTAAAGAAGTTGGAACAAACGTACAGATAGAAATATCTGATACAGGAGTAGGAATAGAAGAAAAATATCATCATTCTATATTTAATAGATTTAACCAAGTGGTAGATGAATATGGTGAATCAAAACAAGGTAGTGGATTAGGTCTTACTATAACAAAACATATTATCAATTTACATAAAGGTGAAATATATGTAGAAAGTGAATTAGGGAAAGGAACTAAATTTACAATAATATTACCAGAAAATATGTACAAAAATAACTAGCTTATAGCTAGTTATTTTTGTACATAGATTGATTAAATATCATAAGAAATGTCAAAGATAGTACTAACAATTAATTTAGGGGGTATATAATGGTTTTAAGTAGAGAAAATATAATAGAGGGGCTAATAGATTTAAAAAGTGAAAGAGAAAATGAAAGTAAAAAAATAATAATAAACATAAAGGAAATAGTAGAGAGTCAAAATATAGATGATATGGAAAAGTTAAAGTTGATTAATAATGAATTAGGTAAAATGCTAGTTATATAATAAAACTATACACAAAAATAATTTAATATAGTTAGCATTATAGTAAGCTAAATTAGTTTATATACAAATTTTTTTATTATTATATAGGAGACTTAGAATTGATACTAGCTTAATAAAAGTTATATAAATACAAAGTAAATTTAATATTATAAGAATATATTATTAATAACACACGAATAAGCATAAAATGTTAAGGAGTAATTATATATTTAAGAAATTTTTCTAAAATTGTTAGTTAAATTTTCCACTATATTTATGTTAATTTGTGGATAGATTATTATATTTTTTAAATAATTACATATGTTTAGATACTAGTGTAACATTAAAATTAGGTTAATATATTTATTTAAATCAATAAATAAATTATAATAAATAAAAAGATATATGGAGGGGAATCTATGAATTTTAAATTTTGCCACAATAACTTTAATGTATTAAATCTTGAGAAAAGTCTTGAGTTTTATGAAAAAGCATTAGGTCTTAAAGAAGTAAGAAGAAAAGAAGCTGAAGACGGAAGTTTCATATTAGTTTATTTAGGTGATGGAGAAAGTGATTATACGCTAGAATTAACTTGGTTAAGAGATTGGGATAGACCGTATAATTTAGGAGATAATGAATTCCATCTAGCTCTTAGAGTAGATGACTTTGAAAAAGCTCACAAATTACATAAGGATATGGGATGTATATGTTTTGAGAATGAAGCTATGGGAATTTATTTTATAGCAGATCCAGATAATTACTGGATAGAAATACTTCCTCAAAATATGTAATTTGTTTAACTAGTTAAATAACATTTGAAACAGTATATAAAAAGTATTGTAGCTAATATAGCTAACAATACTTTTTTTATTAGAGTGTACTTGTATCAAATAAAAAACTATATTGATTTATATAGGACGGTTTATTTATAAGATTAATATTGACTCAGAGAATAATAAAATATAATAATATAAAGATAGATTATAAAATAGAGAGGTATTAGATATGAAGAATATAGTAGCTATATGTGAAAATTTACAAAGTGCTGAAGCAATAAAGTTAGCAGGAAAAGAATTAGGGATAAATGTAGTTTGTGAAATACAAGAAAATTGCAAAATACAAAATGAAATAAGTGAAGCTGAAATTAGAAAAGCATGTGCAGTATTATTTGTAATAAGCTTTGAAGTGGAAGATATAGAAAAGATAGAAAGATTTATAGATTGTGAATACTATGAAGTAGAGCCTAAGTATGTTATAAATGATGCAAAATCAGTAATTAAAGAGATAATGGAAGAAATAAATTAGTAGGTTAAGTAATAGAAATTAAAGTATTATATCATTAAATGTAAATTAAGAGAATATATTAATGCAAGCGGTGATATAATTGAAAATATTTAATAAAGAAAGTCTATTATTTAATATATTTGGAAATGTAAGAAAAGTAATTGCGTTGTTGATTACATTAGTATTTTGTTATCTAAGTATTAGTGGAACCATAACACAATAACAATTTATATCTGTCTTTAGTATGGTTTTAGGATATTATTTTGGTAAGTCAACAGCACTAGATGTTCCAGAGAAATTAAGAAAAAAAGAAAATACTATCACTAAAGAGATTAGTGAAGCAGATAAAAACATATTTGATTAAAATAAAAGCTCAGACTTAATTGTCTGAGCTTATTTCCATTAATACCTCTTTTAAATTCTCAAGAGATGTATTTAATTTATTAAGTTGGTCGTCTGGAATAGTTGAAAGCCTATTTTTTAAAGTATCTTTCATAAGATTAAACTTATCTTTTAAATATTGATCTCCTTTATCAGTTAAGCTAATATTAACTATTCTACGATCTTTTGTATCATGAGCTCTTTCAACCATTCCTTCATTTATAAGTTTATTAAGAAGTTTTGTCATATTTGGTGTTGAAATTAACAGCTTTTTAGCAACTTCAGAAATTGGTTGAGTACCCTTACGTCTAAGAACTTCCATTATTTGGAAGTGAGAATGATTGAATGTATCATTTCTAAAACCACATTCATTCCTAATTATTTTCTTTTGAAATAATGGCATTATCTTTACAAAATTTTGAACTATAGATTCTAATTTATCATCAGCCATAATAATACCTCCATAAAAATTTATTTTAACACAAATTTTACCCATAAAAATTATTTCATACTATATACAACATTAAATTTATTTTCAGACTGTAGGGAAATACAATATATATAAATTTTACAATATTTTATATACTATTTTTAGTTATAAAAATAGTATATAAAATATTGACTTTTTTTAAAAATACTATATACTTAAAAAATATAATAGTTAAAAAGTATAACTATTAACTAGTATAAGTAGTTTAATATTATTATACATCAAAAACTATAAATTGTGTAAAAAGACTAAAATTAAATGGAGGGAATTTTAAGCTATGTTTAAGATTTTTAAATACTCAAAACCGTTTATTGTGTCAATTATTATGGCGGTTATGCTTTTAGTAGTTCAAGCAATGTGTGATTTATCATTGCCTGATTATACTTCAAACATAGTAAACGTAGGAATTCAACAAAGTGGTATAGAAAATGCAGTACCAGTTGTTATAAGAGAAACAGAATTTAAGAAGTTAAAAATATTTATGAACGACACTGAAAAAGAAAAGGTTGAAAAATATTATAACTTGATAGACAAAGAAGACTTAAGTGACAAGGAGTATAACAAAGAAGTTGAGAAGTATCCTGCACTTAAGAATGAACCTTTATACCAATTAAATACTAAAGATAAAGATGTTATAGATAGCTTAAATAAGATAATGTCTGACTCTATGATGAGAGTAGCAGCTATAAATATGGCTAGTGATAAAGGTGATATACCAAATGTACCAAAGGGTACTGATATATGGCCTATGATAGAAAATATGCCAAAGGCTCAATTAGACACTATGATGAAGCCTATTGATGAAAAAATAGATGATTTAGATCCTAGCATGCTTACTCAATCAGCTATTTATGCAGTTAAAACTGAGTATGAAAAAATAGGTATGGATTTAACTAAGTTACAAAATAATTATATATTCAAAACAGGAGCAATAATGATAGTAATAGCTCTTGTAGGTATGGCAGCTACAATATCAGTGGTTTACATAGCTGGTAGAGTTGGTGCAGGAGTAGGAAGAAATATACGTAAAGATGTATTTAGAAAAGTTGTAGGATTTTCTAATGTAGAATTTAACAAGTTTTCTACAGCATCACTTATAACTCGTAGTACAAATGATATACAACAGATACAAGTATTTACTGCGATGTTTATAAAGATGGTATTTTATGCTCCAATACTAGGTATAGGTGGGGTATTAAAAGTGCTAGATACAGATACTTCTATGTCTTGGATAATAGGAGTTGCTATTGGTGCAATATTAATAGTTGTTACAGTATTATTTAGTTTAGCTATACCGAAGTTTAATAGGGTTCAAAAGCTTATAGATAAATTAAACTTAGTAACACGTGAATCATTAACAGGAATGTTAGTTATAAGAGCTTTTAGTACTCAAAAAATAGAAGAAGAGAGATTTGATGAAACAAATACTCTTTTAAGAAAAACAAATACATTTGTAAATCGTATAATGACTATGATGATGCCGACTATGATGCTTATTATGAATATAACAACTGTACTAATAGTATGGGTTGGGGCTAAGCAAATAGATGCAGGTGCGATGCAAGTCGGGGATATGATGGCATTTATACAATACTCTATGCAAATAATAATGGCATTCTTAATGATATCAATGTTATCAGTAATACTTCCAAGAGCAGCTGTATCAGCTAAGCGTATAATGGAAGTACTAGGTACAGAATTATCTATAAAAGATGTTGAAAATACTAAAATATTTGATGATTCAAAAGATGGAGAAGTTGAATTTAAAAACGTATCATTTAAATACCCTAATGCAGAAGATAATGTATTAAGTGATATAAGTTTTGTTGCTAAGCCAGGTCAAACAACTGCATTTATAGGAAGTACAGGAAGTGGTAAATCAACTCTAATAAACCTTATACCTCGTTTCTTTGATGCTACTGAGGGAGAAGTTTTAGTAAATGGAGTTAATATAAAGGAAGTAAGCCAACATGATCTTAGAGAAAAAATAGGATATGTACCTCAAAAAGGAGTTTTATTCTCTGGAACAATAGATAGTAATATAAAATATGGTGCAAGAGATATAAGTAAGGAAGAAGTTGAAAGAGCAGCACAAACAGCTCAAGCAATGGAGTTTATATCTACTAAGCCAGAAAAATTCGAAACTGAAATATCTCAAGGTGGTACGAATGTATCTGGAGGTCAAAAGCAAAGACTTTCTATCGCTCGTGCTTTAGCTAAAAAGCCTAAGATATTTATATTTGATGATAGTTTCTCAGCTTTAGATTTAAAAACAGATGCAAAACTTAGAAAAGAACTTAAAAATCAAACTGGAGATTCAACAGTTTTAATAGTAGCTCAAAGAATCAGTACTATAATGAATGCAGAGCAAATAATAGTGCTTGATGAAGGAAAGATGGTAGGTAAAGGAACTCATCAAGAGCTAATAGAAAACTGTGACGTATATAAGCAAATTGCACTATCTCAGTTATCAAAGGAGGAGTTAGTCAATGAGTGTTAAGAAAAGCAAAAGACCTATGAGAATGGGTGGAGGACCTTCTATGATGGCAGGTTCAGAAAAAGCAAAAGACTTTAAAGGGACTATGAAAAAATTACTTAATCGTTTAAGTCCATATAAAGTGTCATTAATATTTGTTGTATTATTTGCTATAGGTAGTGCGGTATTTACTATAGTGGGACCTAAAATATTAGGTAATGCAACAACAGAAATATTTGAAGGATTAGTAAGCAAAGTAAGTGGAAGCGGAAGCGGAATAGATTTTACTAGCATATCAAAAACACTAGCTATGCTAGTTGGATTATATGTTATAAGTGCACTGTTTTCATTTGTTCAGACATTTGTTACATCTGATATATCACAAAAGGTATCTTATAATTTAAGAAAAGAGATATCAGAAAAAATAAACAAATTACCTCTTAAATACTTTGATGGAACAACAAACGGAGAAGTATTATCGAGAGTTACTAACGATGTAGATGCAATAAGTCAAAACTTAAACCAAATACTATCACAGATGATAACTGCAGCGACAGTACTTATAGGTGTACTAGTGATGATGTTATCAATAAGTGTAAGTATGACTTTAGTAACTTTAGTAATAATACCTTTAGCATTAGTATTTATAAGTATTGTTGTTAAAAAATCTCAAAAACACTTTAAAGATCAACAAGAGTACTTAGGTCACACTAATGGTCACATAGAGGAAATATATAGTGGGCACAATATAATGAAAGCATTTAATGGTGAAGAAAAAGCTATTGAAGAATTTAATGAGCTAAACAATACATTATATAATTCTGCTTGGAAATCTCAAGCATTATCTGGAATGATGATGCCTATAATGACTTTTATAGGAAACTTAGGATATGTAATGGTAGCTATAATGGGTGGATATCTTACAATAAAGAAAAAAATAGAAGTTGGGGATATACTATCATTTATTCAATATGTAAGATCATTTATGCAACCAATAGCACAAACAGCTCAAATTGCCAATGTAATGCAACAAACGGCAGCTGCTGCTGAAAGAGTATTTGAATTCTTAAGTGAAGATGAAGAAATGGAAGAAACTAAAACACCTGTATCAACTGAAAATATTAAAGGTGAAGTTGAATTTGAAAATGTAAACTTTGGATACAGTGATGATAAAATAATAATAAATGATTTCTCAATAAAAATAAAACCAGGTCAAAAAGTAGCGATAGTAGGTCCTACAGGAGCAGGTAAAACTACAATAGTAAAACTTCTTATGAGATTCTATGAGTTAAATAGTGGAAAGATATTAATAGATGGACACGATATAAAAGAATTTACAAGAAGAGATTTAAGAAATCTATTTGGTATGGTTTTACAAGATACTTGGTTATTTAATGGAAGTATAATGGATAATATACGTTATGGAAACCTTAAAGCGAGTGATGAAGAGGTTATAAAAGCAGCAAAACTTGCGCATGCAGATCACTTTATAAAGACATTAAGTGATGGATATAATATGGAAATAAATGAAGAGGCTAACAATATATCTCAAGGTCAAAAACAATTACTAACAATAGCAAGAGCTATACTTGCAGACCCAAAAATATTAATATTAGATGAAGCAACAAGCTCTGTTGATACTCGTACAGAAGTATTAATACAACAAGCTATGGAAAATCTTATGGAAGGTAGAACAAGCTTTATAATAGCTCATAGATTATCTACTATAAGAAATGCTGATTTAATATTAGTAATGAAAGATGGGGACATAGTAGAACAAGGTAGTCATGATGAATTACTAAAAGAAGGCGGATTCTATTCTGAATTATACAATAGTCAGTTTGAAGAAGTAGAAGCCTGTTAATAAAATAAAAAGCGATTCTTAAGTTTAATAACTTATGAATCGCTTTTTATTTTATTAAAATATTGTATTTTAAATTACAGAGAAAAGAGTTTTCGTATATATAATTACACATATTTTTATATGAATCTAGAATATAAAAGTACAAATCATAAACACAAAATTACAAATACACAGATTGAAAAAGTTACTACAATTAAAGTAAGTAATATAATTTTATAAAACATAACAAATAATATCAAAATTTAAGGAGTGGGGGATTATGCCAAATATAGTATTAACAAGAATCGATAACAGATTGATACATGGTCAAGTAGCGACAATGTGGTCTTCAAGTGTAGGAGCAAATTTATTATTAGTTGCAAATGATGAGGTATGTGCTAATGAATTTAGACAAGGTCTTATGGATATGGCAGCACCAAGCTTTGCGCAAACTAGATATTTTAGTATAGAAAAAACTATAAATATAATAGACAAAGCAAGTGATGCTCAACATATAGCAATAATATGTGAAACTCCACAAGATGTAGTGAGATTAGTAGAAGGTGGAGTACCAATAAAAGAAGTTAATATAGGAAATATGCATATGGCAGAAGGGAAAAGACAAGTATCTAAAGCTGTATGCGTAGATGATGATGACGTCAAAGCATTTAGACGTCTTCAAGAACTTGGTGTGAAGCTAGAAATCAGAAGGGTTCCAAGTGAATCTGCTGAGAGTCTAGATGAACTATTTAAATAAAATTCAATAAGGGGGTAAGTTTATGGAATTAAGTTTTATTCAAATTGGTCTTATATTAATAGTTACAATGATAGCAGCAATAGACCAATTTAACTTCTTAGAGTCCTTTTATAGACCGATAGTAATTGGTCCTATAATAGGAGCTATAATGGGAGATTTACAAACAGGACTTATAGTTGGTGGTTCATATGAACTTATGATGATAGGAGCAATGCCAGTAGGAGGAGCACAACCTCCAAATGCAGTTATAGGTGGAATAATGGCTACAGTATTTGCTATTCAATCAGGATTAGATACTTCAGCTGCACTACCTCTTGCAATACCATTTGCATTACTTGGTCAATATGCAGTAACAGCTTTATTTACAGTAATGTCTCCATTAATGGGGCTATGTGATAAGGCAGCAGATGAGGCTAATCCAAAAGGTATAGATAGAGTCAATTATATGGCTATGGGAATATTAGCAGTATCATTTGCATTGATAGTTTTAGCTGGATTATTATCAGGTCAGGCAATAGGAGAAACTTTAACAAAAGTATTACCACAATGGGTTTGGGATGGACTAACTGCAGCAGGTAAGATGATGCCAGCACTAGGATTTGCAATGTTACTTAAAGTTATGTTAAGTAAAGAATATGCATTATTTATGATGTTAGGATTTGTTTTAGTAGCATATGGTAAATTACCACTTTTAGCTATAGCTATAGTAGGTATAGCTGCAGCAGTTTATGACTTCCATGTAAGTATGAAAACTAAAAATACAGGAGGAGGTATAGGCGATGGCATCTAATACAGAAGCATTAAAAAGTCAAAGAGAGTATATCGATAAAACAGAAGGCGAAACTCTTGACAATAAAACATTAAATCAAATGGCTTGGAGATCAATGTTTTTACAAGCATCATTTAACTATGAAAGAATGCAAGCTGGAGGATGGTTATACTCTATACTTCCAGGGCTTAAAAAAATACACAAAAACAAAGAAGATTTATCAACATCAATGAAACATAATATGGAGTTTTTCAACTGCCATCCGTTTTTAATAACATTTGTTATGGGGATAATATTATCTCTTGAACAAAAAAAGGCAGATGTTCAAACTATACGTGCTCTAAGAGTTGCAGCAATGGGACCTTTAGGTGGTATAGGAGATGCAATATTCTGGTTTACATTATTACCAATATCTGCAGGTATAGGAGCGAATCTTTCTTTACAAGGAAGTATATTAGGACCAATTATATTCTTTGTGTTATTTAATATAGTACATTTAGGATTGAGATTTGGTCTTATGCATTGGTCATATAAAGTTGGTGTTGAAGGTATAACTAAGCTTACTAAAAATGCTAAAGAATTTACTAGATCAGCTACAGTACTTGGTATGATAGTAGTAGGAGCATTAATAGCATCATATGTAAATATAAATATAGTTACTCCAGAATACTTAAGTATGTCTGGAACTATAGACTTACAAAAGATACTAGATTCTATAATGCCATGTTTATTACCTCTTGGATTAACATTTGGAATGTATGGATTAGTTAAGAAAAATGTTTCTCCGTTAGTTAATATATTAGTATTAGTAGTAATAGGATTAATAGGAGCATTCTTAGGTATACTCTAGGAGGATAAAATGATAATAATAACAGGACATGGGAATTTTGGAAGTGGACTTAAAAGTAGTTTGGATTTAATTGCAGGAAAATATGATTTTATAAAAACTGTTGATTTTACAGAAAATAAATCATCAGATGATTTAAAAGAAGAAATAAGAAACATAGTTAAAGATACTTATAATAAAGTATATATATTTACAGATTTACCTGGAGGAACTCCTTTTAAGGTTAGTAGTGAATTAACATTAGAACATTCGAATATAGAAGTTTTTTGTGGAACTAATCTGCCAATGCTAGTTGAATCTACTATGATGGTGTCTGTAGGATTTGAGATTGATAGTGAGGCTATAAAGACAGCTGGAATAAACAGTATAAAGCCGCCAATAAGAAAAGTTGTGTTGGCTGAAGATGGAATATAAATTATAAAAAAGGAGGATGCAAAATTGCATTCTTCTTTTTTTATAATTTATTTAAGCTTTTTATAATAAAAAATAATATTATGGAAAAATTAAATATAATTATGCTATTTCTTACAGGAGGAAGTAATATGGACAATATAAGAGAAACTAGATATAAAAGAGAAGATGGAACATATGATATATCTTTAGAAGTTAAAGATTCTTCATACTTTAATGTATTTGATAACGCAGACACAACATCAGGTAAAGAATTTCTAAGAGATTATTTAAAAAGTAATGCAGATGATGCTAGATATGAGGATATTTCTGTAAATCATAATAAGGGTAGACGTATAGTAAACATAAAAGCTAAACTAGATTATGAAGGTAATATGCACACATCATATGATAACAGAAGAAAATTATATTAAATAAAAAATAATATACATATTGTACTAGTTAAAATTAATTATAAAAATAAAGATAAGAAAAAATTAACTAGTACAATATATTTAAAACTAAGTGAATATAAGTAATTTATTGATATTAATATTAAATAATAAATATAAAAATAAAAAAGTTTATAAAAAGTATTGACGATATAAAATTATGGTGATATAGTATTACTTGTCCTTAAGAAAAGGGCAAAGCAAAAAAGTAAGCGCCGACACAGTCGCTTAAAATGAACTTTGAAAATTAAACAGTAGGTTAATTTATATAACTGATTCTTAAAGAATCGAAAACAAACCAAGCCAGATATTCAGATAATGATAGTCTGAGCAGGAAAACTTATATTTGAGCAACAGAATAAGTTGAGTGAATACGAAACTTGTTTGTTGGCGATATAAATTCAAATTTATTTTGAGAGTTTGATCCTGGCTCAGGATGAACGCTGGCGGCGTGCCTAACACATGCAAGTCGAGCGATTTACTTCGGTAAAGAGCGGCGGACGGGTGAGTAACGCGTGGGTAACCTGCCCTGTACACACGGATAACATACCGAAAGGTATGCTAATACGAGATAACATGAGAGAGTCGCATGGCTTTCTTATCAAAGCTTTTGCGGTACAGGATGGACCCGCGTCTGATTAGCTAGTTGGTAAGGTAACGGCTTACCAAGGCGACGATCAGTAGCCGACCTGAGAGGGTGATCGGCCACATTGGAACTGAGACACGGTCCAAACTCCTACGGGAGGCAGCAGTGGGGAATATTGCACAATGGGCGAAAGCCTGATGCAGCAACGCCGCGTGAGCGATGAAGGCCTTCGGGTCGTAAAGCTCTGTCCTCAAGGAAGATAATGACGGTACTTGAGGAGGAAGCCCCGGCTAACTACGTGCCAGCAGCCGCGGTAATACGTAGGGGGCTAGCGTTATCCGGAATTACTGGGCGTAAAGGGTGCGTAGGCGGTCTTTCAAGTCAGGAGTGAAAGGCTACGGCTCAACCGTAGTAAGCTCTTGAAACTGTAAGACTTGAGTGCAGGAGAGGAGAGTAGAATTCCTAGTGTAGCGGTGAAATGCGTAGATATTAGGAGGAATACCAGTTGCGAAGGCGGCTCTCTGGACTGTAACTGACGCTGAGGCACGAAAGCGTGGGGAGCAAACAGGATTAGATACCCTGGTAGTCCACGCCGTAAACGATGAGTACTAGCTGTCGGAGGTTACCCCCTTCGGTGGCGCAGCTAACGCATTAAGTACTCCGCCTGGGAAGTACGCTCGCAAGAGTGAAACTCAAAGGAATTGACGGGGACCCGCACAAGTAGCGGAGCATGTGGTTTAATTCGAAGCAACGCGAAGAACCTTACCTAAGCTTGACATCCTTTTGACCGATGCCTAATCGCATCTTTCCCTTCGGGGACAGAAGTGACAGGTGGTGCATGGTTGTCGTCAGCTCGTGTCGTGAGATGTTGGGTTAAGTCCCGCAACGAGCGCAACCCTTGCCTTTAGTTGCCA
>NZ_JBCIUO010000003.1:0-248814 GCF_039031195.1 Romboutsia sp. MSSM.1001216sp_RTP31141st1_G3_RTP31141_220114 | reverse complement strand
GAAAGTAGCTTTAATGAAGTAGCTCACTTATCTGAGTGTGGATCACTTGATTTTTATGAAATAGTAAAAGCATATTGTGATTATGACTTTAAAGGACCATATAGACCAGACCATGGAAGAATGATATGGGGAGAAACAGGAAGACCAGGATATGGACTATATGATAGAGCTTTAGGAGCAGTTTATATAAATGGATTAATAGAGGCTATAAATAAAAATAAATAATTTGAATAAATTAGTCTAAAAAAAGAAAATTAATTCAAATATTGTTAAAAATATTTTATGATAAAATATTTAGTATAAGTTAAATAAAGTCAAAATTTTAATTAAGTGAAATATATGGGGGTAAATATGAAAACGTTTATGGATAAAGACTTCCTATTAAATAGCGACACGGCAAAAACATTATATCATAACCACGCAGCAAAAATGCCTATATTTGACTATCACTGCCATTTACCAGCAGTAGAAATAGCAGAAGATAAAACATATGAAAATATAACTCAAATGTGGTTATACCATGACCACTACAAGTGGAGAGCTATGAGAAGCTTTGGTATAGATGAAAAGTACATCACAGGAGATGCTAGTGATTTTGAAAAGTTTAATGAATTTGCTAAGATGATGCCTTATTTAATAGGAAACCCTATATATCATTGGTCTCATTTAGAGCTTAGAAGATACTTTAACATAGAAGAAACTCTAAGTGAAAAAACTGCCGAGATTATATGGGAAAAAGCAAATCTTAGTATCAAAGAAAACAATTTAAGTGCAAGAAAGCTAATAGAAATGTCAAATGTAGTATACATAGGAACTACAGATGATCCAGCTGATGATTTAATATATCATAAAAAAATAAGAGAAGATGAAAGTTTTGAGTGTAAAGTAAGACCTACATTTAGACCAGATAAAGCACTTAAGATAAAAAATGAAGGTTTTATAGATTATATAAAAGCTTTAGGAAAATTAGAAAATATAGAAATAAAAACATACAGTGAACTTTTAAAAGTACTTAAAAATAGATTAGACTTCTTTGTAGAAAATGGATGTAATATAACAGATCATAGTTTAGAAAGAGTTTATTTTGAAAATTCAACAATAGAGGAAGTTGAAGAAATATTTGTTAAAGTTTTATCTGGTGAAACTATAAGTGATAAAGAAGCTTACAAGTACATAACTTTCACATTAATAAGCTTAGGAAAGATGTATAGCGAGAAAAATCTAGTTATGCAACTTCATATAGGTGCTCTTAGAAATAATAATACAAGAATGTTTAACAAAGTAGGGGTAGATGCAGGATTTGATAGTATTGATGATGGGGAAATCGCTTATTCATTATCAAGAATATTAGATAGTCTAGATGTAGAAGATAAACTACCTAAAACTATACTATACTGTTTAAATCCAAAGGATAACGAAGTACTAGGTACTATGATAGGTAACTTCCAAGGTGGAGGCATAGCTGGGAAAATACAATTTGGTTCTGGATGGTGGTTTAATGACCAAAAAGATGGAATGGAAAGACAATTAATGGCACTTTCACAACTTGGATTAGTTAGTAAATTTGTAGGAATGCTTACAGACTCTAGAAGTTTCTTATCTTTTACAAGACATGAATATTTTAGAAGAATACTTTGCAACTACATAGGTAACTTAGTTGAAAATGGAGAATATCCAAACGACTTAGACATACTAGGTCAAATAATTGAAGATATATGTTTTAACAACTCAAACAAATACTTCTTAGGATAAAACATTTTATAGGGGGAGCGTATGTTAGAAAATATAAAGATATCGGGATTTTCAGATGAAATAAGCAGTGATTTTGATACACAACTTCAAACAGTAACAGAACTTGGTATGGAGTATATATCAATAAGAGGGGTAAATGAAAAAAACTTTAGTGAATATAGTATAGATGAACTAAAAACTTATATAAAGCCAAAATTAGAAGAATATAAAGTAAAAGTATCTTCTATAGGATCACCTATAGGTAAAGTATTTATAGATGATGAAGAAGGTTTTAATAAGCAAGTAGATTTGTTAGAAAAATTATGTGAAATGGCAAGTATACTAGAGTGTAAGTATATAAGAATGTTTAGTTTCTATATGCCAAAAGGTAAAAATCCTGATGACTATAGAGATGAAGTTATAAAAAAATTAAGTATATTTACAGAAATAGCTAAAAAGCACAACATAATACTACTTCATGAAAATGAAAAAGACATATACGGAGATATATCTTCTAGATGTTTAGAGATATTAAAAAGTGTAAATTCAGATAACTTTAAAGCTATATTTGACTTTGCAAACTTTGTTCAGTGTATGGAAAACACTAAAGAATGCTATGAATTATTAAAAGACTATATAGTATATTACCACATAAAAGATGCAAATAAACGTGATAATCAAAATGTAGTATGCGGAACTGGTGAAGGTAAGATAGAAGAAATACTAACAGATGCTATAAAAAATGGATATAAAGGCTTTGTAACTATGGAGCCACACTTAGTTATATTTGATTCATTAAAAGATTTAGAATTAGAAGATGTTAATGAAATAATAAAAGAAGACAAAGGTCTAGACGGAAAGAGTGCTTATGCACTTCAATATAAATCTTTAGTAAACATATTAGGAAAAATTGAGTTTAGATTAAACAAATTTGGAGGGGACGATATGAAACAAGTAAGATTTGGGATAGTTGGAATAGGTCAAATGGGTGGATCTCATGCTAGTTGGTTAGCAGAAGGAAAAGTAGCAGGAGCTAAGTTAACAGCAGTTTGTGATATAAACCCAGCTAAAAAGGAATGGGCTAATGAAAAGTTACCTAAAGATGTAAAATTCTTTGATAACTACATAGACATGTTAGATAGTAAAGAAATAGATGCTGTATTAATAGCTACACCACACTACGATCATCCAGTAATAGCTATAGAAGCATTAAACAGAGATTTACATACATTAGTTGAAAAGCCAGCAGGAGTTTTCACTAAGAAAATAAGAGAAATGAATGAATTAGCAGAGTCTAAGCCACACTTAGTATTTGGTATGATGTTTAATCAAAGAACAAACCCATTATATCAAAGAATAAAAGAAATAGTAGATAACGGTGAAATAGGGGAAATAAGAAGAACTAACTGGATAATAACTACTTGGTGGAGACCACAAGCATACTATGATATGAGTGACTGGAGAGCAACTTGGTCAGGAGAAGGCGGAGGAGTATTAGCTAACCAAGCACCTCACCAATTAGACTTATGGCAATGGATATGTGGAATGCCAACTAAAGTAAGAGCTAACTTACAATTTGGTTCTCACAGAAATATAGCTGTTGAAGATGATGTAACTGCTTTTGTTGAATACGAAAACGGAGCTACTGGAACATTTATAACTTGTACACATGACATATTAGGAACTGATAGATTTGAAATACACGGGGATAAAGGTAAGATAGTAGTTGAAGGAAGTAAGAAAGTAACAGTTAAGAGAATGAAAGAAAGCGAAAATGAATTAAACAAGAGATTAACTTTTGCTGATGTTGCAAATCTTTTCAGAGGAGAAGGTATGGGAGATTTATTCGAAGTTGAAGAATTTGAAATACCAGATCAATGGGGAGTTCAACATATAAATGTTATGATAAACTTCACTGAAGCTATATTAGAAGGTAAAAAATTATTAGCACCAGGAACAGATGGTATAAATGGAGTTATATTATCAAATGCAATGCACTTATCAAGCTGGACAGGAAAAGATATAGAATTACCATTTGATGAAGATTTATACCTAGAAGAATTAAACAAGAGAAGAGAAGCTGAAAAAGCTAACGCATAAATAAAAATAGGAGAAAGAAGGGAAAATATATGGCACTAAGAATAGGGATTATAGGTCTAGGAGATGTTTCTATGGTTCATCTTCATGCAATTAAATCAAATAAAAATGCAAAGCTAGTTGCAGTATGTGATATAGATGAAAATAAAAAAGATTTAGTAAAAGATGCTAAATTTTATACAGACTATAATGAGATGATTAAAAATGAAAACTTAGATTGTGTTCATATATGTTTACCACACTACCTTCACTATCCTGTAACTAAAGAAGTGGCTAATCTAGGAGTTAACATACTCCTAGAAAAACCACTTTGTTTAAACGCGAAAGAAGCTAATAAATTTAAAAAATTACATGACAATACAGATTCTAATATTTGTATATGTCTACAAAATAGATACAACAAAACAACAAAGCACTTATTAAATATAGTAAATTCTAAAGAATATGGAAAAGTAATTGGTATAAAGGGGATAGTTACTTGGAGTAGACCAAAAGAGTATTATGACATAAAGCCATGGAGAGGTAGTATGAAGTTAGCTGGTGGTGGAGTTATGATAAATCAGTCTATACATACATTAGATTTAATGCAATTATTAGGTGGAAAAATAGATTCTATAAAAGGTAAGGTTAGTAACTTATTAGATTATGATATAGAAGTTGAAGATACAGCTAGTGCTAGTATAAATTTCTCAAATGGGGCTAAAGGGTTATTCTTTTCAACAATAGCATATTGTGACAGCTCTAGTGTTGAGATACAGGTAATACTTGAAAAGGGTAAATTTACTATAAAAGATAGTAAATTATATAAATCAGTAGGTGGAGAAAAAGTTTTAATAGTAGAAGATGATAAACTTAGTGGAAGTAAGCATTATTATGGAGCTAGCCATAAAGAAATTATAAATGATTATTATAATTGCTTAATAAATAACACTAAAGATTATATAACTATAAATGACGCCATACCTTCTATAAAAATTATAGATAGTATAAGAACTTCATCTAAGGATAATAAACAAATATTATGGGGGTAAATAATATGACAAAACCAACAATAGGCGTTCAAATGATGATGCTTAGAGAAAAAGTACAAGAAATGGGTATAACTGAAACTTTCAAAAGAGTTAAAGAAATAGGATTTTCAACAGTAGAATTATCTCAAATACCTATGACTGAAGAAAATGTATCTGAAATAAAAAAATGTTTAGATGAGCTAGATATGAAAGTATGCGCAACTAGTGCAGCTATAAAGTCTTTAATGCCTTCTATTAAAATGGAAAACTTAAGAGATGACTTTGACAAAATAGTATCAGATACTAAAGCATTAAATTGCAAATATATAAGAGTAGGAATGATATCATTTGATTGTTTAGGATCAAAAGAAAAGATAATTGAGTATACTAAAGAATTAAATGAATTTGGTAAAAGATTAAAAGAAGAAGGTCTAGAACTTTATTATCATAATCACCATGTTGAATTTGCTAAATATGATGGTGAGTATATAATGGATATAATGGCTAAAGAAAGTGACCCAGAGTATTTAGGATTTGAGCTTGATGTTCATTGGTTACAAAGGGGAGGAGTAAATCCATTAGAGTGGATAAAGAAACTAGAAGGAAGAATAAAGATAATACATATAAAAGATTATAGAATAGCTCAAACTATAGACTTATCAGGTGGAATGGAACAAATAATGACAAATATGGCATTAATGGTTCAATTTGCTGAAATAGGAGAAGGAAACTTAGACATAAAAGCTATAATAGATTTAGCTGGAGAAACAGGGGTTGAACATATATTTATAGAGCAAGATGATACATATGGAAAAGATCCATTTGAAAGCTTAGAAATAAGTGCAAGAAATTTAAAAGCATTAGGATACGAAGATAGATTTTAATTAGTAATTTTTTTTAAAGATTGGGAAAACAATTTCAAAGATTTAATAATCGAAAGGGGAATAAAAAGTGTCTAACGTATCAAAACAACAATATAATAGTGCTAAATTATGGCAAATAGGACTTTTCGCTTTAAATAATACTGCCACAAATGTAATAATGTCTATAATGACTTACTTGGCAATATTTAGTCAAAATATACTAGGTATAGCTGCGGTAACTATAGGGGTAGTTATAACATCTATGAGAATATTTGACGGTATAACAGATCCAATAATAGGATATATGATAGACAAGACTGAAACTAAGTTTGGTAAATATAGACCATTTATGCTAGTTGGAAATATTATATTATTAATAACTGTGTATTTAATATTCGGAGTAGTACCAAACCTTAGTAAATCAATGAGATTTCCGGTACTTTTAGGAATATATGTAATATACATAATAGGATACACATTCCAAACAGCTTGTACAAAAGCAGCACAAGCGTCATTAACTAATGACCCTAAGCAAAGACCATTATTTACAATATTTGATTCAATATATAATAGTATATTATTTTCAGTATCAGCATTAGTAATAACTTCTATATTACCTCCAATGTTTGCTGATGGATATGAAAATGGTTTATTAAATCCTGAAATGTGGAAGATGGCAGCAATAATATTTGGTGGAACTTCATTTGTAATGACAATACTTGCAATTATAGGTATATCAGGGAGAGATAAAAAAGAATTTTACGGTGTCGGAAGTGCAGCAAATCAAGTTAAGTTTAAAGATTACTGGCCAATAATAAAGTCAAATAGAGCTATACAAATGCTAGTTATAGCAGCTTCAACTGATAAGTTAGCAAGCACTCTTGCTAATGCAACTAAGATGTATTTATTTGGTAACGTATTGATGAATATTAGTTTACAAGGTGAGATGAGTGTTATAACAACTCCAGTAACGATAATTATAACAATAATTGGAGTTAGATATGCATCAAAACTTGGGCAAAAGAAAGCTTTTGTTGCAGGTACTTGGTTAAGTATGGCAATGTTATTTGCAATGATTATAATACAACCATTTGATAATGTATCTATGACTAATATAAATTTAAATACTATACTATTCTTATCTATAACAATACTTCAAGGTGCATTTGCAGGGATATCAGGAAATATAGTTATACCAATGATAGCAGACTGTGCAGACTATGAAACATATAGAACTGGAAAGTTTGTTCCAGGTATGATGGGGACATTATTCTCATTTATAGATAAGTTAATATCATCATTTAGTTCAACATTACTTGGAGTAGGGCTTGCTATAATAGGTATGGCAAATGCAGTAATAGTTCCAAATACTCCAGCAGATACTAAGTTTTTCTGGTTAATAATGACGTGTATGTACATAGTACCAATATTTGGACATATAGCATCTATAATAGCTATGAAATTCTATCCATTAGATGCAGCTAAAATGGCTGAAGTTCAAAGTGGATTAAACAGTATAAAAGAGAAACAAGGTGCTTAAGGTTAAATTTTATTTGAGTATTTTGTAAACATATTAATTTAAGTTTAAAGTAACGTATTTTAATCATAAAGAATCTCATGTAGTGATATATGAGATTCTTTGTGATTTTATTTATAATAAAAAAGAAGGTTTAGTAATAGAATTTGAAAAGTCGTTAAGTTAACCTGTAAAATAAAATTAATACTAGTATACCAATAAACCGAAATATATGATATACTAGTATTAATCTTAGGAAAATGTTTTACAAAGGGGAGATATTATGAGAAATATTATTAACATCAATGACAATTGGAAATTTGTAAAAGAAGATATTAAAGAAGCTTATATAAAAGATATTAATTTAAGCACTTGGGAAAATATAAGCATCCCCCATACTTGGAATGCTATAGATGGAATAGATGGAGGCAATGATTTTTATAAGGGAGCTTGCTGGTATAGAAAAGAGATATTTATAAATAAAGAATATGAAAATAAGAAAATATATATAGAATTAAATGGATCAAACAGTATAACAAATGTATACTTAAATGAAAAACATTTAGGAGAGCATAAAGGAGGATATTCTACTTTTAGATTTGATATAAGTGATGTAGTAGAATATGGAAAAGTCAATACAATAGCAATTAAAGTAGATAACTCTATAGTTGATGATGTATATCCTATATGGGCAGATTTTACATTCTATGGTGGTATATACAGAGATGTTAATCTAGTTGTTACAGATAAAACTCATTTTGAATTAATGAATGAAGGTTCTTTAGGAGTATATGTGTCACAAGATAATATAACTAAAGAAAGTGCAAGCATAACTGTAAAATCAATAATAAAAAATGATTGTGAAAAAGAAGAAGCTATAAAATTATGGATAGATGTATTAGATAAAGAAGGAAATATTGTAAAATACAATGCAAAAGATATATTATTAAACCCAAATGAATCTAGGGAAATATCACTACCAATAAATATAGAAAACCCTATACTATGGCATGGGGTAAAAAATCCATATTTATATAATGTAAAAGCATACATAATGAAAGATAATGATGTATTAGATGAATTAATAATACCAACAGGGTTTAGATACTATAGATTTGATGCTAAAGAAGGATTCTTCTTAAATGGAGAACATATGAAGTTAAATGGTGTTTCTAGACATCAAGATAGAAAAGATAAAGGTTGGGCACTAAGCAAAAAGGATCATGAAGAAGACATGAAACTTATAAAAGAAGTAGGTGCTAACTCAATACGTTTGGCTCATTATCAACACGATCAATACTTCTATGATTTATGTGATAGAGAAGGTATGATAATATGGGCGGAAATACCATTTATATCAGTTATGTCAAAGACTGATTTAAAAGGTGAAAATGCTAAGAGCCAATTAGTTGAATTAATACGTCAAAACTATAACCATTCAAGTATAGTTATGTGGGGAGTACAAAATGAAATACAAATAGGTGGTATAACTGACGAGCTTAGAACTCTAGTTAAAGAACTTCACCAACTAGCTAAAAAAGAAGATAGTACTCGTTTAACTACTCAAGCACAAGTTATGATGGTTGAAAATGAAGATGAGTTTCATAATTATACAGACATAATGGCTTATAACAAATATTATGGATGGTATCAAGGTGAAGTTGAAGAATTTGCTCAATGGTTAGATGATTTTAATAAGGTAAATCCAGATACTTGTATAGGTATATCAGAATATGGTGCAGAAGGAATAATTAAGTATCATACAGATAATCCACAAGTAAAGGATTATACAGAAGAGTACCATGCACTATATCATGAAAAAGTAATGAAGATATTTAATGAAAGAAAATTTGTATGGGGTACATACGTATGGAATTTCTTTGACTTTGGTTCTGATTTTAGAGATGAAGGTGGAGTTAAAGGAAGAAATAATAAAGGTTTAATAACATTTGATAGAAAAGTTAAAAAAGACGCATTTTATATGTACAAATCACTTTGGTCAGATGAAAAATTCGTTCATATAAATAGTAAAAGATATATTGATAGAGAAAATAAATTTATAAATGTCAAAGTATACTCTAACTTAAATGAATTAACTTTATTTGTAAATAACGAAGAAGTAGCTACATTAAATTCAAATCATATATTTAACTTTGAAAATATAGAGTTAGTAGATGGACAAAATGAAGTAAAAGTAGTGGCAAAGAGTGAAGGCAAAGTTTACACGGATTTTGCTATATTTAATAAAGTAGATGAAAGAAATTCTATTTATGACTGTCCAGAAGATAAAGGTGGAGTAGTTACAAATTGGTTTAATGATGATAAAAACAAGTTTGATGATGTTGAAATTAAAGAACTTAATATTACAGATGATGTATATTCAACAAAATGTAAATTTAAAGAATTAATGGCCAATGAAGAAACTAAATCTATAATTGAAAAATATTTTGGACAAATTCTAGAGGGCCCAACTGCAGGTATGTTAGAAGGTATGACAATTGATCAATTAGCAGAATTAGCAGGTGGTCAGATAAGTGATAAATTTATATACGTATTAAATTCAGAATTAGTTAATATTAAAAAATAGTAATCAAATAAGGTATATAAATTTTATATACCTTATGATTATAAATCTAAAAAGACATTTATTAAAAGGGGGATTAAAATGAGAATAGATTTAAAAGCAAAACCATTTTACTTAGAAGATGAGGATATCAAGTGGGTAGAAGATACATTAGCGGGATTATCTTTAGATGAAAAGATAGGACAAGTATTTGTAGATATGCTTTGGAATAACAATGAAGAAGAGATAAAAGAGCGTATTAATAAATATGGCATGGGAGGATTTAGATATTCTAATATGTCAGCAGATAAGTTATATGAACAAAATATGACTATACAAAATACTAGTAAAATACCAGCACTTATAGCAGCTAATATAGAAGCTGGAGGAGATGGTGGTATTGGTGGTGGAACACATATAGGATACCATGTAACAATAGGGGCTACACAAGATAAAGAAAATGCATACAAATTAGGATATTATGGATGTAAGGAAGCAGCTGCTATAGGATGCAACTGGACTTATGCACCTATAGTTGATATAAATAAAAACTGGAGAAACTGTGTTGTATCTAGCCGTTGTTTCTCAAGTGATGCAGATGTTGTACTTGAAATGTCAAAAGAATATTTAAGAGGTGCAAATGATGCAGGTCTTGCTTGTTGTATGAAACATTTCCCAGGAGATGGATTAGATGAGCGTGATCAACACATAGTTACAACTAATAATATGATGAGTTGTGAAGAGTGGGATAATGAATTTGGTAAAGTATATAAGGGAATGATAGATGCAGGTGTTGAATCTGTAATGATAGGACATATAAGACTTCCAGAATACTCAAGAAAGTTGAAGCCAGGCATAAAAGATAATGAGATAATGCCAGCTACTATAGCACCTGAATTATTACAAGGATTACTTCGTGAACAATTAGGATTTAACGGATTAATACTTACTGATGCAACTCATATGGTAGGACTTACTTCTATGATAAGAAGAGAAGATATGATACCTACAACAATAGCATCAGGATGCGATATGATACTTTATTATAGAGATAAAGATGAAGATGTTGAAGCTATGAAAAAAGGACTTGAAAATGGAATATTAACTCATGAGCGTTTAGATGAAGCTGTTACTCGTGTACTTGCATTTAAAGCTATGTTAAAATTACATAAGAAAAAAGAATCAAATACATTAATGCCACCAAAAGAAAATTTATCTGTTATAGGATGTGAAAAACACTTAGAAGTAGCAAAAGATGTAGCAGATAAAGCTATAACTTTAGTTAAAAACACTAAAAATCAACTACCAATAACGCCAGAAACTCACAAAAGAATAATGCTATATACTGTAGACTCAACAGGGTTTGCATCTAAAGTATCAATGGCAGGAACAGGTAGCTTACAAGATAAAGTGAAAAATGAGTTAGAAGCACAAGGATTTGAGGTAGAAGTATTCGATCCAAATACATCTTTAAATGGAAAGCAATTATTAGCTATGACTCCAATAAAAGATTTTGTTGATAAGTTTGATGCAGTAATGCTGTTTGTAAATGTACAAGGATTCTCTCAAAGTAATGTACGTCGTATAACATGGGCTATGCCAATGGGTCCAGATATTCCTTGGTATGTTACAGAACTACCTACAGTATGTGTATCTGTAAATAATCCATTCCACTTAATAGATGTACCAATGGTACCAACATATATAAATGCATATACAGATAATGAAAATACTATACATCAAGTAATACAAAAGATAATGGGAAAATCTGAATTTAAAGGCGTAAGCTCAGTTGATGCATTCTGTGATTCTTGGGATACTCGTTTATAATTTTAATATAAATACTAAAATAAGAAATAAGCTATTTAATTAGCATAAAATATAAAAAAGCTATAAACTATAGGAATTAAAAACCAGAGTTTATAGCTTTTTTATGTATGTATTTCTTATATATAAATTAAATTAATATAAATTATAATAGATTATAAAATACATGAATAAAGTATATATAGGAAGATTTTAAAATTTTAAATATATATATAAAATCAGTTGATATAAACATCTATTATTGTTATTATAAATAACATAAAATGTAATATATTGACTAAATGAGTAAAAAGTTATAAAATATTCGATAATGATATTTATTATCAATTAAAAATGGTATAGATTAAATAAATAATATTTTGGATATAATTATAAAGATTTACATATGGAAGGAGAAATATATGAAAAAAATATTACTAGCATTATTATCAGTAATAACAATGATAAGTGCTGTAGCTTGTTCTAGTGGTAATAATACAGCTAAAGACAATGGGAAAATAAATGTTTACACAACAGTATTTCCTATATACGATTTTACAAGAAATATAGGAAAAGATAAGATAAATATAAATTATGTAGTTCCACCAGGAGTAGAACCTCATGACTATGAAATAACGCCAAAGCTTATGAAAGATATTCAAAATGCTGATTTACTTATAAAAAATGGATTAGGATTAGATAGCTTTGCAGATAAAATAAAAAGTGAAAATAAACTACAGATAGTAGATGCAAGTGAAGGTATAAAACCACTTACTTATGATGAAGAACAAAATCACGAAAAAGAGAATCATGAATCTCATAATCACGGGCAGTATGATCCTCATGTATGGTTAAATGTAGATTTAGCTATGAAAGAATGTGAAAACATAAAAAATGCTTTAATCAAAGCAGACGAAAAAAACAAAGACTATTATGAAAAAAATTATAATGAATATATAGAAAAGTTAAAAAAGCTAAAAAGTAATTATGATGAAAATTTAAAAGACAAAAAAAATAAGAGTATAATAGTATCTCATGGTGCTTATGGATATTTATGTGATGAATATAAAATAAATCAAATATCTATAACAGGAATTAGTCCAAATCAAGAACCATCTCTTAGCAAAATAAGTGAAATAGCTAACTATGCAAAAAAGAATAATATAAAATACATACTATTTGATGGTCTTGTAAATCCAAATGTAGCAAAAACTATAGCAGATGAGGCTAATATAAAAACAACAGTGCTATATTCAATAGACAATATAAGTAAAAAGGATTTTGACAATAATAAAGATTACATATCTTTAATGAATAAAAACTTAGAAACACTAAATTTAGTTTTAAAGTAGGGATAAATATGGATAAAGTAATTAAATTTAACGATGTAAGCTTTGGATATGAAGATAAAGTTATATTAGATAATATAAACTTAAATATAAATAAAGGTGATTACATAGGTATTATAGGGCAAAATGGTGTTGGTAAAAGTACTTTGCTTAAGCTTATGATAAATAAATTAAAACCAGTTAAAGGAAGTATTGACTTACTTAATAAAAATATAAATAACTTTGATGAATGGAATAAAATCGGTTATGTAGACCAAAAATCAAATTCATTTTCTAGTTCATTTCCTATAACAGTAGAAGAAGTAGTATCATTAAGTTTAGTATCTAAGGTAGGTTTGTTTAAAAGAGTAAGTAAAAAATACAAAAAAGAAGTTGATGAAGTTTTAAAATTAGTAGGAATGTATGAGTATAAAGATAGACTAATAGGAAGTTTATCAGGAGGTCAACAACAAAAAGTATTTATAGCTAGAGAACTTGTAAAATCACCTGAAATACTATTTTTAGATGAACCAACAGTTGGAATAGATGTAAACGGACAAAAAGAATTTTATAAAATACTAAAAGAGTTAAATAAAAAATTAAATTTAACTATAATAATAGTATCTCATGATTTATTTATAGTTAAAGAAGAAGTTAAAAAATTAGCATTAATAAAAAATAAAAAAATAGAATTAATAGAAAATAGCAAAAAAGATATAGATGAATCTATAATGCTTAATTTATTTAGTAGTTAAAGTGGGGAGGCAATATTTTGGAAATTTTTCAATATGATTTTATGGTAAGGGCACTTACAGCTTCCTTAATAGTTGGGCTTATATGTCCATTAATGGGAATGTTTATAGTATTTAAAAAATTATCGTTAATAGGAGATAGTCTGTCACATATAGCACTATCAGGTATAGCATCAGCTACTATAGTAGGTGTAAATCCTTTAATAGGATCTTTAGTAGCATCAAGTATAGCAGCTATAATAATAGATAGATTAAGAACATATTTAAAAGAATATGCAGATTTGTCAATAGCTATAATAATGGCTTTAGGAGTTGGAATATCAGGTATACTTATAAGTATATCAAATACAAACTTTGATTTATTCTCATTTATGTATGGAAGTATAGCTACAGTAAGTAGTGAAGATATAAAAATAATCATTATGGTAGCAATTATAATTATTTTATTTGTAAGTTTATTATTTAAAGAATTATTATATATAACATTTGATGAGGAAAATGCAAAATTTTCTAAAATACCTGTAAAACTTATTAACACAATATTTATGATATTAGTTGCAGCAAGCATAACAATAACACTTAGAATAGTTGGGGTATTATTAGTATCATCCCTTATTTCAATACCAGTAGCTACAAGCTTAAAAGTAGCAAAAAGTTTTAAACAATCAATATTTTATTCAGTATTATTTGGTGAGATAGCTATAATAAGTGGGGTATTAATATCTTTTTATTTAGACATAGCACCAGGAGGAACTATTGTTATAATAAGTGTATTAGAGCTTTTAGGAGTAACTGTATTTTCAAAGTTAATAAATTCTAAACATAAAAAAATAGTATTAAACAAATAATAAAAGAGTAGGTTACTACTCTTTTTAATTTTTAAATTTAAAATAATTCTAAAAAAGTAGAAAAATCAACAGATATAGAAAAAAATAAAATATAATTTGAAAAAATATACAAAAAGTGTTGACGAAACAAAAAAAAACGAATATAATAATATTTGTGGTTGAGAGAAGTAAACAAAACAAATGACCCATTAGCTCAGTCGGTAGAGCACCTGACTTTTAATCAGGGTGTCCCGCGTTCGAGTCGCGGATGGGTCACCACTTTGGGATTATAGCTCAGCTGGGAGAGCACCTGCCTTACAAGCAGGGGGTCACAGGTTCGAGCCCTGTTAATCCCACCAAAACTTATAGTTATTTAGATAGTAGAGCAGATAACTTGCAATGAGTAAGTTGCTGTAAGCTTATGTTATTAAATTATATAAGACCCATTAGCTCAGTCGGTAGAGCACCTGACTTTTAATCAGGGTGTCCCGCGTTCGAGTCGCGGATGGGTCACCAGTTTTGAAACCTCATAGATATCTATGAGGTTTTTTTGTAAAAAAATTATATTATATATATAAAATATAATTTTTGGGGTAAGAATATCTTAAGGCTATAAAAAATAATAAAACATTGAAGGGTGAATCATATGGAGAATGAACAAGACTTTATAAAACAAAAATTTAGTTATATAGAAAGAAAATTAAATAGAGAGCTTATAGGGCAAAAAAAATTTATCAAGGAAATATGTGAGTATTTTGAAGAAAAATTTATAAACAAAGAAAAAGGAATATTATTTTTAATAGGGGATAAAGAAACTGCTAAAAAAACTAGTGTAAGAAGGATATTTGAATACCTAAATAATTCAGATTTTATAGATAATACACATATACAAGAAATAGATTTAGCATCATATAATTTTAATTTAGGATATAGCGCATTTTTAACAGATTTATATGAAAAACTAAGTAGTGATTCTTCTTGTATACTATTTAAAAATAGTGAAAAAGCTAGTGAAGATATGCTAAATGTATTATCAAATGTATATCCAAATACTTGCTTAAACTTAGACAATAATTACATAATAAAAAATAAATTTTTAATACAAGCAAATGATGAAGATGAGGATACTATAAACAATATAGTTTGTCATAATAAGTTCTTAGTATATACAACTAATGATGAGAAGTTTAATATAGAAGAACACTTTACTAAGTCATTTAGCAATAACATAGATAAAGTATTATATACTAAGCCTCTTAATAAGGAGGAAAGAAATAAAATAGTAAAAAGAGAAGTTCTAGAAACTATAAAAATAAAAGAAGAAAATCACAACGTAAAAATAGTATTAGATATTAAAGAAGATGATCAAAGCGATGAATACTTTGGAATTTGCAAATACTTACAAGAAACATATAAAAAAGATTCAAATTTTGGAATTAGTGAATATGTATCTTACAAGCTATGTAAACCCTTAACAAACTTGATTTTAAAAGAAAATATTAAAGAAAATAGTACAATATTAATATATGTAGATAATGACGAAATATATTGCAACATAAAAAATGAAATATTCTCACTTAGTGATTATTCAACACCTACATTAGAAGAAGTTGAATACAAATTAAATTCTATTATAGGAATGAAAGATTTAAAAGAATTTTTAACAAGCGTTAAAAACAACTACAAAGTACAAAAAATTAGGGAAAGACTTGGACTAAAAACATCTAATATATCATTAAATATGATATTTGCAGGTAATGCAGGAACAGGTAAAACTAATGCAGCTAGAGTAACTTTTGAATATTTAAATGCACTAAATATATTATCTAAAGGTATATATAGGGAAGTTAGCAAAGCTGATTTTGTAACAGAAAACCCAGCAGAAACAGCTAAAAGAACTATAGATATAATAAATTCTGCTATGGGAGGAGTATTATTTATAGATGAAGCATACTCACTATGTGAAAGTGATGATGATAAAGTAGGAAAAGAAATAATAGATGCATTATTAAAAGGTATAGAAGATAATAGAGATGATTTAGTTGTAATACTTGCAGGATATGAAAAAGATATGGATGAATTTTTAGCATTTAATCCAGGTCTTAAATCAAGATTTTTAAACACTATACATTTTGAAGATTATACTCCGTATGAAATGTATGAGATAGCTTTAAATATTGCAAAATCAAAAGGATATAGAATAGCAAAAAACGTTAAAAATGAATTAATAGACTTATTTGCCAAAAATCAAATAAGTGGTAAAAATGATTTAGGTAATGCTAGATTTGTAAGAAATATAGTTGAAAATGCTATATTAGATGCATCTAAAAAGTATATAAATGATAAAAGTAAGGAAATAGATTTGCTAGAAAGAGACAATTTCAACTTTAAAGCAAAAGCAAAATTTAATTTAGAAGAAAGACTAAGCCAAATAGTAGGTTTAAATGAAGTTAAAAGCTTACTTAGAAACCAATATAAGCTTATAGTTGCACAAGAGAAGAGAAAAGCAGCGGGAATAGATACTAAAATAGAGCAAAACTTAAATATGGTGTTTGTAGGTAATCCAGGAACAGGTAAAACTAGTATAGCAAGATTAGTATCAGAAATGTTAAATAGCATGGGTCTTTTAAAGGTAGGTCAGATGATAGAAACGGATAGATCAAGTTTTATATCAGAGGTACCAGGTGAAACTAGTAAAAAGACTGAAGAAAAGTTTAAAGAGGCTATAGGAGGAGTTTTATTTATAGATGAGGCCTATACATTAGCTAATGATTCATTAGGTAGAGAGGCTACAGAAACACTTCTTAAGCTTATAGAAGACTATTCTAAAGAGGTTGTAGTAATACTTGCAGGATATGAAGAAGAGATGGAAGATTTCTTTGATGTTAATATAGGATTAAAATCAAGATTCCCAATTTGGACAACTTTTGAAGATTACAACCCAAATGAACTATTAGAAATGGCTATTAATTTAATAGATTCAACAGGATTCAAATTATCTAAAAATGCATATGTATCTCTTAAAAAAAGCTTTGAAGATATATATGAAGAATCCGATTCTACATCAGGAAATGGTAGAATGGTTAGAAATTATGTAGAAAATCTAATAAGAAATCAAAGCATAAGAATAGCAGAAGAAAACATAAGCACTTATGAAATGAATCTAATTACAACTAAAGATATAGAAAAAATTAAAGTATCAGAGTATGAGTTTGATTTAGAAGAAAAACTTAAATCTCTTAAAGGAAATGAAAAAGCAAAAGAATTTTTAAGAAATGAATATAAACTTATTAAAATACAAGAAAAGAGAGTAAAACTAGGCAAAAAAAATAATAGAAATAAGTATAGTAACATAGTATTTACAGGAAATGTAGGAACAGGTAAAAAATCTATTTTAAACATATTAGCAGAAATGTATTACTCAAGGGATATGATAAAGTCTAAGAATATAGTAGAAATTGATATAAGAGAAATAATAGGTGAAATAAATAGTGGCTTAAAATTAGAAGATATACTAAATAAATCTTTAGGTAAAATAGTATTAATAGATAAGGCTCACTTATTATTAGATATTAATAATTACAAAGAAATAATTTCTATACTTTTAAAATTTATAGATAACAATAAAAATAAAATAAAAATAGTTTTATCTGGCCAAAAAGATAAAATGAAAGAATTAGTTTTATTAAATGAGTCTTTAAATTATAGATTCCCTATATGGTTAGACTTTGAGGACTATACAAATATTGAATTATATGAAATATGCCTAGACATATTAACTAATAAAGGATTTATATTAAGTAAAGAATCAAAAGACAGCTTAAAAGAAGTGATCTATAGTCTTTACGAAAATGATAATTTAAAGCTTAGAAATAGTCTTATGATAAAAAATTATATAGAAAAATTAGTAAGAGTTCAAAGTGTAAGGGTATATGACAACAATATATTACAAAGAGATATAAATAATATAGAAGTAGAAGACATAATAAGTAGCAAAGAAATATTTGTAAATGAAAATACATTTATAAGTAATAATGTAGAGCCAATTGCTGATAATAATTTAAAAGAGAATTATAAAATTAATAACTCTAATGAAAATTTATCCTATGATGTAGGAAATGAATTATTAAAGATAAAAAATTTATACGACTTAGGTGTAATAGATGAAGTAGAATTTAAAATACTTAAGGGAAAAATAATAAATAATATATAATGTATGCTAAAAATGAGTATTTACTAAATTTATTTAAAATACTCATTTTGGTATAAGTATACAGTAAAATTTAAAAAGGACATTTGATAAATGTCCCTTTTTTGTGTAAAATTTAAGTACTAAAAAGAAATAGGAGAATATTATGAGCCTTAAAGAATTTGAATTTATAGACGAGTCAATTGATTTATTAAACTCCTTAACACCTACATTAAATATGCTATCAAAAGAACTAGAGAACTATTTTGAAAATATACTTGAATCTAGTGACCAAGAATATTTAAATGTTAATTCAAGAGTAAAAACAGAATATAGTTTAAGAGAAAAAATAATAAGAAATAGATATTTAAAAAGATATGAGACACCACAAGAGCTTATACATAATCTATCAGACTTAATAGGTGTAAGACTAGAGTGTAGATTTATAGAAGAAGAGAAATTAATATATAAAGTATTAAAGTCTTATTTTGATACTACAGATGATAATATATATTTTTATAATAAAAGTAATGACAAGGTTAAGATAAGGCTAGATAAAGAGCAGCCACGAAAACAAAAAAATGGATTTGAAATATATAGAATAAATGGTTTATTTACATATGGAAAAAACAAAATAAATTTTGAAATACAGATAAAATCCATGGTAAATATATTTTGGAGTGATATAGAACATCAAGTTATATATAAAAATAATACTTATGTAATGGTAGATAAATTTTTAAGTGATGTTATGGCATCAATAAAAAATAATCTAGCAATGATAGACAACCAGCTTTTATCTGTTTATAAATCTTTTAATGAAAACACTTCAAAAGATAAAACATTAAAGCAAAAGTCTATGGAAAAGTTTTTAGCTAAAATTGCATATGATACTTTTGCTGAAAAAATGGAAAAAGATATAGGATTTATAGTAGATTTTAAAAAGCCTTGTGAAACTATTATAAACTATTCATTTAATAAGAATAAAGATGGCTTAGATATAAGTGAAGATACAACAATACAAGGTCTTATGAGGCTAAATGAGATAGCCAAGAAAGATATAGACTTTAACTCTAAAATAAAATTTGGTAAGAGCCCTGAATTTGAAGATGAATTTTGTGAAAAACTAGGTAGCTTTATAATGAGCAAGCTAAACTGTGAATTTATATGGAACTTATTCTTTAGGATATTATTTGAAGTAGAACCTCTTAATAATAAAAAGGATTTTGAAAACTTTATATTATTTATAAAAGAAAAAATAGTTCCTATAAAACATCAAGGTAAGCTAGAGCTTAATTTTAAATCAGATAGTAAATATATATTACATGATATATATATGGAGGTAGCAAGTACATTAATACAAATAGATTCTATAGAGATATTATATGAACAAAGTTTAGATAGTATAAATAATGTAGTTAGAAATGAAATAAATAGCATATGTAGAAATATAGACTCTTATAATGAATACAAAATAAAACGAGATAAGTATATGGATAACATAAATAGAAAAATTAAAGATGCTATAATTGGATAAAAATAAAGAGTTGCTTTATAAGGCAGCTCTTTATTTTTATAATATAAATTAGAAATTATGTAGAAAAAAGTAATATTGTATGATATTTTATATATGGAAAGGATGATTTAAGTGAAAGCTAAGAGTAAGGATAATGTAGTTATTTCATCTTTATTATTTTCTATATTAGCTCTAGTTGCATATAAATTGTTTTATGATGTAAATATGCCACTATTTTGGGTAGCTTTTGTATGTGAAAGACTTTATAGCTTAGGAGCTAAAGAAGATTTTGACAGATGCTTAGACGATTTAGACTATGATGAAGACAATAAAAAGATTTTAATAAAAATTATAGGATTAATAGTCATTATAATAGGTATATTTATTTATATAACTTTTACAGAACCAAAAATATTAATTTACATAGCAATAGGCGAAGTTGTAGATATAATTATACAAAAACCATATAAAAAATTAATTAATAAAGATAATTAACATATAGAAAAAGAGTAAGTTAATCCTTACTCTTTTTCTATAGTTATAGTATATAAACTATTAAATGACTCTAAAGGTTTAAGTTTATTTATATAAGCTTTGTTAGTATATATTTTATCCGAATTTACACTGTCAGCTAGTCCAAACCATGGTTCAATACATACAAATGGAGCAGTAGAGTTTGTATCTTTGTAGTAAGGAGTCCATATTCCAACTAGTGGAAAATCTTTAAAATTAAGGTTTATGTAATCTTTAGATTTATTAGATTTTAAGTTAATACTATCTATATTAGTATATATTAATGCATCCTTTTCAAAAATCTTAGGTTCTAATCTTAAATTATTTAAATTATAAACTTCTTTTACACTATTAAAATAAGGACCCTCTAAGTTTATTCTTTTTACTATATCTCTAGATTTAAACTCTAGGTAGTAATTGCACAAATCATCATATATATTAAATGCCGGGTGTGCTCCTATTGAAAAATACATATCTTTTGTATCTTTGTTTAAAACAATCCAATTAGTATTTATGCTATTATTAATAATAGTATATTTTATTAAAAGTTCAAAAGAATAAGGATATAGTTTTTTAGTTTCATCACTAGATATTAATCTATAAGTTATTGAGGTATTATCATTATAAATAATTTCAAAATCCATATCTCTAGCAAATCCATGTTGACTCATATTATAGAACTTATCTTCTATATAAGTTTTGTTGTCTTTTAATCTACCGACTATAGGAAATAATATAGGAGAGTGTCTTGACCAATGAGTGCTATCTCCATTCCATAGTATTTCCTTTTTTAGATCTTTAGAGTATATTCTAGTTAGTTCAGCACCACTATTTTTAGATTCTATTATAAGTTTATCATTTTCTAATATATTCATATTATCACCTCTTAGATAAGCATATTATATATAATATAATTTCGCAATATATGTAAAGGTTAAATAAACTTATATTAGAGAAAATAACTTTATAAATATTGTTATGCTGTATATTTAAATGATATAATTATGAATTAACAAATACTATGTAAGTATATAATATATAGTAGTTTAACTAGAAAGGAAGTTTAACATGGAAGAAATATACAGATTAATAGAAGAGAAAATAAAAAATTCTGGATACCAAAGAAGTGTAAGTGGTGAAGAAATATATGAAGAAATATGTGATGAAATAGAAGATAAAGATAATGGTAGCTACATATTTATGTCTAAGAAAGAAGATGATGTTTTATTTGAATATAAAATAGACGTAATGGATGAAAATTTTAATTTATCTTATTTAGATATAAATTCACCAGAAGGAAAGTTTCATATAGATTTTGATGCAGAGTAATAAAAAATGTAAGTTTTTATTAAATAGAGTAAAAGAAATAGGGGATAAATAGTGATATGGCTAATTATCCCCTATTTCTTTTCAATTATTAAAATTATTAAGGGTATAAAGCTTAATTTATATAAAAAACATTTAAAAAGTAACAAAAAAATTTCAAAACGGTAACAAAAAAATTTCAATATATTAAATTTCATATAATTTAGATGTAAAGTATGCTAATATAAAATAAGCTTAAAGACGACTATTTTCGACATATAAATAAAAATAGTAGGTGGTGTGAAAATGAAAGACAAAAAAGATAAAAAAATAATGGGGATAATAATAGTTGTGTTAGTAATATTTGGTGTACATACAGCATACTCTCAGTATAATAATGGCAATATTAAAAGATTTAAAGATCATGTGGTATTTTACCCACAACATCAAGATGATGAGGTTTTATGGGGAGGAACTGCTATAGTAGATGCTATTAAAGAATGTGGAACGGACAATGTATATGTAACTTTAGTATCAGATGGGTCGGGAGTTAATGTGTTTAAAAATAACCCAAAATTTAAGGGTATAGATAGAAAAGAAAAAGAAAGACTAAGAAACAATGAGTTTAAAGCATGTCTAAATAAACTAGGAGTAAAAAAAGATAATGTAATAATACTAGCAGATGAAGCTAAAAAACCAGGAACTCATTATGATCTAATGGAAAAGACTATACTAAACTTTGAAAAAAAGTTAGGAAGCGTTACACATATAGCACATCACTATAAATATGATGATCATATAATGCACAGAAAAAATGGTCAAGTATTAAAAAAGCTTAGTGATGAACATAAAGTAGATGATGCAAGATATTTTATGAAGCCTAACTATGTATCAAATATACCTAACGATAAAAGAGATATATACAAAGTTAATAATATGAAGGACTATAATACAGTAAAGAGTGCTTTAGAAGAATATAAAAATGTAGATAATAAAAATGAAAAGTATGGAATTGGATATACTTCAGCCCATAGTTACTTTGATTATTTATTAAATGATCCTAGTTTAACATCAATTTTAAGTATATATTAAGTAAAAAATAAGTGTAGGACACGTCCTACACTTATTTTTTACAAAAAGGGTAGCTTTTCTTTTTTTATAGTGATAAATTAGATTTACAAAAAATTAAACAAGGTGGATAAAATGAATATAAATATAGAAGAAATATTAAAAACATATACAGATAGAAGTAAATACAATTCTGGACATTACATATACAAAAATGGAGTAATTTTAAATAATTATGCTAAACAAAATGGCAGTAAATGTATATTTTATGGAACTGTGTTAGATGAACAAAGAAGAAGAGATTATACATCAATGATAAGTATAAATACTAAAACTAGAGAAATATCAAATGTAAGTTGTGATTGTTTTTCAGAGTCACAAAGTATAAAATCTAATAATTTATGCTCTCACATAGTAGCGATAGTACTAAAGGGTATAGAAGATTTAAATAATGATAAAGAATATGAAAGTAAAGAAGGCACAAAGTTAAATCCAAATATAACATTTAATATATTATCATCAAAAGATGGTTATATGAATGCAAGACTAGAAATAGATGGAATAAGTGAAGGTGAATATAAAAATATATATAATGCATATAAAGAAAACAATAAATTATATAGATTTAAAAGTGGAAATTACTTGGATTTAAGTGAGAAGAATTTAAAAGAATCATTAGAACTAATAGATACTTTGGGGATGTATGAAAATCTTACTTCTATGAAAATAGACAATAATAAATCACTATATCTAAAAAAATATATAGAAGATAATGATAGTTCTATTATAAAAGGAAGTCATAATATAGACAATATAGTCGAGAACTTTAAAAAAGTAGAAAATTTAAAAATTGATCAGCCTAATATAGATGCAAAACTTAGAGAGTATCAGATTGAAGGATATGAATTTTTAAAAACTTTGTCTAGATATGAGTTTGGAGGAATTTTAGCAGATGAGATGGGGTTAGGTAAAACAATACAAACAATAGCTTTTTTACAATCTAATGAAAATAAAAAAGCTATTGTATTAACACCAACATCACTTATTTATAATTGGCTTGAAGAATTTAAAAGATTTTCTCCTAATCTAAAAATAGGTCTAGCTTATAAGTCTAAAAGAGAGGATGTTATAAACTATATAGATAGTTATGATGTAATACTTACAACTTATACAACCTACAAAAACGATACAGAAAAATATAAAAATATAAAATTTGATTACTGTATAATAGATGAAGCCCAGAATATAAAAAATCCAGATTCTATAATAGCTAAGTCTGTAAAAAAAATTAATGCAAAAGTTAAGTTTGCACTAACTGGAACTCCAATAGAAAATAACTTAATAGAGTTATGGTCTATATTTGACTTTGTAATGCCAGGATATTTATATGATAAATCAAAGTTTAAAAAAATATTTTTAGACAAAGGTAATATAGACGATTTAAAAAAGCTTATAAAACCATTTTTATTAAGAAGAACAAAAAAAGAAGTTATAAATGAATTACCAGAAAAAATTGAGCAAAAGTATTATGTAGAGCTTAACAAAGAACATAAAAAGGCATACTTAGGTTTACTTAATTTAGCTAAAAATAAAATTCAAATAAATGATAATATGTCTGTATTATCTTACTTAACTAAGCTTAGACAGTTAGCAATAGCCCCTGAATTAATGGTTAAAAACTATGAGATAAAAAACTCTAAATTAGAGGTGCTTGTAAAATTGTTAAAAGAAAATAAAGACAAAAAAATATTAGTATTTTCACAGTTTACAAAAGTATTAGAGAAAGTAAAAGATAGATTAGACTATGAAAATATAAGCTATAGTTATTTAGATGGAAAAACTAACCCAAAAGATAGAGTTAATCTAGTTAATGACTTTAATAAAAATAATGATAATGTATTTTTAATATCGTTAAAAGCAGGAGGTACAGGTTTAAATTTAACTAGTGCATCTATAGTTATACACTTTGATCCATGGTTTAATCCTGCAGTAGAGAATCAAGCAAGTGATAGAGCTCATAGAATAGGGCAAAAAAATATTGTTAATGTTATAAAGCTAATATCTAAAGACACAGTAGAAGAAAAAATTATAAGATTACAAGAAATGAAAAAAGAATTAGTAAAAGAGCTTATAGATAGTAATATAGATAGTGGAAATATTCTTAGTAAAATGTCAGTAGATGATATAATGGATATAATGTTTGGTTAAAAATTAGAATATAAAATCAAAAATACGAAAAACTACATATAGATGTGATTAATCATAAAAAGGCTAGGATTAAATCTTAGTCTTTTTTATATACCTAAATAAGTAAATAAGTATATGTATTAACTTTTAAATAATACAAAAGATATATATGTAATTGTGAAAGGAATGAATATAAGTGTATATGACAAAAGATAAATTATTTTATAAAAGTATAATAGATATATCAATACCAATAGCTATACAAAATCTAATAACAGTATCTGTTAATATGGCAGACACTGTTATGTTAGGTAAATTAGGCGAAGTAGAGTTATCATCAGCAGCTATAGCTAATCATCTTTTTTTTATATTGATGATATTAATGTTTGGACTTTCTGGAGGCTCTAACGTTATGTGTTCTCAATATTATGGGAAAAAAGATATAAAATCAATACACAAGGTAATTACTATTACATACTGGCTAAGTATAGCACTATCAATATTATTTGTATTAGTGGCTATGGTTATGCCAGGTGCATTTATGAAGCTATTTACAGATGATATATCAGTTATATCAATGGGGGAGAAGTATATAAGGATAGTTAGTATAAGTTATGTATTCTATTCATTAACAGTTTCTACTGTTGGTGTACTTAGGTCCATTAAAACTGTTAAAATACCTATGATCATACATAGTATATCTTTATTTATAAATATATTTTTAAATTATATATTAATATTTGGAAGGGTTGGGATAAGTCCATTAGGAATTAAAGGAGCAGCTATTGCAACTGTTATATCTAGGATAATAGAATTTTTTATAATATTTGCATATATAATTTTTAAAGAAAGTAAAATAAAATATAGGTTAAATTATATTTTGAAAATAGATAAAATAATATTTAATGATTATGTAAAAGTAACATATCCCATATTTTTTAATGAACTATGTTGGTCAGTAGGATCGTCTATGATATCTATAATAGTTGGTAGGATGGGGACTAGTGTAGTTGCAGCAAATAGCATAAATAATGTAGTAAATCAATTTGCAACTTTATTTATACAAGGATTATCTAGTGCTTCATCAGTTATAATAGGTAATGCTATAGGTAAAGGAAACTATGAAAAAGTAAAAGAATATGCAAATACAATAAGCATACTAAGCATAATAGTTGGAGTTATATCAGCTTTAATGATTTATTTATGTAAGGATGCCATATTAGGATTTTATAATATATCACAAGAAACGAAATTAATATCAAAAGAAATAATGACAGCAACAGCTATAGTAGCATTATTTAGGTCTTTATCTTCAAATCTTATGATGGGTGTTTTAAGAGGAGGAGGAGATAATAAGTATGTATTTAAATATGAAATGATATTTATGTGGGGATTATCTATACCACTTGGATTTATAGGTGCATTTATATTTAATTTACCAATACCTATTGTATTTTTTCTATTAAAAAGTGATGAAATATTAAAAGGTATAGTTGGATTTATAAGAGTTAAAAGTGGCAATTGGATAAATGATGTAACTCGAGATAAAAAAGATATGTAAATTATATACTATAAAACATTGTATCTATAAATACTTTTGTATTTCTAAAAATGTCTATGTAAAAAATCACATAGACATTTTTAATTGTTGCTATATTCAGAAAATTTATAATTATTAAAATTAATAAATAAAAAAGACTCAAATAAATTTGAGTCTTTAAAACGTATCTATATGATTATAATATAGTTATGTTTTCAGCTTGAGGACCTCTAGCACCTTCAACTATATTAAAGCTTACTTTTTGACCTTCTTCTAAAGTTTTGAATCCATCAACTTGTATAGCTGAGAAATGAGCGAATACATCATCTCCACCTTCTACAGATATAAATCCAAATCCTTTTTCACTATTGAACCATTTTACTATTCCTTGAATCATTTTCAATTCTCCTATAAACCTACATCAAGATTATTTCTTGATTTACTGTAATTTAAGTGTAACACTTATTTAAGTAAATGTACACACTTTTTTTATTTATTTAAATAATTACCTTAAATACTAATAAATATACCTAAATTTTCTAAAAAATATAAAAAAATGATTGTACAAAAACTAACAATATTATGGTATATTCTTATAAGAGGAGGAATATTATGTCTAAATTTTATATAAAATACTTATGTATGTTTATAGGATTGGGGTCATTTATGACTTATTTACCTGTATACTTAGAAAAAACATTAAACTTTAGTCCATCGCAAATAGGGATTATAGTATCAATACCATCTATAATTGGTATAGCACTTGTACCTATATGGGGGATTATAAGTGATATTATAAAAAAACAAAAGCTTATATTATGGATAAATGTATTAGTAGCATTTTTACTGGGATATTTATATTCAAAAACAACGTCTTTTATACCGATATTTATAGTAGCGATATTTTTTGAAATGTTTAGAAATTCATTATTGCCACTTGCAGATACTATAACAACTTCATATTGTAAAGAACAAAATAAAAATTATGGAAAAGTAAGGGTATTAGGCTCTATAGGATATGCACTATCTGCTTTTATTTGTGGTCATATAATGAATTTAACAGGAAATGATTTGGCATTTTTCTACATGTTTATGTTTAGTATGCTACTATGTTTATTTATAACTCCATATTTAAATACACCTAAAGAAATGGAGTCTAAAGAAAAGTTAAATTTAAAAGTAGATATAAAAAAATTATTTACTAATAAACAATATGTGTTAATACTTTTAGCAAGTATAAGTATTGTTGCTTTAAGTGATGGGGTAAGCGCCTACCAAGGTATACATTTATTAAACTTAGGAGCAGGCAAGGAACTTGTAGGAATGTTGACTGTGTTTATGGTAGCTCCAGAACTTTATTTTATGGTTAAGACCAAAGATCTTTTAAAAAAATATGGAAATACAAAAATGATTACTGTAAGTGCAATTGCACTTTTTATTAGATGGATAATATATACATTTACAAATAATATAGCATTATTTATATTAGCATCAGCTTCTCATGGTGTAGCAATAGCTATAATGACTATAACTGTTTTTGACTTTATAGGAAACGTAGTAGAAAAAAAATTATACACTACAGCCATGACTATATACACTTTTTGTATAGGAATTGGGTCATCAGTTATAAAACTTATATATGGAAATATAATAGACTTATATGGAATGAAAGCCATATTTATATGCTCAATAATAATTTCTATCATAAGTTTTGGAATTATATTTGCAATAAATAAATTAGAATATAAGAATATAAATAATACAAATATAATAAGCGAATAAAAAGGAAGAACATAATTATGTTCTTCCTTTTTTAGATTACCTAACTATAGTATATATCATATATACTATATATAAAGCTATTAATATAAAACCTTGTTTTTTTACAAGACAATTATCTTTTTTCATAAAGATATAAAGTAAAACTGTTATAAATGTCATAAATATTATATCTATAAGAGCAAATGTACTTATAGATATCGGACTTATAGTTGTAGCTAAACCTAAAACTAAAAGTATATTAAATACGTTTGAGCCTATTACATTACCTATAGCTATTTCAGTTTCACCCTTTTTTATAGCCATAATAGAAGTAACAAATTCAGGAAGTGAAGTACCAACTGCAACTATTGTAAGTCCAACTAAGTTTGCACTCATACCAAATGATGTTGCAATAGTCGTGGCAGAATCAACAACCATATCTCCACCAACAATAATTCCTGCTATACCAATTAAACTTAATATAATTGTTTTAAACATAGGAACATCTTCACTTACTTCAGCTTCTATAGCTATAGCACTTTCACCACCAGATAAGTCTTCTTCATTATTAGAGTTTTTAGCACTTTTTACAGTATTTATTAAGAAGTAGGCAAATACTAATAAGAAAAAAATACCTTCAAATCTATTTATATGTAAATCAAGTGAAAATAGTAACAACATAAAGCTTATACCTATTAAAAATGGAGTATCTTTTTTTATAGTATCTTTTTGAACTGGTAACTTTGCAATTATTGCAGATACACCTAACACTACAAGTATGTTAAAAAAGTTAGAGCCTACGATGTTAGCAACACTCATATCATTTTGACCTGCTAATGAAGATGTAATACTTACTGCGGCTTCAGGTGCAGATGTACCCATAGCTACTATAGTAAGACCTATAACCATAGCTGGAACATTAAATTTTCTAGCAATTGAAGCAGCACCATCGACAAATATGTCAGCACCCTTTATAAGGAAAATAAAACCTAATATTAATATTATAAATGCCATTAATATTCCTCCAAAAATATATATTTATAAAGGACAGTATACCACTTTATGTATTCTTTTGTAAATCATTAAAATATGATGAAACTTAGTTATGCAAAGAATATAATAGATATTTATAATATTAAATTAAGTATGTAACTAATTATCTGCTCTTAATAAATTTAAGTCTTTACCACTCATTATTTTATTCATATTTCTCATAGAACACATCTTACCGCACATTGTACAGCTATCATCATGTTTAGGAGTTGACTCTTTTCTATATCTTCTAGCTTTTTGTGGGTCAATAGCAAGTTCAAACATTTTTTCCCAATCAAGTTCTTGTCTAGCTTTACTCATTTGATTATCTATATCTCTAGATTTAGGAATTTTCTTTGCGATATCTGCAGCATGAGCAGCTATTTTAGTAGCTATAATACCTTCTTTAACATCATCTAAGTTAGGTAGTCTTAAATGTTCTGCTGGGGTTACATAACATAAAAAGTCAGCTCCATAACTAGCAGCTAAGGCACCTCCAATAGCACTTGTTATATGATCATATCCAGGGGCTATATCTGTAACTATAGGACCTAGCACATAAAATGGTGCACCATGACAAAGTTTCTTTTCAAGTAACATATTAGACTCAATTTCATCTAATGACATATGTCCAGGACCTTCTATTATTACTTGAACATTTCGTTTCCAAGCTCTTAGAGTAAGTTCACCTAATATCATTAATTCTTTTATTTGACAAGCATCTGAAGAGTCATTTATAGACCCAGGTCTTAGAGCATCTCCAAGGCTTAATGTTAAGTCATATTCTTCGCATATATCAAGTAATTCATCAAAGTATTCATAAAAAGGGTTCTCACGTTGGTTAAGCTCCATCCAAGCATACATTAAAGAACCGCCTCTAGATACTATATTAGTAAGTCTTTTGTTTCTTTTAAAAACAGATGCAGTTTCTTTGTTTATACCAGCATGTACAGTAACGAAGTCTACACCATCATTTGCATGATTTCTTACTACATCTAAAAATTCTTTAGCAGTTATATCTTTTAATTCTTTATCGTAAAAACCAACAGCATCGTATATAGGAACAGTTCCTATCATAGCATTAGAAGATGATATAAGTTTTTTTCTAAATTCTTTGGTTTTACCAAAAGAACTTAAATCCATTATAGCTTCGGCTTTCATATCTAATGCCAAATTAACCTTTTTCATCTCTTCATCAATATCACAACAATCTTTTGATATACCTAAATTTACATTTATTTTGGTTCTTAGATTTTCGCCTACACCTTCAGGATTTAAAGATTTATGATTTTTATTAGCAGGTATTGCTACTTTACCTTTAGATATTAGCTCTCTCAAAATATTAACATCCATATTTTCTTTTTTTGCTACTATTTCCATTTCTTTAGTAATTATCCCCTTTTTAGCAGCATCCATTTGAGTAGTATACATCATATTAAAATCCCCCTTATTATATTTTAATAAATAAAAAAAGCCTTACCATAAGGCAAAGCTTCTCAAAATATGTATTAATAAATAGACTATATTTGTTTTATAGCTATTAATAAACACAAAAGTAACTTTCCTACGGTAGTATAAACTACATCAGGTTCGAAGGGTTAATGAATTTATCATTTCTCAGCCTAAAAGGCACCCCTAGTTAGATATCTTTTCAAAAACATTGTAGTTCTTTATTTATGTATTGTAAAGAAATTTTTTGTACTTATAAAAACGGAAAGGCACCTATCAAAAGATAAGTGCCTTTATTTGGGCTAGCGTAATACTTATATAAAATATAAGTTCCCACTTAACTTAAGAATATCATAATGAATATTATTTGTAAATAAAAAAAGCAATTATAAAAAATTATAAATGCCTTATGTGTTGAAAAAACTATATATTAAAAAGAATAAAAAAAATAAAATATAATAATAGATTAAGAATACTTTTATTGGTGTATATACAATATATAGTATTTGGTTTAAATATTATATCTATAAGTGGTAGATAATGATTAGTAAAACATTAAATAAAAGGTGGGAAAAATGAACTGGATAGAACTAAATAATCAAGTCATAATAAAAAATAAAGAAGGAAAATATCAATTAGAAAAAGATAAAGAAGCATTATACAGTTATATAAATGAATATATAAAACCTAGAACAAAGGTATTTAATAGTCTTGAAGAAAGGCTATCATATTTAATAGATAATAATTACTATTCTAAAGAAGTAATAGAAAGATATGATATAGACTTTATAAAAGAAATAGAAAGAATCATAAAAAATTATGGATTTAAATTTAATTCATATATGAGTGCAAATAAGTTTTATCAAAACTATGCACTTAAGACTAATGACAATAAAGAAATATTAGAAAGCTATAATGATAAAGTTCTCATAGTATCTTTAGCACTTGGAAATGGTGATAAAGACTTAGTAAAAAAATTGGCAGAGAAACTAGTAAAACAAGAATTTCAACCAGCAACACCTACATTTTTAAATGCAGGTAGAGCTAGAGCAGGAGAAATGGTATCGTGCTTTTTGATATCTATAGAAGATAGTACAGAAGGTATATCATATGCAATTTCATCAGCAAATCATCTATCAAAAATAGGTGGCGGAGTAGCGCTTAATTTATCAAGGTTAAGAGCTTCAGGAGACCCTATTAAAGACATAGAAGGAGCAGCAGGCGGTGTGGTAGGAGTTGCTAAAATGCTAGAACAGTCATTTACCTACTTTAACCAAATGGGTGCAAGACAAGGTGCCGGGGCTGTATATTTAAGTGTATTTCATCCAGATTTTGAATTACTTATGGATACCAAAAAGATAAATGCAGATGAAAAAATAAGATTAGCATCATTATCTTTAGGGGCATTAATACCAGATAAATTTATGGAATTGGCAGAGAAAAATGAGGTGGCTTATGCATTTTATCCTCATTCTGTTTATAAAAAATATAATATAAATCTTGATGAGATGGATATGGAAAAATGGTATGATATTTTAAAAAATGATGAAGATATACGAAAAAAAGAAATAAATCCTAGAAAAATGCTAACAAAGATAGCACAGATGCAACAAGAAAGTGGATACCCATATGTTGTATTTTTAGATACTGCAAATAGAGAACATATACTAAAAGACGTTGGTAAAATCAAAATGTCTAATTTATGTTGTGAAATATTTCAATACCAAACACCATCAAATATAAAAGGATATGCTGGAGAAAATATATGGGGACAAGATATAAGTTGCAATTTAGGTTCTTTAAACATTGCTAATGTAATGGATAATAAAGATATAGAAAATACGATTGATACTGCAATAAGGGCATTAACTTTTGTTTCTGATAACACTAGTATAAATGAAGTGCCAACAATCAAAAATGGAAATGATTCGTCACATGCAGTAGGTCTTGGTGCTATGAATTTACATGGATACTTAGTGAGAGAAAATATACTTTATACATCAGAAGAAGCAATAGACTTTTGTAATGTATTTTTTGCAATGGTTAGACATTTTGCTATAAAGTCATCTATGAATATAGCTAAAGAGAGAAATAAAACATTTGTTGGGTTTGAAAAATCAGAATATGCAAAAGGAAAAGATAGTAATGTATTAAAAAAATATTATAAAAATTCATACTTACCTAAGACAGATAAAGTAAAAAAATTGTTTGAAGGTATACATATACCTACAACTAAAGAATGGGAAGCTTTATTAGATGAAGTAAAAGTACATGGATTATATAATGCATACTTAATAGCAATAGCACCAACTCAAAGTATTAGTTATGTTCAAAATGCAACATCAAGTATAATGCCAATTACAGAGCCGGTTGAAGTTAGAACATATGGTGATTCTACAACTATATATCCTATGCCATTTTTAACTAATGAAAACATGCTTTATTACCAATCTGCATATAGAATGGATATGAGAAAAGTTATAGATATAGTTTCAACAGTCCAAAATCATGTTGACCAAGGTATATCAACAACATTATTTGTAACAGATGATAAAACAACTAGAGATATAGCTAGATTATATATATATGCTTACAAAAAAGGACTAAAAAGTCTTTACTACACAAGAACTAAAATGACTAGAGACAACAATGAGTGTCTTATGTGTTCAGTATAAGGGGGAGTACTATGACATTTAAATTAGAAAAAATACACAAAGCAGTAAACTGGAATAAAGAAGATGATGGATTTACTCAAGCCTTTTGGGAACAAAATGTAAAACAATTTTGGTTACCAGAGGAAATATCAGTTTCAAAAGATTTAAAAGTATTTAATGAATTAAATGAAAAAGAAAAAGAATTATATAAAAAAGTATTAGGTGGACTTACATTACTAGACACTAAGCAAGGAAATGATGGGGTACCATCTATGATGAGCCTTACAGATAACCTTCAAAGAAAAGCAGTATTATCATTTATGGGAACTATGGAAGAAATACATGCTAAAAGTTACTCATCTATATTTATGACACTGCTTTCTAATGATGAAATTGAAGAATTATTTAAATGGATAGAAAGTGAAGAAACACTTCAGAAAAAGGCGGACTTAGTACTAGCCCAATATAAAAATACAAAAGATGAAGAAAGTTTATATTTATCTATGGTAACAAGTGTATTCTTAGAAAGCTTTTTATTCTACTCAGGTTTTTTCTATCCACTATATCTAGCAGGCCAAGGTAAAATGGTTGCAAGTGGAGAAATAATATCTCTTATACTTAGAGATGAATCACTACATGGAAAGTATATAGGACTTCTTTCTCAAGAAATATATGAAAAGTTTGAAGAAGCTAAAAAAGAAGAATTAAAAGATAGAATGTACAAAATACTTGAAGATTTAATGGAAAATGAAATAAACTATACAAACACTATATACAAAGATAGCGGTCTTGAAAGTGAAGTTATAAATTTCTTAAAATACAATGCTAATAGGGCATTAGACAATTTAGGGTTTAATGAATATTATAAAGTAAGTGAAATAAACCCAATAGTACTAAATGGGCTAAGTACAGAAACCAAAAATCACGACTTTTTCTCGACTAAAGGTAATGGATATCAAAAAGGTGTATATGAAGAATTAAAAGATGAAGATTTCTTAATATAAAAAAATCACTTGGATAAAACCAAGTGATTTTTTAGTTTAATGTTTTATATTAGGTAAAAGCATTTTAATAATCTTATAAATCAAAAATACATAATAATATCATTTAAATTTGATAAAAATATATAAGAAAGTTTAAGGAGGTATTAAAATGTCTAAAAAACCAGCAATAAGTAATGCTAAACAAGCTCTAAATCAAATGAAACTAGAAATAGCAAATGAACTAGGAATGTCAAATAGTCATATAGATGGATCTAATGATACATCATATAAAAATGGACATATAGGTGGAAACTTAGGTGGTGTGATGAGTAGAAGATTAGTAGAAATGGGTGAAGAACAGCTACTAAGAGAATATAATAAAAAAAATAAATAATTAACAGGCATTGAGTTGAAAGTCAGTAAACAACTCAATGCTTTTTTTAGTAATTAAAACCATTTTAGTGTAAAAAGTTGACGGATTAAGTAGATGAAATTATAATGAAAGTACAAAGTATAACCACGATTAATAGGTAGGCTATATAAAGGAGATTAAGGATGAGTTCAGAGTTAGCAAGACTAAAAGAATTGTATGAAATATTTTTAGATATGGAAAAATATTCAGTATTATTACCAACAGAAAAGAGGCTTTCAGATTTCGTAAAGGTTACGTTAGACAAAGAACATGAAGTAGTGTATTTAAAAGAAGAAAAACAAGAAAGAAAGTTAAATTCAGATGGGTTTAAGATAAATTTAATTTGTATATTAGAAAGTGTAGAAGATTTTTTAGATAATTCTAATATTATTGATAGATTTAGTGAAGTTGAAGAAGGAAAACTTAGTGAAGAAGAATATATAAAGTATGCAGGTGGTATTTGCTTGGCTAGAGGTAAATATGATAAGATAATTTCAAAACTTTATGTTATATAAATATATATTATGCCTTTAAGTAGATGCTTAAGGGCTATTATTAAAAAAAGACAGAATTTATTTCTGTCTTTTTTTAATAATAAACTGAAAAATAAAGCTATATAAAATTAATGACTAAGGAGCATGATTAAAGGGATAGTAATATTATTACTAAAAAAATATATTATATACATTTATGTTAAATAAGTAGTTAAATATTACAAATTTATAATAACTCTTGAAAAAATAATGACGTGTGAGTTAAGATGATTTTAAGAAAATAAAAAATAAGATTATAGATGCGGGTATAATGATTAGATTTAACTAAGGTTATAGGGATTTTGACATATAAAGATATTTATAAATAATAAATGAACAGAAGGAGCATATCATATGAGAAAATTATTTACAGAGTGGGCGATGGATATAGCCGAAGATAGTAAAGTTAGAAGTACGTGTGTTTCAAGACAAGTAGGAGCTGTAATTATAAAAGGAAAGCAAATTATAGCTACAGGTTATAATGGAAGTCCTGCTGGAACTATTCATTGTTCAGATATTGGCTATTGCGAGAGAAAAAAAAGAGGTATACCTTCAGGACAAGGCTTAGAACTATGTCGAGCTGGGCATGCTGAAGCAAATGCTATAATACAATGTGCTAAACATGGAATAAGCTGTGAAGGAGCTACATTGTATGCTACTACTCAACCTTGTGTATTTTGCTCAATATCTATTATTCAAGCAGGAATAAAAAAAGTAATATTTAAAGGAGAGTATCCTACAGGCTTAGGCCAGCAGCTATTTGAAGAAGCTGGAATAGAATACATTAAATATGAAGATGCATTAAAACAAGAGCAAGAAGAACAAGAAGCTAAACGTGAGAAAGAGAAGAAACGTGTTCAAGAATTCTTAAGTAAGCCAAGGAGCTATTAAAAGGCTAGGCTAAACAATTTAGCTTTTATAGAAAAATATATAATAATTTATTGTTTATTTATATTCAACAATGATTACTGTAAAAAGATATATTAAATATAAACAAAGCTACTTAACATATGTTAAGTAGCTTTGTTTATATTTAATAGTGTTGAGTTTAATATAATATTTTACCTTAAATACTTTCTATAGTAATATACAATCATAAAAAAAGCACCACATGAAGCATCTATTAAATCCATCATGGTATCTTTTAAACCGCCAGATTGCGTATTCATCTTAAATAAGACATCTAGTAAATATTCACATATTTCACAAATTGCTGATATGCCCATTGCAAAGAAGAAAAGAATCATACATATTAAAAGTTTATTATTTTTACTACTAATATTTTTTAGTATATTAAATCCAATTTTAACAGATATAAATCCAGACCAAAAATGAAGAAAATCATCATAAAATGGGATTATATCGTAAAGTCCATAACATGAACCTAGTAAAAAAGAAGATAATATAAAAATGTTTCCAATTATGTACAATGGGTAGTCAAGTATAGCTAAGTTTTTTAAATAAGCTTTAGTAAGCACAAAAGTAATTATAAGCGAAATTAAGCTAATTACGCTTTTTCCAAATTCTTTGTTAAATAGAAAAAATATTATAGATAAAATATAAATAATGTAAAGTAATATACTAAATTTTTTAATATCTTTATGTTTCATAGCAATTCCTACCTTCCATAATTATTATATTATTATGTGCATACGTATAAATAAAATGTAAGTTTAATTTATATAATTTAATTTAGCTGAAATATAAAAAAATAAATAGAAAAATAAATTATTTTGTTTTAAAACTTACTAATTTGGGTATATATGTATTAGAAATATTAGAAAAATAGTAAAAAATAGTATAATACAAATTAACAATAGGAGTGATGAGCATGAGTTTAGCAAAAAAAATAGAACAAAAGAAAAAAGCTAAAAAAGCAAAAGAAAGAAATAAAAAGATAAAAATAGCTACACTAGGTGTTGCAACAGGTGCTATAACAGGAATACTAGGTGGGGTTTTATTAGCTCCTAAGTCAGGAAAAGAAACTAGAGAAGATATAAAAAATACAGCTAAAGATATAAACACAAATGTAAGTGAAAAGGCTGCCAAAACAAAAGAAAAATTAACTACAAATGTAAATGAATCTAAGAGAAGAATAAAAGAGTATTTAGATAGTAAAAAGAAAGAAAATGAAGACGTAGTAGATACTAATGTTGTAGAATTATTACAAGCTCCACAAGAAGCTAAGGATAAAGAATAATTGCTATGGAGAATAACATTATGTACATAGATTTAAATGTAATATATATAATACTAGCATTATTAGGTATAGGTGCATTAATATTTTTAATAATAACTTTAAAAAATATTAATGAATTTATTAAAAATATCAATACAGTGGTATCAACAAATTCTGATGACATACATACAGTAGTAGGTAAATTACCTAATTTAGTTGATAATATCAGCGATATTAGTGAAAATGTAAAAGACGTTGCGGAAGTTGCAACAGATGTAACAGCAGATATAGTAGTGGCTAAAGAAAATGTAAAATCTAATGTTGAGATATTTACTGAAATATTAAATATATTAAAATCTGTATTTATTAATAAATAGTCATAAAAGTCATAATTAAATCGTAATTTAATTATGACTTTTTTTATTTGCTAATATATCATAATAAATTAAGATGTATAAAAAATTAATATATATAATTTATAAGTAGATTTATTAGAATAATTAAAAAATAATATTGACAAAATTGTGAAAATTAACTATTATATAAATAATTAAATAATTCTTATCAAGAGTGGCGGAGGGACTGGCCCGACGAAGCCCAGCAACCAGTATTATTATACGGGTGCTAAATCCTGCAGCATAAGCTGAAAGATGAGAGTATAATTTTTGCTGTCAAAGCCTGAGTTATCTCAGGTTTTTTTTATTAAAAAATATCAGGTATATTTAAATAAATTAAAATTATACTCTTTAGAAGTTTTAATATAAAGGGAGGTATATTATGAAAGAAGAAGCAAAAAAAGGTAGTATATTAGGATTATTACCACTGGGTGTATTTTTAATAGTATTTTTAGGTAGCGGGGTAATAACTGGGGATTTTTATAAAATGCCAGCAATAGTAGCATTTATAATCGCAACTATAGTAGGATTTTCTCTTAATAGAAAAGTTAGTTTAGGAGAAAAGATAGAAGTATTTTGTAAAGGTGCAGGTAATATAGATATAATATCTATGATTATGATATTTATACTTGCAGGCTCTTTTTCAAGTGTAGCTAAGGCAATGGGAGGTGTTGACTCAACTGTTAATTTAAGTTTATCAATTCTTCCTCCTAATCTTTTAGTATCAGGGTTATTTGTAATAGGATGTTTTATATCTATATCTATGGGAACATCAATGGGAACAATAGCAGCACTTGGGCCAATAGGCATAGGAATTGCAGCTAAAACAGGAATACCAGCACCATTAGTAATAGGAGCTGTTGTAGGTGGAGCTATGTTTGGAGATAATTTATCTATGATATCAGACACTACAATAGCAGCAACCAAAACTCAAGGATGTGAATTAAAAGATAAATTTAGAGTAAATTTCTTAATAGTTTTACCAGCAGCTATTATAACTGCTATATTATTAGCTACTATAACATCAGGGTATAGTTTAGGTGGTAGCACAAGCTATAGATATGATTTTATAAAAGTTTTACCATATTTAGGAGTGTTATTAGGAGCTTTATGTGGAGTAAATGTATTTGTTTTACTTAGTTTTGGAGTAGTATTTGCAGGTGCAATAGGATTATTTACAAATTCATTTGGGTTATTTGGATTTATAGAAGCTATATCAGGTGGTATATCAGGAATGTATGAATTATGTCTACTTGTTATAATAATCGGAGGACTTGTAGAACTTATAAAATTAAATGGTGGAATAGACTTTATACTTAATTTTATAAGTAGTAAAATAAAAACTAAAAAAGGTGCAGAGTTTGGTATAGCAGCATTAGTAAGTATAGTAGATTTATGTACAGCAAACAACACTATAGCAATAGTAACAGCAGGGCCACTTGCAAAAGATATAGCTACAAAATTTGATATAGATAATAGAAAAACTGCAAGTATATTAGATATATTCTCATCTTGTTGGCAAGGCATAGTTCCATATGGTGCACAAGTATTAACAGCTGCAGGGATGGTAGGAATATCTCCTGTTGAATTAATTAAATATCTACATTATCCTTGGTTAATGTTAGCTTGTGGAATAATAGCTATAACATTTGGTATTCCAAACTTAAATAAAGTTAATAAAAGGAAAAAAGAAGTAGCTTAATGTAACTATAAAATTTTAGTTTCATATAATATAATAAAAGCAATACTGGAGGAGATTATGGCATTAGGTGACTATGATTTCTTAGTAGGAGTAGTATCGACTTTTATAATAACATCATCCTATGAAATATCAATATATACTATAAATCAAGCTCGATGTATAGTTAAATCATATAAGTATATGAAACATAATAATACTTAAAAAGTGAAGTTTTAAAACTTCACTTTTTTTACGCTTAAGGAAATTATGATATTTCAAAAATTAGTAGATAATTATTACAGTTAAGTAATACCAATCAGTTTAGCGAGTGTAAAAAATAAACTTAATATTTTTACATTCGTACAATAATAGTTAAATTAACTGAAATATCACATAAAGTTTATAATTAGCATAATTATAATAAATATTATTATGAGAAGGTGAAATATTATTTATGAATAGATACTATAGACAGATAGATTACAGCAAATTTGATAAAAATATGGAAGAGTTTGTAAATGAGAATCATATAAAAAGTGATACAGGCTATATTATAATTACATCTACTAAAGATAAACTTACCTATATATTAAAAAAAGTAGATTATAGATTTAAGGTACTGCACGTTTGGAGTAGCACTGTAGGAAAAAGCTCAACTCCTACAATAAAGGGTATATTTAAGTCAGGTATAAAGTATCCTGCTATAGGGGGAGAAAAAAGTTCAGCAAAATATGCAATGAATATAGTAGATGATTACTATTACCACTCAATACTATATGATCCTAAGGGACTTTATGTAATAGATGATAGACTTGGAGTAGCTATAAGTATGGGATGTATAAGATTAGCTACAGAAAATGCTAGATGGATGTATGATAATATACCTATTAATACTACTATAATAATAAAATAGTTATATAAAAATATAAATATCAAATAATAGTTATAAGAAATAAAAAGGAGATAATTTTATGATTAGCTTTGACCCTATTGAATGGATTGGATATTCAGCATCCTTATTTATAGTTATATCATTAACGATGACATCTATAGTAAAGCTTAGAATTATAAATTCTATAGGATGTTTTTTATTTGTAGTTTACGGATTATATGTAAAAGCATATCCTGTTGCCATATCTAATGCGCTTATAATTATTATAAATATATATAATTTATATAATATTTATAAATATAAAGTAAAAAATTAAATTACAAAATATTATTTAATAGCGTAGATATTTTATCTATGCTATTTTTTGTTAAAAGTAAATATTTTCTATATTAATAGATTAGATAAACTAAAATATTAAAAAGGTATAATATTTTAAATAACAATAGTGAGATAAAATATGTTTATTAACTAAGTAAATTGATATATTATATATAATAATAAAAATTATAATTAAAATAGAAAAGAGGACTAAATGTGAATAAAACAATAAGAGAGATTGATAAGGATATAAATAGATGTAAAAACTTAATTGAAGAAAATAACTATTTAGAAATAGTTATAGGATTAGAAGAACTAATAGATAAATATAATTCATGTATAGAAAATATAAAAAAATATGATGGTAGAGTATGGAATTACTCAAAATCTGATTTAGAAAAATTAATGAAAGAATTATTAGGATACAAAAAAGAATTAAGTATAAGAGAATATAAAAAGGAATTAACTAAATTAGTAGATTCTTCAATAGATTATATTAAAAATCATGATACACTAAATAAAATTAAAAAAATAAATCTTATAGAAGTAATAAGAGATCTTCATAATATAAGCAATGAAGATCTAGGTAAAGAAAAGCTTTGGGAAGAGTTAAGAATATATATAAGGTTAGCAAGTGATGAAGATATAGAAGTAGGGAGTAAGTTGATATCTATTATTAACTATGTATTAGATTTTGACAAAGCTAAAAACTTAGTTCAATAATTACAAATAAATTAAACTAAGATAATATATTAAAATAAATTTATACTTTAGAATTATCTGTATATGATACATTATACAAATCATTTCTACGATGCTTTAATAAAGGTAGTTGATTTCTTATTTTTTCAACATATGAAAAGTCGATATCTGCTATAAAGTAGCCCTCTTTTTCATCTAATCTATTTAATATTTCCCCAAATGGAGAAACTAAAATAGAGTTTCCATAAGATATATAAGAAGAATTATTGTTTCGGGAAGAAGAACATCCTATTGTATAAACTTGATTATCAACAGCTCTAGATTTAAATAGTAGCTCCCAATGAATAGGTCCTGTAGTCATGTTGAATGATGCAGGAACTATTATAGCCTTAGCGCCTTTATCAACCATTATTTTGCATATCTCAAAAAATCTAAAATCATAGCAAATACAAAGACCAATTTTTCCAAATTCAGTATCAAATACTGTAACATCATTTCCAGATGATAATGTATCAGATTCTAAAAATTTTTGGCCAGCATCTATAGAAATATCAAATAGATGTATTTTTCTATGTTTTGCTATCTTATTTCCACATCGATCAAAAACATAAGAAGTATTATATATTTTACTATTATCTTTTTCAGGAATGGATCCAGCTACCAAATATATATTATATTTTTTAGCTATATCAGATAAAATATTATAAAGATTTCCTCCTTCTACCTCACAATAAACAGGAAAATTCTTATTATCATAAGGACAGCAAAACATTTCTGGAAGTATAACTAAATCTATTTTAGATTTATTAATGGCTAAATTTATATATCTCTCTATAGTGGATATATTCTTTAATTTATTAGAATTAACATCTATTTGTATAACTAAAGTTTTTATAAAAATCACCTCAATTTAATTAAATCTAGTATAAGATATTTATATTTTAATAGTAGTTTATCTATACAAACATTGCATTAAAAAAATGAAAATATATGAAATCAACTTATAAAGTAACAAATAAAATAATGGACACATATTATATAAAGAATGAACATTGTCATCAAGGGGGATTTAAAATGGATTGTTTACAAATAAAAGAAGGAAAATCTTTAGTTAGAGTATTTCAGGCCGCTCCACAAATCGGTAAAGTAGACATTTATATTGATGGGGCACTTGTATTTAGCGGATTAGATTTTATGGAATTTACAGAGTATGTAGAGTTAGAAGAAGGAGAACATACAGTAGGTATATACTTATCTGGAACTACTGAAAATCCAGTTATAAATCAAATGCTTGAAGTAGATGAAGGGCAAATGTATACCGTAGCAGTGACAGGGAATATAGGGGATTTATCTTTATTAGTTATAAAAGACTATTCAGAAAAACAACCATCAAGCGAATATTCTACATTTAGAGTTATACATTTATCACCAAATGCACCAGCAGTAGATATACTAGTAAATGGAGAGACATTCTTTGAAGATATCGGATTTAGAGAGGGAACTAGTTATGTAGATGTAAACCCAGGAACGTATAATGTAAAATTAGTAGTAAGTGAAAGTAAAGATGTAGTTTTTCCGTTAAGGGTTAAATTAAATCCAGATAGAATATATACTATATATGCAATTGGTCAATTAGGTAGTTTAGGTGTTATACAATCAGTTGATGGGAATACTTATTTATGTAAAGAAGCTTAATTTATATTAAATACTAAAATATAAGAGAAGCATACCTTTGAACATATTAACAGTTTAATGGTATGCTTAATTTATAATTGATAGAATAAATTTAGTAATAAAAAATATAATAAATAATATCAAAATAAAAATATAATCTACAAAAAAATAATAAATAACAATAAATTTTGACATCATATTGTAGTTAATGTAATATATTGAGAGATAATAATATAGATAAAAATTATTATGGAATAATATACAGGGGTGAAGTAAATGAAAATAATGACAGTATTTGGGACTAGGCCTGAAGCCATAAAAATGGCACCTTTAGTTAAAGAGTTGGAGTCTAGAGATAATATAGAGTCTATAGTTTGTGTAACAGCACAACATAGAGAAATGTTAGATCAAGTACTAGACGTATTTAACATAAAGGTTAATTATGATTTAAATATTATGAAGTCAAATCAATCTTTGTCTCAAATAAGCACGAATATAATGAATGGGTTAGATAAAGTTATAAAAGAAGTAAAGCCAGATATAATACTTGTACATGGAGATACAACTACAACGTTTATATCATCCTTAGTTGCTTTTTATAATCAAGTTAAAGTAGGTCATGTAGAGGCAGGTTTAAGAACCTATAATAAATATTCTCCTTTTCCAGAAGAGTTAAATAGACAGTTAACATCTGTTATAGCTGATATACACTTTGCACCAACAGAAAAATCAAAGGATAATTTGATAAAAGAAGGAAAAAATCCTGAAAAAATATATATAACTGGAAATACTGCAATAGATGCATTAAAAACCACTATAGATAAGGAATACAAAAGTGAAATAACTGACAAAATAGGAAAAAACAGAATGATACTTTTAACATGCCACAGAAGAGAAAATCTAGGTAGCAATATGAAGAATATATTTAAAGCAGTAAATAAAATATCTATGGAATTTGATGATGTAGAAATAGTGTATCCAATACATTTTAATCCTCAAATAAGAGATTTAGTTAAAGAAGAATTCAAAGGTAATAAAAAGGTACATGTAATAGAACCTTTAAGTGTAGTTGAATTTCATAATTTATTAAATAAGTCATATCTAATACTAACAGATAGTGGAGGCATACAAGAAGAAGCTCCATTTCTTGGGAAGCCAGTTCTTGTATTGAGAGAAACTACCGAAAGACCAGAAGGGATTAAGGCTAAAACTTTAAAATTAGTAGGTACAAATGAAGAGAACATATATAAATACACAAAGGAATTACTAACTAACAAAAAATTATATAATGAGATGTCAAAGGCTTCAAATCCTTATGGAGATGGGCTTGCAAGCAAATACATTGTCGATATTATTGAAAAAATATATCAAAATTAAATTTAATCAGAAGAATGAATAAAAGAAAGTAGTGAAAATATGAATAGAATTTCCAAAAAGATAGATGGATATTTTTTAGGACTAATATTAGAGTTATTTATAATTACCATGTTATTTGTATTTGATATTAAATTTCAAACACAAAATTTAAGTTTTATAATGTTTTGTATAACATTTTTTACTATAATTATGACTTACACAGGGGGAATAATTATAGGGCTTATAGCAACATCAGTTTCTATATTTATATATGCAGCATATATATTTTATATAGATCTAACGAAAAATGTAGAAATAACATATATGTCTTATATATGGATGATATTTATGCCAATAATATCTTATACAACAGGAAAGTTTACAAATAGTATAAATAATCTTCAACAATCAAATCTTAAGCTAGAAAATGAATATAAAAATTTGGTTACTATACATGAGGATACAGGATTATTTAATATAAAAGCATTTTATATGAATCTAGAAAGAGAGATGAGTAAGGCTAAAAGGCATGAAACTCAATTATCTTTAATGCTTATAAACTTACCATACTATAAAGAAATAAAGAACATACTTGGGGAAGTTAAAACTAACAAACTAATGAAGGATATAAGCAATATAGTTGTAAAGTCTACAAGAATAGAAGATGAAAGATACACAATAGAAAATGATACTATAGCTATAATAATGCCAAATACAGATGAATTTGGTGCTAATATAGTAAAAGAAAGAATAAAAACAGGTATAGATGAACTTAGTCTAAGCTTGAAAAATAATAAAAATTACATAAATATAGACACAAAAATAGCAGCAGTAGAGTATAAAAAAAATATAAAGTCTCCTATTGAATATAAAACATATGTACAAGAGGAATTACAATATGATGTTTAAAAAAAAATTTATAATAGAAATAACTATTATAATTAGTATAATTTTAGCAAGTTCAAGTGGAATTTATAGTGAAAATAATAGCAATAAAAAATCTCTTATAGTTTATGAAACTAAAACTAAATTTAAGTCTAATGTTAATACAGTAAATCACCTTAATGAGCTACTATACGTATTTAATAATAAAGTGGACAATATTAATATAAATGATTATAAAAAAGGATGTTTAAACAATTATGACTATGTCTTTGTTATAAATATAAACAATAATATAGAGAATAAAATATTTTTAGAAGATATTAATAATTACAATAAACGTATATACTGGATAGGGGATAAAATTGCAAATTTACTAGAGTATAATAATAAATATTCAATAAAGTACATATATAAAAATAATAATATAACAAGATTAAACTATAAAGGAGACGATATAGTATTAGAAAATGAAAGTGATTACAACATAATACAACCAAGTAGTAAAAGTAATATTATTGCTACTATGAGTGATGGATATAACACATACCCATATATATTGCAAGATAAAAATTTGTATTATATATCTGATTGGAACATGTATGAATCTTATATATTTGAAGATACGTTAAATGATTTCTTTGAACGAACTTCTTTTGAAGAAAGTAAAATATTTGTAAAAATAGAAGATGTAAATCCTCTTAGTGACACAAAAAAATTAGAGGATTTAGCTAATTATTTATATGAAGAAAATATACCATTCATAATATCTTTAACACCTACTTATCGAGATAAGAGTATTAAAGAATTAATCACTCTAGATGAAAATTTTATAAATACTATAAAATATATGCAAGATAAAGGTGGTAGTGTTATATTAAATGGATACTATCATAATAGAAAAGAAAAATCAGATGAAGATGAGTATGAATTTTTTAATAAAGAGATATTAAATAGTAAAAGTGAAGATATAAATATATATATTAAAAATAGGTTATTAAGTGGACTAAGATTATGTATAGAAAATGATATATACCCATTGGGATTTGAAGCACAAAAATATGCTATGATTCAAGATGGGTATAAAGAAATCAAAAAATACATATCTACATATATGGGGAGATACCAAAATAATAGTGAAATTTTTAATATGAGTACATTTCCATATATAATAAAAGATAGTAAAAATTTTAATACACTAATACCGGAAAATTTAGGATATATAGCTAAAGATGACAAATTAGCGGTAGATAAAATAAAATATAATTATTATAAACTATCTATGGTAAGAGGTCATACTGGAGGATTTTTTTTCCATACTGATGTAGACACAAACTATTTAAAAGAGTGTATAGAATATCTTAAATCTAAAAATGTAAGCTTTTTAGATTTAAAAAAAGAAAACAACTATATAAATATAGATGATATAAAAATAGAATCAAATAACAAGAATATAATAACAAGTTATGATAAGTATAAATCTATAAGAAAACACAATGATTTAGTGTTTAATAAGTCTATAAATAAGTTAAATGATATAGTTGTAAAGTTTGTTGTTGTAGTATTGCTAATATTTATATTAATCTTTATAGTATTTAAGATTATAAATAGACGAAAGTTTACAAGGAGATAATTATGATAGGTTTAGTAGATTATATATTTTTAATTTCCTTATCATCTATATGGGCTATACTCTTAACAAATATAATACTAGCTATAAGTGGATATATATATTATTTAAAGAGTCTTAAATTTAAAGATGAAAAATTAAAAGAGTTCCCTTTTGTATCAATACTAGTACCAGCACATAATGAAGGCAAGGTAATTGGTAAAACTGTAGAATCTTTATTACTACTAGATTATCCTATAGATAAAATGGAACTTATCGTTATAAATGATAATTCTAGTGATAATTCCAAGGAAATATTAGAAAATATAAAAAATAGATATAGAAATTATAATTTTACCATCATAAATACGGATAATATAACAGGTGGTAAAGGAAAATCAAATGCACTAAATATAGGATATCAAATATCTAAGGGAGAATATATTGCAATATATGATGCTGACAATACACCAGAAAAAACTGCACTAAGATATTTGATACAGACCATAGTTAAAGATGAAAAACTAGGGGCTGTTATAGGAAAATTTAGAACTAGAAACAAGCATAAAAACATATTAACTAAGTTTATAAATATAGAAACTCTAAGTTTTCAATGGATAGCTCAAGCAGGTAGAAAACAATTATTAGGTCTTTGTACTATACCAGGCACTAATTTTGTACTTAGAAGAAGTACTATAGAAAAATTAGGAGGATGGGACACAAAGGCAATAGCAGAGGATACAGAAATAAGTTTTAGGATTTATAAAATGGGACAAAGAATAACATATGTCCCTCAATCAGTAACCTGGGAGCAAGAACCAGAAACTGTAAATGTATGGATAAAGCAACGAACAAGATGGGTAAAGGGAAATATATATGTATTAGTTAAGTATATTACTAATTTATTTAAGGGCAAACAAAATAGAGTGCTGTTTGATATACTATACTTCTTTTCAGTATATTTTCTATTTTTAACATCTGTTGTATTATCAGATATAATATTTATTTTAGGAATATTTAAAATAGTAACTATAAATATCCCATTTGATTTTTTTACTATATGGATACTATCATATATACTATTTGTAATACAGGTATCTATAACACTTAGTATGGAAAAGGGAGAGAGTAATTTAAGCAATATATTTTTAGTTGGGCTTATGTATTTTACATATTCTCAAATGTGGCTATTTGTTGCTATAAAAGGAATGGTTGGGTATTTTTCTGACGCTATACACAAAAGAGAAGTTAAGTGGTATAAAACCGAACGATTTTAGGAGAAAATAAAATGAGATTAATAGCAATAATGATATCATTAATTATTAGTTTTACAAGCTGTGATATAGTTTTTGCACAGCAAAATGTAAAAAATTACAAATTTAAAAATGACATAACTATGAATGGGGTTATAAGTAGTACTAATAAATATTTTGAAGTTCCTAAAAATGCTTTAGTTGAAAAAACTAAGATTAACTTAGTATTTACAAAAAGTGAACTATTAGATGTGAATTATTCTACAATAACAATAATTGTAAATGATGTGCCAATCCATTCAGAACGATTAGATGGAAATAAGGAATATAAAAAAGAAATAAATATAGATATACCAAAAGATTTAATAAAGACAGGTTATAATAAAGTAGAGATAAAAGCTTATAAAACTATTTCTGATAAGGTTTGTAGAGATGACTCAAATACAGCTAACTGGTTAGTAGTACATAAGGAATCAAATATAAGTGTATCCTATAATTATAAGCCAACATCTAATTTGATAAGCGAGTACAAAGATACTTATATAAATGAAAATGGAAGAAATGAATTAGAAACTAGTATATTAATACCAGATAATTATTCAAGTGAAGAATTAACTTCGGCTATGATACTTAGTAGTGGTTTTGGAGAAAAAATAATAAATGATAATGTTAATTTTGATATAAATCTATACTCTCAATTTAAAAACAAGGATAAAAATGTTATATATATAGGCAATAAAAGTAATACTTCAAGTGAAATACTTAATTTATTAACTGCAAAAGAAAAAGAAGATTTGGATAAAAATTGTATTATAAAAAATACAAATTCAATATTTGATAAAAATAAAAAAATGCTTATCATAATATCCAATAATGAAGAACTACTTAAAAAAGCTAGCAAACTTATAAATAGTAAAGATTTAATAAATGAATTAAACAAAGATAGCATAATTATAAATGAAGGTACGGATGTAGATGACATATATAATTATAAAAATAAAAATAGATTGAATTTTAAAGATTTAGGTTATGATAATATTACATTGAAAGGACCATTTACACAAGAATCAATAATAGATATAAGTATACCTAAAAGTAAAGAAGTTAAAGAAGGTAGTAAAATAAATTTAAATATTAGATATGGTGAGAATTTAGATTTTGAAAGATCTTTAGTAACTATATATGTAAATAATATACCTATAGGAAGCAAGAAACTAACAAAGGAAAATGCCAATAATGATACCGTAGAGCTTAACCTTCCAAAAGAAACTTTAAATCAAAATTATTATCAAATCAAAATTGTATTTAATTTAGAACTATTAGATTTAGCTTGTGTAACTAGAGATACTGATAACCCATTTGCATATATATCAAATGAATCATATATAGAATTTGATTACAATGATACCAATAATTTAACTATGAAAAATTATCCGTATCCATTTGTTAAGGATGATAAAGTTAATGATACAGTAGTTGTAGTACCCGATAAATTAGACTCAACAGCATTAACGCAAATAGGTAGTATAATATCCTATATAGGTCATAGTATTAAATATAACAATGGAGATATAAGATTTATAAAATCAAGTGATTTAAAATCAGATGATAAAAAAAGTAATTTAATAATAATAGGAACTCCAACTAATAATTTAACTATAAAAGATGTTAATAAATATCTAAATTTAAAATTTAATAAAGATTATTTAGGATTTGAAAGCAACGAAAAGATAAAATTCATAGGAGATTATTCAAAACAACTATCATCTATACAACTTACAAAATCGCCATATAATAAAGATAAGGGTATGATGGTTATTGCATCAACAGAAATGAAGGATTTAGCATTAAGTACTAGATATTTAAATGATTTAGATCTCACAAAGTCATTAAAAGGCGATACTATAGTAATTGATAGAGAAGGAAATATAAAAGATTTAAATTATAAGTTAGATGATGTAGATGAAAATAAAGAGACTAAAGAAGTAAATAAACTAGATAATAAAAGTAAACAGTTTATAATAGTTGCATCAGTATTACTTTTAATGGTTATATCAGCAACAGTTTTATTAGCTTTAAAATATAAAAAATAATATATAAATATAAAATACTAAGCTTTATAACTAATGCTTAGTATTTTATATTTAAAAAAGATAGGAGAGCTATGAGAAAAAAAATATTAATAATAATTACTTCATTAGTAATACTAAGCGTTATTTTTGCTATTAAAAGTACTAACAAAAATAATACTATAACAGAAAAGATAAAATCTGTTAACTTATCAACTGATTATGAAATAGAACAAGCTTTAAAGGATATAGATGATTTGAAAGTGAATACTGTTAATGTACCTATAGTTATAGAAATACCAGATTTAGACTCAAATAATATGAAAATAAATTCTTATAGTAAAGAAAAAGCCATAAGATTAATAAAAATACTGAAATCAAAAGGTATAAATATTATATTAGAAGCATATCCGTGGATAGCTAATGGAAGTAAATATGAAACTGATTATAACCCCGTAAATAAGGAAAAATTCTTTGAAGATTGGAAAAATATATTAAATATTTTAATTAAGGATATAGCAAATAAGTACGATGTAGATATAATGATTATAGCATCAAATTTCTCAAAGTTAGAGATGTATGAAGATAACTGGTGTGATATAGTTAATTTTGTTAAAGGGCGATTTAAGGGAGAAGTAACATATAAGACTACATGGTGGTATACAGCTAGTTGGGATAGAAAGAGTAATGAGGATTATTACAAAAAATTAAATAATAAAATATTTTCTAAAGTAGATTTTATATCTATAGCAGCTTATTTTGAACTTAGTGATAAAAAAGAAAATACAGTAAAAGAATTAGTAAATGCTTTAAACTCTACTACTATATATAATAGAAATCAAAATGTGGTCGAAGAAATATATAGATTCTATGAAAAATATAATAAGCCTATCTACTTTGCTGAATTAGGATTTCCTAAAAAAGATAATGCAGCAACACATCCATGGAATAGTGAAGTGTCCAATGTAGAAAATGGAAAAGAACAAGCTAGATGTTTTAACGCTTATAAAATTGTATTTGAAGATAAAGACTACATAAAAGGATTTTCTATATTTGCAGTAGGAAAAAAGGGAAAAGATAAAAATTTTTATCCATCAAAGGAAAGTATAGAAATTATATCTAAATGGTATTACTAATCTGAATAGAGTTTCAATAAAAAATATATTTAGATAGGAAATGAAATAAATGACAGAAAAAGAATATGAAAAATTATTAAATATAGATACTTTAGGAGAAGAATTATGGAGTGAAAAAGTAAGGCATTATCATCCATATCAAGCTACATCATATGAATGTTTAGACGAATTGTTTAAAATATACAGCTTAAATGAAGATGATTTTATAGTTGATTTTGGATGTGGGAAAGGTAGGCTAAACTTTTATATAAATTATAGATTTAATTCTAATGTAGTTGGAATAGAAATGGAGGAAAAGTATTATAAAGAATGTATTAAAAATAAAGAAGCGTATGTAAGTGAACATAAGAAAGGTAAAGAAAAAATAGAATTTAAATGTTGCTATGCACAAGATTATGAAATAAAAAGTAAAGATAATAGCTTTTATTTTTTTAATCCATTTTCAGTACAGATATTTAGGAAGATAGTAGAAAATATATTAGATTCAGTATATAAAAGTGAAAGGTATATTGAGTTAATATTGTATTATCCTAGTGATGATTATATATATTATATAGAAAATGAGACACCATTTATGCTAAAAGAAGAAATACAGTTAGAAAAGTTATATAAGAAAGATGTTAATGAAAGATTCTTAGTTTATAATATACCATATTATGCATAATATAATGAGATTAAAAGATACTATATAAAATAGAAATAAGTATTTGAAATGCTCATTTCTATTTTATATAGTTTTTGAAATAAAAGGAAAAAATATAAAAATTATTGAAAAATGTAAAAATTTATGATATATTAATAAATATAAGAGATAAAAATCATTGGAGAGGTGTCCGAGTGGTTTAAGGAGCTGGTCTTGAAAACCAGTGATGCTTAACGGCACCGTGGGTTCGAATCCCACCCTCTCCGCCATATGCCCAGATAGCTCAGTCGGTAGAGCAGGGGACTGAAAATCCCCGTGTCGGTGGTTCGATTCCGCCTCTGGGCACCAGTAAGGCATCTAGAATATAGATGCTTTTTTATAAATTTTAAATTAATTATAAATCTACTGATAGATACTTAAATTAAAAATAATGACTATGTACTTTAGATATTATATATGAAATTTTTATTGGAAATTAAAACGCATAAATCCATTAATTTGGATTTATGCGTTTTTTAATACATTTATTACTAAGCCACAATTGGTTTAAAGTATGCATTAAAAAAAACATAGGTGGAAATCTAATAAAAAGAAAAGAAAGGGATGTTTATATGAGAAAAGTAAATAACAGTAAAAGAATATTAGATGAAAATCCACAGTTAACTGATTTAGTTAATCATGCACAAACATATACAGATATAAGAAATGCTATAGAAAATGAAAATGAATCAGTTAGTAAGAAAATACATTATAAACAAAAGCCTAAAGCTTTGACATATGATGAAATGCAACCATATAATACAAAATATAAATAAAATTAAAATAAAAATAGAAAGGAGATATACTTAATAAAGTTAAGTATAAATTAGTATGGAAGAATTCGTAAAAATAATAAATGACGAAGAGTTTAACTCTAAAATAGAAAATGGATCAGGGATAGCTGTAGTAGATTTTTTTGCTACTTGGTGTGGCCCATGTAAGATGTTGGCACCAGTTTTTGAGGAAGCTGCAAAGGATGTAGGAAATAAAGCTAGCTTTAGTAAAGTAGATATAGACCAATGTTTAGAATTAGCTAGAAAATATGGTGTAAGTACTGTACCTACAGTTATGATATTTAAAGATGGAAAGCCAGTTGATAAGATGGTAGGTTTTATGCCAAAACAACAAATAATAGAAAAGATAAATTCTAATTTTTAATATTTAAATATATAAAGTAGAAGAAGTGAATAATATAGGGTTGTAACAATGTGCCAATATAAGTCATAAAATATATTAAGGGAATTCCCTTAATATATTTTATGGAGTTGAGAAGATTGGCAAATAAATTAGACAAGACTGTAAAGAAAGTAACAAAGCCAGTTGGAGATATAGGTAAAGAAGTTATAAATGGCGTAGGAAATGTTGCTAAAGAAGCTGTTGGCGGAACTTTAAATGTAGGAAAAGAAGCTATTAAAACAGGATATAATGTAGGAAAAGAAACATTAAATACTGGAAAGAATGTAGGTAAAGCATTAAAGGATAGTATAAAAAAATAGGTAGTATTTTATAATAATAAAATTTATAAATTACTAAATTAAAGTTTTAAAAATAAGTATGAATAAGAAAAGCTATAAAATATAGACTTAAATATATATTTTATAGCTTTTCTTATTATATTTAATTAAATAGTTATTATATAGTTTATGTAAAAATAAATATACAAATGATAAATGAAAATAAATATCAATAAGTATTGACTATCAATAATCAAAGTACTATTATTTAAGTATAGAAGTATGAGAGGTGAAATATTGTGAACTTAGTAATAGTTGGAGGTAATGAAAAGTTAAAAAAAGATTACATAAATTTAGCAAAAGAAAAAGGTCATAAAACTAAAGTTTACTTGAACATGTCAAGTAAGTTAAATAAATCAATCGGAAGTCCAGATGCTCTTGTAATATTCACATCAGTAGTATCTCATAAAATGATAGATGTAGTACAAAAGCATGCAAAAAAGAAAAATATACCGATAATTAGACATAAAAACAGTAGCAAATGTGCATTTTTAGAATGTTTAGAGATGGTGGATGAGTGTTTAGGAAACTGTAATGAATGTAAGTGTAATAAGCTACTAAAACAAAATAAAAGTTAGATAATTTTAATTATATATTATCAGTTAATAACTTTAAGTAATGAATAATATTAATTAAATGATAATAAATATTAAAATCAACAAAATGGGGGAAATTATGATTAGTGTGGCATTATTAGGAAATCCTAATGTTGGTAAGACTACTTTATTTAATGGATTAACAGGTCTTAAACAACGTGTAGGCAACTGGCCAGGTGTAACTATAAAAAAAAATAGGGGAATATAAATGATAATATAAAAATTGTTGACTTGCCTGGAATTTATGCAATGGATACTTTTTCTAATGAAGAGAAAATTTCAAAAGAATACTTAGAAAATGATAATGCAGGTGTAATAGTAAATATAGTACATGCATCAAATTTATCTAGAAATCTTTATTTAACAACTCAACTTATGAAATATAAAAAGCCTATAATATTAATAGTTAACATGATTGACATGGCTAAAAATATAGGAATAGAGATAGATTTATGAAAAATAGATAATATAAAGGTCGTATAAAGTATTTTATACGACCTTTTGCCGTAATAAAAGAAGCACTATAGTCTATACTAGATAATAGTATATAGTAAGGACAATAATCTATTATTGTGGTATAATACAGAAAAGTTAAAAAGTGGTTGAGGTGGAATGTATATTAAATTAGAAGATATAAAAGATGAGGTAACAATAGATGTACGATCAAAAGAAGAATTTGAAAAAATGCCATTGTTTAAATATAATGTACCTGTTATAGATGAAAAAGATCATAAACTATTAAAAAAATATATTATGATAGCTTTTCCTATAATACTAATAGGGCTTATAAAAAATAGAAAAAATATTAAAAGAGATTTACTTAGGTTATCTAATAACAAAGAAAAAACAATAGTTTTAGGATGTTCTCAGGGAAGACTTAGAAGTCCAATAGTAGCTTTTTATTCAAGGTGTTTAGGTATAGACACTAAGATATTAGAAGGGGGGATAAAACAATATTTTAAGCCAGTTAAAAAAGGAATAAAAAAATGGTTTAGCATATGATTGTATTTGACATTTATCAATTTAAATACTACTATTTAATTAAATATAAATTCTCCGATTTTGTTAACCTAAGGCTATGCTATGGTTAATAAAACGGTAGGGTATAAATAGAAATGTTTATGCCTCCTGTTGGAAAGGAGAAAAGTGTAGTAACCTTTCCTTTTTATGCGGATTTTTAGCCTATCTAAAAGTATGGTTACTTTTAGATAGGCTTTTTTGGTTACTATAAATAAAAATAGGAGGAGAAATTTATGTATGGATATAATGGAAAAGTATTAAGAGTAAATTTAAGTGAAAAGACTATTGAGGTAGAAAATTTAGATTTAAAATTAGCTAAAAAATATATAGGGGCTAGAGGTCTTGGTGTAAAAACTTTTATTGATGAAGTAGATCCTATGGTAGAACCATTAAGTTCTGAAAATAAGCTTATAATAGCTACAGGCCCATTAACAGCATCACCTATGCCTACAAGTGGAAGATATATGGTAGTAACAAAATCTCCACTTACAGGAACAATAGCTATATCAAACTCAGGTGGAAAGTGGGGAACTAAGCTTAAAAATGCAGGGTATGATATGTTAATAATAGAAGGTAAATCTGATGATAAAGTATACTTATATATAGAAGATGATAAAGTAGAGATAAAAGATGCTAGTGATTATTGGGGAATGGTATCTAGTGAAATAACTGAAAAATTATCTAAAAAGCATAATAAAGCTAATGTACTTTGCATAGGACCAGCAGGAGAAAATTTATCTCTTATATCAGCAATTATGAATGATGTAGATAGAGCTGCAGGTAGAGGTGGAGTAGGAGCTGTAATGGGTTTTAAAAATTTAAAAGCTATTGTTGTAAAAGGTAGCAAAAAGGTAAATGTAGCTAATGAAGAATTAGTTAAGAGGGTAAATGCTGAAAAGGTAAATATACTTAGAAATAATCCGGTTGCTGGAGGGGGGCTTCCAACTTATGGTACTGCAATTTTAGTTAATATAATAAATGAGAATGGAGTTCATCCAGTTAAAAACTTTCAAGAATCATACACTGATAAGGCGGATTTAATTAGTGGAGAGACAATGACTGAAAATACATTAGTTAAAAAACACGCTTGCTATAGATGTCCTATAGCTTGTGGTAGAGTAGTTAAACTTAAAAATGGTAAAGAGGTAGGAGGACCAGAGTATGAAACCCTTTGGTCTTATGGGTCAGATTGTGATGTATATGATTTACATGCTATAAATGAAGCAAATATGCTTTGTAATGAATATGGATTAGATACTATATCAGCAGGAGCAACTATCGCAACGGCTATGGAGCTTTATCAAAGAGGATATATAAAAGACGAAGAAATCAAAGATGACAAACTATCCCTTAACTGGGGTGATGTTGAAGCTGTAGTTAAGTGGACTGAAAAAATGGCTAAAAGAGAAGGATTTGGAGATTTATTAGCAGATGGTGCATATAGATTGTGTGAAAAGTATGATGCAACTCAGTATTCTATGACTGTCAAAAAACAAGAATTGCCAGCATATGACCCAAGAGGAATACAAGGTCATGGTATAACTTATGCAGTTAATAACAGAGGAGGGTGTCATATAAAAGGATATATGATAAATCCAGAGATACTAGGAGTACCTGAAAAATTAAATAAACTAGAAGTAGAAGGCAAACCAGCTTATGCAAAGGTATTTCATGATTTGACTGCTGTTATAGACTCGTTAGGACTTTGTGTATTTACTACCTTTGGACTAGGACTTGATGATTATGTAGATATGTATAATGCAGTATGTGGAGAAATATATACACCTGAAACATTACTTCAAGCAGGCGATAGAATATGGACTTTAGAAAAAATATTTAATTTAAAAGCAGGAATAGATAGTAGTCAAGATACTTTACCAGATAGGCTAATATATGATCCAATTCCAAATGGACCAACTAAGGGTCATGTTCATAGGTTAGATGAACTACTTCCTAAATATTATGAAGTTAGGGGTTGGGATGAAAATGGGATACCATTAGATGAAACATTAAAAGCACTAGGTCTTGAAGAGTATATAGGAAATATATTTGCAAAAAATTAATATATAAATTTATTAAGGGGATAGCATGAAAATAGAGATAAGGTTATTTGCAACATTTAGAGAAGGAAGAGAGAAAAAACAAGTATTAGAAATTGCAGAGGATATGAATATAATTGATATACTAAAAATTTTAAATATAGACAAAGAAGAAGTATCCATACTTTTACTAAATGGTATGGATGGAGGATTTGATAGAAAACTTAAGGACGGGGATATTTTATCTATATTCCCGCCAGTTGGTGGTGGTTGATGAATAAAAGATATGAAAGAAATATAGGAACTTTAACTAAGGTTGAAAATGATAAATTAAAAAATTTTAAAATTTGTATAGTAGGATGCGGCGGCTTAGGTGGATATGTAATAGAAATGCTATCAAGGATAGGTATAGGTTATTTAAAATTAGTAGATGAAGATTCATTTGATATAAGCAATTTAAATAGGCAAATCTTGTGTAATGAAAATAATATTGGGAAAAATAAGGCTATAGAGGCTAAAGAAAGAATAAAATTAATTAATAATAATGTAAACATAGATATAGTTAGTGAGCATTTAGATAGTAATAACTGTGAAAAGATTATAAATAATTGTCATGTAGTTATAGATGCATTAGATAATATAAGCACTAGATTTATACTTCAAAGATATTGTGAAGCCTTAAATATACCACTAATTCATGGTGCTATAAGTGGATGGTATGGTCAAGTTAGTACTATATATCCAGGAGATAATAATCTAGATTATATATATAAATATAAAAAAGAAACAGATAATAAATTAAGCAATCCTTCTTTTACCCCAGGTCTAGTGGCATCTATACAAGTTAGTGAAGCTATAAAGGTGTTACTTAATAAAGGTGAAATATTAAGAAACAAAGTACTTTTTATAGACTTATTATATGGCGAATATAATATTATAGAGATAGATAAAACATATTAGATTAAATATTTGTAAATATAAATATTAAAATTAAATAATGAAAAAGAAAATATCCTGTAAATTGAATTAAAAAATTTCATTTTATAGGATATTTTTATATAAAATATAAAAAAGTTTGACATAAAACTATTTTTTAGTATACAATTAGTTTGATGACAAACTATTTATAAATAATAAGCAATTATATTTAAATTAGTGATAATACTATAACATATGTATATAGTATAATTATATAAAACATCAAAAGGAGAAGTAAAATGGCAAATTTAGACCTTATATACAATCGTAAGAGTGTAAGAAAATTTAAAGATGAAGAAGTACCAAAAGAAGACATATTAAGAATGCTAGAAGCAGCAACAGAAGCCCCATCTCCAAAGCATCAACAAAACTGGCACTTTGTAGTACTTACTAACCGTGAAGTAATAAATGAAATGGCTGATATAGTAACTAAAAGCCATGAAAAAATAGGTGAATTAGCAAAAACTGAAAAAGATAGAAAAATACATATGAGTGTAATTAAATATTATACATGCTTTAAAAATGCTCCAGTAGTAATAATGGTATATGGATCAGAATATAAAATGATAGAATATAAAATATTAAAAGAAAATAACGCACCTCAAGAAGTGTTAGATGTTTTAGTATCTCCTCAATCAGCAGCTCAAGGAATAGGTGCAGCAGTTGAAAACTTCCTATTAGCAGCAACAGAAATGGGATATGGAACTTGCTATATGACAGGACCTACTCATGCAAAAACTGAAATAGAAAAGTTAATAGGATTTGATAAACCAGGATTTGAATTAATGTCTATGATATCTTTAGGTGTAGCTGAAGAAAATACACCTCCTAAGCCACCTCGTAAACCACTTGAAGAAGTAGTTACATTTATAGACTAATTAAAAAAGTGTCTCTTATAGAGGCACTTTTTATATATACTTATCATTTTCAATTTTAAAATTAGAACTAAGTTTTCTAAGTAATCTAAGAAATTCTTCTTTTTCTTCTTTTGTAAAGTCTTTATAAGCAGTTTCTTTAACTTGAGATGATATAAAGTTAAATTTATCTTCAATATTTTTTGCTTTTTGAGTCAAACTTATATAAGTAACGCGCTTATCCTTAGTACATTTTTCTTTTTTTACATATCCTAAATCTATAAGTTTATTTACTAAAGAAGTAACTGTTGACTTATCTTTACCAATTTTTTTTGAAATTTCTTTCATAGTGAGCTTTTTATCACTTTCATAAAGCGCAGTTAGTATATTGCCATGAGTTGGTATTAAGTCAGTTAAGTCATTTTCTTTTAATTTATTTTCTATGAATTTTATCATATTAGCTTTTGTTCTACTAATAAAATAAATAATGTATTTATCTTTCATTTTAGTTCTCCAATCTAGAGGAAATTATAATAATCTCTATTTATATATAATATCATATTTACCCATATTTTTTTATAAAACATAGAATTTTACAATATATAGTCTAAAAAATGACATAATATTTAATTCTACAGTGATATAATTAACATTAGGGGAGGGGGTAACTGATGAGAAAAATTCTATACATAAACTTAAAAAACGAAAAGGTAAAGTCAGTGCATCAGTATGACGAACACAAAATAAATTTAAGTAATAATAATTTAGTATTTGAAGCTCCATCTTTAGCAGGTTATGGTGTAGTTGGACTCAACAAACTTAAGGTATATGATAAAAATTCTTTATCTCAAACTGGAGGTCATTTTGCACATTTTATGAAATGTAATGGGTATGATTTTTTAGTGTTTGAAGGAGAAAGTGATACACCTATATATTTATATATAGATAAGGAAAGTGTAAAAATAAAAGAAGCAAGTCACCTAATAGATAAAGATTATGATAAAGTTGTTGAGTCTATAAAAGAAGAATTAAGTACTAATGAATTAGAAATCGCATCAATAGGATTGGCATCAGTTAAAAAAATAGATTTCTCTAAAATAATATTTAGAAATAATAAATCTTGTGGAAAAAATGGATTAGGAAAATTAATGGCAGATAAAAATATAAAAGCTATAGTACTAAAGAAACAAGAAAATTTAATACCATACGATATACCAACATTAAAAAAATATAATGATTCTATAGCTAGAAAAATAACTAATAAGTCAAATATTAATTGGTATGATGAGAATAATACTTGTTATGGATGTTGTCTAAATTGTAAAAATACATCTTTGAGCAAAATAAAAGGATACGGATTTAGCGAAAAAGAAGCAAGCGATATAAATAATATATCAAACTTTTATGGATTAGACAGTATAACATTAGCTAGAGGAATAGACACATACAAAAAGACTTTTGATACAGAAATAGTAGATTTAGAAAATTTTATTGAAGATATTATAAATAACTATTCGTATTATAAACCATTATTTATAAATGAAGGTAAATTTTTTAAGAAAAATAAAACATTACAAGAATGTGAAAAGCTAGGTTTTTGCAAACTTTTAATGGAAAAAGATATTTTAAATGATAAAGATAAAAAAATACTAGCAAAATCAATACTTGGAGTTAGTATTGCTATTTAATGTTATTAAAAGGGGATAGTTATGAAATTATTTGATGTAACAACAGTAGATAAAGTATTAGAAATAATGAAAAATAAATTTAAAAAAGATATAATTTCTGAGAAAGTAAGTTTAATAGATGGCTTAAATAGATATATATCAGATGATATTAAATCAAATATAAATGTACCTCACTTTAGAAAATCATTAGTAGATGGATATTCAGTATTATTTAATGATGTATTTTTAGCTAGTGAATCAAATCCTGTATGCTTAAAAAAAATAGACGAAAGTTATATGGGAAAAATTTGTAATACTTTATTAGAAGAAGAAACTTGTGTGTATACTCCAACAGGTGCTATGGTACCAAAAAATTCACAGGGAGTTGTAATGATAGAATATTGTGAAGTGTTAAATGAAAAAGATATACTCATACAAAATTCTATATCATTTAATGAAAATATAGTAGAGGTCGGAGAAGACATAAAAGAAAATGAAGTATTATATGAAAAAGGACATCTTATAAATGAAAGAGATATTGGAGTATTAGCAGGAGCTAATATAAAAGAAGTAGATGTTTATGAAAAACTTACTGTTGGTATAATATCAACGGGAGATGAAATATTAGATATAAGTGAAGATATAAAAGAAGCTAAGATAAAAGATATAAATGCATACATACTATATGGTCAATTAAAAAACATAAATTTAAATCCTATCATATACCCATCAGCAAAAGATAATCTTAATGACATAATAAATTTAATCCAAAAAGCTCTCAATGAATGTGACATAATTTTAATATCGGGAGGAAGCTCTGTAGGTAAAAAAGACGAAACATTAAAAGCAATAGAAAGCTTTGAAAATAGTGAAGTCTTAGTAGAAGGTATAGCTATAAAACCAGGAAAGCCAACTATAATAGCAAGTATATGTAATAAATTGGTAATGGGACTTCCAGGTCATCCTTTATCTTGTGCCTTTGTAATAGAGGCAATATTTAAGAAATATATAAAAAGTTTATATAATATAGATAAGGAAGAATATACACTTTGTGAATTTACATACAACTATCATAAGGCTAAAGGACGAGAAGAATATTTAGGTGTAAATATAGAGAAAAAAGACAATAGGCTAGTATGTGTACCTATATTTTCAAAATCAAGTACTATAAAGCAGTTTGCAAAGTGTGATGGATATGTAAAAATCGATAGAGAATTAGAAGGTATAAAAAATGGAGATATAGTTAAAGTATATACTTTTTAAAGATTTAATCATAGTAAATATAGGGGGAAGGATATGAAGGGATATCTATCTAATATTTCATTAGAAGAAGGATTAAAAAAATATATTAATGAAATATTAAGTCTAAAAAAAATAGATACTAAATTTATAGATGTAGATAAATGTTTAAACAAAGTTACAAGTGATGCTGTTTTTGCAAAGTTATCATCTCCATTTTATAACTGTTCTGCAATGGATGGAGTAGCAGTAAAATCAAAACTTACATTTATGGCTAATGAACAAAATATAATAACTTTAAAAGAGGATAAAGAATATATAGAAGTAGATACAGGAGATCCTATACCTAAGGAATTTGATGCAGTTATAATGGTAGAGGATTTATTAGAGAAAAAGGATGGACAAATAAAAATTTATAAACCGGCAATTCCTTGGCAGCATATAAGATGCTTAGGGGAAGATATAGTTGAAACAGAGATGATAGTTCCAAGCTTTCATAAAATAAGACCTCAAGATATAGCATCTATGATAAGTGCAAAGGTAGATAAAGTAAAAGTATTTAAAGATTTTAAGGTAGGAATTATACCAACAGGAACAGAATTAATAGATAGATATAAAACACCTGAAATCGGAGATATTATAGAATTTAACTCTAAATTATTTGAAGGGCTTATACTAGAGTATGGAGCAACACCTGTTGTTTATCCAATAGTAGAAGATAATTATTATAAAATAAAGCAAAGTGTGCTATTAGCACTAAGTGAGTGCGATATGGTACTTATAAACGCAGGCTCATCACAAGGTAGAGAAGATTATACATATGACATAATAGAAGAATTAGGAAAAGTAGTGATACATGGAATAGCTATAAAACCTGGAAAACCTGCAATACTTGGATATGGTCAAAATAAACCTATAATAGGAATACCGGGATATCCTGTATCTGGATGGGTTGTAATGGAAAACATAGTAAAAGAAGTAATATCAAAACTTACACATAAAGAGATAGAAAAAAGGAATGTTATAAGGGCAAGACTTACAAAGAGAATAATGAGTTCATTAAAGTATAAAGAATTTGTAAGAGTTAAAGTAGGAAATATAAATAATGAATATGTCGCTACGCCTATAAAAAGAGGAGCGGGAACTGTAACTAGCTTAGTACATGCTGATGGAGTTATAACAATACCTCAAAATATAGAAGGAATAGAAGAAGGTAGCTATGTAGATGTACAACTATTGAATGATATAAGCAAAATAGAAAAAACAATAGTATCTATAGGAAGTCATGATATAGTTATGGATCTAATAAATAATGAGTTGACTAAAAAAACTGAAGGAAAATTTAAGCTTAGTTCAACTCATGTTGGTAGTTTTCAAGGAATATTGTCTATAAAAAAGGATGAGTGCCATATAGCTCCAATACATTTATTTGATGTAGACTGTGAAACTTATAATAAATCTTATGTAAAGAAATATATAGATGAAGATGTATCTATAATAAAACTTGTAAATAGAACACAAGGTTTAATAGTTAAGAAAGGGAATCCACTTAATATAAAAGGAATTAAAGATTTGGTTAATATACGATATATAAATAGACAAAAAGGTTCTGGAACTAGAGTGTTATTTGATTATTTACTAAAAAAAGAAAACATAAAAAAGAGTGATATAAAAGGATATGAAAGGGAAGAATTAACTCATATGTCACTAGCCAAAGCAATACAAAATGATGATTGTGATTGTGGATTAGGTGTATATTCAGCAGCTAAAGTATTTGATTTAGATTTTATACCTATATGTGAAGAAGAATATGATTTACTTATTAAAACTGAATACCTAGAACTTGAGTTTATAAAAAACCTACTCGAAGTAATAAAAGACAATAAATTTTTAAAAAATGTTAAAAGTTTAGGCGGATATAATACTAATAATACAGGTGAAATAATAAGTTTATAAAAAATAGGTAAAAAGCAATTAATTGCTTTTTACCTATTTTTTTACTTTAAAGATTATATATTTATATTTTACTTTACATATTCATCTCCATTTATAACAATCGAGCTAGTATTGCTATTATCGAGTATTGCATCAAAAGGTTGGCTATTTTTGCCGTTTATGTGTATATCACCTTGAACATACACTCTATCTCCATTTTTATGCATAGAATTAGGGGATATATTATACTTGCTGTTTATAGACAATACACTAACTATATCTTTTTCTAGAATTTCAGAATAAGTTTTGAATTCTTTATCAGAAACAGCAATATTAGTTTGTTTATTAATTGATAAAGGTCTTCCAGTTGGACCGATCTTACCTTTTAAAAGAGTTGTATCTATAAAAAATATCAAACTAAAGAATAATACTATAGAAAGTATAATGAAAAATATTTTATTACTCTTGATAAAATTAACACTTTTTTCTTTTTTCTTTTTAAACCTAGGATAAGGAATGACTTTACCATAGACATTAGACTTATTATCAGGCTTTATATTATTGTTTTTATCATTATCTCTTTGCTTAAATGGAATGGTCTTATTAACTGTAGTTTTCACATTCATCCCCCTTTTTTTATATCCCCTCAATATAATAGTAGTACTTGGAGAAGAAATAAACAATAAAATAAAGGCAAGATAATATTACAAACATAAATAGTTTTCCTCAAATTGCAACAATGATAATCCTTAAAATTCAAATATTTTTAAAAAATACATAAAGATTAGACAAAATATAGTATTTAAATAAATTATAAAAAACAGAACAAAATATACATAGAAAAATAAAAAATAATATTAATATCAAAAAATGTATATTTGCTATTGCTAAGAACGGTTGTTTGGTATATAATCTAAAATGTAAGAAAAGTAAAGGAACGATTGTTTTAAAATTAAAATATATAAATAATTTAAAAAATAGTAATATTTAAAAAAGTTTAAAAATATAATGAGATATAAAGATTTTAAAAAGGAGTGTTACTAAGGATGATAACTACTAGAAATATAAAGGAGATAACATTATCTAATTTAAAAAATGGGGAAGTAAGTTTAAGTGAGTTAAATGAATTGTATAATAGAACAGGATTTATATTTATAGGTAGTAAGGGAAGGTTTACAAAAATTCAAAAGGAAATTAAGCATTAAAAAATAACCTAGCTTAGCTGATAACATGTCTAAGCTAGGTTTTAATATTTTATAAATAAGTGTAATTAAGGAGGCTTTGGTATGAAAATGGTAACATATAATATACATAAGGCTAGTGATTTAAATAATAAAAACACTTTAAATAAGATAACTAAATACTTAAAGAGCAAAGAATTTGATGTTATTTGCCTACAAGAAGTTTTGTATCCACAGTTTGCGAAGTTAAAACAAAACTTAAATATGGATGGAGTATTTTGTGCAAATATTATAAATCAAAATATGATGTATGGTATATGCACTTTTTCAAAATATGAAATAGACGTACACGAACACGTGTTGCTAACTAGTAAAAAAGAACAAAGAGGATTTTTATATACAAACGTATTTTCTAAAAATGGAAAGTTTAATATTATAAATACCCACTTAGGATTAGATAAAAACGAAAGGTATATTCAGATAAATGAGATATTAAATTACTCAAATAAACTACCGAATAAGATTATAATATGCGGAGATTTAAATGAGAAAAATTTAAGTATAAATACGTATAATGATGTAGCTATTTATACAGGAAATTTCCAAAAAGGAACATTTATAAAAAATGATGCTAGAATAGATTATATATTCTCAGACAAACTAATAACTATAGATGATTATTATATAGATAAGATAGACTATTCAGATCATTATCCAATAATCTGTAAATTCAGATAAAATGTAACAATAAAGTTACACATTTTATTCTAATCTTGTTTGAAAAAATTTAATCAAATATAATTTAATTACAATTTAAAATGAGGTGGAGTAATGAGTAAAGAAAAAAAGTCATCTAGGTCTTATAGACTTAAAGAGAATAAAAGAAAGACATCTATTATATCTAGTATAGGGTTAATATTTATACTTGGAATTATGATTAATTATTTTAATAAAAATTGTATTTATAATGATAAAATAGCAAAAAACATATATATAGAAAATGTAGATGTATCTAATATGACAAAAGAAGAAGCTATTAAAGTTGTAGATGAAAATATATCACCACGTGACATAAATCTTTTGTATGAAGATAAATCATATAAGATATCTCCAAATGATATAGATCTAACTTATGATACAAAAAATGTAATTGATAAAGCTTATAACTATACTAAAACTGATAGTTACATAGAAAACATAAAACGATATTTATCACTTAGAAAGGATAAAAAAGAGTTCAATATAAATTCTAATTACAATGAGGCTAAGCTTAGTGAAAAAATACAAAATATATCAAAAGATATAAATGTTGATATGATTAATGCGAAAGTTTATATATCAAATTATGGAGGAATTAGTACATCACCATCAACAATTGGTAAAGAATTAGACATAGCAAACACTAAAGATGTAATATTAAATAATATAAAGAATAAAAACTATAGTGATATAAATTTAAAGGTAAATATAAAAAAACCTCATGTTAAAACTGAAGATGCTAAAAGTGTAAATACTTTATTAGGAGAATTTACAACTAAGTTTTCTACATCTTTAACTGGGAGAGTACAAAATATAAGAGTAGCGGGAAATAAAAGTAGTGATGTACTTTTAATGCCTGGTGAAGAATACTCATATAATGAATATACAGGGGTGAGAAATAAGGCTAATGGATATAAGGATGCACCTGTTATTATAAATGGAAAGCTAGAAGATGGATTAGGTGGAGGCGTATGTCAAGTTTCTACTACTTTATATAATGCAGTTTTAGAATCTGGGCTTAAGCTAATTTCAATAACTAATCATTCCTTATTATCAACTTATGTTCCAATAGGTAGAGATGCTATGGTAAATGACGGTGGAACTGATTTTAGATTTAAAAATCAATATAACCATCCTGTATATGTGAAAACCGTAGTAGGAAATGGTACTTTAACTTGTAGGATATATGGAAATGATAGTGATAAAAAAAATATAGAAATATATGTAGAGGCATTTAAACAAAATGGTTTAGATGCATCAAAAACTTATAGAAAATATAAAGATTCAAATGGAAATGTAATAGATACAGAGTACATTCATAAAAGTGTATATAAAAAACCTAATAAATAAAAAAAGCCTATGTATTTTCATAGGCTTTTTTTTCATAAGTTAATATAAAATATCATATTATAGAAGGAATAGAAGTATATATGGTTGAAAATATTAAAACAGTTAAATTTTAATAGGGGGTAATACTTTGGTAAATATAATTATAAATGATACTAAAGTTAGTGTTAAAAAAGGAACCACAATTTTTAATGCTTGTAAAAGTATAGGAATAGAATTGCCTAACTTTTGTAATGATGAAAGATTAAATCCAAGCGGACTATGTAGAATGTGTGTAGTAGAGATTAAAGGAAGTAAAAATTTAGAAGTAGCTTGTGGAAAAATAGTAAAAGAAGGAATGGAAATATTAACAAATAGCAAGAAAGTACAAAGCGCAAGAAAAGAAATATTAGAACTTATGATATCAGACCATCCATTAGAGTGCACAACATGTGCAAGATCAGGTTCATGTAAATTACAAGACTATTCAAGTATATATCTAAATAATTTCAAACCTAAATATGACAACCAGCCTAAGAAATTGCCTATTGATGACAGTAATCCATTTTTTTATTATGACCCAAATAAATGTATTCTTTGTAAAAAATGCGTAAGAGTATGTGAAGAATTACAAGAAGTGAGTGCTATAAGTTCAGTTGATAGAGGTTATGAAACTGAAATTACTCCATTCTTTAGAGAAAATTTAAATGAATCAAGTTGTGTATCTTGTGGTAATTGTGTATCAATTTGTCCAGTAGGAGCACTAGTTCCTAAAAATGCAGATTTTTACAACACTAAAAAAGTGAAGACTACTTGTTCTTATTGTGGAGTGGGATGTCAATTAGAGTTACAAGTTAAAGATGATAAGGTAGTAGGATCTCAACCAGTATTTGGTGAAGTAAATGATGGACTACTGTGTGTTAAAGGTAAATTTGGATACAAATTTATAAATCATGAAGATAGACTTAAAAATCCACTAATAAAAGTTGGTGAAAAATTTGAAGAAGTTACTTGGGAGAAAGCATATGACTACATATTAGAAAACTTTAATAAAACGAAGAAAGTTTATGGTAGTGATGCTTTTGCAGGGCTATCTTCAGCAAGATGTAGTAATGAAGAAAACTATTTATTCCAAAAAATGATAAGAGGAGTAATGGGAACTAATAATGTAGACCATTGTGCTCGACTCTGACATTCCTCAACAGTTGCAGGTCTTGCAACTACATTAGGTAGTGGTGCTATGACAAATAGCATTGAAGAGGTAAGTAATTTAGAATCTATATTTGTAATAGGCTCTAATACAACAGAAAATCATCCTGTTATAGGAGCGAAAATAAAACAAGCAGTAAGTAAAGGAGCGAAATTAATCGTAGCAGACCCAAGAAAAATAGAGCTAGCTAAAAGAGCTGATGTATTTTTACAGATAAATCCTGGAACAAATGTAGCCTTATTAAACACTATGATGAATGTTATAATATCTGAAAATTTACAAGATGATGAATATATAAAAGAAAGAACTGAAAACTATGAAGCTTTAAAAGAATTAGTTAAAGATTATACACCTGAGGAAGGTGCTAGAATATGTGGAGTAGATAAAGATGATATTATAAAAGCTGCTAGAATATATGCAACTAATGACAGTGCAACATTTTACTCTATGGGTATAACTCAACATTCAACAGGAACCCAAAATGTAATGAGTATATCAAATTTAGCACTTTTATGCGGTAATTTAGGAAAAGAATATACTGGAGTAAATCCACTTAGAGGCCAAAACAATGTGCAAGGTGCATGTGATATGGGAGCTTTACCGAATGTATTTACAGGATATCAAAGTGTATTAAATGAAGATATTGTTAAAAAATTTGAAAATGCATGGGGAGTAAAATTGCCTAATAAGGTAGGTTTAACAGTTCCAGAGATAACTAATGCTATAGGACATGGCGATATAAGGTTTTTATATATAATGGGTGAAAATCCTATGATATCAGACCCAGATATAAATCATATAAAAAAGGCTCTAGAAAAACTAGATTTCTTGGTTGTACAAGATATATTCTTAACTGAAACAGCAGAACTTGCAGATGTAGTTTTACCTGCTGCATCTTTTGCAGAGAAAGATGGAACATTTACAAATACGGATAGAAGAGTTCAAAGAATAAGGGAAGCTATAAAGCCTGTATATAATTCAAAACCTGATTGGGTTATATTGATGGAGATCATGAATAAATTAGGATATGATAAAACCTATGAATCTCCAAAAGAAATAATGAAAGAGATTAGTGAATTAACACCATCATACGCTGGAATAACTTATGAAAGAATAGAAATGAAAGGATTACAGTGGCCATGTACCAACATTAATCATGAGGGCACTAAAATATTACATACAGATAAATTTGCAAAAGGTAAAGCAACATTTGTTCCTTGTGATTATACATTAAGTTTTGAAGGTTTAAGTGAAGAGTATCCATATACATTAGTTAATGGAAGGATATTATATCATTATCATACCAGAACAATGACAGGTAAGGTAGAGGGTCTTAATGAAAAGGCACCACATTCATATATAGAAGTAAATCCAATAACAGCCAATAAGCTAGGATTTAAAGAAAATGAAAAAATAAAGGTATCTTCAAAGCGTGGAGAAATAGAAACTTATGTAAGAATAACTGATATAGTTGATGAAGATGTATTTTTTATGCCTTTCCACTTTGCTGATGGAGCTGCAAATTATCTTACTAATACTACATTAGATAAGGTGAGTAAAGTACCAGATTTAAAGGTATGTGCTATAAAAGTAGAAAAAATAAGAAATAAAGAATTAGCACATGCTTAAAATATAGTAAATAAGGATATAAATTAATTTATATCCTTATTTTTAAAACACTACTTTAATATAAAGGTGATTAATATGGATAATCTAAATACAGCTATAATACTAGCTGGCGGAAAAAGTAGTAGAATGGGGTTTGATAAGCAATTTTTAGTAATCAATGAAAAGAGATTAATATTAGATATTGCTAAAAAGCTTAAAAAACACTTTAAAGAAATAATAATAGTGACTAATAAAAAAGAGTATTATAAAGATTTAGGGTACAAAGTTGTAGAGGATGAAATAAAGGGTATGGGACCACTGGCAGGAATAAGTGTAGGGCTTAAAAATAGTAGTAGTTTATATGCTTATATAATAGCTTGTGATATGCCTGTCTTAGATGATAATTATATAAAATACATTAAAGCAATGGTCAATAAAGACATAAAAGGTAAAAAGGAATCTCATATTTATATATCTATATTAAATGATAAAATACAGCTTTTTCATGGTGCTTATAAAAAAAAATTAGGATATGAAATGAAAGATTATATATTAAACTCAAATAGAAAATCTATAATAAGCTTTTTTGAAAGAAATAATAAAAATGTGTATTATGTTAAAGAAGATGAATTTAAAAATAATAAATTTAATGAAAATATGTTTACAAACTTAAATACAAGAGAAGAACTAGATTCTTATAAAAAGGAAATATATAGCTATGGATGTGGTTAAAAAATATAAAATAAAAAGATACATAAATGGGGAATTAATAGAAGTTGATGATGATATAGTGGTAGAGTATTTATTTACTATATATATAAACGAATATGAATATATAACACTAATATGTACTCCAAGTTCATTACTACATTTAGCAGTAGGATTTTTGTATTCAGATGAGATAATAACTTCATATAATGATATTAATAGCATTAATGTATTTGAAAAAGAAGGATATGTAGATATAAAAATAGTTAATAAAAACAATATAAATAATAAGTTAAATGAAAAAAGAGCTATAACTAGTGGTTGTGGTAAAGGGAGTATATATTATAAGTCTTTAAAAAAGTTAAAAATAAAACTTGATGATACTTTAAATATAGATAAGTTAGATTATAAAAATATAAATAAGCTTATAAATAAATTTAATGAAAAATCAGAAGTATTTAAAAATACTGGTGGGGTACATAGTGTAGCTCTTAGTAATTTTAAAGAGATATTATTTTTTAAAGAAGACATAGGAAGACATAATGCATTAGACAAGGTAATAGGGAAGTGTTTAGTAGATAATATAGATATAAATAATAAATTAATACTTACAAGTGGAAGAATAACATCTGAAATAATATTAAAATGCTTTAATTTAAATTTAAAATATATAGTATCAAGATCAGCTATAACTGATATGGCTATGAAATTATCAAAAGAATTAGGTATTAAAGTAATAGGCTTTGCAAGGGGAGAAAAAATGAATATATATAATGATTAGTAACATTATTATATATGCTTTATTAATACCGTTTTTTGAAAAAATAAGTATATTGATATAATAAAGGTATTAATAAGATTTTAAATTTATTGACTTAAAAAATATATATAAAAATTATAACATTATTATAACTACAGTATATGGTATAAAAATATAAAAGGTAAACTTAAAATATTTGCTGAAAATACTAGAATAAAATTTTCTAGTATTTTTTATATTTTTATAAAAAAGTTAAAACTTTTTACTAAAACCCAGAGTCTAATAAATGTAATCAGAAATGAAAGTAAGAAGGGAGTAAAAAAGTGGATGAAGTAATACTAGCCGAAAAGGCAATAAAAGGTGATAAAGAAGCTTTTGAGAAATTGATAAATATATACTCAAAAAGACTATACAAGGAAATATATATAAGGTGTAAATATGAGGAAGATGCAAAGGAAATATTTCAAGAAACAGTATATAAAGCATACAAGAATATACAAAAATTAAAAGAGCCTAAGTATTTTAAAACTTGGATAAGTAAAATACTTATAAACACAACAAATGATTATTTAAGAAAAAATGGGATGATAGATTTAGGACATAATGAAAATTCATATACAAAAGAAGTTTTAATAGATGATAAGATTGAAACAAAAATAGATTTATACAATGCTATAGATGAATTAGAAGATAAATATAAAGATGCAATTATACTTAGATATATAGAAGATTTAAAGGTAGAAGAAATATCAAATATACTAGACCGTCCTATTAATACTATAAAAACTCATCTAAGAAAAGCAATAAAAGATATGAAAAGTATATTAAAGGAGGGCTATGGGAATGAGTAAAAAAAATAAAGTTGAAGATAATTTAATTGATATAGATATAGATATAAAAGACATAGATAAAGAAATTAATGATTTTTACATAGATAAAGAAAAAATAGAGTCAATTGAAGTTCCAAGTGACTTAAATATTTTAATAAAAAATGCCATAAATAATGCAGAAAAAGATATTAAGATAGAAAAAAGCAAAAGGAAATTTATGTATATAGCAGCAAGCCTAGGGATTATATTATCTGTTGGTATATATAACCCTGTGCTTGCACACAAGTTACCACCAGTTAAAAATTTCTTCCAAACTATAAATGACACTTTACAAGTAGATGAAATAGCATCTTTTATAGGAGTAGATAAATATATACCAAAAGCTAAGTTAGATGAAAATGGTAGTATAAAGTTTGAAGTAGTAGAAACTACAGAGTACAAGGTAAATAAAACAGATGAAGACTTAAATAAAGAACTTAAAATTTCAGATAAAGAAAAAAATGAAGATATAAAAGAGGAAGATAACGTACAAGTAAATAATTTATATATGCCAAATAGTGAATATCAAAGCATACAGTTTATACATGAAATGGCAAATAGTATTATAAAAGCTATAGATGATAGAAAGTATGGGATGGTAGAGATAACACCTGAAAGTGTAGATATAGCCATAACTTCTTTAGGATATATAAAAGATAATGGTGTTAAGGAATATCTAAATAGACAATTATTAAATTGGAAAAAAGGTGATTTTGATAATGCAGTAGAAGTTCATAACTATGTATGGAATATACTAGGAGGAGAGGTTGGAAAAGCAATAGCTATAAAGCATGATGAGGTAAATAAAATAAAATCTAAATATTTTAAATAGGGGGGATTTTTATGGGGGGATTAAAAAAAATACTTATATTATTAGGGGTAATTATTATGATTACATTATTGTTTGTAGGATGTAGCAATGAAAGTGAAGTAAAACAAATTATAGATAGTTTTACTAAGGATTTAAACGATAGAAAGTTTGATAAATTATATGAAAATATATCTATTAAATCCAAGAAGGAGATATCCTATGAAGAATTTACAAATAGATATGAAAAAATTTATGGCTCAATAAACGCAAGAGATATAAATATAAAAATAAAAGAGATTGATAAAGATTTAAAAATATTAGCATCTATGAGTATAAACACTATCGTAGGCAAATTAGATTATGATAATTTAAATATAAATTTAGTTAAGGAAGATGATAGATATAAAATACTATGGGATGAAAGTTTAATACTACCTAATATGAAAAAAGGAGATTTAGTAAGAGTAGAAACCAAAAAGGCCACTAGGGGAAAAATATTAGATAGAAACGACGAAGAACTAGCAATTGACTCTAATGTAAATTCAGTTTATATACATCCAGAAGTATTTAATAAAAACAAAATAGAAAATATAGACAAGGTAGCAACAATACTAGATATAAGCAAAGAATATATAGAAGATACAATAAAAGATAAGCCAAGTAGCCAGTTAGTACATTTATTAAATGTATCACCGTACGAAAATGATAGAATAAATAATTTGAAATTAATAGAAGGCATTAGTATAAAAGAAGAAGTGTCTAGAGTATATAAAAATAGTGAAGCTTTGGGAAATTTAATTGGATATATAGGAAATATAACAAAAGAAGAATTAGAAAAAAGTAAAGGATATTCACAGACTAGTAAGATTGGAAAAGCAGGATTAGAACAAATATATGAAGATAGACTAAGAGCAATTGATGGAGTAGAGGCTTATCTAAAAAGAGGAAATGAGAAAATAGAAATAGGCAAAGTAAATCAAAGAAATGGAGAAGATATAAAGTTATCTATAGACTCTAAACTTCAAGATAGTATATACAATGAATTAAAAGGAGATAAAGGAGCTTCTATAGCAATTAATCCTCTAAATGGAGAAGTATTAGCTATGGTAAGTTCTCCATCTTATAATTCTAATACACTGGTTACATACAAGACTAAAGAAATAGCTAATAAGTGGGAAAATCAAAATAATATACAGTTTGAAAATCGAGCTAATGATTCATACTCTCCAGGGTCAACTATAAAACTAATTACATCTAGTATTGGATTAGAAAGTGGAGTTATAAATCCTAACGAATACATGGATATAAAGGGGGAGAGTTGGCAAAAGGATAGTAGTTGGGGGAATTATAGCGTAACAAGAGTAAAAGATACAAAAAGACCTGTTAATCTATACGATGCAGTAAAATATTCTGATAATATATACTTTGCAGATAAGGCTATAAAATTAGGAGAAGAAGATTATATAAAAGGTCTTAAAAAATTTGGAATAGGAGAAAAAATTACTTTTGAATATCCTATGCAAAACTCTCAAATATCTAATAATGGGAAATTAGACAATGAAATTCTTTTAGGAGATACAGGATATGGTCAAGGGGAAATTTTAATGACACCACTAGATGTTGTACTTTCTTATAGTGCTTTAGTTAATGATGGAAATATAATGATACCAAGACTTGTTATAAGTGAAAACAAAGAAAGTAAAGTATATAAAAATGCTATAGATAAGAAATATATAGAAGAATTAAAAAAATGCTTTAAAGGTGCTATAAACGATGAAGATTCAACTGGATATCTTGCTAAAATAGAAGGTAAAAATATAATGGGGAAAACTGGAACTGCTGAAATTAAAAATAGTAAAGATGATAATAGCGGTATTAATAATGGATGGTTTGTTGCAGTAAATGAAGATGACCCCAAAATAGCTATATCTATGATAGTAGAGAATATAAATAAATCTACTAGTGAATATGTAGTACCTAAGGTTAAGAATATACTAAATTATTACTTAAACTAAAAGTATATATAAAATTAATTAGTTTTTTATATTAATAATTTAAACTAGATTAAGGAAAGATATTAATAATCAAAATATAAAATATTAATATGAGGGATTAGCTAATGATAAATATAATAAAAAGAGATGGAACAAAAGAGAGCTTTGATAAAAGTAAGATATATAATGCTATTTATAAATCAACTATAAATAGCAAGTTTGATGAAGATAAAGAGTTAGCTATAGATATAGCTAACAAGATAGAAAAAAGTTTAATTAATACAAATAAACCTATAAACGTAGAAGAAATACAAGATATGGTAGAGTTATATCTTATGGAATCAAATAGAAAAGATGTAGCTAAAAAGTACATATTATATAGAGAAAAAAGAGCAAATATAAGATATTCTAAGTGGAAAATGGAAGAGCTTCAAAAGTCTATATGGTCAAACAAATATCAATATAATAATGAAAGCTTTGATGAGTGGCTAGTAAGAGTATCTGGAGGAAATAAAAAAATAGAAAAGCTTATAAGAGAAAAGAAGTTTTTATTTGCAGGAAGAATACTTGCAAATAGAGGTCTTAATAAGTATGGTATAAAAGTAACCTACTCTAATTGTTATGTATTATCTAGACCAAAAGACAATATAGAGTCTATATTCGATACTGCAAAATATTTAGCTAGAACATTTAGTTATGGAGGAGGAGTAGGAATTGATATATCAAATTTAAGACCAAGAGGATCAAGGGTATATAATGCAGCAAAGACTACTACAGGGGCTGTATCATTTATGGATCTTTACTCTATGACAACAGGTCTTATAGGCCAAAGGGGAAGAAGAGGAGCTCTTATGATATCAATGGATGTTAATCATCCTGATATAGAAGAGTTTATAGATATAAAAACAAATTTAGAAAAAATTACTAAAGCAAATATATCAGTTAGAATAAATGATGAGTTTATGAGAGCTGTAGAAAATAAAGAAAAGTTTATTTGTAAATTTTTAGTAAAGGAAACTGATGAAGTTATAAATAAAGAAGTAGATGCATATAGTTTATTTATGAAACTCATACAAAATAATTGGGATTATGCAGAGCCAGGTATCTTATTTTGGGATAATATTAATAAAAATCACTTACTAAGTGAAGATAAAAATTTTAGATATGAAGGTGTAAATCCCTGTGCAGAAGAGCCATTACCAGCTGGAGGAAGCTGTTTACTAGGTTCTATAAATTTAGCTGAGTTTGTAGTTGAGCCATTTACAAAAAAAGCAGTTTTTGATTTTAATAAATTTAAGTCAACTGTACGTGATTGTGTTGTAGGATTAAATGAAGTGTTAGAAGAAGGTCTTAATCTTCATCCTCTAGATATACAAAAAGAGAGTGTAAAAAATTATAGACAAATAGGTTTAGGTGTTATGGGAATAGCGGATATGCTTATAAAGTTAAATTTAGTATATGGAAGTGAAAATTCTATAAACTTATGTGAAAGGTTATCAAAGATTATGTTAAATGAGGCCTTAAAGCAATCAGCAATTCTTTCAAGGGATTATGGAAGTTATGAAAAATATGATGAAGAAGCAGTTTTTAGTTCTAATTTCTTCAAAGAAAATGTTGATGATGATGTTAAGAATTTAATTAGGAAATATGGGCTTAGAAACTCTCAATTATTGACAATACCACCTACAGGCTCTATATCAACTATGCTTGGTATAAGTGGTGGTATAGAGCCAATATTTAACTTATCATACATAAGAAAAACAGAAAGCTTGCATGATGAGGATGTATATTACAAGGTATATACTCCTATAGTAAAAGAGTATATGGATGAATATAATATAGTAAATGAAAAAGATTTACCAAACATATTTGTAACCGCTATGAAGTTAAATCCAGAGGATAGAATAAGAATGCAAAACGCATGGCAAAAACATATAGATGCATCTATATCATCTACAATAAATCTATTTCATGAAGCTACTGTAGATGATGTGTACAATATTTATATGAGTGCTTGGAAAAATAATTTGAAAGGGATAACTATATACAGAGATGGTTGTAAGAGAAGTGGGATATTGGTTAATGAAAAGCCAAAAGATGATAAAAAAGAAAATTTATATGCAGATACAATAGAAAATGAAAAATTTATATGTCCAGAGTGTAAAAGTGAATCTATAATACCATCAGGTGGATGCGGGGTATGTTTGCAATGTGGGTATAGTAAGTGTAACTAATAAAAAGAAATTTTAGCAAATAAATATAATTATAAAATAAATAACGAGGAGATATAGGGGGAGATTCCATGTTAAAATTTATTAAAGAAATAGTAGATGGGTTTATGCGTGGGCAAATGTTGGGATATAGCAGATGAAATATAAAAAAAGAGCTATCTTTATATAAAGATAGCTCTTTTTTTGTTGTATATTTATGTATTTCTGGTTAACTATTTTAAAGAGATGAAAGTATATATTTTACACTTTGAGACTTTAACATATCTCTTAACTTTTCTCTATGGCTTAGAAATTTAGAGTACAAGTCTTCTGAAGGTTTAGGATCACCATATACTCTCCAATATTTAGTGTTATGAAACTTATAACTACCATAACCCATAAATCCTACTACATCTTTAAGTGGATATCCTAAAAATATACCTATTTCATCTGGGAAATCATCTCCCTCTAATTTGTTTATCAAGTGATTAAGGTATAAATCTGTATCTAAATTAGATGGATAACCTAAATATTTTAAAAAGTTATGGATTTTTTTATTATTTAATTGAGTAGATAAGGAGTCTTTATTTATAAATAATAGTTTAAGTCCCTTTTCTTTTTTATCTATTATTATATAATTAATTTTTTTACATAATTTAAAGTGATTTTTTATATCGTTTATTTTATTATCTTTATTTTTATCAAAACTAGGTATACTAAGTATTTCACAAGGCTTAGAACCCATAAGTACAGGACCTAGTATTTCTAATAACCATTTTATATATGATGAATTTATATTAGTTTTACATGAATAACAGTTCAAAACTATCAACTCCTAATGAAAATTATTATCAATTAATTATATTATAGAATAAATGATAATCAATTTCAATGATAAATTTTATTAATTAATAATTTTTAGTATTGAAAATATCACGTTTAGTATTAGGTATAAACATTTTATTATCGTTATATAACTTAAATTAAATGCAAATTTTATTACAATATTCTTACTAAAAGTTTGTTCAAAAATTATAAAAATAATACAGAAATATAGATTAATTTTTATGGCAATTATGGTAAAATAAGAAATTTAAAATGTTAAATTTTTTATAATAATATTTAAGATTTAGTAAATAATAGTAGAGTAAATAATTACATAAAGAAAAATTGGAGGTAAAATATGAAACTAAAAAAACTTATGACAATAGGACTTTCATTAATGTTATCACTTGGAGTAGTAGCATGTAATAACAATGGAAAAAATACAAACGAAAATACAAAAGGTACAAAAGTAGAGACTCCAACAGGAGATAATACTTCTGTAAGAGATAATGATTATGTAACTCAGTACTCAAGATTTTATGGAGATTATATGAATGATTTAAATAATTATAAAGTTTACTTATCTCCACAAAGTGTATCTAAGTACTATGAAACAAATGAGTACCCAGGAAATGAAAAATATTTATCTAATGTAAAAGAAGCATATAAAGATGCAAGAGATAAAACTCAAGCTTTTGTAAATAATTTAAAAAATGATGTAAAAACAGATGATAAAGAATTAGATAAAATGAATAAAGATCTTATAAGAGAAGGCGAAAAAACTATAGCTAATATAGATACAAAATTAAAAAATTTAGATAAAATATCAAAAGAAGATTTAAGTAAGTCAAAAGAAGACTTTATGAGAGTTGTAGATGAAGCAACAAAAACAGATAAAGGTGAAAAAAACCAATTTGAAAAATTATTAGAAGATATGAATAGATCATTAGGAATAGATACTAGTAAATATAACAATACTAATAATAACAACAATAATAATAACAACAATAATAATAACAACAATAATAATAACAACAATAATAATAACAATAACAATATTAATAAAAATGATAATGTTAAAAAGTAATTTTAATAAAAACATCTATAAATCTTTATAGATGTTTTTATTAATACATATAAATTTATATAATTAATTTTTCGGATAGAGTAAAAGAGTACTTCTTAGAAGTACTCTTTTTTATAAAAATCAGTATACAAAATATAGATTTAAGAGAAACTAAATCAGAAATACATTTGATAAGGAGTTTTTCATATGGTTTTTTATATATCCGTAGCAATAATTGGGTTATTTGTATTGTGGGGACTTATATCTCCAAATTCTTTAGCAAGTACAGCTACACTTGCGTTAGCTTTTACAACAGATAAATTTGGATGGATGTTTCTTATAATTACATTTTTAGTATTAGTATTTATGATTGCATTAGCTTTTAGTAAATACGGTAGACTAAGACTTGGGCATGAGGATGATAGACCTGAATTTAGCAATATAACTTGGTTTGGAATGCTATTTAGCGCAGGAATGGGTATAGGTCTTGTGTTTTGGGGAGTAGCAGAACCTTTAGATCATTATATTTATCCTTTATCAGGAATACCAAAACTTACACCTGAAGCTGCTAATGCTGCTATAACTTTTTCATTTTTTCATTGGGGACTTCATGCATGGGCTATATACTCTTTAGTAGGACTTACTATAGCTTATTTTAGATTTAGAAAGGACAAAAAGTTACTTATAAGTCAGACTCTATCTCCAATTATAGGAGGTGATTTGAATTCTCCACAATCTAAGTTTATAGATATTCTTGCAATAATAGCAACGGCATTTGGAGTTGCTACATCTTTAGGTCTTGGAGCCATGCAAATAAACGGAGGACTTAACAATTTATTTGGAATAAATATAAATATATTTAATCAGATAATAATAATAATAATATCTACTATATTATTTTTAATATCTTCAACAACTGGACTTGAAAAAGGAATTAAAATACTTAGTAATATAAATGTAGGTATAGCTGTATTACTTTTAATATTTGTATTTATACTAGGACCAACAGCAAATATACTTGAGGTATTTACTAATAATTTAGGAAATTATCTTCAAAATATTATATCTATGAGTTTGAGATTAACACCATTTGAAGAATCAAATTGGATAGCCAATTGGACATTATTTTACTGGGCATGGTGGATAGCTTGGTCACCTTTTGTTGGTGTATTTATAGCAAGGGTATCTAAAGGAAGAACCATAAGAGAATTTATAATAGGAGTATTATTAGTACCATCTTTATTTAGTTGTATATGGTTTGCTGTATTTGGAGGAACTGCATTAAGCTTAGAGATAAATACCAATCTAGCACTACTTGAAGCATTAAAAGCAGATATGAGTTCAACTTTATTTGTAATGTTAGAGAGTTTGCCATTTGGATATATTATAAGCATAATAGCAACGATACTTATACTTACTTTTTTCGTATCATCGGCAGATTCAGCAACTTTTGTATTAGGTATGTTTAGTGCTAAAGGTTCTATGGAACCAACTAATAAGGTAAAATTAGTCTGGGGAATACTTCAGGCATTAGTTGCAGTAGCACTACTTCTTAGTGGAGGACTTCAAGGACTTCAAACAATGTCAATAGTTACGGCACTTCCATTTAGTATAATATTAGTACTTATGATGCTATCTTTTATAATGGAACTTAGGAAAGAAAAAATATATAAAATACCAAAGCACCCTAAAAAGCACTAGTATTAAAATATACAAATAAGAAAAAATATAAACGATATTACTTTTAAGGAGTGACATTATGAATAATAACAAAAAATGTGAAGGAAATAACCAATGGTCAGGTTCTAATGAATGTGTAACTAATAAAGCTAATAGAAATAAAAAAGACGCTACTAATAATGAGTGGACGTCAACTTTAAAAAATGTTTCTGATAGTAGTAAAATATATAATGATAAAAAATAGCAAAAAGTACCTAGATTAATCTAGGTACTTTTTTATTTAATCTTTATACAATCTTAATGTATATAGAATTATATTAACATTCATTTTATATAAAAAATAATAGAATAATCATATACAAAAATTAGGAGGAGAAAAAATGAGTAGCATTGTAATTCAAGTAATATTTTTTATAGCAATAGTTTTATTGCTAGCAAAACCTTTGGGAATTTATATATCTAAGGTATTTAAAGGTAAAAGAGTATTTCTAAGTAAAGTAATAAAACCTATAGAAAAATGGATATATAAAGTTCTTAAAATAAATGAAAATGAAGAAATGTCAGGTAAAGAATATATTTTAAGTTTAATGGCATTTAGTGTCATTAGTTTATTATTTGTTATGTTTTTACAAATGATTCAGTATATATTACCACTAAATCCTGAAAAATTAAGTAATGTAAATTGGGATTTAGCTTTTAATACAGCAGCAAGCTTTATAACTAATACAAATTGGCAAGCATATAGTGGAGAGACTACATTAAGCTATATGTCTCAAATGTTAGGTCTAACAGTTCAAAACTTTGTATCAGCAGCAGTTGGGATAAGTGTACTTATTGTTTTAATAAGAGGATTTAAGAGAACTAAATGTTCTAAACTAGGAAACTTCTGGGTAGATTTAATAAAATCGACTTTATATGTGCTGATACCTTTATCTATGGTACTTGCAATATTCTTAACAACTCAAGGAGTAGTGCAAAACTTTAAACCTTATCAAGAAGTAAGCTTAGTAGAAGAAATAGTTTTAGATGATAAAAGTACAGTAGATACTCAGATTATTCCAGGAGGTCCTGCAGCAAGCCAAATAGCAATAAAACAATTAGGAACAAATGGAGGAGGATTCTTTGGAACGAATTCAGCACATCCACTTGAAAACCCAACATTATTATCAAATATAGCTCAAGTAGTATCAATTATATTAATACCAGCAGCATTATGCTTTACATTTGGTGACATGGTAAAAGATAAAAAACAAGGAACCACACTTTTATCTGCAATGATAGTAATATTTGTAATAGCTATGGCAACAACTATGTATTATGAATACAAGTCAACTCCAGAATTAGTAAATAATCCGTATATATACAGTGAGATAGATGATAATCAGTCTGGAGGAAATATGGAAGGAAAAGAGGTTAGATTCGGAGTTACGAATTCTGCTATATGGGGGGTAACAACAACATCAGCATCTAATGGTTCTGTAAACTCTATGCATGATTCTTTCACACCAATAGGAGGAATGATTTTAACACTACTTATGCAGCTAGGTGAAGTAGTATTTGGAGGAGTTGGTTGTGGACTATATGGCATGTTAGCGTTTGTAATATTAACAGTATTTATATCAGGTCTTATGGTAGGTAGAACTCCTGAGTATCTAGGAAAGAAAATAGAACCTTTTGAAATGAAGATGGCATCTATTTTAATAATAACTACTCCAGTCTTGGTTTTAGTTGGAACTGCTATGGTTTGTATGTTACCAAATGCAAGTGATTTATTAAATAATAGTGGAGCTCATGGATTTTCAGAAATATTATATGCATTAAGCTCTACAGGAAACAATAATGGTAGTGCATTCGCAGGATTTGGTGCAAATAATGTATTCGTAAATTTATTAACAGGTATAGTAATGTTACTTGCTCGCTTTATACCTATAATATTAATAATAAATATAGCAGAGTCTTTAGCTAGCAAAAAAATAGTTCCACAAAGTTCAGGTACATTAGCCACTAACAACACATTATTCGTATTTTTATTGGTAGGAGTAGTACTTATGATAGGTGCATTAAGTTTCTTACCATCTTTAGCACTTGGACCAATAGCAGAACACTTGAGCATGATATTTTAATATAAGGAGATAAGATTATGGGTGATTTAAATAAGACTTTCATAAATAAAGATATTTTAAAAGGGGCTATTAAAGATTCTATAAAAAAATTAGATTTCAAGAATCAACTAAAAAATCCGGTAATGTTTATAGTTTATGTAGGTTCCATAATAACTAGTATTATAAGTGTTTTATCTATTTTTAACATAACAAATGACAATACACCATTTACTATAACAATTAGTATATTTTTATGGTCAACAGTGTTATTTGCAAATTTTGCAGAAGCAATAGCAGAAGGTAGAGGAAAAGCACAAGCAAGTAGCTTAAGAGCTGCTAAAAAGGACGTTTTAGCTAAAAAGCTCAAAGAGTGTAACATAGATAGTGAATTTGAAATGATTCCATCTAATTTACTAAAAAAAGGAGATATAGTTTTAGTAGAAGCAAATAACCAGATACCAGCAGATGGAGATGTTATAGAAGGAGTGGCATCTGTTGATGAAAGTGCTATAACAGGTGAGAGTGCACCAGTTATAAGGGAATCTGGTGGAGATAGATGCGCAGTAACCGGTGGAACAACGGTGGTATCAGACTACTTAATAGTAAAAGTTACATCAAATGCAGGTGAAAGTTTCTTAGATAAAATGATTGCTATGGTTGAAGGGGCACAAAGAAAAAAAACTCCAAATGAAATAGCTCTTCAAACTTTACTAATAGCGTTAACAGCAATATTTTTAGTAGTTACAATTACACTATATCCATTTAGTAGATTTGCTGTAAATCAAAATGGAGTAGGAAGTGTAGTTTCTATAACATCTTTAGTAGCCTTATTAGTTTGTCTAGCACCTACTACAATAGGAGCACTACTTTCCTCAATCGGTATTGCAGGAATGAGTAGATTAAATAATAAAAATGTATTAGCAACATCAGGAAGAGCTATAGAGGCAGCAGGTGATGTAGACATTTTACTTCTAGATAAAACAGGTACTATAACTTATGGAAATAGACAGGCAAGTGAATTTATACCTCTTAAAAATGTAGATATGGAGGAGTTTGTTTATTATACTGAATTAAGTTCTACACTAGATGAAACTCCAGAAGGAAGAAGTATAGTAATACTTGCAAAAAAGGATAAGGCAATAAATGGAAAATACTTAGATGTTAAAAATCCTGAATTTGTTCCATTTTCTGCAAAAACTAGAATGAGTGGTACTAATATAGGTCAAGACAAGATAAGAAAAGGGGCAGCAAGTGCTATTAAAGAATTCGTAGAAAATATGGGAGGTAATTATCCAAAGGAATGTGATGAGATAGTAGAGTCAATATCTAAAAAGGGAGGAACTCCTTTAGTAGTTTGTAAAAATGAAAAAGTATTAGGCGTAATATATCTAAAAGATATACTAAAAAAAGGTGTATCTGAAAAATTTAACGATTTAAGAAAAATGGGAATAAAGACTATTATGATAACGGGTGATAATCCATTAACAGCAGCAGCTATTGCAGCAGAAGCTGGAGTAGATGATTTTTTAGCAGAAGCAACTCCTAAAGCTAAGCTTGATTTAATACATGAATATCAAAGAAAAGGGCATTTAGTAGCAATGACAGGAGATGGAAGTAATGATGCCCCAGCACTTGCACAAGCAGATGTTGCAGTTGCAATGAATACAGGAACCCAAGCTGCTAAAGAGGCTGGTAATATGGTAGACTTAGACTCAAGTCCAACAAAGTTAATAGAGATTATAAAAATAGGTAAACAGTTATTAATGACTAGAGGAGCTCTCACAACTTTTAGTATAGCAAATGACATAGCAAAATATTTTGCTATAATACCACCACTATTTATAGGTATATATCCTCAACTTGATAAATTGAATATAATGAATCTATCTAGCCCAGAAAGTGCAATAATGAGTGCTGTTATATACAATGCACTTGTAATTATAGCGTTAGTTCCTCTTGCTTTAAAGGGAGTTAAATACATAGAGCTTCCTGCTAGTAAGTTATTATCAAAAAACTTAATGATATATGGTGTCGGAGGCATTATCACACCATTTATATTTATAAAATTAATAGATATGCTTATAAGCATGATTATGTTTATATAGTTAAATAAGGAGAGTTTAATATGGAATATATAAAAAAAGCATCTTTAATATTTATAATAATGACAGTAATAACAGGAATTTTGTATCCAGTTACAGTAACAGCTTTTGCACAAATATTTGTACCGTACAAGGCAAATGGTAGTATAATAAAAGAAGATGGTAAAAGCATAGGTTCAGAAATATTAGGACAAAACTTTACTAGCCCAGATTACTTTTGGTCAAGACCATCAGCAACTTCAGACTATCCATATAATGGATTAAGTTCTGCTGGAAGTAATATGTCCCCAACAGGAGAAGATTTTGAAAAAGTAATAGATGAAAGAGTAAAATTATATAAAAAGTATGAAGAAAATAGTGATAAGAAAATACCTGTTGATTTAGTTACAGCATCAGGAAGTGGATTAGACCCACATATATCATTAAAAGGAGCAATATATCAAGTAGATCGTGTAGCAAAATATAGTAAAGTTTCGAAAGAAAAATTATTAGAATTAATAGATAACAATACAGAAAAGAAATTTATGGGTATATTTGGAGAAGATAAAGTTAATGTATTAAATCTTAACTTAGATTTAGAAAAAATCAAATAGTTAATGGGGGAAATATGAATAGACCAGATCCAGAAAGTTTATTATCAAAATTAAATAGTGAAGAAGAAAAGTCAAAAAGAGGTAAATTGAAAATATTCTTTGGGTATGCAGCAGGAGTAGGTAAAACCTACTCCATGCTTGAATCTGCACATACTCTAAAAGAAAATGGAGTAGATGTAGTAGTAGGATATGTAGAACAACATTCAAGAAAAGAAACTCTAGCTTTAATAGATGGACTAGAGGTTTTAGACATAAAAGAAGTAAAGTATAAAAATATAGTTTTAAAGGAATTTAATTTAGATTTAGCTCTTAAAAGAAACCCAGAAATAATATTAGTAGATGAGTTGGCACATACAAATGCTAAAGGATGCAGGCATGCTAAAAGATGGCAAGATATAGAGGAACTTCTAATGGCAGGAATTGATGTATATACTACAGTAAATGTACAGCATTTAGAAAGTTTAAATGATATAATTGAAATTGTTACCAATGTATGTGTAAAAGAAACTATCCCAGATAAAATAATAGATTTATCATCACAACTTGAGTTAATAGATGTAGAACCGGATGTGTTGTTAGAGAGATTTAATCAAGGTAAAATATACAAAAAAGAACAAGCAATAAGAGCACAAGAAAATTTTTTTACTAAAGATAATTTAATAGCACTAAGAGAATTGGCACTTAGAAAAACAGCACAAAAGGTAAATAAAGAGGTTGAAATAACTAGACTATCAAAAGGAAAAGAAATAGTAATCCCAACCTCAGAAACAATACTTGCATGTGTTTCACCATCGCCATCATCTCAAAAAATACTTAGAACTGCATCTAGAATATCACAAGCATCGTTATCAAAATTAATAGCTATACATATAAAAAATCCAAGCCAGAAAGAAATGTCAAAAGAAGCAAAAAAACAGTTAGAAAATAACCTAGAACTTGCAAAAAAACTAGGTGCTGAGATTGTGCTTTTACATGGCGATAATATGGTGGAAGATATTTTAAGATTTGCAAAAATGAGAAATGTAACCAAAATTATAATAGGTAGAAATCATAGAACTCATAGTATATTTTCTAAATTTGTTAAAAAAGATATAGTAGATAAATTAATAGATGAAGCTGACTACATAGATATACATGTAATACCTTATAAAGGAAGAAGCAGTAATAGATATATAACTAAAAATGAAAGTAGTTTAATATCAAAGATTAAAGTAAGTAGTCTTGATATAATAAAATTATTATGCATAACAATAGTAGTTACGGTAATATCTTCTGTATTAAAATATATGGGATTTATACAAGAAAATATATATTTAATTTATATACTAGGTGTTGCTTTAGTATCTGTTGTTACAAAAGGATATACAGCGGGAATAATAAGCTCAGTTATAAATGTAATCCTTTTAAATTACTTATTTACAGAACCTTTTTATACTTTAGATATTGATGATCCAAATCATATAATAACACTAGTTGTATTTTGTATAGTAGGTATAATAACATCAACACTTACATCAATAATACAACAGCAAGTTGAAATATATTCAAAAAGAGAACAAAATACTCATATGTTATATGAAATAAATAGAAGCTTCTTGAGATTATCGAATAAAGAAGAAATTATAAAAAAAGGATTAGAATTACTTTCGGTAGGTCTTGATAAAAATGTAGTATGTTATATAAAGGATAAGAAGCAAAAAGAATTAAAATTATATAAGAATATAAAAAATAAAGAAAATGAAGAGATTTTTATATCAGAGTCTGAAAAGGCAGTAGCTAAATGGGTATTTAACAATAGTACTATTGCCGGAAATGGTACAGCTACATTACCAGGATCTAGAGGTTTTTATATGCCTATAATTGGTATGAATGAGACTTTAGGTGTTATAGGTATTTCTTCTTTAGGTAAAAAGATAGATAATGAGGATATATGCCTAATAGAAGCGGTAATAGCACAAATGGCTATATCTATAGACAGAGAGATATTAGCAGAAGTGCAAAAAGAAGCTAGCCTTGAAATTGAAAGTGAAAGATTAAGAAGTAGCCTATTAAGAGCAATATCCCACGATTTAAGAACACCACTTGCAGGAATAAGTGGTGCAGTTAGTACTATCATAAAAAATAAAGATGCAATAAATGAAAGTATAATAGATGAGTTGTTACATGGAGTATTTGAAGATACTCAATGGTTAATAAGGTTAGTTGAAAACCTACTTAGTATGACAAGGATAGATGAAGGAAAGCTTGAAGTTAAGAAAAATCCAGAAATGATAGAAGAAGTTATATCAGAGGCTTTATCCCATATAAAAAAGAGGATACAATATATAAAACTTAAGATAGATATACCAAATGAAATACTGTTTGTTCCTATGGATGCTAAACTTATAGAACAAGTATTAATAAATTTAATAGATAATGCTATAAAATATTCTAAAGAGGAGTGTGAAATAAATATAAAGGTTTATGAGGAGGGAGAATATATTGCTTTTGAGGTAAAAGACAATGGACCGGGTGTTTGTGAAAATGTTATAGATAATATTTTTGATAGATTTTTTACTGGTGAAATAAAATACAGCGATTCTAGAAAAGGAGTTGGGCTAGGTCTTTCCATATGTAAGTCTATAATAAATGCCCATAAAGGTGATATAAGTGTAAAAAATAATAAAGACAAAGGAGCAACATTTAAATTCATACTTCCAAAAGAAGACTAGACAGAGGGGAAATAAAATGAGTAAATATCTTATATTAATTATAGAAGATGACAGTACAATAAGAAAATTTATAAATGCATCACTAACAACACAAGACTATATGGTTAAAGAAGCAACAACTGGTAAAGAAGGTATATCTCTTTGTATGTCTTACTCTCCAGATGTCATATTACTAGATTTAGGTCTTGAAGATATAGATGGTATAGAGGTCATAAAAAATATAAGAAATTTGAGTGATGTACCTATAATAGTAGTATCAGCAAGAGAACAAGATAGAGAAAAAGTAGAAGCTTTTGATATGGGAGCAGATGATTATATAACAAAGCCATTTTCTGTAGCTGAACTATTAGCTAGGATTAGAGTAGCTATTAGACATTCGCAAAAAAATAAGCCTAAGGCTATAATTAAAAATAATTTTGATTATAAAGATTTATATATAGATTTTGACAAAAGGAAGGTAACAATTAAAAATGAAGAAATACATCTAACTCCTATTGAATATGATATATTATCTTTACTTGTAAGATATCATGGTAAAGTTCTTACACACAAGTTTATTGCAAAAGAAATATGGGGAAGTACGCTTGGAGGTGAAATAAAATCATTAAGAGTATTTATGGCAACGATAAGAAGAAAAATTGAAAAAGAACCAGCAAATCCAGAATATATAATAACTGAAATAGGTATAGGATATAAGTTAAATGATGAATTATAAAAAGAATAATAAAAAAGAGTACTTAGTCTAAATAGAATAGTACTCTTTTTTTATAGTAAAATTAAATGTATCTAATATAGATATTAAATTTATTCAATTTGATACATACTAATCATATGACATTAAAATATATAAAAAACAAGGAGGTATAATATTTGAATAAAGATTTTTTTAATAAAGATGGTATAGAAGTGGCTAAAGGTATATTAGGTAAATATTTAATAAGAAAATACAACAATGAAACCATAGTAACAAAAATCGTAGAAACTGAAAGCTACATGGGAAAAGATGATAAAGCATCACATGTATATAATGATAAAAAAAGCAATAGAACAGCACCTCTTTATTTAGAAGGCGGTCATATATATGTATACTTAATATATGGTATGTACAATTGTTTAAATATATCTGCAAACAAGGAAAATATACCAGAATGTGTACTTATAAGAGCAGTAGAACCTATTAAAGAAATAGATGAGATATCTTTTAATAGATATAAAAAACATTATAAAGACTTAAATTCATATCAGAAAAAAAATATAGCTAATGGACCAGGAAAGCTTTGTATGGCACTTAATATAGGAAGAGATTTAAATAATAAAAGTATACTAGGTGAAGAACTTTTTATAAGTGATTTTTATTATGAAGGCAATAAGAAAATATATAGCAGTAATGATTTTGAAATAATACACAGTAAAAGAGTTAACATAGACTATGCTAAAGAAGCTAAAGATTATTTGTGGAGATTTTATATAAAAGACAATAAATTCGTCTCTGTTAAATAAATGTGAGTTTATGGTACAATTATATAGATAATAAATTAATAAAGGGGATATTATGAGGGAAAATACAAGACGATCTTAGAAATTATGATTTAGTGAAAAGCTGAAGTTAAATTTAGACATGAAAAACATGATAATGATTAAATAAATATTAATTTAGGAGTATATCAGTAAAATTTTAAATATAACTTAATTTATTAAAAATAATAAAAAAGGGTAGATTCATAGATTTAAATTTTAATCTATAAATGTACCCTTTTTTATATAAAAACACATTAATTTAAGCAATTTTAAAATATTTTTTATTCATTAAATCTTCATATATGTGAAGGTCTTTTTTATTTATTCTAAGAGTCTTAGATATACTACCATAGTATAGTGTAAGATCTACATATTTAGAACCAGCCACTAAATAACCAAACTTATAACCAGTAAGTTCATCCCAAGAATGTAAAACTCCATCATTAAATATTATGCCTTCATCAAATACTTTATTTTTAGTATTATTATGTTCAAGTATAGACACAAATAAAAGTAGTAAAGATATTAATATAAAAGTTAACAAACTTAAAAATATAAATTGTTGCTTAAAAGAAACATTAAAAAAGTTATATAATGTACTAAATCTAAAATCATTTAATGCAGGTAGTATATAAAATATAAGTAAAAGTGCTAAAAAAGAATAATCTGTAATTTCTTTACAGTCAACATTTATTATATGAGTAACTTGTTTTTTAGAATGATTTCTATTAATAGGCACTTTTATAGAATAATATATAGCAAATAGATTAACACAAATTATTGGAATTATAAAAATAGTTATATTCTGTATCATTATAGATGATATGAAAAATATGAATAAGAATATAAATAATCGTCTAAATATTTTAGTCAAAATAGACACCTCCACAAAATTATCATAAGCATATTATACCACTAAAAATTATAAAAACATAATTTGAAAACTAATAAATAGGGATGTATAAAATTTTTAAAATAAATATAAGAAATTTTTTTGACTTTATTGTAAAGTAGGAGTATTATGTATAAGGATGAAATTTATTGGAGGGAAAAACAGAATATGTCGCCAAAGTTATTTACAATGTTTAAGCAAAATGAATTAAGTGGTGAGCAAGTGAGAAAAGATATAGTAGCAGGATTTATAGTAGCAATTATAGCATTACCATTATCAATAGCTCTTGCTATATCTTCAGGTGTATCACCAGAAAAAGGTCTTATTACTGCAATATTTGCAGGATTTATCATATCTTTCCTTGGAGGAAGTAAAGTTCAAATTGGAGGGCCAACAGGAGCCTTTGTTGTAATAGTCTATGGTATTGTGAAAATGTACGGTATGGATGGTCTTATAACAGCAACTATTATGGCAGGTATACTTCTTGTAATAATGGGTCTTTTAAAATTTGGAAATCTTATAGAATATGTTCCTCATACTGTTACAGTAGGATTTACTAGTGGTATAGCAGTAACTTTACTTATAACTCAAATCAAAGATTTACTAGGTCTTAAAATAAATGATGTTCCAGCAGAAGCTATAGGAAAAATAGAAAGCTACATACATAATATAAATACATTTGATATGATGACTTTCATAGTGGGTATAGCATGTATATTAATTATGATATACTGGCCAAAAATAAATAAAACTGTACCAGCATCTATAATAGCATTAATACTTTCAACAGTAGTTGTAAATGTTTTTAGCTTAAATGTAGACACTATAGGAAGTGTATATACTAACATATCAGCAAGCATACCAATGCCAAGTGTGCCAAGTTTTAGTATAGATAAAATAGTATCCTTAATACAACCAGCTATAACTATAGCAGTATTAGCTGGGATAGAATCACTTCTTTCTTGTGTAGTATCAGATAATATGATAAATGACAAACATGATTCTAATATGGAGCTTGTAGCACAAGGACTTGGAAACATAGCATCAGCACTATTTGGTGGGATACCAGCAACTGGAGCAATAGCAAGAACAGCAGCGAATGTAAAAAATGGTGGGAAAAGTCCTATATCAGGTATGGTACATGCAATAACTCTTCTTTTAATAATGGTAGTTTTAATGCCACTTGCAAAAATGATACCTATGACAGTTTTATCTGCGATATTAATAATAGTATCTTATAATATGGGTGAGTGGAAAGAAATGAAAGAAATGATGAGCTTACCTAAAAAAGATGTAGTAGTTCTTTTAGCTACATTTATATTAACTATAGTATTTGACTTAGTTATCGCTATAGCAGTTGGAATGACTATACATATAGTAGCTAACATAGTACTTAAGAATAAAGTTGATAGTGAGATAGAAGATGTAGCATAAATTATAAAAAATACTACCTAATTAGGTAGTATTTTTGTTTACTAAGAGATTAAATATTTTTAAAATCGTGAGTTTAACTTAGTTTGTTAGATAGATATACCTATGTTATAATTAGATGTAAAACGTATTCAGGGAGGTAGAATATGAATGTTATAGAAATAAAAGACCTAAGGATGAATTACGGTCAAAAAGAAGTTTTAAAGGGGATCAATCTAAATATAGATAGGGGAAATATTATAGGGTATATAGGATCAAATGGAGCAGGTAAAAGTACTACTATAAAAATACTACTGGGATTAGTTAAGGGATATAGCGGTAGCGTATATATATTTGGGAATGATATAGAAGATATTAATAATAAATATAAAAATAAAATAGGTTATGTTCCTGAAGTAGCCAAAGTCTATGAAAGTTTAACAGCTAGAGAATACTTAACTTTTATTGGCCAAGTGTATGGGCTAAGTTATGAAAAGAGTGATAAAAAAGCTAGAAGGCTTATGGAAATACTTAAAATAGAACATGCTTATGAGTCTAGACTATCATCATTTTCAAAAGGAATGAAGCAAAAGGTAGTTATAATAAGTTCAATGCTTCACAATCCAGACATATTATTTTTAGATGAACCATTAAGTGGACTTGATGCTAATAGTGTACTTTTAATAAAAGAAATACTACACAAATTAAAGCAAGAAGGAAAGACTATATTTTACTCATCTCACATAATGGAAGTTGTTGAAAAAATAAGCGATAGAATAATACTTCTAGATAAAGGAAATATTGTAGCAGATGGTAACTTTGAACAAATAAAAAATACTAATTTTGAAGGTTCTTTAGAAGAGATATTTAACCAGCTAACAGGATTTGAGGAACATTCAAATTTGTCTGATGAATTTATAAAAGTATTAAAAGAGGTGTAGCATGAAAGACTCTTTTATTTTAAAAATACTAGATATATTTAAATATTTATATACTAAAGCTGGTGTAAATTATAGTTTAATGCGACTTATAGTTAAGCATAAACTTATAATGGATGGTAGACGTGGGCAACGCAATATAAGTAGCAATGAAGAAGGTAAAGATAAAAATAACTTTTATATAAGCTTAATAATATATGCAATTGTTGGGTTAGCATCAGCACCTATTATAACACTAGATATTAACCCTATTGTAAAAATGAGTTTATATTTTAGTTTTTTTATGGTTATGATCTTAAGTGTATTTGTATCAGATTTTTCAAGTGTAATACTTGATATAAATGATAAAGATATATTAGAAACTAAAGGCGTAGATGTAAAAACTCTAAATGCAGCTAAATTTACACATATATTCATATATATGACATTACTTAGCTTATCAATAAGTATAGCAGCTATACTTTGTAGTATTAGATATGGTATTAAGTTTATATTATTATTTATACTAAATATATTTTTAATAAATGTATTTATGATTATAGTTACTGCCATAATGTATTTTGTCATATTAAAGTTATTTAGCGGAGAAAGGCTAAAGGATGCCTTAAATGCTTTTCAAGCTTTATTTATATTGGTATTTATACTAGGATATCAAGTTGTGGCAAGAGCATTTACCTTTGTAGATTTACAATTTGTATATGAACCAAAGTTTTGGAATTTACTACTTCCTCCTATGTGGTTTGGTTCAAGCTTTAATCTTTTATATAATATAGATGTAAATAATTTAATTATAATCATGAGTGGATTAGCTATTGTAGTTCCTATAGTATCTATATTCGTATATGTAAAGCTAATACCAAGATTTGAATATAACCTTCAAAAATTAAATGATAATACTTATGTCAATAAAAAATTTAAAGAAAAATTAAGTATAAAAGTTAGCAAACTAATATGTAAAGATAAAGAAGAAAGAGCATTCTTTAACTTTGTATATGATGTTCTTAAAAAAGATAGAGAGTTTAAAACAAAAGTATATCCATCATTAGTTATGGGGGCATTTATGCCATTTTTAATGATGATTAGTAGCTTTAGGAGTGATAATAATTTTTTAACAGAACTTAGATCTGAGCCATCATATCTATTAATGTACTTTTTTGTGCTTATGAGCCAAAGTATATTAACAACTCTGAAATTTTCTAAAGAATATGAAGCTAGTTGGATATATGATATACTTCCGATAAATAATAAGAAAAATATATATACAGCAGCTTTTAAAGCTAGTATATATCTTTTAGTACTTCCTTTATTTATATTAATGAGTATAGGATTTATAATAATATTATCACCAAAAGTTATAGTAGATTTAGCAATAGGATTTGTAGCTACTGTATTATCATCAATGATTACTTTTAAATTAAATGAAAAGCATATGCCATTTACTTGTGAATATCAAAATACTAATACAGCATCAAACATAGGAACTATGATAAAATCCATGGTGTTTGTTGGTGTAATAGCATTAGGCCATTTCTTACTTAGTAGTAGCATATTTTTAAAAATAACTTATTTAATAGGCTTAGTAATTTTAGTTAGGTTAATATGGAATAAAGTATTTGAAGTATAAATAATTATATAAAAAGAGTAATCTTAATAAATTAAGATTACTCTTTTTGTTTTTAGGCTTTTTTATATTCATTAAAGTAGTTATCTAGTACTTTTTTAAGAGAGTGACCTATTTCAGAATAGGCATCATCAAATAGATTAGCAAGTGATATTCTTATAGACCACTTAGGTCCAGCAAATCCACCTCCACCTAGTAAAACTATTGATGATTCCTCTGCTAAATCAAATAATATATCCACAGGATTGTAATTAATCTCTAAGTAATAAGAAAAATCTTCTCCATAGTAGTCTTTAGCTAAATCTAATACATCAAATTGAGTATAGTATGATGCATCATTTTTATCAAATTCTAAATCCATACCAAGACTATCAAATAATAACTTTTTACGAGTTCTACATATGTCTATTGTAAGGTTTTTGTATGAATCGTCATTATCCATAAGAGATACTAATGATAAAAATGCCATTTGAACTTGTTGCGGAGTAGAAAGACCAGCAGTATGGTTTAGTGCAACTTGTCTACTATCTGCGACTAATCTATCTATAAATGGCACTTTTTCTGGATTAGTATTCATATCAGCATATCTTTTATTAGTTCTTTTTCTTATAGAGTATGGAAGTTCATTTATAAGTTTATCAAATACATTGTTGTGATGCAGTGCTAAAGTACCTAATCTCCAACCTGTTACACCAAAATATTTAGAATATGAATAAGCACCTATTGTATTGTATGGTAATTCCGACATTAAAGACTTAAATCCATGGACAAAAGTTCCATAAACATCATCAGATATAATCATTAAATCAGGATTATAATTTTTAACTATATTTACTATTTTACTAGTACTTTCAGGAGATATAGCCATTGATGGTGGATTACTAGGATTTACAACAAATAGAGCTTTTATATCTTTATCACAAAGCTTTTCAAGTTCTTTATCAGTGCATTGCCATGTATGTTTTCCATCAGGCGTTTTCTCATCTGCATTTATATATACAACATCAAATTCATATCTTGGTAGATGAGGTATTTCTAAATATGGAGTAAATACTGGTGTCATTATAGCTATTTTATCTCCTTTTAAAAGTAGATTATTAGCTATTAATGAGTCAAATACATAACACATTGCAGCAGTAGCACCCTCAACAGCAAAAATGTCAAAATCTCCACCTTTTAAAGTATCGTATTTAAGCTCTTTAGTTAAATAAGCCTTAACTATTTTTTCTATATGAATAAGCATTCTATCTGGAAATGGGTAGTTATCCCCAATTATTGCATCAGTTATTTCATGTAAAAAATCATCAGAATTAAATCCTAATTCGTATACGCAAAACTCAACCATTTTACGTAGAAAATCTACTTCTGGAAGATTAGGGTTATTATCTAGATATGTAAAAAATCTTTTAGATATATCTTTTTTTCTTGGCATACCAGATAAAGGTCCATTATTCCAAGTGTGTTTACTTTCTTCAATAGCAAAATGCCCAAAAGTGAAAAATGCGTTACGAGGAGCATGTGCTATCCAGTTAGGATTACCTCTTCCCGCATCAAGTAATGTACGTGTACTTTTCTTAGAAGGATTAGTTGCTAATTCTAAAAGTTTGTTTTTAAATTCAAATGGACTGATTTTTCCATAGATGTTTTCTAGTTCTTGTCTCTTAATATTAATCGGTTCCATGATAGTATCTCCTTAATTTAATTATATGACATTTATCTCTTTTTTATAGCACATTAGAAATTATAATCATTTTAAAGTTTAGATTAGATAAAATCTTTGTACATGCACTTTTAGAAAGTTTTCATTTATAAAATATAAAATTTTAAAAAAGGCTTTCTTATTTAAGATAATTATAATAAAATTGCTTTAAAAAGACAATATAATACATATAAACTGCTTAAAATATAAATAAAAAGTATGTATATACTAAAAATATTAAAGTTTATAAATGGTTTTATTAATATAATATCTTATTTAATTAATTAATATACTAAATAAATGAAATGCGAAAAATCTGAAAAGTCATAAAATTGTCTAAATTGTTGACTAAGTTAAATAAATAATTATAATAAGAAGTTAAGTGTTATAGGAGCTATAAGTTTAGCAAATATTATAAATACTATTATAACTAGTATTATATCTAGAAAAAGAGAAATAGGTATACTTTAAGCTATAGGCATGAGTGATAAATAATTACTTAAAATGCTAAAGTTAGAAGGGTCATTTTACACATTTATTACTCTAATTTTATCATTTAGTGTAGGGATTGTTATTGGATATATAGTATATAAAGTTATGAAAAATAGTGGGGTGTACTATGTAGTTTATAAATTCCTGTAATAGCAATGTTTTAGTTCATTTATAGGAAAATTTATAAATAAGTTATTTAACAAAGAGTCATTAATAGATAGAGTAAGATATAGTGAATAGAAGAATAAATTATAATACAAAAAAGGTATCAGATTCTAATCTGATACCTTTTAATTTATAGACATTTTTTAATTAATTTTACTGTGCAGGGGGTATCTCTGCGTTTGAACTATCATTTTGGTTTGTATTTTGTGATGGCATTTCAGTAGAGTTATTCTCACTATTTGTAGTATCTTGTGAATTATTATTTTCTTCATTTGATACTGGTATATCTTTACCTTCATTAGTAGTATTTTCTACATTTGAACTGCCATCATTTGTAGTTGTTGTATTATTTGGCGTTGATTCTTTAGTTGGAGCTTTTTCATCAGATGTAAATAATCCTGTAAGCCAGTTCCATACTTTAGCAAAGAATCCTTCAACTTCTTCACTAGATGGTAAATTAACAGCTTTATCATCTGTAGCATTTATAGTAGCATTTTCACCTAACATTTGGTCATTAGTATTTTCAAGTATACCTAGATCCTTATTTTGCTCTTTACTGAATAAATTACCAAACCAATCTCCAATACCTTCAAACCATCCTTTTATAGTATCAAGTATTCCAGAGTTTTGTATACTTTCACCAAGATCTTTTAAGTTATTTTCAACAACATTAGATACATTTTCTAAAGTATCTTTCATGTCATTGTAATTGTAGTCTTGGCTAGCTATCTTTGACATTAAAGATTCTATTTGTTTAAATTGCTCATCAGATAGATTAACATTATAGTTATTAGTTATATTGTTTATAGTATCAGCAATTTGAACTGTATCCTTAGTGTTATTTTTTATGATTTCTGTTTTTATATCATTTATAACACCAGTAGCTTTATCCTGACCTATTGAATCACCTAAATCACCAGTTGTAACTAACTCTTCTGTAGCTAATTCCTTTTTCTCTTCTGAAAGTGACTTACCTGTAGCATCCTCAAATGCCTTCATAACACCTGTTAATGCACCAGTACCAGATACAGGGAATGGAGCTGCTGCTATTACGTTAGCATTTTCTATTCCTGCAGTAGATAAAGTAGTAGCTATCATTGCACTAGTTACCCAAGTTAAGTTTGCAGTTTTAACATTTATTCCATTTCCTTTTTTAGTTGGCTCAACATAAGAACAAGACATAGTAACTTTACCTAATTGTTCTTCAGTTGCAACTCCTTGTAAGTATTCTCTTTCTTCTTTGTTGTTAACTTCTATTATAACTGCCTGATTTTCATTAACACCAAAGTATTTTAACATTTGTTCTCTTTGAGAAGGGTTTAAGTTAGCACCTAGTGTAACAACACGTGAACCATCAGCAAATGCTACTCCTAAGTTTGCTATTGTTAAGCAAAGTGCAAGAGACAAACCTATAGCCTTTTTCTTAAAATTCTTAAATCCTTTATTCATAAATTTCATTCCTTTCAACTTTTAAAGTTAACCATAATACATTTCCAATATAGTATACTATAAACTATTTTTAGTATAAAGTGGATTACAAGATTGTAATAAAATCTTAATAAATAGTATGATTTCTGTTTGATAAAAATTTAGCATAAAAATTAAGCAAAATAAAAAGATAGTCATTTTTTATGACTACTTTTTTATTTGATTTATTATTTTCCGATAAACATTTGTGTCCAGTAAAGTTGTCCATTACTAGCTTTGGCAATACCAACACCTATATGAGTAAAGTTAGGACTTAGTATATTTTTTCTGTGGCCATCTGAGTTCATCCATGAATTCATAACATCTTGTGGATCTTTTTGTCCCATAGCGATGTTTTCTCCAGCAGCTTTGTAGTTTATACCAAATTGCTTCATCATATCAAATGGAGAACCGTAAGTTGGTGAATTATGATCAAAATATCCTCTATTTATCATATCTTGTGATTTTTTAGTAGCAACATTTGATAATGAGCTATCAAGTGTAAGTGGAGCTAAACCTCTTTTACTTCTTTCAGCATTTACTATATTTACAATTTCTCTTTGATAAGATGAGAAATTACCACTTTGAGCAGTTGAGTTGTCAGGAGTAGAAGGTTTATTATCTACATTAGTGTTATTGCTAGGAGTAGAAGGTTTACTATCTACATTAGTATTATTATTAGGAGTAGAAGGTTTACTATCTACATTAGTGTTATTGTTAGGAGTAGAAGGTTTATTATCTACATTAGTATTATTATTAGGAGTAGAAGGTTTATTATCTACATTAGTGTTATTGTTAGGAGTAGAAGGTTTATTATCTACATTAGTACTATTATTAGAAGTAGAAGGTTTTTTACATGCTTCAGAATTTTTATCAGGATTTAAAGCTGTTACAGAGTTATTTTTTAAATCAAATGAAAATTTAGGTACATTTGCTTTTATAGGACATAGCACGTCTAGTGGAAGTTTAAAGTCAACTCCATTTATACATACATATATAGATTTTTTCTCACAATTAGATTTAATAGTATCTTTAGATAAAGCATTTACTGGTATCATTGAAGATGCGGTTGTAACACTTATTACACCTAAAGCTAATAAAGTTTTTATCTTTTTATTTAATTTCATAAAATAATACACCTCTTTAATTGAATATTTTTAAAATGTTACTGATTTGTAACCTTTGGATTAGGGGAGATCCCCTCGTGAATAATAATAACATACAAAATAACAAAAAATATACTGTAAAGATATGTAAATGGTTATCTAAAAATGTCGAAATATAGATAAAATCTTGAAGGAAAGGCATTATAAATTTATAATGTAAGTGAAATTTTAGCTATTAAAGATTGAAAAATAAACAAATGTGGTATACTATAAAAAGGTAAAGATTTACTATAAAAGCTTTAATAAGAAAGGAGATATTAACATGTCAAAACAATTAGTAAAAGAAAGAGTTATAAAATATTTAATGGAAGATTTATTAGTTCCACATGATATGATAGATACAGATGTACCTTTAGCTGAATTTGAAGAAGGAGCAGAAGGAACATTAGATATAGTAGTTAACGTTAAAGATGAGGAAGATTACTATGCACCAGTTATGATAGTAACTTGTATGGATGAAGATATAGAACTAGAAGGTGAAGTAGTTCAAAAGCAAATAGATTTCTTAGAAGATGTTGACAATATGACTATGGCAGGAAGATTAGTATTAACTAATGGAGATTCTATGATGTATGCTGATTGGACTGGAGAAGAGTATGATACAGAAGCTTCACTTCCAACATATGAACAAATGGTTAAAGAATTCTTTGAAATGGAAGAAATAGCTAAAAAGCATGAAGAGGCTCATAATCACGAAGGATGCGGTTGTTCTCACGAAGAAGGTCATGAATGTGGCTGTGGAGATGATTGTGGTTGTAAACACTAATAAACATACATATATAAGTACAAAAAATCCTCTTACTTAAGAGGATTTTTTATTACAAATATATTAAACTAATAAAACTAAAAACTTATTAAATAAAACTCTTTAAGTAAGTAGAATTTATATTTGCTTGACTAGATTTTTTAATGGTGGTATTATTAAATAGTTGAAAAATAACTATAAAACCGCAAGTGTTGGGGCAAACGCTAAGGATTTATTAATAGGGGACTTATCAAAGTCGTTCGGGAAAAAAGATTGCTATAAAGCAGTCTTTTTTTTCTTTTTGGAATAAATTTTATAATAATTATTCAACTTTGCTTTGAATAAGAACTAAAGCTTTATCTAATTTAAAATTATATATATTTATATATATTTTAAATAGCCTAAGGATTTATGTGATATATTCAAAAAAATTAAAAAAATATAAAAAAAAGAAGGAAATTTGGTAAGTAAGAGAGAATAGTAGAATAATAAATATATTGACTAAAAGATATAAACATGTCTTTTATCAAATATAATTAAAGGAGAACTCTTTTAAAGTACATAGATAAAAATTGTATATTAAATTCTTTAAAGAATTATAATTTTTTATGTGCTATAAAAGTATCTTAAAAGGAATTTTTTAATATTAGTAATCATATTATAAAATTAAGTAAAGGTAATTTAATATATTAATTACTGAACTATATGCAAAAGGGGTTAGATTATGGGGGCTAAAACTGAAAACACTTACGAAAATTATATTTATTCAGACTCATCAGGTGGATCAAATGCAATGAAAATGTACTTAAAGGAAATAGAGGAGTACAAAATGCTATCTGCAGGTGAAGAAGTAGAACTTGCTAAGGAAATAACTAACTCTTCATTAGAAGCGAAGGAAAAATTTATTAATGCAAATTACAGATTAGTTGTTAGTATAGCAAAAAAATATAGAAAAGAAAATGTAGATATGTTAGACCTAATTCAAGCCGGAAATATTGGTTTAATTAAAGCTGTTGAAAAATATGACTATACAAAGGGATATAAATTTAGTACTTATGCTACTTGGTGGATTAAGCAAAGTATAACAAGATACATAGATGATTGTGAAAATACTATTAGAATACCGGTACATCTTCATCAAAGAATAAATTTTGTAAAAAGGAAAAAGCAAGAACTTGCAAACATATTACAAAGAGATCCCAAAATTGAAGAATTGGCAGAAATATGTGAGTTAGAAGTAGAAAAAGTAATAGATATATTGAAAAGGGATAAGAATGTAGTATCACTAGATACACCTATAAAAGAAGATGAAGATAGTAGTTTAGTTGAATTTATACCATCGGATGCTAATTTTGGTGATGTAGTTATGCATGAGGTTGAAAAAAATAACCTAAGAGAAAAGATAGAAGAACTATTAACAGGTCTTACTGAACAAGAACAAAGGGTACTTAGAATGAGATTTGGTCTTGATGATGATATACCAAAAACCTTAGAAGAAATAGGTAAAGTTTTTGGTGTAACTAGAGAAAGAATTAGACAAATCGAAGCTAAGGCAATAAGAAAGTTAAGACACCCAAGTAGAATTAAACAACTTAAATATTTTTATTAGTATAAGTAGGAGATATCTCCTACTTATTTTTTTAGATAATATATAAATTAACTTTTATATATAACTTAAATAAACGACAAAGGTTTATATTTTGTTTTAGAATCGAAGTTAGTTTACTTACTTAAATCATAGCACAAAATAGTCAACAAAACATCTAAATATTGATAATATTTAGGAAAAAATGCAAATATAAATTAGTGATTTAAAGTATTACCACTATTTATTGCATTTCTTTCATTAATTAAATTGTCTATTAAAGTATTTAATGACCAGGAAATATTGTCCTCTGTAACTACAGCCATTAAAGGTCTATTTATTTTAAATTTTCTTAAGTTATCAGAAAATCCACTTATCTTAGTATGTGCTATATTATTAAATATAACAGCCCTTTGATTTATACCTTGGACACAAGTGTCATCTATATTACCTTTTATTATGTCATCTATTTTAGAGTTTGCATTATCTTTATTTAAAGTGCAAACATCTTTTATTCCTAATAATTTTAATATGTTTTTAATCATTAAAGTATCTTTTGCATTAAAGTTATAAACTATAACAAAACTTCTCTCATTATTTGTAGTGCATAAGCTGTTTATTCTTTTAAAACTCATAACATCCTCCTATATTTTAATTATAGTAATTATTATTACCCATTGTCATTAACATTTAAATATATTTTAAAAATAATTATCAAATAATAAAATTAACTTGCTATTTAGTATAAAATGTATTACCATTTTTAAAAAATAGGTTAGTTACTATATTAACTAACCATTTAGGTAAGGAGGTTGCATGAAGCTTACACTAAATGAAGAAGAACCAATATTTATTCAAATAGCAAAAGCTATAGAAGATGAAATACTAATAGATGAAATAAAAGAACATGAACAAATACCATCAACTACTGAAATATCAAAGCTTTATAAAATCAACCCAGCAACAGTATTAAAGGGGATAAATACGTTGGTAGATAAAGATGTAGTTTATAAAAAACGAGGAATTGGTATGTTTGTAAATGAGGGTGCTAAAGAAATTATAAGAAATTTTAGAAAAGAAAACTTTAAGAATATCTTTATAAGGGAATTATTGATAGAAGCTAAAAAACTTCAAATAGAAAAACAAGAATTAATAGATATGATTAAATGTTACAAAGAGGTGGAGTAAATGAATATAGGGGTTAAAGTAGAGAATTTAAGTTATAGTTTCAAAAATCAAAAAATATTAGACGATATAAATATAGATTTTCATGAAAATAAAATATATGGTCTTTTAGGTAAAAATGGGGCAGGGAAAACTACACTTTTAAATATAATAACTAATCAACTATTATCAAAAGAGGGTAAAATATATATAAAGGGGGTAGAGGCAAGAAAAAATCCAAGTATATTAGAAAATATATGTATAGTTAGAGAAAAAGAATATTTAAATGAAGATGCCAAGATAAAAGACATATTTGATATATATTTTTATTTTTACAAAAACTACGATAAAAAACTTCAACATAAGCTTTGTAAAAAATTTAATATAGATACAAAAAAGAGGTACAAAAATCTGTCAAGAGGATTAAAAACATTAGTATTTAATATAATCGGAATATGTTCTAATGCCGATATAGTAATATTTGATGAACCAACTATAGGCCTTGATGCATTAAATAGAGTAGAGTTTTATGATTTATTACTAGATAATTATATAAATTACCCTAAAACTATAATAATAGCAACACATTTAATAGATGAAGTTGAAAATCTATTGGAAGAGGTAGTAATAATAAATAATAAAAAAGTAGTTTTTAATGATAGTATAGAAAATTTAAAGGAGAACTCAGTATATATTAGTGGAAACAAAGAAGATCTAAATAAGTTAGACATAGTTAAAAATAAAAAGCCTATTAAAACCTTTAGAAATAATGAAACTTATGCATATTATGAAAAGTTAAGTAAAGAGGAATTAAACAAAATTAAAGAGTTAAGTTTAGATATAGAGGCAATGAGCCTTCAGGATATGTTTATAAGTATTTCTAAAGAGGAGATAAAATAATGAAAGAATTAAAACCATACTTAAAGATGTTAAATAAAAATACATATATATACATGTTTATTCTTTTACTATTAATTATTGGAATAGATGGAATGAATTTAATAGGTGCTATATACACTAAAAATTATACAATAGAAGATAATTTTCTAATATTTAGAAGTGAAACCTATTATATATTAGGACTTATGATGTTTATATGTTCAATTTGTATTTCACAAAAGGACTTTAGTATTGCGATAAGCATAAAAGGTGACAGGAAAAGTTATTTAAAAAGTATGATTTTATATATCATATGTATGTGTTTTGTATTTACTATAATTGGTGTTGGTGTAGAGTTTTTAGAAAGCACAATACTAAATGGATTTACTGGATATGATGCAGTAATAATTAGTAGATCTATCTTTTGGGAAATAAGTGAGGTATTAAATAAAATTCAAGAAGAAACAACAGGAGGTAGTTGGGCTACATCATTAATATATACAACTAGGGATGATACATTATTATATATACTAGATATGATTATAAATATATTTATAAACAATTTTATTTTTAGTGCTCTAGGTCTTTTTATAGGAGCATTAGTTTATAGGCTTAAAAAAGTAACTATTCTATTATTATTTGCAGGAATGCCAGTTTTATCTATAATTTATCTATTAATAGAATTTTTTAAAGGTAAGTATGGTTTTGTAGAAAAGTATATAGAGACTTACTGGTCAAATTTAGGTCATATAATATATGCTTGTCAAAATATATTAGTAAAAGCATTAATAGCAACAATATTTATAACTGGTGCTATATTATTACTAATAAAAGCACCGATAAAAGAATATTCTCATGATTTAATATAGAATTTTAACACCAATTTAAAGTTAATTAATATTATACAAATATATAAAGTCATATATATAAGTATATAGATATTAGTTTAAAGAGGTGAGTAAATGGAAAATTGTTTGTATATATCTAAAGTTAATATAAGCAGGGATAGTGAATTTTTCATATATGATATAAATTATCCTATTATAAAGCTTAAAAAAGAATATATTTGCCAAGAGAAATTTGACTTATATGTAATAAATGAAATAAATAATAAGATATATAAAGATGTATTAGATTTTAAAAATAACACAAAATTAGAAGCTAAGGAATATAAGAAGCTGTATGATACTAAGATAAGTAAAGAATGCAAGGAATGTGTAAAGTATAAATACGAAGTATATATTAACTACGAAGCAACTTATAATAGAAATAGGATAATAAGTATACCTATGACTAAGTATAAATTTAGTGGTGGAGCACATGGAATGACTTATTTAGAAAGCTACAATTATGATTTATTAACAGGTGAAATGTTAAAACTTAAGGATTTATTTAGAGAAGGTGTAAATTATAAAAAGCTTATAAATGATTTTATAAGAGAAGAAATTATGAAAGAGCCTGAAAAATATTTTAAAGATGATTATGGATTTAAAGGTATAAGTGAAGATCAAAGTTTTTATATAGATGAAGATGGCATAGTTATATATTTCCCACTTTATGAAATATCACCATATTATGTAGGTATACCAAAGTTTAAATTGAAGTTTAAAGATTATAAAAAATATTTAAAGTACAAATAAAAAATCTAGCCTAATTTAGGGCTAGATTTTTTATATTAATTTCTGCACTTTTTACATTCACATTTACAGTGACAATCATGATTATGATGATGATTTTCGTCATCTGAATTTCTTATACAATTTTCTCTAAAGCAGTCTACTGTATCATCAAACGCATCTTCTAAATCCTCTATTAAATCTGCTATATCATCTTGATTATCTAAAGCTTTTAAAACATTTCTTATACCTTGAGCTTGATTAGGTATAGCTTCATCATTAAACTCGTCTACAACATCTCCTAAATTATCTACTATATCCATTAAGCAATTAGTTAACTTATCAAGCTGACATTTTGCATTAGCTACATCATCTCTTAATGCTAATAAATTAACATTATCAAAATTATCTAAAGCATTTTCTAAGTTATTTATAGCATCTTCATTTTTATTATCTATTTTATCAATTAAGTTATTAGTTCTTCTTACCTCATTTTGGCAGATCCTTGGTCTAGAACTTTCTCCATTATTACATCCACAAGAATAATTTGGATTTATCCAATGATGATTGCAATTATTATTCATGCAATTACAATTGCATCTATTATTACATCTATTATTGCATCTATTATTACAGTTATTAAATTTTTTACAAATCATAATCAAAACACCAACCTTTTAAATTTAGTAAGAGTAAACCCCTTTAATCTTATATATGAAATAAAAGAAGTGTTTGTGCTAAAAATTAAATTATTATGTAAAAAAATATACAAAAATAAAACATGTACTTTATGGTAAATGTATGTGCTATAATCATATTAATTATATTGAGGAAAATATAAAATTAGGAGTGAATAGATATGAAAGTATATGATTTAACTCAAAAATTACATGATGACATGTTAGTATATTCGAAAGGAATATGTCCAAATATAAAAAAAGTAGCAAATATAGAGAATGATGGATATGAAGAAACTTTAATAAGTATGTATTCTCATAATGGAACTCATATAGATGCACCTAAGCATATGAATAGCAAAGGAAAAAGTTTAGATGAGATGGAAATCGATAATTTCCTAGGAAATGCTTTGCTTATAGATGTAAGTAATATGAAAAAAATAGAACTAGATTATATTAAAAATTTTGAAAAGGATATATTAGAAAGTGATTTTATAATATTTAAATCAGGATGGAGTAAATATTTTAATAAAGATTTATATTATAAAAGCTATCCCACACTAACTAAAGAGTGTGCAATTTATTTAGGAAATACATCTATAAAAGGTATAGGAATAGATATGCTATCAGTGGATACTTATGAGTCAAATGATTTTGAAATACATACTATATTATTTGAAAAAAGTAAAGTAATAATAGAGAATTTAACTAATTTAGAAAGTTTACCAGAAAAATTTCTATTTATAGCTGCACCTTTAAAATATGATAATGCAGATGGTTCACAGGTAAGAGCTATAGGCATAGTTAATTATCAATAAAAAAATATTATAACTATAAAATGAATGAAGAAAGTGAATAATCAAGTGAAAATTTAAAGGATGTGAAAAATTGAAAATCTTTAAGAAAAGAAGTATATTATTAGCATTATTAATAATCATAATACCAATATTACTATTAGTAGGGATAATAAATAAATCACAAAATAATAAAAAAATAACTATAAATCCACAAAATATAGAAGAAGATATTAAAAGTAATAAAAATATAAATATAGCATTATTTGGATTAGATAGAAGAAAAGATAATGAACCAGCTCGTTCTGATTCTATTATGATAGCAAGTATTGATTTAAAAACCAAAGAAATTAATTTAGTATCACTTTTAAGAGATACTTTAGTAGATATAAAAGGTCATAAAAAAGACAAATTAAATCACGCTTATGCCTATGGAGGTGCAGAACTTGCACTTGATACTATAAATACAAACTTTGATTTAGATATAGATAAATACTTGGCTGTGGATTTTTATAGCCTAGCTAAGGTTATAGATATTATAGGTGGAGTTGATATAGATTTAAAAGATTATGAAGTTGAAGAGATAAATAAAAATCTAGTAGAATTAAATAAAATAGAAGAACTAGATAAAAAAGCTGATTACATAAAAGGAAGTGGAATTAAGACTTTAAATGGTCGTCAAGCTGTAGCCTATTCTCGAATAAGAAAAAAAGGTAATGGAGATTATGAAAGAACTGAAAGACAAAGAAATGTGTTAAAAGGGCTTTTAAAAAAGTATGAAGAAAAAGAAAAGGATGAGCAATTTGAAATGGCTATGGCAATTATAGGAAAAGTTAGTACTAATATACCTATAAATGATATTAAAAAGCTTAAAAGTATTATTAATGAAAATATAAACTTCAAAGTAAGTCAGAATATGATTCCTTATGAGGGTAGCTTTAAGAGTACTACTTATAAAGGAATGTGGTGTATAGAAGCTAATATGGAGGATAATATAAGAGTTTTACATAAATATATTAAGTAAAATGACCCTACGTCTGAAAAATTGACGTAGGTTTTTTAATGAATATATATTATATACTTACAATGAGTATAAATCTTGGAATATAAATAAAAAATAGTATATCGGTTAACATATAAGAAGATTTAGGGGTTAGATAAAAATAGTTAGATTGTATAAAATATAAAAATAAGAAGTAAGATATATAACAAAGTGTATTCTTATTATATGTCTTAAAATTTACAACAAAGGAAGAAAAACAAATGAAAAGATTTTTAAGTTTATGTGTTGCTGGAAGTTATAGCATCTTAATAGGAGCGTCTGTTGGAGCTATCACATGGTTATTTTTAACTTTAATATTTAGTGGAATAGACTTGATATGGTATGACTTTATATTTAAGATTAATAATAACTACTTAGTTTTATTTGTATGTATTTTAGGTGGCATTATGGTAGGATTATGTCAAAAATATTTTGGGAAATATCCAAAAACAATGCCAATTGTTTTAAAGGAGTTTAAAGAAACCAAAAGAGTTGAGTATAAATCGTTGCATAAGTCAATAATATCAGCATTGATTATTCTTTGGTTTGGAGCGAGTCTTGGGCCAGAGGCAGCATTAAGTGGAATTGTAGGAGGATTAGTTACTTTATCCGGTGATTTACTTAAATATGGATTTAAAAGAAAAGAAATTGAAAATGATCTAAATGAAATTTTAATTGAATCAAGTATATAATCAACTATAGGTATCATATTTGCTGCTCCATTATATGGTTTTTATAGTTTAATAAGTAATAAAGATAAAATAAAAAAAGCTAAGACAATAGTATATGTATTAACTATATCCTGAGGTTTTTATGTATTTGATTTATTATCAAAACTTGATAATCGAGCATCATTTATAACAAGATTTTCAAAGGCTAATATAGGCAAAAGGGAACTATTATTTTTTATACCTCTTTTAATAGTAGGATTTCTTTTAACATTGTATTATAAAAAAATGGGAAGTGTATTAAATAAGATACTAAAACCTTTAGATGATTATAAAGTAATAAAAGCAGTTTTAGGAGGGGGATTATTAGCAATATAAGGTATAACAATACCTTATATATTTTTCTCTGGAGAACATGAGTTAAAAGATATAATATTAAATTGGAAAAGTCTAGGATTAGCATGGCTTCTTATAATATGCTTTTTCAAGCTTTTAGCAACAGAGTTATGTATTTCAACAGGATGGATTGGAGGGCATCTTTTCCCTATAATGTTTTCTGGAATTACTATGGGGTTTGCTATCTCGATTATATTTGGAGTAGACCCAGTATTCTCAGCATGCGTAGTTGCTACTACTTTTTTAAGTGCGATAATGGAAAATTATATTGTAGCAATATTTTTACTTGTGTTATTTTTCCCAATAAATCTTGCTATTTTTATAATAATATCGGCAATATTAGGTGTTGAACTTATAAAAAAGTACAATTCAACACAAAATAATTTATTGAACTAATGACATAATTATTAATGTAAATTAATATGTGTATAGTTTATTTTAATTAAATATTTTATATGTAATCTTATTTGTAAATATATAAAAAGGACAGAATAATTTTAAAAATTAAACTGTCCTTTTTATATATTTGTAATTTGAATATCTAAAATAGTTCAATTTAAAGTTTTAAAATATAATACACTTTGAATCGGATTTTTACTTATAAAAATGGTTCATTAAGAAGGCGAAAATAATTAAATAACTTAGTGTCTTAAAGTTTATATAAATTTTACACTCTTTTAAGATTTATTTATGTATCTTTTAGAGTTTAAAGGATAACTTACTACTTTTAGTTCATAATGATTTCTTTCTCTATTATCTTTTTTAAAGTGAATTTCAGAAATTTCCATACCATTATAATTTTCATCTAATGCAGATATAAATTTACCCAAAAAGTTAGCTAAAGAATTAGTATCATTAACTAGACTTTTATCAAATGATAGAGCATCTATATTAAAAACTGACATGTTAGAATGATGCACAAAATGTTTATTAAACATGCAGTTACTACAAGTAGAAAAATTATCACAATTTATAACAGATTTAAAAGAGCATAGTAGTTTATCCACAAGCATCCCTCCTATATATATATATTTAGTTTATCATTTTAATTAAAACTCATACATAATAATATTTTTATACAAAAAAAAGCTAGTCAATTGACTAGCTTTTAGTAATTACTATAATTTAAAACCTAAGTATATCTCAAATATAGCAGATATTATAAAATAAATTCCTATTATAAATGGAGTATAAAGTAATATCTGTATAGGATTTATAAATATTAATAAACCTAATATTACAAGACATATATTGTATAAAGTATTTGCATTAAACCCAAAAGTTTTTCTTTTAAATGATATTATAAATAGGTAAAGTCCTCTTACAAGTGCCCATATACCATATACAAATATTAATGAACTTGTAGTAGATATAGGGAATAACCATAATATAAGACCAAATAATACGTTTATAATACCACTAAAAATATAGTGAGATTTGTCTGTTGACTTAAATGCTCTAATTAATGTAAATATACCTGATACAATTAACATTATCCCAGCAATAGTTGTGAAATTAAAGTATGATTGTATTGGATTAGTAAAAAATAATACACCAATTATTCCAAGTAATATACCTTCTATAATAAGAAGAGCTTCAAGTTTTTTCATAAAGTACACCATCCTCTTATAGTATGATTCTTTTATTAAATTATTATAAAATAATTACTGCTACTTAATAAAAAAACTATACTTATATTGTTTGGGCTTTATATATATGGATCCATAGTTATAATATAAAAGTCCTTTTTTGTATTATAACACAGAAATTTGTAAATATTTGTAAATTAAATATTCTAAATAGTACGAACTTCTACTAATACAAAAAGGTTTAGGTTTAAAATTAATATCATAGAATTGAAAAAAGCAAAGAATTGTACACTCTTTTTTATTTTAATCAAATTTAAATGGGTTAATCATTATAGCATTATTATATAAAAATGGATAAGATTTATTTAAATATTCAAGATAATAAATCCATTGAGCAGCAGTGTTTTTATAAACCCTTAAAATATCATTTTCTAAATGATGAATATCTATTTGGTTTTGATTACCGTTTTTATAAAAAGCAATTTCATCTCTTAAATGTACAACAGACATTAATAAATCAGTAAATACTTCATGTTGATGTACACTTTCATTACCAATTAAGTTTATAAATAGATTACTATTAGTTACTAATATATCTTCAATAGCATCTAAATCAATATATCGCATATCGACTTTATAATCATGATTTATTATACTATTTTTAACTTTTACTAAATCATCAAAACAGATTATGTAGTTTTTAGCCTCTACATCACCATTTATTATTAAACGCATTAGCTTAAAGCCCACCTCTGTGAAGAATATTCCAACTAACATATTTATTTTATCTAGCCTTTCCTTCTTAGCTCTATAATCTATTAATTTTTCAAGTATTATAGTTACAACTAAACTGTTTATAGGTATAAAACATAGATTCATAAGAGAATAATAGGCGGTATTTACAGCTTGGCCAAAAACTAAATAATGTACAAAAAACATCACAGCCGATAGAAAAATTAATATAAGTGATACTATAAAATAGTGTTTAAATTTTTTCATATTACCTCCTAATAAAAATTAGATATCTAATATTATACCATAGGATGCAAAGTAGTTATTTTAAAATGTATTATATTATTGCTAAGTAATACTTGGTATACAAGAGATAATAAATATAAAACACAAATCTATGATGATATATAATAGCTTATTATTTGTACTAGGGTTTGCTTTTGATTCAACACTATTTAAAGCCGTAGTTGATAGTTCTAGATTTAATGTAGTTTGGATATTAATCCTTGTTTGTATATTTGTAAGATATGGACTTCTTCTTAATCCTATAAAGTAAGTAAAAGAACAAAATAAGATTCATGAAGAGAAAGAGTTTGGTAAACTTATAAATGAGTAGACAATATACAACTTCTTAAAGATAGAGAATTTAAAATTATTTATGCTTTAGGAGGTTTTTTAGTGTAAAAAAACTATAATAATTAAAAAATAGTAAAATGAATTATAATCTCTATACATAAATATTTAAATTATATTATGGATTTTATCTTTAATTATATATATAATTAAAGATAAAATTAGGGAAAAGTTTTAAATAGGAGTAATATATGATGGAAATTAAAAATGGTTAGATTAATAATACATAAGGAGAAAATTATATGAAACAATTAAAACTATTAACAGAAATTCATTCTTTCGAAAATTTTAAAGAGTTTGTAGATGAATTCAAATTAGAAAAGAATGATTTAATATTAACTCGTAGTTCTATATATAATGGATTTATAAAGGATTTAAACTTAGATTGTAATTTGGTTTTACAAAATGAATATGGAAATGGAGAACCAAATGATGAAATGATAAATGGCATAATAAAAGATATAAAAGATTTAGATTATAAAAGAGTTATAGCTATAGGTGGTGGAACTGTTATAGATATAGCTAAATTGCTAATATTTAAAGATGTTGATGATTGTGTAGACTTATTTGAAAGAAAAGTAGAACTTGTAAAAGAAAAAGAACTTATAATAATACCAACAACTTGTGGAACTGGAAGTGAAGTTACAAATATATCTATAGCAGAAATAAAATCTAAAAACACTAAGCTAGGTTTAGCATGTGATGAATTAATTCCAGATTATGCAGTTTTAATACCAGAATTAATGAAGAACTTGCCTTTTAATGTATTTATGTCGAGTTCAGTAGATGCATTAATACATGCTATAGAATCTTTTGTTTCACCAAAATCAAATTCATTTACAGAGTTATTTGCTATAAAAGCAATTGAGATAATCATTAAAGGATACAAAGAAATTGTTGAAAATGGAAAAGAGTATAGAAAAAATTTATTAAAAGAATTTTTATTGGCTAGTAACTATGCAGGAATAGCATTTGGTAATACTGGAGTGGGAGCAGTTCATGCTATGAGTTACCCATTAGGTGGAGTTTATCATGTTCCTCATGGAGAGGCTAACTACCATATGTTTACAGAAGTATTTAAGCTTTATAATGAAAAAAATCCAAATGGAAAGATAAAAGAAGTAAATAAGGTATTAGCTCAAACCTTAGGATTAGATGATGAAAAAAATGTTTATTTTGAAATAGAAAAATTATTGAATAATTTATTAACTAAAAAACCACTTAGAGAATTTGGAATGAAGGAAGAAGAAATAAGTATATTTGCTCAAAGTGTTATAAATACACAACAAAGACTATTACAAAACAATTATGTAAAGATAAGTGAAGAAGAAATGAAAAACATATATATTAAATTATATTAATCAAAATATAATTAAAAGTCTCCTAAAAATAATTGGATTAATTTAATATTTGCAAAAAAGCTTATAGCAATTTATAATATTGAAGGTATACAATCAAATTAAGGAGACATACATGGGTAAATTTTATTATTTTTTTAGGACATCTACAGAACAAAATAATTTTGTTAACTTTGGAATTATACACATAATATTATTATTGACAGCTTTTTTTGGTAGTTTACTTATTATAAAATCAAAAAAGGAAAGTAGATTATTTGAAGTTTTTACTGGTAGTATATTATTAGTTCAACAATTAACATTATATCTTTGGTACTTTGTTGGAAACTATAATTTTATCAGAGAAGGTCTACCATTATTTCATTGTAGGATAGCAATACTTATGTTGGCAATAGGATTGATTTTTAAGAAAGATTTCATTTGCAAAATGGGATCTTATTGGGGAATGTTTGGTTCAATATCAGCGTTAATATTTTTAGGGCTAGATCCTTTTTTATTCCCTCATATAACTCAATTCTCATATTTTATAGGTCATATACTATTACTTTGGGGATCTGTTTATTTACTATTTGTAAAGAAAATAGGTATGAGTAAAGATGATTTTAAGAAAATACTTATTACAACAAATTTATATCATATAGTAATATTTTTTGTTGATAGAACAATAAATGCTAACTATGCATATATGAAATCATCACCTATTGGTATAGGCAATAATTTAAACCCATTTTTATATGGATTTATAGTTATGATGATTTTTAATATAGTTTTAAGTATAGAATATATAATTATAAATAAAAAAGAAGATAGTTCTGTAGAAGAATTTTATGAGGTTGCATAAATATTTTAAACAAAAGTACTGGGAATTAAAAATTTCCAGTACTTTTTTATTAATAAAATAGTATTTGATTTAATTAAATAATGTTTTAATATAAAAATATTATAAATGATTATGATAAATTGAAAGTACCCTATTTATATGAGATAATAAAATGTATTAAGGAAGGAGAGGATTTTTTTGAAAAAAAATAAATATTTTGAGAGTGTGTGTGAGCTTCTTGATAAATAAGGAGCAATAATAAAAGTCCTTATTTATCAAGAAGCCTTTTAAGAATAAAAGCTGATAAATAAAGGAGATAAAAATGAACACACAAACATATGAAAAATTACAATTAAACGAAGTTAAAGAGTTAGTTAAAATATATTGCGTAAGCTCACTTGGAAAAGAACTTATAGATAAATTAATGCCAAGTAGTAGCTATAAAGTAGTTAAAAGAAGGTTAAATGAAAATAATGAAGCTAGAAAAATAATAGAAAATAGCAATCATATACCTTTAGAAGGACTTTTTAATATAATGCCGATTATAGAAAAAGTAGAAAAAGGAATGATACTAGAGCCTACAGAACTTATACGTATTGAAGATTTTTTAAGAGGATGTAAAAAGATAAAATCTTTTATGATAGATAAAGAATTTTATTCCCCTACATTAAGTTCTTATGCACTTAATATAACAGAGTGTAAAAGTATAGAGGAAGAAATTAAGTATTGTATAAAAGGAAATAAAGTAGATTCTAATGCTAGTAAAGAATTAAAAAAAATTAGAAGAAATATTGAAGTTGCTGAAGGAAAAATAAGAGAAAGATTAAACAAGTTTTTAACAGCATCAGGAAACGAAAAATATATACAAGAATTTATAATAAGTAAAAGAGATGAAAGGTATGTAATACCTATTAAAGCATCATATAAAAATGAGGTAGATGGTGTAGTATTAGATACATCATCAAAAGGAAATACAGTTTTTGTAGAACCTAATAGTGTCTCAAAATTTAGTATAGAGCTTATAACTTTAAAATCAGAAGAATCTATAGAAGAATACAAGGTACTTTCTTATTTAACAGACCTTATTTATGAAAAAATACAAAATATAAAAATAAATATAGAGATAATTGCAGAATATGATATGGTATTTGCAAAAGCTAAATATAGCGATTCTATAAAAGGAATAACACCTAAACTAAATAACTATGGATATATAAATATAATAAATGGAAAACATCCACTACTTAAAGGTGATGTGGTTCCTCTTAATTTTGTAATAGGTAAGGATTATAGAAGCTTAGTTATAACAGGACCTAATGCAGGAGGGAAAACTGTAGCTTTAAAAACAGTTGGAATTTTAACTCTTATGACTCAATGTGGATTTGATATATGTGCAGATAAAAATACTGAAATAAGCGTATTTGAGAAGATATTTGTTGATATAGGAGATAATCAAAGCATAGAGAATTCTTTAAGTACATTTTCATCTCACATACAAAATATAGCAAACATTATAAATGCGTCAAATAAGTCAACATTAGTATTATTTGATGAAATTGGGTCAGGAACTGAGCCTAATGAAGGTGCGGGTCTTGCAATATCAATACTTGAAGAGCTATATAAAATGGGATCTATAATTGTAGCATCAACTCATTATGCAGAGATTAAACATTTTGCAACAATGCATCCAGAGTTTGAAAATGCAGGAATGATGTTTGATAAAGATACATTAGAACCATTATATAAACTTACTATAGGTAAATCAGAGGATAGTAATGCTTTATTTATATCAAAGAAAATGGGTATAAGAGATAAAGTACTAAGTAGAGCTAAAAGATATATAGAAAGTAAAAATTACAACCTTGACTTAGTAGATAGAAATAAAATTAATAAAACAGAAGAAGCATTAGAAGTATTAAAAGATATACCTAATTATGAAATGGGAGATAGAGTAAAATTACTAGATGAAGATGAATTTGCTATAGTATATGAAGGTGTAGATAAGTTTAACAACGTCAAGGTATTGTATAATGAAGAGATAATAGATGTAAATATAAAAAGAATTAGCTTAAATCTAAAAGCTATTGATTTATACCCTAGAGACTATGATTTAAACTCTTTATTTGTAAGTTACAAGGAAAGAAAATTAGAGAAAGATATAAAAAGAGGCTCTAAAAAAGCTTTAAAGAAGATACAAAAAGATATAAAAAGTAACAGGTTATAACAATAACTCCCTAGAAATAGGGAGTTTTTTATTATAAAAGTAACTATGAAGATAGTTTGATATATAAAGAATAATTAAATAAAAATGTAAAACATGACAAAATTTAAAAATATGATAAAATATAAACTGTAAGAAGTTTAGGAATATCTATACAAAAAAGAAAGGATATATTTTGGGGGGAGTAAAAATAAGAAAAATAATATATATAATCATAGCTATTGCTACATGTATATCATTATCATATGGGGCACATAAACAAAATATAAAAAATGAGATTATGCAAATAGAAAGTAAAATAAAAAAAAATACATATGATAAACAATATAATAAAGCAATAGATATCTTTAAAAATGAATTTTCAAAAATAAAGCCTAAAGATTACAACATAGTATGTGAATATATAATTCAAATGACTGATTATATTAGAAATACAGAAAGAGGATTAAAAGAAGTTATAAACATACTAACTACAATGGAACAAAGTAAGTACTTATCAATAAATTCTAAATTTATAGTATCCAGTAAACTTCAAAGTGCGTATTTACTAGAACAAAACTATGCAAAAGCATCTAGGTATATATTAAACACACTAATATTATCTAAAAAAAGGGATGACAAATTTAATGAAGCTAAATGCTTAGTAGATCTAGGTGTATTGTTTTCGGAGATAGAAGGTGAAAGTACCGGAATAAAGAGTATAAAAGATGGACTTGCCGTTAAAATTAATGATGAATATAAAAATAAATTTATACAAGTGTATGGAAATTTAAACATAGCTGAAATATATTTAAAAAACAATGAGTATAGTAATGCAAAAAAATACGTAGAAGAGGTAGAAAAATATAGTAATTATATAGATGTAAATGAATATTACGATTTAAATATATTGATATATACTATAAAATCTTCAATCTATTTATCAGAAAATAATTCAAAACAAGCAAAGATATATTTAGATAAATCTAAAGAACTGTTAAATAATGAAAAGTTAATGGTAGGAAATAGAAAAACTATATATCAACTTGCTACGGGTAAATATTATGAGGCTATTGGAGATATTGATAAGGCAGTATATACATATAAAGAAGTACTTAAAGAAGATGAATATGAAAAAAATAGAGAACAGGACATAAGGTATGCCTTAACAAGATTAATAAAATTATTAGAAGAACAAAAAAAATATAATGAAGCAAATTTATATACAGATAAGTTACTTGAGGTAATAAAAGAATCTGAAGACAATAGATATAAAGATTATTCATATTATATAATAGAGCAAGCTAGTAAAGAGTACAAGTTAGAGAAGGAAAATAATATGATAAAGTTTCTATTTATAATAATACTATTTGGAAGTATTATATTTGTCGTAATACATATGTATAATAAAAATAGATTAATAAGTATGAAACATTTAACATTACAAGATAAACTGACAAATACACACAATAGAGCTTATTTTGATAGTAAATATGAGGAATTATTGGATAAAAATATAAAATTCTCTATAGTAATGATAGATATAGATAATTTTAAATATATAAATGATACTTATGGGCATCAATTTGGAGATGAAGTTTTAAAAGTTATAACTAATACCATAAAAAAATTATTGCAAGAACACACTTATTTATGTAGGTATGGTGGAGAAGAATTTGTAATAATATCCTGTTATAAAATAAAAGAAGAAGTATTACTTTTAGCTGAAATGATTAGGTCTTCAGTAGAAGGTATAAGTTGGAGCAAGGATATAAAAACAACTGTAAGTATAGGAGTGGCTTTTTCAAATATACATTATGAAAATACCTTAAAAAAATCAGATGAAAATATGTATAAAGCTAAAAATACAGGAAAAAATAAAGTTGTTGTGGATAACGATAAGAAATAATAATTTAAATTAAAAAGCATGTTAGTTGATATTACCTAACATGCTTTTTAATTTATTCGCTTAAAGTACTAACTTCATTTTCATCATAACTTATCCAGTCACTAAAACTTCCAGGATATACTTTATGGCATATACCAACTTCACTAAGAGCTAAACTATTAGGACAAGCTGTTATACCAGAACCACAATAAACTATAATTTCCTTATAATCATTTAACTTTTCAAAGTGTCTTTTTAAATCATCTAAACATTTTAAGTTTATAAACTCATTGTCCTTATTTAATACATCCATCCAAAAATAGTTCTTGGCACTAGGTATATGTCCAGCTTTTTTATCTACTGGCTCAAATTCACCTAAGTATCTTTTATATTCTCTGGAATCTATGATAGCAATATCCTTATTATATAATCTCTCTTTTACATAATTCATATCAACTCTCATATTATTGTTTACAGTAGCTTTAAAGTTACCTATTTTAGTTTTTGGTATTTCATTAGTAATTTCTCCACCAATGCTTTTAAATTCATTTATACCTCCGTTTAAAACATAAACTTTATCATGACCTAGATACTTTAATATCCACCATAATCTAGAAGGCCCTGCTAAATCACCCTCATCATATGCTACAACTATAGAATTATTATCTATCCCTATACTTTTAAAGGTATTTACTAGGTCATCTACACTAGGAAGAGGATGTCTACCACCATGGATTTTAACCTCACTAGATAGCTGATTTTCTATATCAACTCTTACTGCATTTTTTATATGGCTCTCATTGTAGCTTTTTTTACCGTATTCTTTGTCCATTAAGTCAAACCTACAATCTACTATAACTAAGTCTTTATTATCCATATTTTCTTTTAACCAATTAGGGCTAACTAAATTTGTCATAAATATTCCTCCTAGTACTAATATAAAATTATTAAGTTAAATACTACACTTACATTTATAAATATATACATATAGACAATAAAATTCAATATATTAAGTAAATTTACTTAATATATTGAAAATAATTACTTTTGGGTAAATATGTAAAAACATTAAAAAAAAATTATATTTATGTTAGAATATAGATGAAACGTTAATTAGATATCAAAAATAAAATAACTGACAATGAATCATTAGGAGGCAAACGTTATGAATATTTCTTCAAGAATAAAATCAGTACCAGCTTCTACTATAATGGAATTATTAACTTATTCAGCAGAAGCCAAGAAAAAAGGAAAAAAGGTTTATCATCTTAATATAGGTCAACCCGATATAATAACACCTAAAAGTTTCTTTGAAGCTATTTCAAGCAACAAAGAAGATGTATTAGAGTATGCTTTATCAGAAGGGTTAGACGAACTTAGAGAAGCTATAAAAAGATACTATAATGAATATAATATAGATTTTGAAAAGGAAGATATACTTATATTAAATGGTGGTAGTGAAGCATTATTTTTCTGCATGATAGCTTTATGTAATGAAGGAGACAATATATTAATACCAGAACCATTTTACTCAAACTACAATAGTTTTGCAAATTCAGTAGGTGTTGAGATCAAGCCAATAACTACACTTGCAGAAAATGGTTTCCACTTACCTAAAAAGGAAGAAATAGTAGAAAAGATAGACTCAAAAACTCGTGCTATATTATTCTCAAACCCAGGCAATCCAACAGGAGTAGTTTACTCTAAGGAAGAAATAAAAATGATTAGTGATATAGCTAAAGAACATGATTTATGGATAATAGCAGACGAAGTTTATAGAGAGTTTGTATATGATGGAGAATATACTAGTTTAGGAAGTGTTAAAGAAGTAGAAGATAGAGTTATAATAGTTGACAGTGTATCTAAAAGATATAGTGCTTGTGGAGCTAGAATAGGATCACTAGCATCTAAAAATAAAGAATTTATGGCACAAATATTAAAATTATGTCAAGCTAGGCTATCAGTACCTACTTTAGAGCAAATAGGAGCTGTAGAACTTTATAAAACTGATAAATCTTATCTACAAGATGTGAATAAAGAATATAAGGAAAGAAGAGACGTATTATATAATGAACTTGTAAAAGTACCTGGAGTTATATGTAAAAAACCAACTGGTGCATTTTATATAGTTGCTAAATTACCAGTTAAAAGTGCTGATGATTTTGTAAAATGGTTATTGAAAGATTTTGATATAGATGGAGAAACAGTTATGCCTTGTCCTGCTGAAGGATTTTATGCAACAGAAGGTCTTGGAAAAGATGAGATAAGACTTGCATATATATTAAATAAAGAAGATTTAGCTAAGGCATCTAAAATTTTAAAAGAAGGATTAGAAGCATATTTAGAACTTGATAAATAAATAAATAAAAAGGGTTTATATAGATTAATATATAAGCTCTTTTTTATTTAAAATAAAGTTATACATTTAAATTTAGGTAAGTAGCTTGTATATAAACAATAGTAATATTTTATTTTAAGTTAATGATAAATAATATTAATTTAAAATTGATATCTAATGATATAATATAAAGGGAAGTATTAAAATGTAAAAATCATATATGAACTAGGAGACATTTTATGAGGAGAAAGAGTGATATAAAAATAATAGATTTTATATTAATACAAGTAATATCATTTTTAATAGTACTAACCTTTAATTATAAGTATATAGGTATTCTTATGAATCTATCTATATATGATGATAGAAATAAGGTATTTATTATTTGTACTCAGGTAATATCTATAATAATTTTATTATTATATTTAGGGATATCAATAGATGATATAAAAAAATCTTACATAGATTTCAAAGAAAAATTAGACATAAAAGAAATAATAGGACGATATATAAACTCCATTATGTTAAGCTTAGGAGTTACATTGCTATTAATATCTATAGCTATGTTAACTTATAAACCATATGAAAATAGCTTATTAACATCATCAGGTGATCCAATATATACAGGAAATATTATTATAATGATAGTAAGTGTAGCAATAATAGGACCAATATTAGAAGAAATAATATTTAGGAAAGTATTATTTATCAGTATATCTAAAAAATATAATTATAAAATTGGTATATTAATATCATCTATTTTATTCGGAATAGGTCATAGCATAGATAAATCTATACTTGCAAGTTTGTTTGGAGGGGTGCTTTGTATATTATATATAAAATATGAAAATATCTTAATTCCAATTTTTTTACATATTATAAATAACTCAATGTCTATAGTTTTAAAGTTACCACAAGAATCTAAGATAAATAAAAATATAGATATGACTACATCAACAATACATATGTACTTGATTTTAGGATTGGTCATAACGACACTTTCTGTATACTACTACATAAGATTTATAAATCTAAATAAAAAATATATTAAATAATAATAGTGCTAATATATATGAAGATTATAAAATATCTTTAGAAAAAGACTATATAAAAAGGAGATTATCTAATGTAGAAAAAGGGAATAAATAACGTATATATTTTATAAGGAGTGATAAGTTTGATAAAAAAGGCAACTTTTGCAGGTGGATGTTTTTGGTGTATGGTAAAACCTTTTGATAAATATGATGGAGTACTTAAAGTTGTATCAGGATATACTGGAGGACACACGAAAAATCCTACATATGAAGAAGTTTGTAGTGATAAAACAGGCCACATAGAGGCTATAGAAGTTACTTATGATGATGAAGTAATAAGTTATGATGAACTTTTAGATATATATTGGAAACAAATAGACCCAACAGATAGTTATGGTCAATTTAATGATAGAGGAGAAAAATATAAAACTGTAATATTTTATCATGATAAAGAGCAAAAAGAGATTGCTACTAGATCAAAGAAAAAACTAGAAAATAGTAAGGTATTTGATTCTGAAATAGTTACAGAGATAAGAGAAGCTACTAAATTTTACGAAGCGGAAGACTATCATCAAGATTATTATAAGAAAAATCCAAATCATTACTATATGTATTATGTAGGATCAGGTAGATATAAGTTTATAAAGGAAAATTGGGATAAAAATAATTTTAATAGAGAAGAACTAAAAAAGAAACTAACTCCAATTCAATTTGAAGTAACACAAAATGATAAGACTGAACCTGCATTTAAAAATAAGTATTTTGATAATAAAGAAGAAGGTATATATGTAGATATAGTAAGTGGTGAAGTTTTATTTTCATCAAAAGATAAATTTGATTCAGGATGTGGATGGCCAAGTTTTACAAAGCCAGTAAATAAAAATTCTATAATGGAAAAAAGTGATTTTTCTCATGGTATGTTCAGAACAGAAGTTAGAAGTAGCAAGGCCAATTCTCACTTAGGTCATGTATTTGATGATGGCCCTAAAGAAAAAGGTGGTCTTAGATACTGCATAAATTCAGCATCCTTAAACTTTATACCTAAAGAGAAAATGAAAGAAGAAGGATATGAAGACTATTTAAGCTTGTTTGAATAAGAGTCTTAGGTAATAAGGATTTTAAATTACAACAAAATTAAATATTAACTAAACTTTTTATAAACAAGAAATTTTATAAAGACATAAGACTAATATAAAAAATACCCTAGTAAGCTAGGGTATTTTTTACCATTTTTTAGACCAATCGCAGTAATGGTATTCATCTTTCCATATAAAATCAGTTGTTATTTTAAAATTACCATAATATTCAAATGAATTATAATAGATGTTAACAACGCTAAATTTAGTAGATAAATCCTTATCAATTATTACATTATACCCATCTACTTTAAATATATTATCATTTTCTTTTGCCTCATCCAGAGCCAAGTCAAATATAGGTCCATGTCATGCAATTTCTTTTAAATAAAGTCTTATATTTTTTAAATCAACATTATACTCTATAAATAAATTATCTAACGCATTTTTTGCTAAATCGGTTATATTTATAATCATAAGCCCTCCTAAAATTAATTTATTATGAATTATTATATCTTAGTTAATATAATATTATTGTTTTTATCGTCATATTTTATAGTATAATGACTTAATATTATAAGTATTTGATGTAAACCTACACTAGAAATTATACCCATAGAATTTAAGAATGAAACGTTTCCTATTTCAGATATTATTGGTGCAAAACCTATAAATCCTAAGAATGCCGAATCATCTATATTATTTTCTAGGGTATATTTGCATCTGTTTCGTTGTGCATGCGTTATATTAATATTGTTAAGCAACTTTAAAGAATTTACAATTTTAAAATTACTAACTACAATTTTATTTTCGCTATCGTTAAGGGCTATATCTAGATCTTTTTTTGATGAAACTATTTTCATAAAGCACAATCCTTTCTAAAAGTTTATAATTATTATATAATGTTGTATAAGTGATATACAATAAATTTACAAAATATATGGCAAGGAGTAAAGGGTATGATAAAATTAATCGGTTCAGATATGGATGGGACACTACTTGACTCAAATAAATGTGTTGATAAAGAATTTTATGAAGTTTTAGAACAACTTAATTCTAATAACATACTATTTGCAGCAGTAAGTGGTAGGGAAATACAGTCTTTAACTAATATATTTAAGAAAGAAATAATAGATAATATAATACTTGCACCTAACAATGGAAATTTAGTTGTCTATAAGGGCGAAGTTTTATATGAAAATTATATAGATAAGAAAAAATTAAAAAGTATATCAAACATTATAAGAAAATATGCTAATCATAATACTATATTTTGTGGAAAAGAAAAAACATATAGTGAAAGTTTGAAGGTTAAGATAGCTTGTAAAGCATGGAATACAGATGTTGAGGTTGTAGAAGATATAACCAAGATAAATGATAGTATAATGAAGGTTAGTGTTTTTGCAGATGAAAATATAATAAAAGACGTGTTAACAAATATTAAAGATTATAAGAAAGATTTAAGTATATCTATGTCTGGGCCTAATAGTCTAGATATATGTGAATCTAATGGAAATAAAAAGCAAGCTATAAAAGTAATACAAAAAAAATTTAATATATCATATGAAGAAACTATGGTATTTGGAGATCATATGAATGATTTAGAGATGATGGAATCGGCTTACTATAGTTTTGCAATGGGAAACGCAGAGGATAAAATAAAAGAAAAAGCAAGGTTTGTAACAAAAACCAATGATGAAAATGGAGTTATAGAAGCTATAAAAGAATTAGCTATAGGAAATGAAGCTTTTGCTTAATATTTAAATTTAAAGGTCATTCTAAAAAATATTTAGAATGACTTTTTTTATTAAAAATAGTAAATATATTTTAAGTTAAATAAAATCGAACTTACTTTTTAAATGTAAAATAAACGTTAGTATATATAACGAATTTTATTGTCTAGAATGGCTAAAATATGGTATAATTAATCAAAACTAATACAAATTGGGGAGGAAATATGTTTACACTTACAGACATTGTTCAACCGACAACAATAGAAGAAGCATATGCCATATTAATGAAAAGAAAAAATAATCAGATAATAGGTGGAAGTGCTTTTTTAAGGATGGGTAAAAAAAGAATAGGCACAGGAATAGAGTTATCTAATTTAAATTTAGATTATATAAAAGAAGATGAAGATTATGTTGAAATAGGTGCTATGACAACATTTAGAGAATTAGAAACTAGTGATATAATAAAAAATAACTTTGGTGATATTTTAAACCACAGTGTAAGAGATATAATAGGAGTTCAATTTAGAAGTGTTGTAACTGTAGGTGCTACAGTATTTTCTAAGTATGGATTTTCTGATTTAATAATAGCTCTACTTTGTTTAGATACTGAGGTAGAGACTTTTAGTAAAGGAAGAATGACTTTAGATAAATTTTTAGATAAAGGTTATGAAAAAGATTTATTAACTAAGATATACATAAAAAAGAATAATAAAAAAGCATCATATAAATCTTTAAGAAATGCTAAAAGTGACTATCCAATAGTAAATGTAGCAGTATCAAAATTAGATAATACATTTAAAATATGTATAGGAGCTAGACCTCAAGTTGCAAAAGAAGCAAAAAATGCAAGTGAGTTTTTATCGAACAATAATATAACTGACGAAAATATAGATAAGGCTGTACAAATAGCAGTTGATGAATTATCTTTTGGAACTAATATGAAAGCATCTAAAGAATATAGATATGCTATGGCTAGGGTACTTATAAAAAGAGCTATAATGGAGGTTATATAATGTTAGTAGAACTTAAAGTAAATGGTAAAAAAAGAAAAGTTGACATAGAATGTGAAGAGTATTTAGTAGACACTTTAAGAAAATTAGGGAACTTAAGTGTAAAAAGAGGCTGTGATACAGGATGCTGTGGCTTATGTTCTATATGGATAGATAAAAAGCCAGTACTATCTTGTGCAACTTTAACAGTTAGAGCTATAAATAAAGAGATAACAACAATAGAAGGATTAGAAAAGGAAGCTAGTGACTTTGCTAAGATATTAGTTAGTGAAGGTTCTGAACAATGTGGATTTTGTTCACCAGGATTTATAATGACAGTAATAGCAATGAAAGAAGAATTAAACAATCCTACAGAAGAGGATATAATACACTACTTAACTGGAAATCTATGTAGATGTACAGGGTATATGGGACAGCTAAGAGCAGTTAAAACTTATCTGGGGGTAAATTAAATGAAGATAATAGGTAAAAGTATAGGTAAAATAGACGGAATGGCAATAGCTACAGGAAAACCAGTATATACAGACGATTTAGCATCAAAAGATGCTTTAGTTGTAAAAATACTAAGAAGCCCGTATGCATATGCGAAAATAAAAAATATAGACACTAAAAGAGCTTTATTAGTAGATGGAGTGGAATGTGTACTTACATATAAAGATGTACCAGATACTAGGTTTACACTAGCAGGTCAATCTTACCCAGAGCCATCGCCATATGATAGATTAATACTTGAAGATACTGTTAGATATGTAGGAGATGAAGTTGCAATAGTTGCTGCTAAGGATGAAAAAACAGCAGTTAAAGCTATGAATATGATAAAAGTAGAATATGAAGTACTAGAACCAGTACTTGATTTTGAAAAGGCAACTGAAACTAATATATTAGTTCATGATGAAGAGAGACATTGCAACTTTGATATAGGTATGATTAGAGAGAAAAATATAGTATCAACTCATAATTATACTAAAGGAGATGTAGAAAAAACTTTAAATGAATGTGACGTAGTTATAGAAGAAACATATTATACTCAATCACAACTTCATTCTATGATGGAAACTTATAGATCTTATAATTACCTAGATCATATGGGAAGATTGGTAGTAGTAAGTTCTACACAAATACCATTTCATGTTAGGCGACATCTATCGAGAGCTTTAAACATACCATCTAGTAAGATAAGAGTTATAAAACCAAGAATAGGTGGTGGTTTTGGAGGTAAGCAAACTGCTTGTGTTGAAATATTTAGTGCAATAGTTACACTTAAAACTGGAAAACCAGCCAAAATACTTTATGACAGAAAAGAAACTCAAAATTGTTCAACTAGTAGACATGCTATGAAATTAAATGTTAAAATAGGTGCCACTAAAGATGGAATAATAAAAGTTATAGATATAGATGCATTATCTGATACTGGTGCTTATGGAGAACATGCATCGACTACATTTGGATTAGTAGGTGAAAAAACTATGCCAATGTACAATAAATTAGAAGCATCTAGATTTAAAGGGCATGTAGTATATACTAATAAAATGCCAGCAGGAGCATTTAGAGGATATGGTGCTACTCAAGGATGTTTTGCAGTAGAGTCTACTATAAATAAATTAGCAAAAGAGATAAATATGGACCCAACTGAACTTAGGCTTAAAAATATAGTAAATGAAGGAGAAATTTCATTTGCATATGATAAGACTTTAAATTCAGTAGATCTAAAAGAGTGTATAGAAAAAGGGAAAAATCTTATAAAATGGAATGAAAAATACCCATCTAAAGACTTAGGAAATGGAAAAGTTAGAAGTGTTGGTATGGCACTTACTATGCAAGGTTCTGGAATTGCAGGGATAGATACAGCAAGTGCTGAAATAAGATTAAACGATGACGGAAATTATACATTACTAGTAGGCTCAACGGATATGGGTACGGGAAGTGACACTATACTTTCTCAAATGGCTTGTGAAATACTTGAAACTACCATGGATAAAATAACTGTAATAGCAGCAGATACAGATGTAGTTCCATATGATCCAGGTTCATATGCATCATCTACAACATATGTAACAGGTATGGCAGTAGTAAAAGCTGCTAATGAACTTAGAAATAAAATAATGAGTTTAGGAGCAACTAGACTTGGTGTAGATAAAGAAGATGTAGAGTTTGATGGCGAAAAAGTATTTACAGAAAATAAGTCTATATTAGTATTTGATATAGCTGTTGACTGTACCGTAGGGCCTGAAAAAAATCAATTAGTGGGATGTGCATCTCATGGTAGCCCTGTTTCACCTCCTCCATTTATAGCAGGATTTGTAGAAACTGAAATAGATAAAGAAACCGGTAAAGTTGATGTAATAGATTATGTAGCAGTAGTAGACTGTGGAACTGTTATAAATAAAAATCTTGCTAAAGTTCAAGTTGAAGGTGGAATAGTACAAGGTATAGGACTTGGATTATTTGAAGAAATAAGATATACGGATAAAGGTAAAATGGATACTAATACATTTATGCAATATAAAATACCAGCTAGATGCGATGTAGGTAATATAATAGTTGATTTTGTAGAAACTCATGAACCAACAGGTCCATTTGGAGCTAAGTCTGTTGGAGAGGTTGTTGTAAATACTCCAGCACCGGCTATACAAGATGCTATATACAATGGTGTAGGTGTTAGAATAAATGATTTACCAATGACTCCAGAAAAAATATTTATGGCTATGAATAAATAATTGTAAATATGAATAAATATTATAAAAAGGTATGAAATACAACTTGTATTTCATACCTTTTATAATATTTAAAAGTTATTTACTTAAATAAAAATGAAAAATATGTAATTTATAAAATGCTATTATTAAATAATAAGTGCCTAAAATTATATTATTTTGTAAAGTAAGCAATACCTATACTTCCAGGTCCAACATGAACACCTACAATAGGCCCTATAGATTGTATTTTAACAGGAATATTTAACTTAGCTTCTAAAGCTTTAGCAAGCTCTAATCCATCTTCCTCACAGTTTATATGATGGACTATAACATCTCCAAGTCCGTTTTTTTCGATATCTTCAAACACGGTATTAGCAATAGTATTAATTGCTTTTTTTCTAGTTCTAACTTTAGTATATACTCCAGTTATACCATCTCTAACAGTAAGAATTGGTTTTATTTGAAGTAAAGTACCTAAAAGGGCAGCAGCTGAACCTATTCTACCGCCTTTTTTTAAATACTCCAGTGTTTCTGGTGTAAATAAGAAATTGCTTTTATCAAGTGTATGATTTACTATATCAACTATTTCGTCTTTTGATTTTCCTTCTAAAGATGCTTTAGCACCTTCAATAGCTGCAAATCCCATTTGCATACAAGTAGTCTTAGAGTTGATTATTGTAATATCGGCATCTGGATAATTTTCAATTGTCATATTCTTTATTAAGTTAGCATTTGAAAAAGTTCCGCTTAGTTTAGAAGATAAGAATATTCCTACAATAGAATCTCCATTTTTTACTATTTTCTCAAATGTATCTAACATTTCTTCGGGAAATGGTTGAGATGATTTAGGGATTTCCTCACATTTTTCCATATCATCATAAAAGACTTTGTTATCTACATCTAGCTCACGTATACTGTTATTATCCATAACTACATTTAATGAGACGATAGATATGTCATATTTTTGTATATACTCATTAGGTATATAAGAAGTACTATCGGTAACTATTTTTACAGCCATATATATATCTCTCCTTTTTTATATGAACAATATTATAATAAATATATTATAACTTGGTAATAGAATATTAAATAATTACTCTATAATAGAATTATATACTAAATTGGCAACTAAGTAAAATATATAGTTTTTGAGTTTAATTATGTAAAATAATATTAATTTGATTTCGAATATAATTTGAAGTATAATCAATAAAGTAGAGGAATAATTACAAGTATTAGGAGTTTTAATTATGTCTAAAGTATTTGAAAAAATATATGAAGTAACGTATAGAGATACGAATATAAGAGGCGAATGTAATTTTTCGTCATATATGGATTTTATGTCAGATGCAGCATTTAGCCAGGATATTAGCTTAGGAGCATCATTTACTGATTTTAAAGAAAGTGATTATACTTGGGTTATATTTAATTATGATATAAAAGTACATGGTAAAGCTAATTATAAAGAAAAGCTTAAAATTGTAACATATGTAAAAGCATTTAGAAAGTTTTATGCACTTAGAAACTTTAAAATATATAATGAAAAAGAAGAATTAATATTAAGTGGAGACACTTTAGCATTTTATATAGATATAAAAAAAGCTAAGCCTTGCAGTATACCAAGTAGCTATTATGAGAGATATGAAGTAAAAGAGGATAGAAGTGTTAAGATAAATAAGTTAAAAATGAGAAGACCATCTAGAATAGATATATCTAAGAATTTTGATATAAGATACTCTGATATAGATATAAATATACATGTAGGTAATTCTCATTATATAATGTGGATAATAGATTCAATGCCTTTTGAAGTACTTAAAAACTATAGAATAAGTGAACTTTTAGTAGCTTATGAAAAGCAGCTTAAATATAATAATGAAGTAGTGGTAGAAAGTCAGATAGAATATGAAGACGATTATATAATAGCAATACATCAAATAGTTGATGAAAATAAAAATGAAATATCCCTTCTTGAAAGTAAATGGGTAAAAATAGTCTAAGTTTTATACAAACTTAGACTATTTTTATATATGAAATTAGAATCCTTTAGTAGTTGCTAGTATTTTATTTAAATATATGAAAATAATAGATATATAAATATTGATGATAATAGCTAGTTACATAAAATTTAAAATTTTAAAAAAATACTAAAGACGAGGTGATTTTATGATAAGAGAGAGAAGGGTTAAAGAACCTATAGTTTCAATAACTAAGGCAATGACAGAATCTAAATCATTAGAAAAAGCTTTAGATTTATTGCCAATAGATAAAATTATAAAAAAAGGAGACGTAGTAGTTATAAATCCTAACTGGGTAAAAGATAGCAAACCAAAAGATGCAGGAATTGTAGGTCCTAAAACTTTAAAAACACTTATACAGTATATAAAAGAAAAAGAACCTAGCAAAATATATATAGCAACAGGATCTGGAAGTAAAAAGACTACAGAGGTTATGAAAAATGTAGGGTATGACAAAATAATAGAAGAAGAAAAAATAGAATTTGTTGATATGAATTATGGTCCATATATAGATTTAAAGCTAAAGCATGACATAATAAAATCAACTCCTATAAATGAAATAGTAAATAAAGCAGATGTAATAATATCATTTACTCAGTTAAAGCATCATGAAGAAGCAACAATAACAAGTGCGATAAAAAATATAGCAATGGGATGGCCGCCAGCAGAAATCCATGGGTATCCAAAAAAAAATACAGGGATTCATAAGGACTTGCATGGATTCATAAGAGCTATGGCAAATGAAATACCTATAGACTTAAGTATAATAAGCTGTGATAAAGCTATGGTAGGTACAGGACCTCATAATGGAATGGCAGTAGATACACCAGGACTTATTATAGCATCAACAGATCCACTAGCAGCAGATTGCATAGGAGCAAGGCTTCTAGGCTTTTTACCACAAGCAGTATGTTATCTCTATGGATTAGATAAAGATAACATAGGAGAATCTGACCCTAAGAATATGGAAATAAAAGGGTTAAGCTTAGAAGAAGCAGAAAAGATATTTAGCAAGTGTGCATATGGTGATAGTGAAGTAAGGGTTGATAAAGAAAAGCTTAAAGATATACATGGTAGATAGATATATAAATTGGTAATGTTTTATAAGAATTTTAAATTATAGAAGTGAAATAATATATATAGAAATAAAAACAAAGGATGTGGCAACATGACTAACCAAAAAAAACATAGCACTAGAAGAATGCAAGATTATGAAAATGAAAAAATAGAAATAGCACATGAATTAGGTATAAATGGAGCTAATGAAACTGAAGTAAATGCTAAGATGGCATCAGAAAATGAAGCTATCTATAGCAGCAAAACTAGAACTAAAAATAGTAATTTAAATAATGATCAAAAAACAGCAAGAGAAAAAAATTACTATAGAGAGTAATGTTAAATAAAAAGGCTATAATGCATAAATTATAGCCTTTTTATTTTTTGTCACTATATTTTTTTATGTATTTTTTCTTAATTTTTTTTACTTTTTTTCTTGAGGTATTTCTTAAAAATACTTCATTAATTTCATCAACTTCTGCTTCATCATTTAAATTTTCTAATTCTTTATTGACTTCTCTACATACTATTCTACTTTCAGAGACTAAAGATAACTGTTCTCCTAAAACTATAAAAAATGTACCAAGAAGTGCTAATTCTTCATCGTTTTCTATTTCTTGACCTATGATTGCTGCCAATATAGTAACTAGTATAAGATTTTGATTAGAAAATGAATTACAATTATTGACTAGTAAATTACAGTTATTAAGACCTTTATTTCTAGGCATAAAACCTCCAATTATACATATTAATATTTATGATATGCATCTTGATAAAAATTGTTACACAAAATTTATATATAAATAAATTTTTGTAAAATATAAATTATGTATAGAAAAAATCAATATATGTAGTTATTGGTATATAAAATTACAATATATATATTTATAAGAATTTTGCACTGTTTATGCTAAAATATTTAAGAATGACTTTAAAAATTTAAATATTATTATGAATTATATTATAAATGGTCATAATGTCATAAAAAATATATAAATAGGACATAGTAGGTGATAAAAATAGATAATAAATTAAAAAATATATCAGTAAAAATAGGTGTATCGTTATTAGTAATAGGTATATATTTATTTATACCGCAGATAAATAAAGGTATAAATCAGATGATATTTTATTTAAGTATGCTAAACATAGATGCTATAAAAGAATATATATTATCTTTTGGTATATTAGCACCTATAATATCTTTTTTACTTATGATACTTCAATCAGTGGCAGCACCACTTCCAGCATTTTTAATAACTTTTGCTAATGCGGCTTTATTTGGGTGGGTAAAAGGAGCAATGCTTTCATGGACTAGTTCAATGGTAGGAGCAGCATTATGCTTTTATATAGCAAGGTTTTTAGGTAGAGATGTAGTTATAAAGCTTACAAGCAAATATGCATTAGATAACATAGATAACTTCTTTGACAAGTACGGAAAACATACAATATTAATAGCTAGATTACTACCATTTATATCTTTTGACCTTGTTAGCTACGCAGCAGGTCTTACTTCAATGAAGTTTAGTTCATTTTTTATAGCAACAGGCATAGGACAGCTTCCTGCAACTATAATATATTCTTATGTTGGAGATATGTTAACAGGTTCCTTAAAATTTGTAGTAACAGGCCTTATGATATTATTTGCATTAAGTATACTTGTATATATGCTTAAAAAGATTTACAATGAAAAAAATAGTAATTTAAATAAATCTTTAAAAGAAAAATAATGTGGATTGGCTAAGCCAATCCATATTGTTTTGTAAATTATATAAAAAATTATTTTAAAATAAGTTTAAGGAAGGTGATAAAATGAGTAAACTACCATATAAAATACATCAAATTAGCAGCAATAATAAATTATTTAGAAAAACTTTTATAGATGAAGATGCTGATGTATTATTTATGCCAGGGTGTAGTTTGAGTGGGTATGATGAAAAGATTATACTAAATATATATAATTATTTAAGAGGTCATATAAAAAATATAGGAATAACTTTTTCTTGTTGTTATAAACCAAGTATAATGATAAAAGATTATAAATCATTTGAAAAATACTATAAAAATTTAGATGAAACTCTAAATACTAACAATGTTAAAAAGGTTATAACGTCATGTCCTAATTGTTATAAAAGTTTAAGTGAAAATAGTAAAAATATAGAAGTATATTTTTTATTAGATGTCATAAGAGAATTTGGATTAGGTAATAGGTTAATTGGATATTATAGTGATCTAAATATAGAATTTGCAATACATGATTCCTGCGCAATAAGAGGTGTTGAATCTATATATACAAGTGCTAGAGATATACTTAAAAGCTTAGGAATTAAATACACTGAATTTGAAAAAAATAGAAGTAGTTCTATGTGTTGTGGAGCTATATTTACAGACAATGAAAATAAGAAAAAACAACTTAAAAAAAGATGTTCTCAAACAAAAAGTGATTATACTATATGTTACTGTGAAACATGTGTTAAGTTTATGATAAATGGAGGGAAAAATTCAATTCATATATTAGACTTAATTTTTAATGAAGAATATTTAAACAAAGATAAGTTTACACAATATAATAAATCTAGTATAAATTCATGGATAAATAGATATAAACTAAATAATAGGAGAAAATATGAATAATAAGTTAAAAAAAATACTAGTCATAATAGGGATATTAGCTTTTGTAGTAATTACAAATAGATATATAGGTAATAATGTTGATATATATACAATAAAAGAATATGTAAAAACATTTGGTGTATTAGCTCCACTTATATATATAGTGATGTTTTCATTAGTACCTCTAACATTTTTTCCAGATTCAGTACTTGCAATATCAGCAGGTCTAATATTTGGATTTAGTAAGGGGTATATATATACAACAATAGGAGCTTTAATAGGTGCAAGTATAGCATTTTTTATAGCTAGGTATTTAGGAAAAGAAATAATTAAAAGAAAGTCAAGCGATAAGTTAGAAAAAATAGAAAGATTAATAGAAAAAAATGGATTTTATATAATATTTCTATTAAGGTTAATACCACTATTTCCATTTGATGTAATAAGCTATGGAGCAGGTATTACAAATGTAAAATATAAGGATTTTATACTAGCTACACTATTTGGAACTATTCCTGGTATAGCAGTATTTACAAATATAGGGGCTACTTCTTTAAATATAAAAAGTACTAGCTTTTATATTTCAATAGCTCTTTTAGTATTATTATTTACTGTATCAATACTTTTGAAAAATAAATTTCTAAAAGATAAATTAGAAGAAAAACATTAAATAGAAGGGAAATAATATGTTAGACACACATGCTAGAAAATATGTAAATCCATTTATAGAATTTGGAGCAAATATATTTATAAAAAGAAAAATTAGCGCAAACACTGTAACTACACTAGCTCTTATACTGGGGGTATTATCAGCAGTATTATTATATTTAGATAAAAATATACTAGCTGTAATGCTACTTTGGATATCTGGATACTTAGATGCAGTAGATGGAAGTATAGCTAGAAAAACAGACTCATCATCTAGTTTTGGAACAGTGTTAGATGTTACGTTTGATAGGATAGTAGAAATAGGTATAATATTTGTAAGTGCACTAAAATTTGAAGAGATAAGATTAAATATTATTGTATTATTAGCTTGTATATTAATATCAATGGTAATATTTTTAACAGTTGGTGCAGTTAGTGAAAAAAGCGGAATAAAATCATTTTATTATCAAGCAGGAGTAGCTGAAAGAAGTGAAGGATTTATAATGTTATCTCTTATGATGATTTTTGAAAGTTATTTAGGTATAGTAGTTAATATATTTTCGTTTATAGTTATAATAACAGCACTTCAAAGAATGATTGAAGCTAAAAATATATTAAAGTAATATTAAAATATTTGAAATAAAAAAATATCTATTATATAATATCGTAAGTAACCTTAAAAAGACAGTTCGAAAGCCTCCTGTCTATAAAAAAAACTACGGTTAAAATAGGCATTTAATTAACTGCCATTAAAACTGTAGAATTTCTACGGTTTTTATTTTTTCCAAGTAGATTAGGCTATAAATAATAAGCACTTAGGAGAAAAAAGATGAGAAACAACACTAAAAAGATAGTTAAAACTGGAGTAGTAGCAGGTGTTTATGCAGCAGTTACTTTAGCTTTTGGTTTTATAAGTTATGGAACAATACAATTTAGAATAGCTGAGGTTATGACACTACTACCACTTATAAGTAAGGAATACATATTAGCTTTGACAATAGGATGTTTTTTAGCTAATGTAATAGGTCCTTATGGTGTTCCTGATATTATATTTGGAACTTTGGCAACATTTATAAGTGTATACTTAGTTTACCTAACAGGTAAAACAATGAAAGGAAAAAAAGGTTATGTACTAATCGCATCATTATGGCCAACAATAGTAAATGCTATAATAATAGGTATTATGCTAAATAAATTATTTGGTGTGCCTCTTATACTTTCAATGCTACAAGTAGGTTTTGGACAATTTGTAGTAATAACTATAATTGGTGTTCCATTATTTAAGATATTAGAAAATAAATATCTTAAACTATTAAAGTAATCTGATTAAGGAGATATTATGAATATAGAAGAAAAATTAGAAAAAGCTAAAATAATAGGTATAGGAAATGATGGAATAAATACATTAAATTCTATTAAATTTAAATTAGAAAATAATATGGATATAGAAGAAATATCTATAAATCAAGATGTAGATAAGGATTATGTTAGAGAATTATTAGATGGAGTAGACTTATTATTTTTAACTTATAATAGTGAAGATAAAAAGGCATTACAGATAGTCAATGCAATAGGATATATGGCAGATGAAAGAAGAATATTAAGTATAGGAATAGATTCTTCTAATAAAGAAAATAAAGACGAAGTAAATATAAATAGAGAATTTAAAGTAGATGAAGCTTCAATGGATAAATTTATAAATTTAGTAAATATGTTAGTTGAATCTATATCATATCAATGCATGATAAACTTAGACTTAACAGATTTAAAAGAAACTTTATGTACAGATGGTGGAATAAAATATTCTTATAAAGAGTTTGGTAAAGACATATCTAAAGAAGACATGGTAAGAAATTTACTAGAAAATGTAAGTGGATCACATAATGAACTTTTAAATAAAAAGCAAATAATATTTATTGAAATGGGATCTAATTATTGCAAAGAAGATGAAATGATATTTGTTGTAAATGATATATTAACTATTATAAAAGAAAAAAGCGAAAATTCTTGTGATAGCATTTTCTCATTGTATGTAAAAGAACAAACAAAAGATAAAATAAAAATAGGATTAGTATGTAATTAATCTGTATAAATCCATAGAATAATGTTATAATTATTCTATGGATTCTTTATTTTACATTAAAAAAATATTAAATAAAAGTTTATAAATATATAAAGTTAGGGTAGATATGAATTTAAAAGAAGCATTAAACTTAAGAGAACAAGAGATTATAACAGTAATAGGAGCTGGAGGAAAAACCTCACTTATAAATAAGTTGGCATCTAGCATTAATAGCAAAAAAATACTTATAAGCACAACAACAAAAATATATGTACCGCCAAAAGAATTATATGACAATATGTACATATTAGATAGTGCAAAATATAAAAAATGTGAAAAAGAAAGAGTCGTTATTGTTGGATCATATATAAATTTAGATAATAAGATAATAGGGCTAGATTTTTATGATTTAGATAAGATCAAAGGTGATTTTGATGTTCTTTTAATAGAAGGTGATGGTTCTAAGAGAAAAAAGCTTAAAGGATGGAATATAAACGAGCCGGTAGTATATCCTAAAACCACGAAAGTTATAGGGGTATTAGATATAACTTCTTATGATATGTGTATAAACGATAAAAATATACATAGACTTAAAGAATTTGAAAAATTAACAAACACTAAAAATAAAGTAACTATAGAAAATATGGTTGATATAGTAATAAATAAAAATGGTATGTTTAAAAATATCAATTGTGAAAAAATATTATTAATCAATAAAGTAGAAACAAAAAAGCATTTAGATATAGCAAAAAATCTTATTAACAGTATTAATAAACATGAACATAATATAAAAATAATATATGGAAGTATATTAAATGATTTATTTTATTGTGTATAGAATATAAGATTTATTTTAATATCATAAATAATTAGTGTTTTATATTTGTATAAAAATAAACTTTTTAATAAATTAATAAGGATATAAAAAATGATAACAGCGATTATAATGGCATCAGGGCTATCAAAAAGAATGGGAGAAAATAAGCTCTTACTAAAATACAAAGATAAAACTATAATAGAATATGTATTTGATGAAATATCAAAAGTTGAATTTAAAGAAGTTATAGTTGTTAGTTCATATGATGAAATAAAGGATATTTCAAAAAAATACAACTATAAATATATAGAAAATAAAAAAAATTATATAGGTCAAAGTGAATCTATAAGATTAGGTATAAATAATAGCAAGCAATCCTTTGGATATATGTTTTTTGTAGGAGATCAACCTTTAATTGATAGCAAATATATAAATAAAATGATAGAAGAATTTAATGAAAATAAAGATTTTATAATAATTCCAAGATATAAAGATAGAAAAGGAAATCCTGTAATATTTCCAGAGTATAAAAGAGAGGAATTATTAAGTTTAAAAGAAGATGAAAAAGGTAAAAAAGTTATAACTAATTCATGTAAAATAAAATATGTAGATGTCAGTGAGTATATGTTATTTGATATTGACACAAAAAAAGACTATATACAATTAGGGGGAATATATGAAAAAGATTAAAACAGTAGATGCTATAGGACATATACTTTGTCATGATATAACAAAGATAATTCCAGGTGAATTTAAAGGAGTTGCTTTTAAAAAAGGTCATATAGTAAAAAAAGAAGATATAGAAGTTTTACTATCATTAGGTAAAGATCATCTATATGTTTGGGAAAAAAATGAAGATATGGTTCATGAAAATGATGGCGCTATATTTTTAAAAGATTTAACAGCAGGAGAAAATTTAGATTTTAGTGATATAAAAGAAGGTAAAATAGATTTTATATCAAATAAATATGGACTTTTAAAAATAGACGTAGATACATTATTAGAACTTAATATGATAGATGATATAATGTTATCTACCCTACATAATAATTTTATAGTAAATAAAGGAACTAAAGTAGCAGGAACAAGAGTGATTCCTTTACTAATAGATAAAAATAAGCTAACCGAAGCAAAAAATATAGTAGGTAATAAAAAAATAGTAAATGTAGTAGAGTTTAAACCTAAGAAGGTTGGTATAGTTACAACTGGAAATGAAGTATTTTATAAAAGAATAGTAGATAAATTTGGACCTGTTATAAAAGAAAAGGTTGAAAAGTTTGGGTGTGAAGTTATAGGTCAAGCTATATGTAAAGATGATACTATTATGATAAAAAATGCTATAGAAGATTTTATAAATCAAGGTGCAGAACTTATATGTTGCACAGGTGGTATGAGTGTAGATCCAGATGATGTAACACCTACTGCTATAAAAGAAAGTGGAGCAAGTATAATAACCTATGGTTCACCAATACTTCCTGGGGCAATGTTTTTATTAGCATATAAAGGTGATATACCTATAATGGGGATACCAGGATGTGCAATGTATAATAAAACAACAGTATTTGATGTTATTTTACCAAGAGTACTAGTAGATGAAAAATTAACTAAAAAAGATATAGCAATGTATGGGCATGGTGGACTTTGTATGAATTGCGATATTTGCACATATCCAGCCTGTAATTTTGCTAAGGTGTAGTACTCATCAGTTGACTAAATTAAATATTTATTATATTATAAAAATGTTATGTAATTTACGAAAATTAAAGAAAGAAAGGAATACACATTAATGTTACAAGTTACAAATGTTGGACTTAGATTTGGTGATAAAGAGTTATTCAAAGATGTTAACTTAAAATTCACTAAAGGAAATTGTTACGGGATAATAGGAGCTAATGGTGCAGGAAAATCAACTTTCCTTAAAATATTAGCTGGTGATATAGAGCCAAACACAGGAAGTGTTTCAATAACTGAAAAAGAAAGAATGTCAGTACTTAGACAGGACCACTTCAAATATGAAGAAGATACAGTTTTAGATGTAGTTATAATGGGACACGAAAGACTATACTCTATAATGAAAGAAAAAGATGCATTATACATGAAGCCTGATTTCACTGAAGAAGATGGTATAAAAGCTGCTGAACTTGAAGGTGAATTTGCCGAACTTGATGGATGGGATGCAGAGACTAATGCAGAGAGACTTTTAATGGGTCTTGGTATACCTAAAGAGGTACATTATAAGCAAATGAAAGAATTAACAGGTGGAGAAAAGGTTAAAGTATTACTTGCCCAAGCATTATTTGGTAAGCCTGAGATACTAATAATGGACGAACCTACAAACCACTTAGACTTCCAATCTATAAACTGGTTAAATGAGTTTATAATGGGACTTGAAGATTCTATCGTTATAGTTGTATCACATGATAGACACTTCTTAAATCAAATATGTACAAATATAGTTGACGTTGATTTTGGTAAGATACAAATGTATGTTGGTAACTACGATTTCTGGTATGAGTCAAGCCAATTAGCATTACAACTTGCTAAGGATCAAAATAAAAAGGCTGAAGAAAAAATAGCTCAACTTAAAGAGTTCATCGCAAGATTCAGTTCAAATGCTTCTAAAGCAAAGCAAGCAACATCTAGAAAAAAACAATTAGAAAAAATACAAGTTGAAGAAATACAACCATCAAGAAGAAGATATCCATATGTAGGATTTACACCTGAGAGAGAAATAGGAAATGAGGTTTTAGAAGTTGAAGGATTAACTAAAACTGTAGATGGTGTTAAAGTACTTGATAATGTATCATTTAGACTTGATAAAGATGATAAAGTAGCATTTATGGGTGACGAAATAGCTATAACTACATTATTCAATATAATAATGGGTGAAGATACTGCTGATAGTGGAACATTTAAGTGGGGAGTTACAACTTCTCAAAGTTACTTACCTAAAAATCACAATCAATACTTTGATGGTGTAGAATACTCATTAGTTGATTGGTTAAGACAATATTCTGAAGAAAAGAGTGAAAGTTTTATAAGAGGATTCTTAGGTAGAATGTTATTTAGTGGAGAAGAAGCTCTAAAGCAAGCTCAAGTTTTATCAGGAGGAGAAAAAGTTAGATGTATGTTATCAAAACTTATGTTAAGTAACGCTAACGTATTAGTTTTAGATGACCCAACTAACCACTTAGACCTTGAAAGTATAACTTCTGTAAACAAAGGTTTAGAAAAGTTCCCAGGAGTATTAATATTTAATTCTCATGACCACGAAATGATACAAACTCTAGCAAATAGAATAATAGAAATAACTCCAGGTGGTGTTATGGATAGAAAAACTACGCTAGATGAATACTTAGAAAATAAAGACATACAAGCTCAATTAAAAACTATGTATGGTAAATAAATTAATACCCTCTAAGCACAGAGTATTTTATACTTTGTGCAAGGAGGTATTTTTAATATCCAAAAAGGAGAAATATATGAAAAAAGTAGATATAACTAATAAAGCCATAATGCTTTTAACCGCACTAAGTGTTATATACGCTATATTAGAAGGAAATATACTGTTTTTATCACCAATAGTCACAATAGCTATTCCATATAGACTAGCTAGATATAAAGAAGATTATAACTATGGCAAAAATAAAAATAAGTTAACTACACTATTTTTATTTAATATAGCATCTTTTATTTTAGTAGCAATAATTAGTGATAGTATGACACAAGAGTTACTAGATAATGTAATAAATATTTTTGTTGCATTTATGTACTTTAAGATAATGTTTATATTAGAGAGAAAAAGTGAGCAAAATAATAATCCTAGGGCTGTATATGAAAAATTACAAAAGACTGTATATGTACTTGAAGCTATGAGTACTAAAATGGAAGATGAAATAAGAAATGCAAAAAGTGAAAAAACTAAAAAGAATATACAGCTTAAAAAAGAAAAAATAGAAATACAATTAGTAGCATATAAAAGTCAATTAGAAATATTAAAAATGAAAATAGATTCAGAGAAAAATAATTAAAAGTAGACTAAAATTAGTCTACTTTTAATTATTTAACACTATTTCTTATTAAAGCATCTATTACTTTATCTAAATTTAAATTATCAGTATCTATATCCTCAATTTCAACGATATAGTCTTCAAGTTCTACCTCAACATAAGAACTATGATTACCATTATCTTTTATATAATCAACAATTTTATAATCTTGTATCTCATCTTTGAAATATTCTTTTAATTCTTCATATTCATCATTACTTATTTTTGATTTATTGCACTTGCAGTTTGGACAAGACATGACGTACCTCCTCATTTTATGAAAATTAACTTTTATATTATAACCTTTATTATAAACTAAAAGTCAAAAATATAAAATAATATTGTATATATAAGTTAAATTGATTAAGTTTGGCATAAAAAATTTGATAAAAAATAAACTTTTAATAAAAGTATTGACTTGATACAGTATATTGTATACAATATCCTAAGTAGAAAACATAAAGGGGGAGTTAAAAATGGCAATGATAAACAAATTAGCAAAAACATTAAAAGGAATAAGCAACTACTTATTAGTAAGTGAAAGAATAAATAGTCAAAAATGCTTAGCTAAAGATTTAGATACAACAAAAACTATAATAGATAATAAGTAGAAATTAATATATAAATGTAAATGTTTAAAGTACTACCATATGGTAGTACTTTTTTATTAATAAATATAAATGCAAATTATCGCAAAGAAAAAATAAATATTTACATAAAAATAAATTTAATATATTATAGAATAATAAAAAATATTCTTTAAATTTATAATTTTAAGTTTAAAAGACACAGATAATAATTACATAGGGGATGATTTGTATGCAAAATACTACAACTAAAAGGAAAGTCAGGTCGGTAAATCTAGAGACATTTGTATTTTTAGCTATCTTATTAGGCGGATTTACCTATGTAGCAAGTATCATGGGAGCAGGTATAATGTTTAAAGTCATAATGAACACTGCTCACGATTTATTATTAAATACTGTATTTTTAATAATGGCAATGGCTGTTTTAGCAGGGGCACTAAGTGCATTATTATCAGAATTTGGAGTAATATCACTACTTAATAAAATATTTGCTATTTTTATGAAGCCTTTATATGGACTTCCAGGAGCTAGTATAGCAGGAGCTGTAACTACTTATTTATCTGATAATCCAGCAATCATATCATTTAGCAAGGATAAATCTTTTACTAGGTATTTTAAAAAGTACCAAGTACCAGCACTTTGTAATTTGGGTACATCTTTTGGAATGGGTCTTATAGTTACAACATTTATGATATCTCAGGGTGAAAAATATGTACTTCCGGCGTTAGTAGGAAATATAGGTGCCATAATAGGTAGTATAATTAGTGTTAGAATAATGTTGCACTTTACAAAAAAATACTATAAAGATGAGATAGATAATACTAGTTTAGAAATAGAAAATTCTAAGATAGAAGAGTATAGAGAAATAAGAGATGGAAGTATATTCCAAAGAGTCCTAGATGCAATACTTGAAGGTGGAAAATCAGGTGTAGAATTAGGATTAGCTATAATACCAGGTGTTTTAATAGTATGTACATTAGTAATGTTACTTACATTTGGCCCAAGTATAGATCCAAATACCGGTAAAGAAGTATATACAGGGGCAGCATATGAAGGTATAGCTCTTTTACCTGTAATAGGAAAGAAGCTAAACTTTATATTAGAACCACTATTTGGATTTACATCAGCACAAGCTATAGCATTTCCTATAACATCATTAGGTGCAGTTGGTGCAGCTATGAGTTTAGTACCACAGTTTATCAAAGATAATGTTATAACTCCTAATGATATAGCCGTATTTACGGCCATGGGAATGTGTTGGAGTGGATACTTAAGCACTCATGTAGGTATGATGGATGCATTAAATGCAAGAGGACTAACTAGTAAAGCAATAATTTCACATACGATAGGTGGAATTATTGCAGGTGTATCTTCTCATTTTATATTTATGCTAATTTCATAAAATTTATAGAAAATAGACTTAGATGATATCCAAGTCTATTTTTATTTGTATTAGGATATTTAAAATTATATTGATTAGTAATCTTACGCTATAAAAATTTTATATTTTAGATTACTTCTTTCTAGGCTTTATAGGTCTAGATGTATTTTGACTAACAGAACCAGTTTTGCTAGGTCTTAATCTTGGTGATATATTAAATTCTTCAGCTATTTCTAGACTTGAACTTGCAACATTTTTACTTTGTTGAGGGGCTTTACAAGCTTTCTTTTTAGTCATATAGTCCTCCTTAAATAATTTATTGAACAATAATAATTTAACCTAAAAATATAATTACTATTCTAATCAATAAAATGTAGCTTTAGAAATTAGAGTGAATTATTAAATGGAAAAATGAGAAAAATATATATAGAATGATGTTTAACCAAAGGAGGAATTAATTTGGAGATACTAATAAGTCTTATAGGAGGACTAGGACTTTTTTTATATGGTATGACATTAATGGGTAATGGACTTCAAAAAGCAGCTGGGGAAAAACTAAAGAAAATAGTAGAGCTTTTAACAAGTAATGTTTTACTTGGAGTATTAGTTGGAGCAGGAGTAACTGCGATAATACAAAGCTCTAGTGCTACTACTGTTATGGTAGTTGGTTTTGTAAATGCAGGTATAATGACGTTATCTCAAGCTATAGGAGTTATAATGGGAGCAAATATAGGTACAACTATAACTGCTCAATTAGTAAGTTTTAATTTAGAGGGGCTTGCTCCTATAACTTTAGGTATAGGTATAGCACTTTATCTATTTTCATCAAAAAGTAAAACTAAAAATATAGCAGAGATATTGCTTGGATTTGGTATATTATTTACGGGTATGGAGTTTATGAAAGATGCTGTCAGCCCTCTTGCTGAATATAAAGGATTCACAGATGCACTTGTTAATTTTGGTCATAGACCACTACTTGGTGTACTGTTAGGTCTTATAATAACAGGAGTAGTTCAAAGTTCAAGTGCATCAATGGGGATGCTTATAGCATTAGCATCACAAGGAATTATACCACTTCAATCTGCACTTCCTATACTTTATGGAGATAATATAGGTACTTGTGTTACATCATTATTGTCTAGTATAGGTGCTAACAAAAATGCAAAAAGAGCAGCAATTATGCATTTATTATTTAATATTTTGGGTACACTAATGTTTTTATTAATATTAAACAAGCCAATAGTTGCAGTAGTAACAAGAATTAATCCAACAGATGTAGCAAGACAAATAGCAAATGCACATACATTATTTAATATAGTAACAGTTATAATACTTTTACCATTTTCTAAGTATATTGTAAAATTAGCTATGAAGATAGTTCCTCAAACTGAAGAAGAAAAGGAAGTTAAAACTTATTTAGATGAGCGAATGTTAGAAACACCATCAATAGCATTTGCAAATACATTAAAAGAAACTAATAAAATGGCTAAAGTAACAAATATATGCTTAAATTCATCTATGAGTGCATTTTTAAATAAATCTAAAAAAGATGTAGAAGAAACATTTAAAATTGAAAAAGATATAAATGATTATCAAAGAAATATATTAAACTATTTATTAAAATTGTCTAAGACATCTTTAACTGGTAACTCAGTAGAAGAGGTAGATAATTTATTTAACACTATAAATGATTTGGAAAGAATAGGAGATCATTCTGAAAATATAGCTGAACTTGCTGAAATAGCAATTGATAAAGATGTAAGCATATCCAATGATGGTCAAAAAGAAATTGAAGAAATGTTTGAAAAAGTCAAAAAAAATTATGAAGATGCTTTAATTCTTATAAATAAAAAAGACAAAAAAATAGCTGAAAGAATAATTAAAACAGAAGAAGAAGTAGACAATATAGAAAAATCAATAAGAGCAAATCATATATACAGATTAAACAATAATACATGTGAGATAGATTCTGGGATATTATATCTAGATTTAGTATCAAACTTAGAAAGAATTTCAGATCATTGCTCAAATATAGCTATAAGAGTATTAAATTATTAGCACACTAAATAAGTGTGCTTTTTTATTTATTAATGTAATATATTTACTTGAAAGTTGTGGATAATCTATGAATTAAAGTTATAGTAACATATTTAGAAAAAGTAAAGGTATTCGCATATACAGTAGCTCAAAAATAATTTTTAAGCAACGAACGAAGTCGTTGGAGACATGAGCGAAGCGAATTTTTTATGTATATATATAAATATCAACTTAAAAAACTTATAAATTTTGGCTACATATAAATATCTAAAAAAGCATAAAACTTAATAATAGATAAACAGAAAATATGGGGGATTTAACATGAATAGATTATTTTCATTAGGTATAGATATTGGCTCAACTACAGTCAAAGTTGTGGTATTTGATGATGATAATAATATTGTATATAAAAATTATAAAAGACATTTGTCAAGTATAAAAAATACAGTTTTAGATACATTATTAGACGTACAAAGTATACTAGAAGGTAGAGAAATAACTGTAGCAATAACAGGGTCATGTGGAATCGATATGGCTAAGAGACTAAAAATAGATTTTATACAGGAAGTAATAGCATCTACAGAAGCTATAAAGTATTTTTATCCAGAAACTGATGTGGTTATTGAATTGGGAGGAGAAGATGCAAAGGTAACTTATTTAACAGATGGAATAGATCAAAGGATGAATGGTATATGTGCAGGAGGAACAGGTGCATTTATAGACCAAATGGCATATCTTTTACAGACCGACTCTAATGGATTAAATGAACTTGCAAAAAATTATGATACGATTTACAAGATAGCATCAAGATGTGGTGTATTTGCAAAAACAGATATACAACCTCTTTTAAATGATGGAGCTAAAAAAGAAAACATTGCAATGAGTATATTTAATGCAGTTGCTATACAAACTGTTAGTGCATTAGCTTGTGGGAGAGAGATAAAAGGTAAGGTTGCTTTTTTAGGAGGACCATTATATTTTTTATCAGAACTAAGATATGCTTTTAAAAGGGTGTTAAATTTAGATGAAGAAGATATAATATTTCCTAAGGATGCCCAACTTTATGTATGTATGGGAGCTAGTTTAATATCAAAAAAAGGTAGCAAAGTTAACCTTGAATCATTGATAGATAAAATTAAGAATTTGGATAAAGAAGGTATAAATAAAATAAGTAAATTAGAGCCACTATTTAAAGATAAAAATGAATATGAAATATTTTTAAAAAGGCATAACAAAAAAGATATAGGATATAAAGATATAGAAAAAGTAGTAGGGAATTGTTATTTAGGTATAGACGCAGGGTCAACTACAACAAAAGTAGTTTTAATAGATGAAGAAAAAAATATATTATATAGTCACTATAGTAGTAATAATGGAAGACCTTTAGATACAGTCAAAGCAGTTTTAATTGATATATATAGCAAATTACCTAAAAAAGCTAATATATGTTACTCAACAGTAACAGGTTATGGTGAAGGTCTTATAAAGAAGGCATTAGGTATAGATTTTGGGGAAATAGAAACTATAGCACATTATAAAGGAGCAAAGTATTTTAATGATAAAGTTGACTTCATATTAGATATAGGTGGGCAAGATATGAAGTGTTTAAAAATTAAAGATAGTGTAATTGATAATATAATATTAAATGAAGCATGCTCATCTGGATGTGGTTCATTTTTAGAAAATTTTTCAGAATCATTGTCTATAGACATAAAAGAATTCGCAAAAATAGGAACATTATCTAAATTACCAGTAGATTTAGGTTCAAGATGTACTGTATTTATGAATTCAAAGGTAAAGCAAGCACAAAAAGAAGGTGCTAGCATAGCAGACATATCAGCTGGTCTTTCCTATTCCATAATAAAAAACGCATTATATAAGGTTATTAAAGAAAATAATTTTGATAATTTAGGGAGTAATATAGTTGTCCAAGGAGGTACATTTAATAATGACTCAGTACTTAGAAGTTTTGAAAAGATAATAAACAAAGAGGTAATAAGACCATCTATAGCTGGGTTAATGGGGGCTTTTGGATGTGCTTTAATATCAATGGATATGCATAATGGTAGCAATAAAAGCACCTTACTTAATTTAGACAAAGTAAAAAACATAGAAGTTAGTTCAAAAACTTCAAGATGTGGTGGATGCTCAAATAATTGTTTATTAACAATAAATAAATTTTATGATGAATTATTCATATCAGGAAATAGATGCGAGAGGGGAGAAGCTTTATATAATGATAATAAAATAAAAGAAAATAAGATAAATCTTTATAAATATAAATATAATCGAATATTTAACTACAAGCCATTAGAAAAATCTAAAGCATTTAGAGGTGAAATAGGTATTCCAAGAGTATTAAATATATATGAAAACTATCCATTTTGGCATACTTTTTTTACAAATATGGGATTTAGAGTAGTTTTATCTAAACGTTCATCAAAAGATTTATATGAAAAAGGAATATCATCTATAACATCAGACACAATTTGCTACCCAGCTAAGATGGTACATGGGCACATAAAAGATTTAATAGAAAAAGATATAAAATATATTTTTTATCCTTGTGTAGTTAATGAAAAAAAAGAAGATGAACGATGTGACAACAACTATAATTGCCCAATAGTTATATCTTACTCAGAAGTTATAAAAAATAATATAGATGAAATAAAAAATATAAATTATATTAATCCTTTTATAAGTCTAAATAATCGTGAGAAACTTATTAAAAACTTATATGAAGAACTATTTAAGTACTTTAATATATCTAAGACTGAGGTAGAAAAGTCTCTAGATAAGGCATATATAGAACAAGAGAGATACAGAAAAGATATAGAAATTGAGGGAGAAAAAGCCTTAAAAGAGATTTATGATAAAAATGAAAAAGGTATAGTTTTATGTGGAAGGCCATACCATATAGATCCGGAGATAAATCATGGAATACCAGAACTTATAAACTCTTTAGGAATAAATGTATTAAGTGAAGATTCTATATGTCACTTATCTAAAATAAATAAATCACTTAGAGTAGTTGATCAGTGGGTATATCACCATAGAATGTATAAAGCAGCAAGTTTTGTAAAAGAAAGTTCTAATTGAGAACTTGTTCAACTAAATTCATTTGGATGTGGTATAGATGCTATTACAATAGATCAAGTCAAAGAAATCTTAAATGAGAAATCTAAAATTCATACAGTTATAAAAATTGATGAGGGAAATAATCTAGGTGCAGCTAAGATAAGGATAAGGTCATTAAAAGCTGCAATAGAAGAAAGAAAAAATAATAAATATATAGAAAATGATCATATCGAATATAAAAAAGGTAGAATAAATAAAAAACATACTATATTAGTACCTCAAATGTCACCTATACATTTTCAATTTTTTAAAGAAACAGTAAATTTAAGTGGGTATAATTTGGTTATTTTAGAAAATATAAAAAGAGAAATAATAGATGAGGGGTTGAAATATGTAAGCAATGATGCATGTTATCCTGCAATAATAGTTATAGGTCAAATTATAGAAGCTTTAAAAACTAGTAAGTATGATTTAAATAGCACTTCTGTAGCTATAACACAAACTGGTGGAGGATGTAGAGCTACTAATTATATAGGATTTTTAAGAAAAGCCCTTTATGATTCTGGTTACAAAGATATACCTGTAATATCTTTAAGTGTAAATGGAATAGAGAAAAATGGATTATCAAAACATATTACACTTAGTATGGCTAATAGATTATTAATGTCTTGTATATATGGAGATTTATTGATGAAAGTTTTATATAGAACAAGACCTTACGAAAAGTATACAAACAGTGCCAATAAATTGTATGATAAATGGGTTTGTATATGCAAAGAATCATTAAAAAAAGCTAGTATATTAGAGTTTAAGAAAAATATAAAAAGTATAATACATGATTTTGATAATTTAGAGTTAATAGATATAAAAAAGCCTAAGGTTGGGTTAGTAGGAGAAATATTAGTAAAATTTCATCCTCTTGCAAACAATTATTTAGTTGATATTATAGAAGCTGAAGGAGGAGAAGCGGTAGTACCTGAGTTATCTAACTTCTTTCTTAGTTGTTGCTTAAATGCAGAATATAAATTTAAACATTTAGATGGAAAATGGATAAATAAAGAATTAGGAAATCTATTTATAAATGCAATGAATATTTATCAAAGCACTTATAATAAAGAATTAATGAAAAGCAAAAGGTTTATTCCTCCAAAAAATATAAGAACTATATCTAAGTATACTGAAAATGTAATATCATTAGGAAATCAAACAGGAGAAGGTTGGTTATTGACAGGAGAAATGTTAGAGTTATTAGAAGATGATATTAAAAATATTATATGCATGCAACCTTTTGGGTGCCTTCCAAATCATATAACAGGAAAAGGTCAAATAAAGAAAATAAAAGAAATGTATAAAGATGCAAATATAATAGCTATTGATTATGATTCATCAGCAAGTGAAATAAATCAAATAAATAGAATAAAATTAATGTTATCAACAGCATTAAAAAATAATTTTTAAAGTATGAATTAAGCCCCTTAAAATAGATAAAATTTAAAGTTATTAGATAACACTACTTTAAGGGGAATCTTTATGTAAGGAAATAATTCAAATATGTGTTTAAAAGAAGAGATTGAAAATGCTATAATATTATAGAAAATCAATTTAAGTTAAAATGAAAAAGATAATTAGTATAATAGATAGTTATATACATTGATATAACAACGATTAATTTAAATCTTAGCTAAAGTTTATTATTTATGATATAATCAAGAAGTACTGCATGGAAGGAGGAAAACATTATGAAAGAAATAAATAGTGCTATATCTTCAGAATACTTAAGATACAAAATAGATGAAGATATAATCATATATCAAGGTAGATTTTGTATTTATTTAGATAAAAAATATAAATGTAGCGGAATAGTGTATTATAAAATGACTCCTCCAGTATCTATAAACTTTAAAGCACAAATACTTTCTGCATATGATGAAGATATAGACTTAGATTTAGATTATGATAATGCAATACTTGAAATTTATGGATATAAGCCAATTTCGATAAGTATAAATTCGATAAATGATTTTAATATAGAAGGATATACAAATGATAGCTATATAAAGTCAAAAAATGCATATGTAGATTATATAGATTTTCATATAATAAACTTAGATAAATTTCCGGGAACACTTATAAAACACGTGGATAAGTTGTTCGCAGGTAGAATTCAATTTGAAATTAATGACTTTGTAGTTACAATAGATAAAAGGTATGATTATAGAAAAGAATTAAATGAAAAACTAAAATCTAAATCTGGTAGTATAATAACTCATATAGGGAGAGTTCAAAGAAAAGATAAAAAACAATTTAAAACTAATAATATAATAGATTTTTTAGATAGGATATCAATAGCACTTAGCTTTATGTGTGGAAGGCATATTGGAATATGCTTAGCTAAAGGGTATCAAGGAAATAACAATGTCTATAGGTTATGGAGAGAAAACATAGTAACTCCATTTAAGTTTGTACCAACTTGGACAGATACTATATCAAATCACCATAATATAGAAAAGTATATGTCTTTAATGTGCAAAAAACTAGAAGATGGATATTGTGGACAAGTTATAAAAAATGTAATAGATTGGTATATAGAATCATTAGGTGAGATAACAATAGAAAATAATATAATATCAATTCAAATTGCATTAGAAGCACTATCTTATATGATACTTGTAGAGCAAGAACAAATACTTAATGATGATGAATTTGACTTAAATAGTGCAGCTAAAAATATAAAAATGGTACTAGATATATGTAAAATCCCATATGGAATGGAAGAATTAGATCTATTTGATGATTGGACTAAAACAAGATTTGATGATGGGGTAGATCTAGTAATATACTTTAGAAATAAAATAGTGCATCCAAGCAGAAGAGATAATAGAGCAAATCTTAGTGTTGAGGATATGTGGAATATAATACAAATAGGGACAAAGTATTTAGAACTAATAGTATTATCTTTTATAGGATATAAAGGAGAATTTTCTAATAGACTAAATGAAAGATGGTTTGGGGAAGTAGAAGTAGTTCCATGGAATAAGTTTGATTAAAAGTATAGCTGTTGGGTAAATATAAAATAAAATGTTAACTAAAAGGGTGAGACAAATGATAAAATTATATGGATATTCAAAATGATCGACTGTAAGAAAAGCCAAGGCTTGGCTTAAGGAAAATAACTTAGAATTTGAGGATATTGAAATAGTTAAAAATCCTCCAACTAAAGAAGAATTAAAAAAAATGTATGAACTAAGTGGATATGAATTAAAAAAATTCTTTAATACTAGTGGTGTAAAATATAGAGAGCTAGGGCTTAAAGATGTAGTTAAAACTGAGAATGATGATAAATTACTAGATATACTATCTAGCGATGGAATGCTTATAAAAAGGCCTATAGCATTTGATGGAAAACATGTTGTGGTAGGTTTTAAAGAAGAGGAATGGAAAGAAAAATTACTATAAAACAAAAGCTGTGTTGTATAATTTATAACACGGCTTTTTGTATTAAAAATAATGTCAAATTATATACCTAAATCATATAATGTATAGGGCTATTTACTATAGCTTAAGTACTATAAAAGGAGAATTAATTATGGTAAAAAAGGTATATATAGATCCAGGTCATGGTGGAAATGATAGTGGAGCTATTGGTATTAATAATCTATATGAAAAAAATATAAATATAGAAGTATCTAAAAAGGTAGAAAAATTATTAAAGAAACAAGGAATAGAAGTAAGGTTAAGTAGGTCTGAAGATAAAACAATATCTTTAGAAGATAGAGTTAGTGATGCAAATAGTTGGGGTGCAGACTGTTTTGTATCTATTCATTGTAATTCATTTAATGGCACAGCTAACGGTATAGAGACGTACTCTCATACATCATCAACTAAGGATTTAGCAAATTATATACATGAAGAATTGCTAAAAACCAAAGCATATACTAAAAATAGAGGAGTAAAGACTGCTAATTTTTATGTAATAAGAAATACTAATATGAGAGCATGTCTTATAGAGCTTGCTTTTATAGATAATCAGGAAGATTACAAAATTCTTACTCAAAAGCAAGAGGCATTAGCAGATGGGATAGCAAGAGGCATATGTAGATATTTAAATATAACGTATACTCCAGTTGACAATGATGTTAATAAACCTATAACACCTATAGATAATAGGGATACTTTATATAGGGTAGTATGTGGCTCATATAATAATAGATTGAATGCTGAAAAAAGAATAGAAGAGTTAAAAGAAAAAGGATTTAATGATGCTTTTATAGTTATATACAAGAAGGAATAAGTAATAGATTAATTAATAAAATCCCAGAGAAATATTACTCTGGGATAAATTAATTATATTCTAGTTTTCTTTTATATATATTTTAGGAATATATATAGTTAAATTATCTAAATTAATAATACTTTCGTAAATTACTTTAGCATTAAGTTTGATGTCGCTATTTTGTAACTCTAAAGAAAGTATAGTGTTATTATAGTTACATATATCTAATGTTTTTTTATCCTCTTTAAATTTTAACTTTATGTTTTTATTACATCTAAGAAAATTTTGTAAGATGTCATAATAATTCATAATAGTCATCCCTCCCCATTTACTATTTTAATATTACAATAAATATATAAAAAACTCAATTTTAAAGTAAAGAGAAATTAAAGTTTGCTTTATATTATAACATTATATATAATTAATTTATTAAATAAGGGAGAGGTGTATTTGTGGAATTAAATGATAAGCTAGAAAAATTAAAAAATAAATTAGCTAAATTAGACAATGTGGCTATAGCTTATTCTGGAGGAGTAGATAGTAATTTTTTACTTAAAGTAGCTAAAGATGTATTAGATAAAAAAGTAGTGGCTATAACTTTAAATGCTATGATGCATAGTAAAAAGGAAATAAACGAAGCAAAAAAGTACGCAAATGAATTTGGTGTTAAGCACCTAGTTATAGATATAGATAATTTAGAATTAGATGAGTTTATCGAAAATAAAAAAGATAGATGCTATCATTGTAAAAAATATGTGTTTAATACTATTAAAAAGATAGCAAAAGATAATAATATAGAGTATGTACTAGATGGAACAAATATAGATGATTTAGGTGATTATAGGCCAGGGCTAAAAGCACTAGAGGAATTAAATATTATAAGTCCATTAAAAGAGTGCAATTTGACTAAAAAAGATATAAGAGTATTATCGAAAGAAATGGGGCTAAAAACATATAATAAGCCGGCTTTTGCATGTCTTGCAACTAGAGTCCCATACAATACAAGAATTACTAAAGAACTTCTTACAAAAATAGAAATGAGCGAGCAATATTTAGCAGATTTAGGATTTAATCAGTTTAGAGTAAGAGTACATGAAAATATTGCTAGAATTGAAGTTGGATTTGATGAGATAGATAAGTTTTTTATTAAAGAAGTACTTAAAAACACTAGTAATAAATTTAAAGAATTTGGATTTGAGTATGTTACCCTAGATATGAATGGATATGAAATGGGTAGTATGAATAAAGATATAAGCAACTAAGGAGGACGTATGAAAAGTTATACATTAGTATCACCATGCTTTTTTGGTATGGAAAAAATGCTAGCAAGAGAAATAAAAGAACTAGGTTTTGAAATAGTAAAAACAGAAGATGGTAGAGTAACTTATAAAACTGGAGAAGATGGTATCGCTAAAGCTAATATGTGGTTAAGATGTGCAGAAAGAGTACACCTTAAAATTGCTGAATTTGAAGCTAAAACTTTTGACGAATTATTTGAAAATACTAAGAGAATAGATTGGTCAAGATACATTCCTTATGAAGCTGAATTTCCAGTATCAAAAGCATCATCTATAAAGTCAAAGTTATATAGTACTACACATATACAATCAATAGTAAAAAAAGCCATAGTAGATAGTTTAAAAGCTAAGTATATGGAAAGAGGACTACTAAAAGAATGTAAAGAAAAATATCCTATATATGTATTTATACATAAAGATATAGTAACTCTTTACATAGATACAACAGGAGATGCTCTTCATAAAAGAGGATACAGAGAAAGAGCTAACAAAGCACCTATAAGAGAAACTTTAGCTGCTGGTATAGTTGATTTAACACCTTGGAAACCAGGTAGAATATTGGTTGATCCTATGTGTGGTTCGGGGACTATGCTTATAGAAGCAGCTATGAAAGCTATAAATATGGCACCAGGTATGAATCGTGAGTTTATATCTGAAAAGTGGAGAACTATAGATAAAAAAATATGGTGGGATGTTAGAAAAGATGCCTATGAGAAAATAAATGAAGATGTAGATTTTAAAATATATGGATATGATATAGATGAAGAAACTATAGAAATAGCTAAAGAAAATGCAGAAATAGCTGGAGTTGATCAATATATAGAATTTAATGTTTTAGATGCAACTAAATTTAAAAGTGATGAAGAGTATGGGTTTATAATAACAAATCCACCTTATGGAGAAAGACTTGAAGACAAAGAAAGTGTCCAAATGCTATATAGAAATTTAGGAAATGCCTTCTTTAGACTTAGAAATTGGTCATATTATTTAATAACTTCTTATGATGAATTTGAAAAAGAGTTTGGAAAACAAGCTGATAAAAAGAGAAAGTTATACAATGGAATGTTAAAAACAAACTTATATCAATATATAGGTCCAAAACCACCTAGAAAATAGTAATATTTAACCCTCTAATATACTATATATAATATAAAGAGTATTTTAGGGGGTGTATTTATGTTTAGAGTTAATAGTAAAAATCGAAAAAAATCACCTAAAGAAAAAACAATTAAGGCACCTAAATATGAAGAGGATTTAAATGAAGTCATACTTAATGATTTCCTTACTGAAGAAAGAAAAAATAATGATGAGTTAGAAAAAGATGTTAAGTCAAAAAAATCAAATAAGTTAAAGGTAAATTTAGGCCTAGGAAGTAAAAAATCTAAACCAAAAAACTCTAAGAAACATCAAGAAGAAAAAGATTTAGCACAGGTAGAGGAAAAAAATAGTAAACAAGTAGAAGAAAAGAGCAAAACTAGCAATAATCCTAGCAAAAAGAGTAAAAATCAAAAAAGTAATAAGTCAGCAACTAAGAAACCTTCTAAAAATAATAAGATAAAACCAAAAGAAGAAGTTAGCCATAAAAAAGTCAAAAGTAAAAAGTCTTCAAATCAAAAAGGAAAAAAAGTAAAACCTTTAAGTGATGAAAGTAATATATATGTAGATGAAAATCAACTTAGTAATGAAATTAATTCTGACGGATATTATGAAATTGAAGCAGATGATTCAGTAGGATTTAGAACTATACAAGAAGAGTCATCTAATGAAGATAATGTAGTGGAAAGTGAAGAAAGCAGCAATAAATTTGAAAATATAGTTTGGTCAGAAGAAAAGTTTCCAAAAAAATAAAGCTGTTAAAATCATATATAAATAAAAAAAAATAAATAGTGATAAAATAAAAAAGCTTAGTTATTCTAAGCTTTTTTTATATATTAAGGTATTATAAATATGTTCGCCAACACGTTGCTTAGGCGAAGTGAATTTTTTATTAAAAAAATAAGGAGAAAAAATATGACTAGTAAAGAGATATTTAATGAGGTAGATGAAATATTACTTAAAAGTAATAAACCTTCTAAAGATATAAGAAGGTTAATTGAAAATGGAGAATTTGATAAAGAGCCATTTGAAATGATAAAAAATCTAGAGAAGGTAGAACAAAATCTAAAATATCATCCAGAAGGAAATGTATTAAATCATATACTATTAGTAGTTGATAAAGCTAGTGAAGTAAAAAAACTTTCAGAAAATGAAAGAGTATTTATGTGGTCAGCTTTACTTCATGATCTAGGAAAACTTACAACGACAAAAATTAGAAGGGGCAAAATAACATCCTATAATCATGATATAGAAGGTGAAAAAATTGGTAAAGTTTTTTTAGATATGGTAAGTAATGACAAAAAATTTAATGAAAGTGTATCTAAAATGATAAGATATCACATGCAACCATTATTTTATGATAAAAATCTTCCTTTTTTTAATCCACAAAATATGATAAATGATGTAAAATATAAAGAGATAGCATTATTATCTTTTTGTGATAGATTAGGAAGAGGAAATTTAAGTTTAGAGACTATAAATAATGAAAAGGAAAGAATAGAAAAGTTTAAACAATATTTTAAAACATACAAAGGATAGGAGGTTTTAGATGAAATTTTTTAAGTTATTAATTGGGGCTAGCTTAATTGTATTTTTAACAACTGGATGTAGTATAACTTCAGAATCTCCTGAAGAGCTTATTAAAGATAAGCCTTTATATAATCAAAATGAATCAGATTTATATAAAGGTATAAAAAAATTACTAACAAAACAAACATCTTTGTTACAGCCAAATAATTCAAAAGAAGCAGCAAAAATAAATGAGGTAGATTTAGACAATGATGGAGAAAAGGAATTAGTAGTATTTCAAAAGAAAGAAAGCCAAGATGATAAAAAAGATGAAGTGGGATTTATTGTATTAACTAAGAATCCTGATGGTACATATACAAATAAAGAAAAAGCTTATTCACTTCAAGAAGGTGAAGAAATACAATATGCTAATTTTTATGATTTAAATAATGATGGAAAAAAAGAAATAGTACTTCTTATAAAATCAGAGGGAAAAACTAATATGTATATATATAATTTTATTGATGATGAAGTAAAAAAAGTATACACATTAGATCCTACATGGTTAGAAGATAGTAAAAATCTTTTAGATATGAAAGTAAAAATTGGATATATTGATGGAGATGATAAGTTAGATATATTAATGCTACATTTTAATCCAAAGACTAATAAAGCATATGCAAGTTTAGCTAACTTTGATAAAGGCCTTAAGCTTGTTAACTATGTTGAGTTTGATAATATAAAAAGTCTGAATAATTCATATATAACATTAGGCACTATATCAACTGAAAATAAAAAGGGTAAAACAATTGAACATAAAGGCATAGTACTTGATATGCCTATACTTAAAAATGATAACTATATAACACAGATATTGTACTTAAAAGATGGTAAATTAAAAAAAGCATTTAAAGATGACGATAAAAGTATAATGAAGCCATACTACATACCAGTAGAGGATATAAACAATGATAAGGTTATAGATATACCTATAGTAAATGGAAGTGGAAATATATATACTTCAAAAACCTCAGCAACTATAAGCTGGTATAGATGGAATGGAAAAGAAAATCTAGAAGATTCATCATTATTATTTACAATTCAGATATATTATAATTATCAATATAAATTTAGCCTTTTAATACCTAATGAACTAGTAAACAAGTTCTGTATAGAACAAGATTATCAAGAGCAAAGTAGTGATGTATTATTTAAATTCTATTATTATGATATACTAGAAACAAAACCTAAAGAATTATTTACAATAGCTGTTGTTAATAAAAATATAATTGATGAAAATAAAAAGAATGTCAATCAATCGTCAATAACACTTGGTGAAAATAACGATTATACTTTCACATTATATATAAACAACTTAGAACAATTAAAAAAATTAAAAATAAATGAAGAGGCATTGAAAGAGTATTTCTCACTTATATATTAATTATTGGGAGGTTTAATATGAAGGAAAAAATATTAATATTAGAAGATGAAATAGGAATAAGAAGTTTTGTTAGTATAAACCTAAAAAGGGAAGGATATGAAATAATAGAAGCAGGAACAGGACAGGAAGCATTAGAAAAAATAAGCAAAGAACCAGATATAAAGCTAGCTCTTTTAGATGTTATGCTTCCAGATATAAGTGGTATAGAAGTATGTAAGTTTATTAGACAAAACTTTGATCAGGTAGGTGTAATAATGCTTACAGCTAAAGCACAGGAAGATGATAAAATCGAAGGGTTTATATCAGGTGCAGATGATTACATGGTGAAGCCTTTTAGTATAAAAGAACTATTAGTAAGAGTATCAGCGCTTTTAAGAAGAGTTAAAAAAGACGAAAATTTATCAAAGGGAAATGAGATAGTATCAGATTCATTTGTATTAAATTTAGATAAAAGGAAATTATTCAAAGATAATGAAGAAATAGAACTTACACCTACTGAATTTTCAATAGTTAAATACTTAATGAAAAATTCAAATCAATCATTAAGTAGAGATCAAATACTTAATGAAGTGTGGGGAACTAATTATTTATATGATTTTAAAATTGTAGATGTAAACATAAGAAGAATAAGAAATAAAATAGAAGAAGACCCATCTAAGCCTAAATATATACAAACAGTTTGGGGTTATGGATACTGTTTTAGAAAGGAAGAATGATATTGTTACATTTTGAAGGCTTAAGAAAGAAGATAATAAAAAATTATTTTACTATAATAATTATAACTGTTATATTATTTGAAGGTCTTTTTATGTTTTATGTACAAAACTACTATTATGATTATGTAAGTCAAATTTTAAAAAGTGAAGCAAATAATATAAATAGACAATATAATAATAACATAGTAAATGAAGCTGATAGCTTTGAAAATAAAGTAAATGCTATACTACAAAAAGAAAACAAAATAAATGCTATATTACAAAAAGAGCACTCAAGTAGTGATTCAAAATTTGCTATTTCAATTATAGATAAAAACTCAAAGATGATTATAGATCAATATGGATTTAAAACTAACGTAGATGTAAATGGAGAAGATATAAGTAGAGCTTTAAAAGATGAGAATAATTTGACTCCATATGTATATAAAATTCCTGAAACGGGGGAGCATGTTATGAGTATATCTGTTCCTCTTAAGACTAACAATATAATAGAAGGTGTAGTAAGATATACTATTTCTTTAGAAGAGATAGATTCAACTATATTTAGAGTAATACTTGGATTAGTATTAGCAGGAATTTGCATATTGCTAATAGCAATATCTTTAAGTCTTAGATTTGCAGAAACTCTTATACAGCCTCTTAGAGAATTAAAACAATTTGCAAATGAACTAGCACATGGAAACTACAGTATAAAACTTAAAAATGTTAATATATCAGATGATGAAATAGGTGATTTAGCAGAAACTTTCATACATATGGCAGAGGAAATAGACAAAAGTGAAAAGTTAAAAGAAGAATTTATATCATCTATATCTCATGAACTTAGAACTCCTCTTACATCTATAAAAGGATGGAGTGAGACACTTTCTTATGAAGGTATAGGCAAAGAAGAGTTAGACCTAGGCTTAGGTATTATACAAGATGAAACAGAAAGACTTATAAAGTTAGTTACAGAATTACTTGATTTTTCTCGCCTTGCATCTGATAGAATAAAATTAAAAATAGATTTAGTAGATATAAGAAAATTATCAGTAGGTGTTGTTAATCAGTTGAAAGTTAAATCTAGTGAAAAAAATATAGATTTATCTGTAGAATTTATAGGAGATTATTTTGAACCTATACAAGGAGATAAAGATAGACTAAGACAAGTTTTAATAAATTTAATACAAAATTCTATCAAGTTTACAGATAACAATGGATTTGTAAAGCTTATAGTATCTCAAAATGAGGAGTATACAACAATAAAAGTTACTGATAATGGTTGTGGTATAGAAACAGAAAATTTAGATAAAGTACTAGATAAATTCTTCCAAGAAGATTATAACAAAGCAGGTAGTGGTTTAGGGCTTGCAATAAGTAATGAAATTGTAAAACTTCATGGTGGATATATGAATCTAGATAGTGAAAAAGGTGTTGGAACAACTATGACGATAGTTGTAAAAAATAAACTTTTAGAATCTATAGATTATTAAATAGTATTAAATATCATAAAAATAGGATATACTTAGATAAAGTATATCCTATTTTTATATAATTAAGGATTATAAATTAATGAAAAGAGGAACAAAATGAGAAATATAAAAATGACAATAAAATATGATGGCTCAAGATATAAGGGGTTTCAAAGATTAAAAGATAATGATATGACAATACAAGGAAAGATAGAAGATGTTCTTAGTAAAATGACTAACGAACATATAGAAATAATAGGATCTGGAAGAACTGATATGGGAGTTCATGCAAGAGGACAGGTTGCTAATTTTAAGACAAATTCTAAGTTAAGTTTAAAAAAAATGCAAGATTATCTATATAATTATCTACCGGAAGATATAGTTATAACTGAACTAGAAGAAGTTGAAGAAAGATTTCATAGTAGATATAATGTTAAGTCAAAAACTTATTTATATAAAATAGATAATAATAAATATCATGATCCATTTACTAGAAGATATACTACTCATATAGAAAAAAAACTAAATATAGATTTAATGAGAGAGGCAAGTGAATATTTAGTTGGGGAGCATGATTTTACTAGTTTTGCTTCTTCTAAATCTAAGAAAAAATCAAATGTTAGAGAAATACATTCAATAGTAATAAATGAAAACAATAATATGATTGATATATATGTTCAAGGTAATGGATTTTTATATAATATGGTAAGGATAATAGCAGGAGCATTAATAGATGTTGGGTCTAAAAGAAAAACTCCACAAGACATAAAAATAATGCTAGAAAATAAAGACAGATCTAAATCATCTGATACGGCACCAGCTAAAGGACTTTGCTTATATAAAGTTACATATTAATAATAAAATAGATGGGAGAAATCCCATCTATTAGAATATATGATTTAAGTCAAACTGTTCATTTTCTATTATATTATGTAATGCATTTTTTATTCTTTGTATCTGCTCAAGTGACATACCTTTATCTTTAGCATAAATAGAACCTTGAAGAATATCTAAATATAAAGATACTTCTCCAAAATACTCATGATTAAATACTTTATACCAAGAATCCTTACTTTCATTAAAGCTTGTTTCATATTCATCTAAAGCTTTTTTAGCACTATCCCAATCACCATCCTTTATATGAAGTTCTATTGATTCAGCTTTTTCAGTGTATAATTTAGCAAAATCATCAAATTTATCAAGAGAATAAAAACTAAATAATAAAAATAAAACTGTCCAAATAAGTGAACATATTAAAGCCTTCAATAAATTTCACCTCATATCTATCGATTTATCTTGTTTGTATAAATACCTTATCATTTTCATCAATACTTAATAATAGGATATCTTTTTTATTTTTTATATTTTTTTTACTTAATATTTCATATAGCCATTTTTTATCTTTTCCAACAATTCTAAGATTTTTATCTATAATATAACCATCTATTATAAGAGACATAGGAAGATGTTCAAAGCATTTTGTAGGGATATCTTTGTATGATGGTGAAGGTAATATACTTAAATTGCCATCTGTTTCAAGTATTGCATATTGAACATCACAAACCTTAAAATACCCTTCAATTCTAAGTTGTTCAAGAAGTTCATCTATTGTAACTCTTTGTTTTTCTAATTCCTTATAATCTATTTTGCCTTTATTTATTAAAATAGATGGAGCCCCGCATAAAAAAGTTCTAACTTTTCTATTTTTTAAAGTTATATAAGAAACAACTATTTGAATAAGCGTAAGGCCTGTAACAGAAGCTATACCATTAATTAAAGGTATATTATTGTTTTCCATAGGCAATGCAGCAACTTCTGCTATTAAAAGAGTTATTACTAAATCAAATGTATTCATTTCTGCTATTTCGCCTTTTCCCATAATTCTCAAAGATATTAAAACAACCATATAAAGTAAAATACTTCTTACCAATACTAACACCATAATTATTTTCCTTTCACATTATATGATAAGTTATTTTACCCTTATTTATAAATTATGATACATAAAACTTAAATTTAATATCTTTAAAATAATTTATAAATTTGATATAATATGGTTTAGTAAATTTGTTTGAAAATAAATAAATATTAATATAAATGTGTAGTTTATTTAAAATTACTGAGGAGATGAAATAGATGAGCAAAAGAAAACAGATAGAAGTTCCTATAGAAAAAATAAAAGAACAAGATAAGTTTATAGATGCAATAAAAGAACAAAACACTAGATATTATGCAATACATCAAGCAAAACCTAGATATTTGATACAAACATTTGGATGTCAAATGAATGAACATGATTCTGAAAAACTATGTGCTATGCTTGAAGCTATGGGGTATGAAAAAGGATTGACTGCTGGAGAATGTGATTTAATAATATACAATACTTGTGCGGTTAGAGAAAATGCAGAATTAAAGGTATATGGTAATTTAGGTCAGTTAAAAGGTCAAAAAAGAAAAAATCCTAATTTAAAAATAGCAGTTTGTGGATGTATGATGCAACAACCTCATGTTGTTAAAGAATTAAAGTCAAAATATAGACATGTTGATTTAGTATTTGGAACACATAATCTATACAAATTCCCTGAATTATTAGTTAAGTCAATGGATGAAAATACTATGTTAGTTGATGTATGGGATGTTGATGGTGAAGTTGTAGAAGGTTTAAGAAGCAATAGAAAATTTGAACTTAAAGCTTTTGTAAATATAATGTATGGTTGCAATAACTTCTGTACTTACTGTATAGTACCATACACTAGAGGTAGAGAAAGAAGTAGAAAGCCTGAAGATATAATATCTGAAATAAAAGAATTGGTAGCTAATGGGACAAAAGAGGTTACATTACTTGGGCAAAATGTTGATTCATATGGAAAAACACTAGAAGAACCAATAAGCTTTGATAAGTTGCTTAGAATGGTAAATGAAATAGAGGGAATAGAAAGAATCAGATTTATGACTTCTCATCCTAAAGATATATCCGATGAAGTTATATATGCTATAAGAGATTGTGACAAAGTATGTGAATTTTTACACTTACCAGTTCAATGTGGAAGTTCAACTTTACTTAAAAAGATGAATAGACACTATACTAAGGAATATTATTTAGAAATTATAGAAAAAGCTAAAAAAGAAATACCAGATATAGCATTTTCTACTGATTTAATGATAGGATTCCCAGGTGAAACAGAAGAAGATGTATTAGATACTATAGATGTAGTTGAAAAAGTAAGATATGACTCAGCATTTACATTTATATATTCAAAGAGAGAAGGAACTCCAGCAGCTAAGATGGAAGATCAAATACCAGAAGATGTAAAACACGAAAGATTTAATAGAGTACTAGACAAAGTTAATGAAATAGTTGCTCAAATAAATAAAAGTTATGTAGGTAAAACTGTTGAAGTTTTAGTTGAAGGAAAAAGTAAAACTGATGATAATAAGTTTACAGGAAGAACAAGACAAAATAAGTTAGTAAACTTTGAAGCTAAAGAGGATGAAGATTTAATAGGAAAGTTAGTAATGGTTGATATAACTAGTGCTACTAACTTCTCATTAGTAGGAAAAATAAAATAAATAAAAAAGGTATCTCTTGTGTAATTTCAAGAGATACCTTTTTATTTAAAATATAGAATATTAACTAGATGTATATAAGAATTAACAAAATTTTTAATTATTAAGGAAGTAATTAACACTTCTAATTAGATATTATAGATAAAAAGTTTTCTAGTATTTTTGCTGTTATACCCCAAATTGTATAATTTTTATAAGAATAAAATAAAACAGAATAATTACCTGTATCAAATTTATAATTTTCTTTATTAGGAATTTTATCAAATGGAAAATCTGAACTTGGTATAGTTTTAACATCGCTATTATAAATATTTGGTACACTTTCTAGTAAATATGATATAGGAACTAAGAATATGTGATCTACCTCAGAAGTATTTATACTAAAATTATCTATATCATTTATATATCCTAAAAATGGATGTATTATTAAGTTTGATGGAGTAACTAGTAAATCTAATTCACAAATAATATCAATATTATTATAAGTTGTTCCAAGCTCTTCACATGTCTCCCTTATAGCCGTATCTATAGGTAATTCCCCAAGCTCTATTTTACCACCAGGGAAACATATTTCATTAGGTTGTGTTTTTAAATTTTTAGATCTAACTTCAAATAAGATATAGTGCTTATTATCTTTTTTTACTATTGGAATTAACACAGATGCTTTTTTCATATTTTCATGTCCGTTTATATATGCTTTATAGTTTTTAAATTTTTCTTTAAAATTGTAAATCATAAAGTCCTCCTTGTTAATGTCATAATACTATTATAATATGAATTATAAAAAATTATAGCAAAATACAATTTAAATAATAGCTAATTAGTAAAATAATAGAAACATCAACTAAAAATATATGCTTATATAAGCTAGTTAATTTTTAAATTTAAAAACTAACTATAAGATAAAATTCATGTTATAATTATATATGACTTTAAACTATAATTAGTAAGGAGATTAAAATGTTAGAAGACATCACAAGAAATGACATAAATATATATGTAAAAGAAGATGAAAGATACATAAGCATACCAAAAGATATAATAAATAATAATACACATCTATTAGGTGATTATATAAAAATACAGTCAAGTATAAATAACTTAAAATCTGATATAAATAGATATCTATTTGATAAAAATAGTGCTAAAAACGATACACAGATATTAAATGATATTATAAAATTAAAAAGTGAAGAAAAATTAGAAGATGTACTTGCTTATACTGACATAGATTTAAGTAATATAGAAGATAAATTAAAAAAGCTTTGTGCATGTTTTTCTATAAGTGTAGATGATATAAATTCTATCAAAGATGAATTAGCAAGTAATTATGTAAATAATTCACACGATATGGGTGTAGTAGACAAGTTATACATAAATGAAATAATTAAACATATAGAGGATTCTCATATGTATTCCCTTAGAGATAGATCTAGATATGGGACTATATCTAATGAATATAAGGTAAAAAGTAGAGATGAGATAATAGATTTAAATGAACATGAAATAGGTGGACAATATGCTCCAATACTTGTTATATATAGACCTGCAAAGTATGTAAGAGGTGAATATATACTAGAAGAGAAATCTTATGTATATATAAAAAGGCAACCATTAAATGCCCTTATAAATCAAGAAAGATTAGAAGAAAAAGGCATTGATTCTATGGGAGCTATAATTTATAAAAAGTTAAAGGCAGATCTTACCAATGAAAATCTTCAAGAAATACTAGCCGAACTTTATGTATATTCACAACAAAACTCTTTAAAATTTGAAAATATAAGACTAGCAGATATAACTTCCAATAAAGTATGGATGACAGCAGATAAATTAAAAAAAGAATTCAAAGAACTTAGATATTACAATAAAAACCTTACACAAAAAGTTAAAGAAATATATGATTCTGCTAATAATTATTACACTCAAATAGGAGGAAAGTACATATTTAACACAAGAGAATTTATGCACTCATACAAAACATTTAAAGGTAAGGATATTAGTAAATAAAAATAAAGTCTACATATATTGTAGGCTTTATTTTTGTAAATTTACTTTTGAGTTGATACATAAAATGACTTTTTATATAATTAATATATAGTGTCATAAAAAATCAGATAAAAGGAGAACGTGTATGGGAGAGAAATTTGTAATGTCATTTAGCGGGGGAAAAGATAGTACTCTAGCATTATATAGAATGATAAAAAGAGGTTATGAGCCCGTGGGTTTACTTGTAACCTTTAAAAAAGGCAAAGATAGTTCATTTACACATAGTATAAAAAAAGATTTATTATATAAAGTAAGTAAGTCTTTAGATATACCATTATTAATAGTAGAATGTGACATGAATAATTATGAAAAAGAATTTACAAAAACACTTTTAAAAGCCAAGGATATGGGAGCTAAAATTTGTGTATTTGGGGATATAGATATAGTAGATCACAGAAAATGGTGTGAAGATAGATGCAGTGAAGCTAATATAAAGTGCGAACTTCCACTTTGGCAAGAAGACAGAGAAGCTTTAGTTTATGAATTTATAAACGAAGGATTTGAAACTGTTATAAAAATAGTTAACTTAAAATATTTACCAATTGATTTATTAGGACAAACTTTAAATAAAGATGTAGTTAAAAGAATAAAGGATTTAGGAAGTGATCCTTGTGGAGAAAATGGAGAGTATCATACTTTTGTAGTTGATGGACCTATATTTAAAAATAAAATAAAGTACATACAAAATGAGAATGTCGTAGATAATAACTATGGTATATTAGATATATCATTAGTATAATTATATTTTGTACAAGTAAAAAGATATAGTTTTTAACTATATCTTTTTATGATTATTTAAATATAAAAAATATTTAAAAAGTTAAAGAAATGTAAAAAATTTAACATAAAATTAACAAAACATGTCGAAAATTCTGATAAGATAAAGAGGTGACAAAAAAGTAAGAAAAATAACCATAATTTTCTGAGGAGGAATAGACAGTGAGCATATTCATAAACCTTATTGGAGGTTTAGGACTTTTCTTATATGGAATGAACTTAATGGGAGAAGGTCTTCAAAAATCTACTGGACCTAAGCTTGAAAAAGCTATCGAACTTTTAACTAGTAATGTAGTAATGGGTGTTTTAGTTGGTGCCGTTGTTACAGGAATTATACAAAGTAGTGGAGCTACTACTGTAATGGTAGTTGGTTTTGTAAATGCAGGTATAATGAGTTTATACCAAGCAATAGGTGTTATAATGGGTGCAAATATAGGTACTACAGTAACAGCTCAGTTAGTATCATTTGATGCAAGTATAATATCATCATTAGCCCTTGGGGTAGGAATTATATTATATATGATAGGATCTAAATCAAAGCCAAATCTAAAAAATATATCAGAAATATTAATAGGTTTTGCTATATTATTTATAGGTATGGAATTTATGAAAGAGGCTGTGGCACCTTTATCTAAAATTGAAGCATTTAGAAATATGCTGCAAGGTCTTGCAAGTCATCCAGTAATAGCTTTACTTGCTGGTTTTGCTATGACAACTTGTTTACAAAGTTCAAGTGCATCAATGGGAATATTAATAGCGTTAGCATCACAAGGATTAATGCCACTTTCTGGAGCATTACCAATATTATACGGAGATAATATAGGAAGTTGTACAACATCTTTAATATCAAGTATAGGAACTAATAAAAATGCAAAAAGAGCTGCAGTTATGCACTTAACATTTAATGTAATAGGAACAATATTATTTATGATAGTACTTAACAAACCAATAAGTATGATAGTTACACATTTAGATCCAACAGATATATCAAGACAAATAGCAAACTCTCATACTTTATTTAATATAATAAATGTAATAATATTATTACCATTTTCTAAGTACATAGTTAAGATAGTGATGAAGCTTATACCTGATAATGGTGATGAAGAATATGATGAAAGAGCAACTAAGTTTTTAGATGAGCGAATGCTAGAAACTCCATCAATAGCATTAGGAAATGTTGTAAAAGAAACCTTAAGAATGGGAAGAAAAGCCAATGAAACATTAGAGTGTTCAATAAAAGCTATTAGAGAAAATTCACAAGAAGATATTCAAAAAACTTTTGATAAAGAAGACATAGTAAATCAATTACAAAAGAAGCTTATAGATTATTTAGTGAAATTATCTAAGAAATCTTTAGATGATAAATTAATAGAGCAAGTTGACTTTTTATTTAATACAGTAAATGATATAGAAAGAGTTAGTGATCATTCTGAAAATATGGCTGAACTAGCACAAGATCTTATAAATTCAAATGCTAATTTATCAAAAGAAGCAAAAGATGAAATAGCATATATTTATGAAAAAGTTACAAAAGTATATACATTATCTCTTCAAGCTATGAAAGAAGATAATAAAGAACTAGCAAAAGAGGTACTAGGCTTAGAAGAAGAAGTTGATTGTATGGAGAAATCATTTAGATCAAGTCACATGGAAAGATTAAATAAAAATCTATGCAAAATAGACTCTGGTATAGTTTACTTAGATTTATTAAGTAATTTAGAAAGAATAGCAGATCATTCAACTAATATAGCTAAAAGAGTTATACATTCAAAATAATTAAAAAAACAACCCTAAAAAACAGGGTTGTTTTTTTATGATTTATATTACTATTTTGTATTAAAAATTTAAGATATAGATTTTTACAATACAAAATAGTAATATATACATATATGGTAGAAATAATAAGGAGACGATATGAAAGAGTTACTTGATTTATTTAAAACTTTTGCAAGGATCGGTGGATTAACATTTGGAGGTGGTTATGCAATGCTTCCTATGTTAGAAAAAGAAATAGTAGATAATAAAAATTGGGTTACAAATGAAGAACTATTAGATTACTACGCAGTAGGGCAAGCTACACCAGGTGTAATAGCAATAAATGTTGCAACATTTGTAGGATATAAAACAAAAGGTATATTAGGAGCAGCTTTTGCTACAATAGGAATGGTATTCCCATCACTAGTTATAATTATATTAATAGCATCAACTCTTAAGAATTTTTCTAATTATAAAATTGTACAGCATGCATTAGGTGGCATAAGGGTAGCAGTAAGTGTTTTGATATTTAATGCAGTTTGTAAGCTGTATAAAAACTCAGTTAAAGATAATATAGGAACTATAATATTTTTATCAACCGTTATACTAGGTGCATTTTTCTATGTTTCTCCTATTTATATAGTAGTAGGGGCGGCAGTATTTGGTATAGCCTTTAAATATAGGAGAGATAAAAAATGATTACATATATACAGTTATTCTTTGAATTTTTTAAAACTGGACTATTTGCAGTAGGTGGTGGACTTGCAACACTCCCGTTTTTAAGTGATATAGCAAGTAAATATAATTGGTTTGATAAATCAATGTTAGCTGACATGGTGGCAGTTAGCCAATCAACACCAGGGCCTATGGGAATAAATATGGCAACATTTGCTGGATATAATGCTAAAGGTATTATAGGTTCTTTAGTTGCAACAACAGGACTTGTACTTCCATCATTTATAATAATAATTATAATAGCTAACTTTTTAAATAAATTTAAAGAAAATACTATAGTTACATCTATATTTTATGGATTAAGACCCGCAGTAACTGGACTTATAGCAGTAGCTTTATTTGAAATATTAAAGTTATCTATAATAACTGTAAGTAATTTTGTTGAAAGTAAAAATATATTATATATATTTGACTACAAAGCTTTAATATTAGCTATAGGTATATTTATATTATCTAGAAAATCTAAAAAACACCCGGCTATATTTATTTTAATAGGAGCAGTAGCCGGAATAATATTAGGGCTTTAAAAGATTAGTCAATTTGACTAATCTTTTTTATGATAAAGCAATAACTGTAGAGTTAAAATAGATTTAATAAAAAAGAACTGACATAAATTTTGCTAGTTCTTTTTTATTATTAACTTAATAACAATTTTCAGTTATGGTATAATAAATAATTAGATTAAAGTTAAAGATTAAATATTTAAACTTACGAAGTCTTAAAATAAACATTAGCATAAAACATAAGGAGGCAAATATGAATATAGACAGAAATAAACTAACTCCTATGATGAAACAATATTTTGAAGTTAAAGATAGATATCCTGATTGTATATTGTTTTTTAGATTAGGAGATTTTTATGAAATGTTCTTTGAAGATGCAATAGTTGCTTCAAAAACACTTGAAATTGCACTAACAGGAAAATCTTGCGGATTAGAAGAAAGAGCACCAATGTGTGGGGTACCTTTCCATTCTGCAAATGCATATATATCAAAGTTAGTAGAAAATGGATATAAAGTAGCTATAGGTGAGCAATTAGAAGACCCAGCTAGCGTTAAGGGAATAGTTAAAAGAGATGTTATAAGAGTAGTAACGCCAGGGACAGTACTTGATGGAAGCTTACTTGAAAATAAGAAAAATAACTACTTAATGAGTTTATATAAAAACAATGATAATATAGGTCTTACTTATGTTGATATAAGTACAGGTGAAGTAAATGCCACTTTCTTAAAAGAAGAGAAAGTTATAGAAGAAATAGCAAAAGTTCACCCAACTGAAATTATATTAAATGATTTAGATTTTATAGAGAAACTAAAAAACATAGCAACAGTTAGTAATATATATATAAATGAAAACTTTGATAATAACTACCTAGATGCTGAAATACTTAAAGAATACTTCACAGAGGCATACCTTCAAAGATTAAACTTTGATGATAATGGACTTATAAAGTCTTCTTTATCAATATTACTTAACTATATATACAACACTCAAAAGCAAGTAACATCAAATATTAATAATATAAACATATATAATAGTAGTGAATATATGGTATTAGACATGTTTACAAGAGTAAACTTAGAACTTACTCAAACTATAAGAGGAAATAAGAAAAAAGGTTCACTTTTACATGTATTAGACAAAACATCTACTGCTATGGGAGGGAGACTTCTTAGAAAATATGTAGAAGAACCATTAGTTAATAAAGAGCGTATAAAGAGAAGACTTGATGTCATAGAAGAAATCAAAGAAGATTTTATGTTAAGAGAAGATTTAAATGAAATACTTAAAACTGTATACGATATAGAAAGAATATGTGGGAAAATTGCCTTTGAAAGAGTTACTCCAAAGGAACTAATACACCTTAAAAATTCTATAGAAAATCTTCCAAAGCTTAGAGAAACTATAAATGATTCTAGTGCAAGTATACTTAAAAAATATATAGCTAATATGGATATATTAGATGATATATATAATCTTATAGAAGAAGCTATAAAAGAAGACCCAGGTATAAATTTAAAAGAAGGAAACATAATAAAATCTGAGTTTAATGATGAATTAAAAGAGCTTCGTGATATATCTAAAAATGGAGCATTTTTAATAAAAGAAATTGAAAATAGAGAAAAAGAAAAGCTTGGTGTTAAATCACTTAAAATTGGATTTAACAAGGTATTTGGATATTTTATAGAAATAACTAAAGCTAGCTTAGCTACTGCTAATATAGATGAGAGCTATATAAGAAAGCAAACTTTAAGTAATGCAGAAAGATTTATAACTCCAGAACTTAAAGAAATAGAAGATAAGATATTAAATGCTGAAGAAAAGATAAAGTCTTTAGAGTATGAGATATTTGTAAATATAAGAAATAACATATATGAAAATATAGATAGAATACAAAAAACTGCTAAAACAATAGCAAATATAGACGTATTTGTGTCACTTGCTACTGTGGCATATATTAACAACTACGTTAAGCCAACTATAAGTGACAACAATAAACTAGATATAAAAAATGGTCGTCACCCTGTAGTTGAAAACTTAGTAGGAGAAGAAAACTTCGTACCAAATGATACTTATTTAAATACTGGTGAAAATATAATAAATATAATAACAGGGCCAAATATGGCAGGTAAGTCTACATATATGAGACAAACTGCAATAATAGCTTTAATGGCACATATTGGTTCATTTGTACCAGCAGAGTTTGCTGAAATTCCTATAATGGATAGAATATTTACTAGAGTTGGTGCTAGTGATGATTTAAGTCAAGGGCAATCTACATTTATGGTAGAAATGAGTGAAGTATCTCATATACTTAAAAATGCTACAGAAAAAAGTTTAGTTATACTTGATGAAATAGGAAGAGGAACAAGTACTTATGACGGTATAAGTTTAGCTTGGTCAATAGTTGAATACATTCAAAATAATATAAAATGTAAAACACTATTTGCAACACATTATCATGAATTAACAGATTTAGAAAATGAGTTTAGTGATGTCAAGAATTATTCTATAGCTGTTAAAGAAGATAATGACAATATAATATTTTTAAGAAAAATAGTACCACAAGGCGCTGATAAGAGTTATGGGATATATGTTGCTGAACTTGCAAAGTTACCAGATTTAGTTATAGCTAGAGCTAAAGAAATACTTAGTGATTTAGAAAAAAATCATATGTATGAAAGTGTAACTATAAACAATGAAAAGAATTTAGTTTTAAGTGATAGTATTGATATAGGTAGATTAGAAGACGAATACAATATATTAAAGTATAAATATGAAGAGCTAAATAGGGACTATATATCTTTACAAAATAGTTATAATAATCTAGATAAAGAAAACGAAGAATTAAATAGAAAAATAAATAGTAGTAACATGATAAAAGAAGCTGCAATATCTCAAGAATTAGAGGATGCTTTAAGTAAAGCAGAGGTTAATATAGATTCTTCAAAAGAGTTAGAACTTGAATCATTAAGAACTGAGGTAAATAAATTAGAAGACGAATATAATATATTAAAGTATAAATATGAAGAGTTAGATAGAGACCATATATCTTTACAAAATAGTTATAATAATCTAGATAAGGAAAATGAAGAATTAAATAGAAAAATAAATAGTAATAACAGGGTAAAAGAAGTTGCAATATCTCAGGTATCATTTGATAATCTGGGGCAAACATCTTTACTAGATGAAATAGCAAATATAGACATATTAAATATGACTCCACTAGATGCTATGAATACTATATATATGCTCCAAAGAAAAGCTAAGGATTCACTTAAATAATTACCTTACTAAACTAAAGGTTTGATAAGGGAGGAATAAATATGAATAGAATTAACATCTTAGACGATTTAACTATAAATAAAATAGCAGCAGGAGAAGTGGTTGAAAGACCATCTTCTGTTGTTAAGGAATTAGTTGAAAATAGTATAGATGCAGGAAGTACTAAAGTAATAGTTGAGATTATTGACGGTGGTAAAAAGTTAATAAGAATAACTGATAATGGTTGTGGTATAGCCTCTAGTGAAGTTGATAAGTCATTTTTAAGACATGCAACAAGCAAAATTGAGAAAATTGATGATTTATATGACTTATATTCCCTAGGTTTTAGAGGAGAGGCACTAGCATCTATAAGTGCGGTAAGTAAGCTTGAAATGATAACAAAAACTAAGGAAGAATCAATAGGAACCAAGGTTATAGTTGAGGGTGGAAAGATTATATCTAAGGAACCAGTAGGATGTTCTAATGGAACTACTATCATAATAAAAGATATATTCTTTAATACTCCAGCTAGACAAAAGTTCTTAAAATCAAATCATGCTGAAACTATAAATATAAGTGATTTAATAAACAAATTAGCTATAGGAAATCCTAATATTCAATTTAAATATATAAATAACAACAAACCTATGTTAAATACACCTGGAGATAATAGATTAATTAGCGCCATAAGAAGTATATATGGAAAAGATGTATGTGAAAATTTAGTTAAGCTTAAATATAAAAGTGATAACTTTGAAATAAAAGGTTATGTTGGAGATAATAATGTGTATCGTTCAAATAAAAACCTTCAGCATATATATATAAACAATAGATTTGTTAAAAGTAAAATTATATTAGATGCTATAAATGAAGCTTATAAAGGTATAATACCTATAAATAAACATGCTGTATGCTTTTTAGATATAAAAATTAATCCAGGTAGTATAGATGTTAATATACATCCAACAAAACTTGAGGTAAAGTTTGAAAATGAAAAAGAAGTATATATAGAACTTAGAGATTTAATAAGAAGAACATTACTTAACAATCATTTAATAGGAAAATATGAAGCTAGCGATAGTATAAATAATTTAGATAAAATTAATGCAGTAGATAATAAAAGTAGTATACTAAATAAAAAAGAAGGCAAAGTTAATTTAGATGATATAGCTATGGATAAGATAGAGGTAGTAGAATTAGACAGTCAAAAACCTATAGATAATTTTTTAGGATTAGATGATGTATTAAAAAGTAAAACATCAAACGACAAAAATATAAATGTTTCACATGAAAACAAAAATATTTTATACAACGAAGAAAGTACTAAAGAGGATGTTATAAAAGAAAATACACCTAAAATCTATATAGATGACGATATTAAATTAACTAAGGATTCAAATAATGAATTTTTAATAGAAGGAAAGATAAATTTAGACAAAACATTTTCTATAGAGGAAATAAGTAAGTTAGATGAAGATAAAAATGATAGCTTACAAAAAAGTTTAGAAAACAATATATTAAACACTACTAATATAAATGATTTATCTATAACAAGTGATAGTGAAAGTATTCAAGAAGGATTTTTTAAAGAGGAAAAAAGTAAATTCTCTTTAAGTGAATACAAAGTATTAGGAACTATATTTGATACTTATATAGTAATGTCCAAAGGAAATTCTATGTATTTGCTAGATCAACATGCAGCACATGAAAAGGTCTTATACGAAAGGTATATGGACAAGTTTTATAAAAGTGATATAAGTATGCAAATGTTACTAGATCCAATAATATTAGAGTTATCAAATGTAGATATGCTTCAGGTAGAGAAAAACTTGGAATTATTTATGAAATTTGGGTTTGAAATTGAAATCTTTGGTAATAATCATATAATGATAAGATGTGTACCAACTGTATTTGGAGTCCCTGAAAGTGAGAAATTTATACTACAAATAATAGACAATATAGAAGATATAAATAATAACTATGAACTAAAAGGAGAAAAGTTTGCATCAATGGCTTGTAGATCAGCTATAAAAGCTAATGATAAGATAAAAAATGTAGAAATAAATAGCTTATTTAGTCAGATGGAAGCTTGTGAAAATCCTTTTACTTGTCCTCATGGTAGACCAGTATTAGTAGAGATTTCTAAAAAAGAAATAGAAAAAATGTTCAAAAGAATTATGTAGATAGGAAGGTAATTATGAAAAAGATTCCACTTATAATACTTACAGGACCAACAGCTGTTGGTAAAACAGAATTATCAATAAATTTAGCAAAGTCCTTAGATGCTGATATTATTTCAGCAGATTCTATGCAAATATATGAGTATATGGATATAGGAAGTGCGAAGGTAACTAAAGAGGAAATGAACGGTGTAACTCATTATTTGATAGATGAAGTAAAACCTAACTATGCTTTTTCGGTGTCGGAATTTCAAAGTCGAGCAAACAAATATATAGAAAAAATACATCAAGAAGGTAAAAATGTTTTAGTAACTGGTGGTACGGGATTATATCTAAACTCATTAATATACAATATGGATTTTGCAAAATCTGATGCAAACAACGAATTAAGAGATAAATTACAGCAAGAATTAAAAGAAAATGGAATAGATTATATGCATCAAAAACTAAAAGAACTAGATAGTGATGCGGCGGATAGAATACACAAAAATAATACAAAAAGAGTTATAAGAGCATTAGAAGTATGTCTTAGCGGAGAAAAAATGAATGATTTTTCTAATGACTTAAGATTTAATGAAAAATATGAACCGATAATAATAGTTTTAAATAGAGAAAGAGAACATTTATATGAAAGAATAAACAAAAGAGTAGATATAATGATGGATTGTGGACTTATAGATGAGGTTAAAAATCTTTTATCTAGGGGATATACTAAGGATATGATATCTATGCAAGGAATTGGTTACAAAGAGATAATAAAGTATTTAGATGGAGAGTACACTCTTGACGAAGCAGTAGAAATTATAAAAAGAGATTCTAGAAGATATGCAAAACGTCAATTAACATGGTTTAGAAGGTATAAAGATGCGAAATGGTTTAATCTAGATGAATATAGTGATAAAAAAGAATTGGAAAAAGAAGTAAATAACTATATTGAAAAAAGATTACAACTTGTATAAAATAGAGTATAGAGGAATAGTATAAAATAAATTAAAATATATTAATCTTTAAAATTTAATTAAGATCTCGGGAGGATATATACAAATGAAAAATGCCGTATTAAATTTACAGGATATGTTTTTAAATAATGCTAGAAAAGATAAAACACCTGTAACTATATTTTTAATGAATGGAGTTCAAGTAAAAGGTTTAGTTAAGGGGTTTGATAGTTATATAATATTATTAGAAGGCGAGAACAAGCAACAAAATATGATATATAAGCATGCGGTATCAACTATAATACCTGCAAGACCTATTAATTTACAAAATCCAAATATGCAAAAATAAACTTAGATAGATAAAAGGCTAACATGTGTTAGCCTTTTTTATTTAATTATAAATGTAAAATATTTTTGAAGATATTAGTGAATTTACTTTTTAATTTGCATTAAAAAATTCAATATGATAAAATTTGATTGTTAAAATAAATAAGACAGGTGGAAAATATGCTAAAGGAAACAAAAGAATTATTACAAAGTTTCTACGGATTAGATGATGAAACATTCAACTTATCTGAAGAAGTTATAAAAGAGATAGAACCAAGATTTGAAGAAATAAAAAAAATAAGAGAATATAATCAATATAAAGTATTAAAAGCAATGCAGGAAGCCAACTTAAGTGATAATCACTTTAACTGGACAACTGGGTATGGATACAATGATATTGGACGTGAAAAAATAGAAGAAATATATGCAAGTGTATTTAATGCAGAAGATGCAATAGTTAGACCTATAATAGTTAATGGAACTCATGCACTAACTCTTTGCTTACAAGGTATAGTTAGACCAGGTGATGAGATATTATCAGTTACTGGGAAACCATATGATACATTAGAAGGTGTAATAGGTATAAGAGAAGAAAAAGGTTCTTTAAAAGAGTTTGGAGTAACTTATAACCAAGTAGATTTCTTAGAAGATGGAAATGTTGACTTAGAAGGAATTAAAGAAAAGGTAAATGATAAAACTAAACTTGTAATGATACAAAGGTCTAAAGGATATTCTTGGAGAAAATCTTTAACAATAGAAGATATAAAAGAGATAATAGATACTGTAAGAAGTGTAAAGCCTGAAGTAATAGTTATGGTTGATAACTGTTATGGGGAATTTATAGAAACTAAAGAGCCAACAGATGTAGGTGCTGATATAATGGCAGGATCACTTATAAAAAATCCAGGTGGTGGACTTGCTCTAACAGGTGGATATATAGTAGGAAGAAAAGACTTAGTAGAACTTATATCATATAGATTAACTTCTCCTGGTATAGGTAAAGAATGTGGATTAACATTTGGTACTAGTAGAACTGTACTTCAAGGATTCTTTATGGCTCCATATGTAGTTAGCCAAGCTGTTATGGGTGCAATATACTGTGCTAGAATGTTTGAAAAGTTAGGATATGAAGTTCTTCCAAAGTATGATGATCCAAGAAGTGATATAATACAAATAGTTAGACTTAAAAATGCTGATGAGGTTATAGCATTCTGTCAAGGAATACAAGCAGCGGCACCAGTTGATTCATATGTTAAGCCAGTACCTTGGGCAATGCCAGGATATGATAGCGATGTTATAATGGCAGCAGGTGCATTTATACAAGGTTCTTCTATAGAATTAAGTGCAGATGCTCCTATAAAGCCTCCATATAATGTATATTTCCAAGGTGGACTTACATTTGACCATTCTAAGATGGGTACATTAAAGGCTATAGAATACATGAAAAAAAATAGTTAATATAAATACTCTATGTTATAGATAATAAGTCTATAATGTAGGGTATTTTTTTAATAAAAAGAAAACTAATATGAATAATATAAAGATATCACTAAGAAACTTAGTTGGATTTATAATGAGGCGAGGAAGTATAGATAATAGATAGTTAGGTTGAGAAAAAGCAATAGAAGGAATTAGAGGGAACAAAAGGGTTAAAAAATTATATGGCGAAAACTATACACCAGAAGTACCTATAAAGCATGCTTTTATATATGAAGGTTTAGACATAATAGTAGAAGGTAGAATAGATGAAAATACAAATCCACTATATTTAGAGCAAGCAAAGAATTATGGATTATATGACTAAGGTACTTCAAGGAGCTAGAAGATGTATAAGAACTAATAGAGATAAAGGAGTAATACTTCTCTTAGACAATAGGTATTAGCAAAGAAGGTATCAAAGTTTATTTTCATCTGATTGGAGAGATAATATTAGAGTTAGAAAAAGTGAAGACGTTAAGAATTGTTGTGATAAGTTCTGGAGATAAATAAAGGATATAAAATATAATGATAAGATATATAATTTGTTTTAAGGAATATTAAATTGATACATAGGGGTAAATACTAGAGGTGAAAAATGAAAGAAGAATTAGAAATACTAGAAAAATACCTTAAAAAGAAAAATTTAAAATACAATGAATTTAATGAATTAATAGGAAATTATTTTGTTAAAGAATATGAAGAATTAGATGATGATTACTATTTAATAAAGATAGTAAGACCAAATGGTTTAAAAGGAGAAGTATACACAGATTATATAAAGGTTATAAATTAGTTTTTTTTATCGTAAAATAAGAAAAGGTTAATTACTATTTGAACAAGCATTTATTCACGCTTAAAAATAAGATGAGGATAAACTTATAGTAAACATTTAGAGGTATATAAAAATTGGGTATAATATATAACAAAATATAATTTAGGGCGTGAGCTAATGGCAAAAGAAAGAAGACGTATAATAATAGACTTTGAAGTACTATCTAAAGCAGGGTTTTGGATGTGCTGTATGAAAGATTATAAAACGCAAAAAGAACATATTATAATAAATAATAGAGAAGAACTTTTAAGAGTATTTAACAAAAATAAAGAATCAGTATGGGTAGGATATAATATAAGAGGATACGATCAGTGGATATTAAAGTCAATAATAGCAGGCATAGATCCTTGTGATGTATCGTATAAGCTTGTTGAACGAAAAGTGTCAGGATGGAAAATAGATAGAAACTTACACAAGATACCTTTATATATATTTGAGATAAGTGACAGTTATAGAAGTTTAAAAGAGCTTGAATTATTTATGGGAGAAGATATAAGAGAAAGTAGTGTATCTTTTGATTTAGATAGATATCCAACAAAAAAAGAAATAGATGAGTTAACATCTTATTGTTTACATGATGTAAGAATGACTTATAAAGTATTTGAACAGATTTATTATAAATATGAAGCACAGTTAGGGCTTATAGAATACTTTAATTTAGATAAAGATATGTTTAATAAAACAGAAGCTCAACTAAGTGCATATATACTAGGTGCAAAAAAGCCTAATTACGATAGGAATGATACTAATGAATTTGATATAGTCAATACTTTAAAGCTTAGTAAATATAATCATATAAAAGATTGGTATGAAAATTATAATAATAGAGATTTAAAAAAATATCTAAGAACTAATGTATATGGAATTGAAACTGATTTTGGTTGGGGAGGACTTCACTCTGCTAGAAAAAAATATGAAGGGGAAGACTTTATAGTAAACTCAGATGTAAGCTCTTTTTATCCTTCTATAATGATAGAATATGATTTACTTAGTAGAAATGTAAAAAAACCTTCTAAGTACAAAGAAATAAGGGATACTAGAATTAAATTTAAAAAAGAAAATAATCCTATAGAAAAATCTCTTAAACTAGTATTAAATAGCACTTATGGTGCCTGTATGGATATTAATAATGAACTTTATGACCCTAGACAAGGAATATCTATATGCGTAAATGGACAACTTTTACTATTAGACCTTATAGAAAAGGTAGAATTGGAGTTTGGAAGCAGTGCAGAATTTATACAAGGCAATACTGATGGAGTTATGTTTAAGTTTAGTTCTAAGGAAGATGTAGATAAATACTTAGATATTTGTAGCAAATGGTGCAAAAGAACTAGGATGGATTTAGAACATGATTTTATAAAGAATATTATACAAAAAGATGTTAATAATTATATTTATATAAAAGAGGATGGTAATATTAAAAGTAAAGGTACTTATGTAAAGAAATTAAGTTTAATAGATAATGATTTACCTATAGTTAATAAAGCTTTGAAAGAAAAGTTAATTAATGATGTAGATATAGAAACTACTATAAATAACTCTAATAAGCTTATAGATTTTCAAAAATGTGTTAAGATAACTGGCAAATATAGTCATGCTGTATATGGTAGCGAAGAGATAAAATTAAAAGTCCTTAGGGTATTTGCCAGTAAGTCGAATTTAGATTTTGCTGTTATGAAAATGAAGTCAGATAATAAGCTAGAGAAGATAAGTTATACTCCTGATAGAGTATTTATAGATAATAGTAATATTATAAATAAAGATATACCAGATAAGCTTGATAAGGATTGGTATATATCTTTGGCTAAGGATAGACTAGGTAGCTTTGTTAGTGAAGATAAATTTACTTTATTTGATTACTTAGATATATTAAATAAAAAGTAATAAATAATATTTTGATCAACGTACAAAGACATTGGCGACATGAACGAAACGAATTTTATATAATAAGGGGTAAAATATAATATGGCTAAAATATCTAGGCGTGGATTTGATGAAAATGATAAAAGATGGTTTTCTGATAAAGAATTGATGAAACTAAAAAAAGCTAAAGAAGAAGTAGAATGGTTGATAAATAGAGATTATAAAATAGAACCGGTAGTAAATTTTGTTTCAAATAAATATCAATTCTCAATAAGACAAAGGGATGCTATAAAAAGATCTGTATGTTCTTATAAAAAGAAAATGATAAGAGAATCTAAAAAACTTCCAATAGATAAGGTAAGTGAAGGAACTATATATATAGATGGATTCAACTTGATAATAACACTAGAAGTCGCATTATCTAAAGGAACATTAATCATAGGAACTGATGAAAATATTAGGGATTTAGCAGGGCTTAGAGGAACTTATAAAATCATAGATAAAACAGAAGAAGCATTAAATTTAATTGGAATGTTTTTTAATGAATATGATCCTAGCGAAGTTATATTTTATTTAGATTCTCCAGTTTCTAATTCTGGTAATCTAAAATATAAAATATTAGATCATACAAAAAATTGGAAATTTAATACTGATGTTGTATTAGTTAACAATGCAGATATAATACTAGATAAGTTAGATAGAGTAGTTAGTAGCGATGCAGCTATAATTGATAAATGTATAAGTTATTTTAATATAGCAAAAGAGATAATAGATAAGTATATACAAGAAGCAAATATTATAGATCTGAACACATAGATATAAGGTTAATTTATAAATAATAAATAAAAAAACAAAGAGTGAAAATAATATATAAATAATAGAGTATATAAAATTTAATATAATATAAATTAAAAACTAAAATATTATATAGATAGGAGAAAAAATGACTAATAATAAAGAAACTATAAAAGTAGGATGGAACTTAGATAATAGCTATATGACTTTGCCTAAAATATTTTTTAGTAAAGTTGATTTAAATAAAGTAAGTTCACCAAAATTAGTTATCCTAAACTATCCATTATCAAAATCTTTGGGGCTTAATAGCGATGCTCTTAAAAGTGATGAAGGAGTATCAATACTTGCAGGTAACAAAAAAATAGAAGAAGGCGCTTTTATTGCACAGGCTTATGCAGGACATCAATTTGGGTATTTTACAATGCTGGGAGATGGAAGAGCATTATTAATCGGTGAACAAATAACACCAAGTGGTGAAAGATATGATATTCAACTTAAAGGCTCTGGTAAAACACCATACTCTCGCCGAGGAGATGGGATGGCAGTACTTGGCCCTATGCTTCGTGAATATATAATAAGTGAAGCTATGTATGGTTTAGGTATTCCAACTACCCGCAGCTTGGCAGTAATTAAAACTGGTGAATCTGTAATTCGAGAAGATATAAAACAAGGAGCAATACTTACTCGTATTGCATCTAGTCATATTAGATTTGGAACATTTGAGTATGCAGCAAATTTTGGAAGTACAAGTGATATTAAGGCTTTAGCAGATTATTCATTAAAAAGACACTTTCCACATATAGCTGATGATGAAGATAAATACATTAATTTACTAAAGGAAGTTATAAAAGTACATGCAAGCTTAGTTAGTAAATGGCAAAGCGTTGGATTTATACATGGTGTTATGAACACTGATAATATGACTATTAGTGGAGAAACTATTGACTATGGTCCTTGTGCATTTATGGACACATATAACCCTAATACTGTATTTAGTTCTATAGATACTCAGGGTCGTTATGCATATAAAAATCAACCAATTATGGCCGAGTGGAATTTATGTAGACTTGCAGAAGCATTATTACCATTATTACATGAAGATCAAAAAGAAGCTATAAAAATAGCTCAAGATGCTGTTTCTGAATTTTCAAATTTATATTATATAAATTGGCTATCAATAATGAGATCAAAGCTTGGAATATTTAATAAAGAGGAACAAGATAAATCTATAATTGAAGATTTACTTAATATGATGGAAAAATATAATGAAGATTATACTAATACTTTTATAGAGCTAACATTTAATAAAAATAGCAAAAAAGGTATGTTTAGTAGTGAAGAATTTAAAAATTGGTATAATATTTGGAAGGAAAGACTCAAGAGACAGTCTAGTTCAGAAGAGGAAATACTTAAATTAATGAAGAAATCTAATCCAGCAGTAATTCCAAGAAATTATAGAGTAGAAGAAGCTTTAGAAGCTGCTGATAAAGGCAACTTTGAATTTATGATAAATCTTATCAATGCTATTTCAAAACCATATGAGCATTCAAAAGAGCAAGAAGAGTATTCAAAGTTACCTAAACCATCGAACTGCTCTTATAGAACTTATTGTGGAACATAAAAAATTAATAAAAATGAGAGAGGCTTTTATATAAAAGCCTCTTTTTAAACTTAAGAAAATTATGATACTTCAAAAATTGTGGGCGACACAAAGTGTTTCACTGACACGTCGCTTAGGCGAAGTAAATTTTTTATTACTAATATATTGAATTAGCTAAAATATTATTAATAATCTTACCTTACAAATTTGTAATCTTTATGAAAGATAAATCAATATGTAGATTTTAAGTTTTATAATAATATAATCATATATAAAAATAAAAGGAGAATTATTTATGAAACTTAGTAAAAGAACGATAGTAGGATTACTTTCAGCTGCAGTAATTTTAATAGGAGGGAAATTTGTATATGATAATTTTATAGACGATGATTTAACTTATCCATTAACTTATATATCAATAGAAGGGAATAAAAGAGAAAAAGATCAAATTGATACAATAGAGAAAAGCTTAAATAGTAATAAGTGTAAATTTGAAGAAATAAACTTTGAGATGCTTAAAGTTGATGATAATAATAATATGGTTATTAAAGAGTCTGAATATAATAAATTAGCTAATAAATTAGATTTAGAGAAGGTAAGGGTAAATGATAAAGAGGCCGCAATAATACCAAGATATGATGGTATAAAAAACTTTAAGTATATGAATGAGTTAAAAGAATTAACTAATTATAAAGTAGAAAACAACAATTTAAAAGTAGTAAGCGTAGTAGATAAAAAAATATTAATTACAGGTCTATTCAAAAGTCAAATTATTATAAGTGATAATTTGTATAACAAATTAGAAAAAGACAGTGAAAATAAAATAGTTACAGTTAAAGGATATGAATTTAAAGAAAATTCAAAATCAGATAAAGCTATATTACAGATAAAAGAGAATAAATTATTCTCAAATAATAATGAAAATGATATATTTTATCTTTTTTCTAAATAAATAGTAAGATTTAGAAAAAGATAAAAAATTATCTTTATTAAGAAAGGATGAATATGAATACCTTATTGTTTACCAGTATAATCATAATTTTATCAGGTACAATTTTATTTCTAGTAGAAAAAAGAAGTTTTCTAACAGGGCTTATATTAATAATTGGATTTTTAGGAATAACTTTTTATACATTAGCAACTTTATCAGATAAAAGTAATATTGCTAACACTTTAATACTTTTAATAGTCTATGGGTTAATACCTATATTAGTAGTAATATGTGCATTTTTATTTATTAAAAATGGAAGAAGTATGATAAAAAAAGAGGGGAAAAAGTTAGCAAATCTTCTTTCGCTAATTATAGGTATATATATTTATTATGATATTTCTTAGTTACGTGTTGATATATCATGGTAATAAATTAAATATGTTTACTTATATGGTTATTATATCAATAATCGTAATGTCAGTATATTTAGGATTTATGTTTATAAGCTATTTAATTTATTCATATATATACCAAGTGATACCAGTAAGAAACAATATAAATTATATAATAGTTCTTGGTTCTGGATTGATTGGAGATAGAGTACCACCTCTTTTAAAAAGTAGATTAGATAAAGGAATTGATATATAAAGATCAAAAAGACAGAGGGAATTTACCTAAGATAATTGTATCTGGAGGTCAAGGTCCAGATGAGTTAGTTTCAGAAGCATATGCTATGAAAAAATACTTAATATCACAAGGTATAAATAATGAAGATATTATTGCTGAGGATAAATCCACAACAACGTATGAGAACATGAAGTTTTCTAAGGCAATTATGGATAAATCAGGTAATTATAAATGTATTTTTGTAACTAATAATTATCATGTATTCCGTGCATCAATATTTGCTCGTAAGGCTGGATTAAAGGCAAATGGGGTAGGAGCTCCTACAGCTTTTTATTTTCTCCCAAGCGCTCTGATTCGAGAATTTATAGCTATATTGTTCATATATAAATGGTTAAATATCATTATTATACTTTTATATTTAGTCTTAGTTATTAATTCATTATTACCAATCAATTTTTAGTTTTAAATAACATCAATTATCTATTTATTGAATAAGTATAAGTATATATAAATAGATGGAGGGACTACATATGAAGGTAAATTTACCAAAATCTGCAATAGATTTATTAAAAAGTATAATAGAAAAAAATAAAGATAAACCGAGCACAATAAGAATATATTTTGCAGGATTTGGATGCAGTGGAGCAATATTTAATCTAGCATTAGATAAAAAAAAAGAATCTGACGTTGAGTATTTTATAGATAATCTACATTTTGTCATGGATAGGTTAGATTATGAAAAATATAAAGATGTAACAATTATGGAAACACCTAACGGATTTATAATATATGTCGATAATATGCCTAAAGGTGAAGGTTGTCATGGATGCAGTGGTTGTAATTAATATTATCAAATTTATATATTAAATAGGAAAATATATATTTATAATTATGGGCTAAATGCAAGTTTAATATAGATATTTTATACTATTTTCATATAGATAAGCAACCTTTATTAAGATATAATAAAAATAACATGTATATGAAAAGAGGTATTAAAATGACAGGTTCAGATAGAAGAGATAAGATATTAAATCTACTAAAAAATAAAAATAAAGCTGTGAGTGGATCAAAACTATCAAGTGAACTTAATGTAAGTAGACAAGTTATAGTAGGAGATGTTGCTCTTCTTAGAGCTAGTGGCATCCATATTATATCTACTCCAAGAGGATATATATTAAATGATAATAAAGAAGACAATTATATAATAAAAACTATAGCTTGCAAGCATGATAAAGAAGATATAGAAGATGAATTAAATACTATAGTTGATGAAGGTGGTATAGTTGAAGATGTAATAGTAGAACATAGTATATATGGTCAAATTATTGGCAATTTACACTTAGAATGTAGAAGAGATGTAAAAGAATTTATAGAAAAGTTAAATTCAAAAGAAACAAGTCCTCTATCTCATTTAACAGATGGTGTACATCTTCATACGATAAAGTGCAAAGATGAAAAAACTTATAAGCAAGTTATAACCTCTTTAACTGAAAAAGGGTATTTATATTAGTCTAAATTGTATTTTATAAATAAGACAAAACTATATAATTTTAATAAAAAGTAAGGAGGAACGATTCGTTCCTCCTTACTTTTTATTAAGATATATAAATTAATATCCAATGCTTTTTAAATATTGTTTTAGTATATTATTTGAATGTTTAAACTTAGTCTTCTCTTCTTCAGTCATATCAATTTCTATAACTTTTTCAGCTCCATTTATACCTATTATAGTTGGGACTCCTGTATACACATCTGTCTCTCCATATTCACCTTCAAGTAAAGCTGAAACTGGTAAAATTCTTCTTTCATTACTAAATATTGATTTTATGATTCCAACAACTGCTGAAGCTATACCATAGTAAGTAGTACCTTTTCTATTATATACTTCCCAACCAGCTTTAGCAGTTTTTTCTACTAAATAATCTAAATCTATTTCTTTTTTTAGTTTTTCATTTTCTTCAATTAGGGTTAGAAGAGGTTTACCTGCAATGCTAACATTTGACCAAGGAACCATCTGAGAATCTCCATGTTCACCCATAGAATATGCATGTATAGATCTTGTGTCTACGTCATCTAAATATTTAGATAAGAAGTTTTTTAATCTTGATGAATCTATGGTAGTTCCTGTTCCTATTATTCTGTTTTTAGGAAGTCCAGATAACTTCCATATATGATATGAAATTATATCAACTGGATTTGAAGCAACTACAAAGAAACCATCAAATCCTGATTTCATTATTTCCTTAATTACTGAGTTACATATAGAAGCACTAACTTCTAAAGTATCAAGTCTAGATTGACCTTGTTTAGGTGCTGGTCCTGCAGTAAATATAACAATATCAGCATCACTACAATCTGCAAATGTTGCTTGTCTTATTTTAGTTCTTTGAGACATAAATTCTACTCCGTGAGTTAAATCCCAAGCTTCGCCTTTAGCTTTTTCTTCATTTATATCAATCATTAAAAGTTCATCACATACACATTGATTAACTAGTGCAAATCCACAGCTAGACCCAACTAGTCCCGTACCTACTATTGCTATTTTTCTTAATTTTAAACACATAAGTCATCCTCCTAAAGTTGTCTTTTGTAAAGTGTTTTGAAATGAATTTATTTGTATGGCTTAAGAAATAAGATAAGTAACCTATAAATTTTATTAGTTAAGTCTATATTGGTTATAAAATTATTATTATATATTTATTTTATAAAAAATTATAAATTGATGTATTTGGCATTATTATACTGCTTAATCTTTATAAAGTAAAGAATGAATTGGTAGTAAAAGAATAGAAAATCCTTAGATTATATAAAATTAAAGTAGCTTTTGTGCTATATTTTACTTAAAAATTTGATTATAGATTCATATATATATAGCTAGTATTTAAAATAAAGTTATTATACAATATATAACTAGTAAAAGTGATGTTATATAGTTAGCAATTTTAACATTAAATTTAAAGTAAGATAAGTATGTTATTAAATTTGATTTTAAGTATCTATTAAATATTGCATATATAAAAATAAGTGAAAATCCACTTAGAGTATATGAAGAAATATTGTGTATAAATTGTGGTAAATGAAATATATTAACTGTGATAACAAGCATAAGCAAAGTAAATGTAGTTGAGAGTATATTAGAGTATTCTTCAGGTTTTAATATATATTCATTAAAATAGTTTTTATCATCAAAATTTATAATTTCACTTAATATCTTGTCTATTGATATAAAATCGTAGTCATTGGTATAAACTCCAACATCAACTAAGTAAAGTGTTATTTCTTCATATCTATGAATGATTTTTTCTTCAAAAATTTTTCTTATCTTAAATATGTCTTTTTCTAATACGTTATATATTTCAGTTTTTATTATATCCTCAATATCCCTATTAGAATCTAATCTAGTTTTTATATAAAAGCTTCCATCACAAAGTAAAAACTTATCATTTTGATTTCTTATGATTATTCCAATATATTCATTCATAATATCACCACTCATTGAAAATTTATGTAAATTATAGCATATTAGTTGATATTATCAATATTAAAAAATTATAAATATGAATAAATTAATTTTATATATGTAAGCAAGCTTAAATGAATAAACATAAAAAAGTATTTGACAATTATAAATTTAGTCACTAAACTGTAAATATATATGTAAAGACACATGTAATATGAATTAAATATACTAAATTAAAAAATATATTTGGAGGAGAGATATGAGAACTAAAAATATTGTATTATCAGCACTTTTATGTGCAATGGGAATTATTATACCAATGTTTTCACCAATTAAAATAATATTAGAACCGGCATCTTTTACATTAGCTAGTCATATACCAATATTTATAGCTATGTTTATATCATCAAAGACTGCTCTATTTGTAACACTTGGAACTACAATAGGTTTTTTATTTGGTGGTTTCCCATTACCAATTGTAATTAGAGCACTAAGTCATTTATTATTTGTTAGTATTGGGTGTATTTACTTAAACAAAAATAGGGATCTTATAAAGAGTATAAAAAGTTCTTTAGGATATTCATTTGTTATAGGATTAATTCATGCTATTGGAGAAGTTTTAGTAATTATACCTTTTTATTTTTCATCAAACCTTTCGGAAGGATTTTATAATCAAGGTTTTTTAGTATCTGTTATAGGATTAATAGGAGTTGGAACTATAATACATAGTATGTTAGATTTCTCTTTAGCAGTTTATGTATGGAATATTCTACCTAAAGAGGTTAGAAATAAATATGTAGTAAAAGCTCAAAACTAGACAAAATTTTATAGAATATAGTAATTTGGAATAATCAATAATTAAGCAAAAATGGTAAGTTATAGTATAAAATATTTTATGAACATATACATATAAATATATATAAATATATATAAATTAATTTATTAAATTATAATTTCGATAATTATAATATATAATACTTATTAAATAATAAAAATAAATAGAAAGTCTTTTATTAAGAATGGTGGAGGGACTGGCCCTATGAAGCCTGGCAACAGCTAACTTAGTTAGAATTGTGCTAAATCCTGCAGGAGTTTTCCTGAGAGATAAAAGGCATATTGATTTGTTGCGTTAATAAAAGGCTTCCTAGATAAAAGGGGGCTTTTTTTATGAAAAATTATAACAAGTAAACTTTATGTGTAAGAGGGGGATATAAACCAAATGTTGGGGAGCCTATGGTGTATCCTTTGGTTCAAAGTACAACCTTCAAATATGAAGATCCAGACTTAGTGGCAGATATATTTGATTTAAAAGCAGATGGCCATATGTATAGTAGAATAAGCAATCCAACAGTAGCAAATTTTGAAGAAAAAATAGCATATCTTGAAGGTGGCGTCGGAGCAGTTGCAGTTAGTTCAGGACAATCGGCGGTGCTTTTAGCTATTTTAAATATATGCAAAAGTGGAGACAATATAATATCAGTATCATCACTATATGGTGGAACTTATAATTTATTTAATATAACTCTTAGAAGTTTTGGAATAGAAACAAAATTTGTATCCAATAATGATGATAAAGAATATATACTATCCTTAGTAGATGAAAATACTAAAGCTATATATGGAGAAACTATAGGAAATCCAGGACTAGATATATTAGATTTTAAGAAATTAAGTGAAATAGCTAAAAAGGGGGATATTCCTTTTATAGTTGACAATACAGTAGCAAGCCCGTATTTATGTAATCCTATAAATTTTGGTGCAAATATAGTTATACATTCTACATCAAAATATATAGATGGTCATGCAGTGGCACTTGGAGGAATAGTTGTTGATTGTGGTAATTTTAATTGGGATAATGGGAAATATCCATTATTAAGTGATGGAGGTGTTAGTTGTCATGATATTAAATATGTTGAGGAACTTAGGGAAAGTGCTTATATAACAAAGTTAAGAGCATCACTGCTTAGAGATTTAGGTAGCACAATGAGCCCTTTTAATGCATTTTTAAGTAATCTAGGAGTGGAAACACTTCATCTTAGAATGAAAAAACATAGTAAAAATACTTTAGTATTAGCAAAGTATTTAGAAAATCATGAAAAAGTAAGCTGGGTAAACTATCCATACTTAGAAAGTAGAGAAGATTATAAGAAAGTAAAAACTTACTTAAAAGGTGGAAGTGGAATATTAACATTTGGTATAAAAGGTGGAATAAATGAAGCTAAGACTTTTATAAAATCTTTAAAATTAGTAGATTTGGCAATACATCTTGGATTTAATAAAACATCAGTACTTCATCCTGCTAGTACTACTCATAGCCAGTTGTCTGATGAAGATAAGATAAAGTGTGGAGTTAGTTTAGAGATGATTAGAGTATCTGTTGGAATAGAAAATATAGATGACTTAATAAATGACTTTGATAGAGCACTTAAGGAAATATAATATGACTGTATATCTTTGTAAAAAAATAAATGGAGCCAAATTTGTAGATAATTGTATAATAGAAAGCAAAATTTATAATAAAAAGCTATATAGAAAATCTAGTTTAGGTAAGATCAGTCCTCATTATAAAACTATAGGTATATTAAATCTTATGCCTAATAAAGTAGAGACAGAAGCTCATTTATTAGAGTTATTTTCAAAAATGAATGAGGATATAAATATAAAGTTTATAAGGCTTAAAACGCATGTATACAAAAATTGTAATAGACTATATTTGATGAAAAATTATTATACCTTTGATGAAGTAAAAGATGATTTAGATGGACTTATAGTTACAGGAGCTCCTATTGAAAAAATAGATTTCAAACAGGTTAAATATATAGATGAATTAAATTATATATTTGATTATTCTATTAAAAATTTAAAAAGTATGTTAAGTATATGCTGGGGAGCGCAGGCTTGTTTAAATCATATATATGGAATAAACAAAGAGATACTCGATAAGAAGATATTTGGAGTATATAAACATAATATACTTTGTGATGATGAAATACTCAAAAATATAAATAATGGTTTTATATGTGCTCATTCTAGGCACACTATATTAAATAGGAAGGATTTAAAAAATTGTAAATCTATAAAAATATTATCGACAACAGATGAAGGTATAGAGCATATTATAAAAGGGAAGTACAATGACTATTATATATTTGGACATCATGAGTATGATAAAGAATGCTTGAAAAGAGAATATTTAAGGGATAGAAATAAAAAAATATATATAGATATACCTAAAAATTATTTTATTGAAGATGATATGAACAAAGGAATAAGTGTAGATTGGATGGAACACAGCATTAAGATATACAACAATTGGATTAATATAATTTAATAAGAAATTAAGCAAGCTAGTTAGATAACTAGCTTGTTTAGTTTGGAAAAATAAGTACATAGTAATATTAAAAATCTATATGTATAATAAATATATTATGTAAATAATTAATATAAATTTTAAATAGGTGAAAAAATGCAAAATTATAATGAGATTAAACTAAAAGAATTAAAAAAATGGAAAAAGAAAATACGAAAAAAACCATCTATAATAGATAAAGCATCAAAAGAAACTCAAAATAAAATAAATTCCGTTTTACCTCAAAAGTACCACGAAATATTAACTGTAGCTATAAAAAATATGACTAAAATGGTTTTATTTGGGTCTAAGTATACTACTAAAAAACCTATACTAGATATATCTTTAGAAGAAAGAGATAATCTAGCTCTTGAAAAGATAAAAATTTATAAGAGAACTGCTATGATAGAAGGTGCTGGAACAGGGGCAGGAGGCATATTTATAGGGCTTTGTGACTTTCCATTACTTCTTAGTATAAAAATAAAGCTTATTTATGAAATTGCTAGCATATATGGATTTGATACAAATGATTATAAAGAAAGATTATATATATTAAACATATTTCAGCTTGCTTTTTCAAGTAAAGAGCATGTAAACTATGTATTTGAAAATATGGAATGCTTTGATGATTTTAAACATAAGTTATCTGATGATATTAATGCATTTGATTGGAGAAGCTTTCAACAAGAGTATAGAGATTACATTGATTTAGCAAAGTTATTTCAGTTAGTGCCAGGAATAGGAGCTTTTGTTGGGGCATATGTAAACAATAAATTAGTAGATAAACTAGGTGAATATGCAATATATGCTTATCATATGAGAATATTAGATGATAAAGACCACGAGGCTAAGAAGGAAAACTTTATATATACAAAATATAAAAATTTTATTAATAAAATAACTTTATAATATATGCCAAGTAATTTGACTAGTATATTAATTTGTGTAAGTTTATAATGTGTATTTTAAATATAACATTAATATATAAAGTCTCATAAGATATTATAACTAGAGTAAAATAGTTTAGGGGGGGGAGTAGCCATGGAAAGCCTTACAAAGAAAGTTTTAATAGATAGCAGTTATGGGAATATAAGTAAAGTAAACTCAAAAGATGAAGTAATATTAGTAGGAGTATATCCTTTTGAAGGAATCCCCTATGTCGATAATATAGACCTTACTTTAAAATCAGAAAATAGTGATCCTATTACTGTTAATATCAAATATTCTGGTTATAATATGCAACTATTTTTAGGAGATTTTACAGGAGACAATAAATCAGAAATAATGGTTAGAGGCAGATTCGGGGGGTCTGGAGGATTTGAAATTGGAGTTATATATAAATATGAAGATGGTAAATTAATAGAGATATTTAACCAAGATATATTTTATAAAAATAATAATTGTAGCGCAACTTTTAAAGATGATTATAAGGTAAGCGTAAATTGTGGAAAGAAAAAATATACAATAGATATTTCATCAAAAGAAAAAGAATATCTGGAGTATTTATATTTACCTAATAGTAAGCTTAAAAATGCAGTTGACGCATATGTAGATGCACCAAATGGAATTTTTCCCACAAAGCAAATTTACAATAATTATTATGAACTCTTAATACAACAAAGAGTAGTCGGAATATCTAATGCAGATACATTAGGTATTATACAAACGTAGAGTAACTTAATAGATTCAAATATAAAAAACATATATAAAGGATTATTACTTACCGATTATAATTATAGGAAAAGACAAAGATATAATAAATTTATTACTGAAAAAGATGTAAATAATTATGACTTTAAAAATTTAAAAGGTAATTATTTAAATAGAAATAGTATTTATTCTGCAAGAAACTTTAAGGTAAAGAAAGATAGTATGAATTTAATAGTAAATAATATATTTGAAGAAAAAAATACTTTATACCTTAATGGATATTTACTAAACTTAACAGAAAATACTATTAATGATATTAATAACTTTAAGATTGAGTTAAAAGATGCTACTGGCAGAGTATTTGCTAAAAAGATTTTTAAGAGAATAGACATAAATGGAGGTTTAGAACCATTTGAAGGTAAAAAAATATTACTGACTTTTTTTGGAGAAGAATATAATTTATATAATATAAACACAAGTAATGTAACGTTGGACTATGATTATGAGATTATATAAAAAACTAGCTAGATAGTTTTTTTTAATATATAATAAATAATTGCATACAAAAGATAAATAAAAAAATTACATAGGAGGTATATCGTGCAGGCAGAGTTAAGTAACAGAAGTAAAGGTATAATATGTATAATAGTTTCGGCATTTGGATTTGCTATGATGTCGGCTTTTATAAAATTAGCAGGAGACTTACCAACTTTTCAAAAGACATTTTTTAGAAATTTAGTTTCTTGTGTAGTAGCATTTATAATGGTTACAAAAGCAAAACAAAGTTATTTTGGAAGTAGGGAAAATAGAAGATTATTAAACTTAAGATCAGCATTTGGAACACTTGGTATAATATTTAATTATTATGCAATAGATAGAATGGTGTTATCAGATGCCAATATGTTAAATAAGTTAAGTCCATTCTTTGTTATAATATTTTCTGCGTTATTTTTAAAAGAAAAGATAAAAACTAATCAAATAGCTGCTGTATTAGTGGCATTTGTAGGAGCTTTATTTATAATAAAACCAACATTTGATTTAGAAATGTTACCATCAATTGTGGGTGTAGCAGGTGCTTTATGTGCGGCATCAGCATACACTTGTCTTAGGGTATTAGGTAAAAAAGAAAATGGAGCGACTGTAGTATTTTATTTTTCTTTATTCTCATTAGTTGTAATATTTCCGATAATGATTATGACTTATGAGCCAATGAGTATGATACAACTTATGTATTTACTTCTTGCAGGGGTATTTGCGACTGTAGGCCAATTTGGTGTAACTTGGGCTTATAAATATGCGCCAGCTAAAGAGATATCTATATTTGATTATTCTAATATAATATTCTCTGCAATAATAAGTGTAGTATTATTTAGTGTATTTCCCGATAAGTTTAGCGTATTTGGATATTTTGTAATATTTAGCGCATCGTTTTATATGTTTATGTACAATAAAAAAAGTGAAGAATGTAATTAAAGTGAGGTTATTATACCTCACTTTAATTATTATTTAAAATAATGATTTTACCTTGAAGAAATACAAAAAATTATAAAAAATTACAAAAAGTTACAAAATATGCAAAAATATTGAAAGAGAAAGCGTTTTTATATATTTTTAATTATAAAGTATTTTGATATTTGGAGGTAAAACAAGGCTATGATAAGAAATATAAAGAAAAATAGCGCAAAAGCATTTGTAATTTCAATGTTATTTGTAGCTATGGGTTCAACATCTTATGCTTGGGATGGTAAAAAAGATGGGACAGGAACGCACGCTTTAATTGCAACTCAAGCAGTTAAAATGATTGAAAAAGATTTAAGCAAATCAGAACCTCAATTATTAAAGTCAAATCTTGATATTCTAAAATCTAACTTAAGAGACTTACAACTTGGATCGACATATCCAGATTATGATCCAAATGCTTATGATTTATATCAAGATCATTTTTGGGATCCAGATACTAAAAATAATTTTACACTTGATAATAAGTGGTATGTGGCATCACCTATATATGATAATGCAGAATCACAAGTTAGAAAATTTACAACTGATGCAAAAAATGAGTGGGAAAAAGGTAATTATAAAGAAGCTACTTTTTTATTAGGACAAGGATTACATTATCTTGGAGATCTGAATACTCCTTATCATGCAGCCAATATTACAGCTGTTGATAGTATAGGACATGTAAAGTTTGAAAGTTATGTTGAAGAACGAAAAGAAAATTATGCAATAGATTTAATGAATTATAATACAGAAAATGGTGCTTATAAATATGCATTAGAAAATAAAGATTTTGATGCTTGGATGAGTGAAAATTCTTATGAATATGCAAAAAAAGCTAAGAATTTATATTATGGTTATTCAACAATGAAAAATTCAACAAAAGATTGGGAATATTCGGCAGTAGAATCTATGAAAAACTCTCAGATCAGTTCAGCTAAGCTTATATATAGATTTTTAAATGAAGTATCTAATACTATAATAGATTCTTCAGATACTAAGAACTTAAACGAATTTAATGTTATTTTAAAAACTTCAAATGAAAAATATGCAGGAACTGATGATTTCGTATATTTTGGATTTGAAACTTCTGATAATAAAAAATATGAATGGAAGTTAGATAATGCAGGAAATGATTTTGAAAAAGGTCAAATAGATAATTATATAATAAAGCTTAAAGATGGAAAAAATATTGATTTAAGTAAGATAAATAACTTCTGGATAAGAAAAAATAATTTTGTTACTAAGGGTGATGATTGGAGTGTTGATAATATTAAAATCTTATCAAGAGGAAAGGTCATATTAGAAAAAAATATACATAAAACATTACGAGGAAATGAAACATATAGTATAAATAAGTAAATAGCAAAAAGCCTTAAAGTTGGATTTAATAATATTTAACCACTTTAAGGCTTTATTTACTATAATAGAAAATATATTAAAAATATGTATAAATAATTTAATTATATTGAAAATAAAAAAATTTCTGATATACTTTTATAAATATGCTTTTTATTTAAGTTATATTTAAAAATACATACTATTAAGTGATATTAATCTAGTTTATTTTGTTTACAAAAGAGGTGAAATATTTGGAAAAGAGAATAGATTTAACTAATGGTAAGATATTAGATAAATTAATAAAGTTAGCACTTCCTATAATGGGGACGTCATTTATACAAATGGCTTATAACATGATAGATATGATCTGGGTCGGCAAGGCTGGTAGTAGTGCAGTTGCAGCAGTTGGAACAGCAGGATTTTTTCCTTGGTTAGCTATGGCATTTGTAATGATATCCAAAATTGGTGGGGAAGTTAAAGTTGCACAAAGTATTGGTGAAGGAAATCTTGATAAAACGAGATCTTATATAAAATCAGCTATAGAAATAAATATTATACTATCAACATTATATACATCATTTTTAATAGTGTTTAATAAAGGATTAATAGGATTTTTTAGATTAGGCGATATAAAAGTTATAGATATGTCTAGAACATACTTATATATAGTATCTTTAGGAATGATATTTTATTTTATAAATCCAGTATTTACAGCTATATTTAATGGAATGGGTAATAGTAAAACTCCATTTAAAATAAATGCGGTAGGTCTTATAACTAATATTATACTAGACCCAATACTTATACTTGGTTTGTTTGGTTTTCCTAAACTTGGAGTAGCAGGAGCTGCTATTGCAACAGTCGTAGCACAAATAGTAGTTACATCTTTATTTATATATAGAATAAAAAAGGATGATTATGGATATTTTAAAATAAAACTATTTAGAAATATAGAAATAACATATTATAAAATACTATACAAAGTAGGGCTTCCAGTAGCTCTACAAAGTGGATTGTTTACAGGATTTTCTATGTTACTAGGAGTGGTTGTGGCGTCATTTGGACCAGTAGCAGTAGCTGTTCAAAAGGTAGGGTCTCAAATAGAGTCTATATCCTGGATGACAGCAGAAGGTTTATCCTCATCTTTATCTAGCTTTATTGGGCAAAATTATGGAGCTAAAAAGTTTGATAGAGTTAATAAAGGATTTAAGTTAACTTTAATATTAGCTATAATACTTGGATTTATAAATACTTTAATATTAGTCTTTTTAGGAAAGCAGGTATTTACTATATTTATACAAGAAGAAATGGCTATTAAAGAAGGAACTATTTATCTTAAAATACTTGGATATTCTCAATTGTTTATGTGTATAGAAATAATAACATCAGGAGCTTTTAAAGGACTTGGTAAAACTTCAATACCATCTATAATAAGTATTATATTTACAGGACTTAGAGTACCAACAGCTTACTTAATATCAAATCCAAGCTTACTTGGACTTACTGGAGTTTGGTGGAGTATAACTATAAGTAGTATAATTAAGGGAATACTAATGATTGGTGTGTTTATATTTATGAAAAGAAAAAAGAAATTATATGATGATTATAATACTAAAGGAGAGTTAAGTCATCAGTATTAAAGAAGAAAGTACTTTCTATAAAATTTATAGTAAGTACTTTTTTTATATACAAATGATTTATATTAATTATAAAGTTGCTTAGATTTTTTTGCATAAAATAGAGTTGGAATTTAATTAATAATCTAAAAATTAGAAAAAAAACTAAAAATATATTATAAATAAAATTTTTGATTTATACTTAAAGAAGTACGTAAATTCTATAAGAAGGTGATGAAAGTGAAAATTGACATTAAAAAACAAATAAAAAATATGAAAATATTTCTTATATCTGCAATAGCTATATTTTCATTTATGATATTTGGAAAAGAAAATGTTTTAATAGGAATTGCGACAGTTTCTATAGCAGCTAGCATGTTTGGGGAGAATCACACAATAAATGTTCCAAGAAGAATAATCATATTATCTTTGATACAAATAGTTATAGGAGTTGCAGCTTATATTGCAAGTTTAGATATTTTTTTAGCATATATAGTTAGCTTGATTTTAAGCTTTTGGATATATTATAGATTTAGCTATGAACTTAAAACGCCAAAAACTGCTGGATTTATGATGTTATATATACTTTTACTTTATTATCCAGTAACATTTTCACAGATGCCTAAAAGAATATTAGCTCTTATATTTTCATCATTTGTGATAATGGCTTTATATTATATAATAACTAAATATAATTTTTATAAAGTTACTGATAAGCAAATTACAGGTGCTATAGACTTAATAAAAAAAGAGATAGATTTATTATTAGATAATAAAAATATAAAAGATGAAAACAAAAAAGTAAGTATCTTACTTAAAACTATACAAATCAATATATATGAGGTTATAGAAAAATCTAGTAAAGAATTAGATGATATATATATATTAGAAGTAATAGTAATACTATTAAAAAAAATAAATACTACCCTAAGTTATATAAAGGAAAATGAAATATATGAAGATAGATTACTAAAATTAAAATGTATTCTTGAAGACGTAAATTTATATATTTTAGGTAAAAAAGATATAAAAGATATAAAAATTACATTTAGAAAATACTATAATGAATTAGAATTAGAAAATATAGAAGGTGATTTAGCTAGATATAATTACTATAACTTAAGGTTAGCTATAGATGAAACTTGTAGATATATAGAAGATAAATCTAGAGGTGAGAAGATAAGAAAGAGATTAAATTTACAAAAAAAGTTAAAATCAAATATAGATATATTTAAAAACAATTTTAACATGTCATCTCTAAGATTTAATATAGCCTTAAAGGCATCTTTAGTAATTTCTATATTTGTGTTTATAGTAGGTTATTTTAATATATACGAAGGTAAGTGGATAGTACTTTCATTAGCTTTAATATTGCTTCCATATGCAGAACAAGGAAGTAAAAAGGCTATTGATAGAGTTGTAGGAACAGTTGTAGGTGCTATAATATTTGAATTAATATACAGGGTGATAGACAAAAATATAATACTAATCGGAGCCGTGTTTTTAATAGCATTATATTTTGCCTTATCTATAAAAAAATATAATATAAGATGTATATTTACAACTATGACTGCTATATTAGCTGTAAAAATGCTTCAACCAAGTGCTGTTATATTTAAATTATTAGAGGATAGAGTAATATTTGTTTTAATTGCAGCTATAGTTGCTTGGTTAGCTATGAATATGGTGTTTCCATATAGAATTAAAAATGATATGAAAAACATTATAAAAAAATATGTAGATTTTGATAATGAGACACTAGATTCAATAGTTCAAGGAACTATAAGTAAGAAGGATATAGAAACAATAACAATAAAAAATAATTATTTTTGGATGAGAATTAATTATATAAATAAACAGATGAATTTAAGTTGTATTGAAGAATTTTTAAGTAAGCAAAATGATATTTTTACAAATATAAACTTTACTATATTAATAAGTGGAAGTTCTAAAGATAAGTCTATTTTAATAAAAAAATTGTTAGAAAAGTTAAATCCAAATTTAAATGAAGAAGACTTATTTGAGGTTTATAAAAATATTTTTGAAACTTCTAAAAATGACTTAGAAAAATCATTAATAATAAGTTTATATAGAATTTACTTAGATAAAAAGGATATAGATATGCTTGAAAGTGAAATTATTGAAAAATTAAATATAGCTTAAATAATAAAAAGTGATTTCTATAATTTTTAATAGATATAGAGAGTACTTTTTATGTACAAGGATTTAATACTAAGAATAAAACTGTTGATAACTCATACATATAAGATATGTAAATATATCATAAAATGTAAAAAAGTATTTTGAGATGATTTGCTGACACATATTTTAAGAGAAACAAATTTTTATTAAACATATTTACTGTATATGAAAAATATTTAATAAATGGTAGAATTAAGTAAAGTATAATTATCCACACAAATAGGGGGAAATATGTATAGTTTAAAAAATGATTATAGTGAAGGGGCACATCCTAAAATACTTGAGGCAATAGTAAAAACTAACTTAGAACAAAGTGAAGGTTATGGAAAAGACACTTACTGTGAAAAAGCGAGTGAATTAATTAAAGAAAAGTTAAAAAATGAAAATGTAGATATACATTTTATATGTGGTGGAACTCAAACTAATCTAACAGCTATATCTGCATTTTTAAGACCTTATGAGGCAGTAATATCGGCTAATACTGGTCATATATTAGTACATGAAACAGGAGCAATTGAATCAACTGGGCATAAGGTTATTTCTGTTGAATCTATAGATGGCAAGTTAAAAAAAGAAGATATATTATCAGTGCTTAAAGAACATACTGATGAGCATATGGTAAAACCTAAGCTTGTATATATATCTAATTCAACAGAGATAGGAACAATATATACTAAAAGCGAGCTAGAAGAATTAAGCTATGTTTGTAGAAAAAATAATTTATTATTGTATATGGATGGTGCGAGACTAGGTTCTGCATTATGTGCTAAAGAAAATGACTTAACTTTAAGTGAGATTTCATATTTAACTGATGCATTTTACATAGGTGGAACTAAAAATGGAGCATTATTTGGAGAGGCTTTAGTTATATGTAAGGATTCATTAAAAGAAGAATTTAGATTTAATATAAAGCAAAAAGGTGCAATGATGGCTAAGGGCAGATTACTTGGCATACAGTTTTTAGAGTTATTTAAAGATGATTTATTCTTTGAAATAGGTAAGCATGAAAATGACATGGCAGATATATTAAAAAAAGAAATTAGTGAATTAGGATATAAATTTTTGGTAGATTCACCATCTAATCAATTATTCCCAATATTTAAAAATGAAATTATAGAAAAGCTAGAAGAAGATTATTCATTTAGTCTATGGAGTGAAATAGATGAAAATAGTTCATGTATAAGGCTCGTTACATCTTGGGCAACACAAAAAGAAAATGTTATAAAATTTATTGAAGATTTGAAAAAATATTCTATCTAATAAATACAAATAGTGCTATATCTAAAATTATATAAAGAGGATATAGCACTATTTGTATATTGAAAAGCTATAAAATCAAGATTATAGTCTATAGAAATAAAAATATGTTTGAATATGTAAAAAATGGTTATATATCTAATAATAAGGAATTATACTGATAAGACATAGAGGAGGTGAAACTGTTATAATTTTTATAACAGTAATATCATGAAATTTAATAAATCAGTAGCCATAGGGCTAGGGGTAATTGTAATATGTGGAGCTGGATTAAGTTATTGGCTAATGAGAAATAGTGATGCCGTTTTATCACAAGAACAAGCGCAAGAAATAATACTACAAAAAGTACCAAATGGAAATATAGTAGAGATAGCCTATGAAAATGATGATACACCAAAATATAATTCAAAAGTATCTAAAGATAATGTAGTCTATGAAGTAGATGTAGATGCAAAAACTGGTGATATAGTTGAATATGAGCAAGAAATTATTCAAAATAATAATACAAACAATAAAACAAATAACAGTAGCGAAAAACTAATAAGTGAAAAAGAAGCTAAGGATATAATGTTAAAAAAAGTTCCTGATGCTACTATAAAAAGTATTCATTTAGATAAAGATCATGATGGTGATGAATATAAAGGAGTACTTGTAAAAGGTAATGAAAAATATGAAATAACTGTGAATGCTAAAACTAAAGAAGTAAAAGAATTTAGTCATGAGATGATAAGTAAAAGCGATAAAGAGTATGGACAATTAGAGATAAATGACTAAAATAAAAAGTGTAATTATTTAATAAGAAATTATTATATGATTACACTTTTCATTTTACTTTTATACATAAAAAATATTGATGGTTATCATTATTATTATCAATTTTACTTATGAAAATAGTAATAATATAATATAGTTATAAATTAAACAATTGAAAAAATTAAAATGCTCTTTACAAAGGAGGAACTAATATGAAAGACATTGCTGTAATAGGGGCAGGAGTAGTAGGTTGTGCTATAGCTAGGGAACTATCAAAATACGACTTAGATGTAGCTATAATAGATAGGAATAAAGATGTAGCTGAAGGAATATCAAAAGCTAATAGTGGTATTATACATGGTGGATACAATGAGAAAAAAGGTACTTTAAAAGCTAAGCTAAATCTAAGAGGAAATGAAATGATGGATGATTTAGCTAATAAATTACAATTTCCTTTTAAAAGAAATGGAGCTTTAGTATTGGCTTTTAATGAAGAAGAATTAGAAAGTATAAAAAAATTAAAGTCTAATGGAGAAGAAATAGGAGTTAAGGGATTAGAAATTTTAGACAAAGAAAAAGTTTTAAGTATAGAAAAAAATATAAATAAAGATGTATTAGGGGCTTTACATGTAAAGACATCAGGTATAGTAAGCCCATATGAAATGGCTTTAGCTTTTGCTGAAAATGCAGTAGAAAATGGAGTTGATTTTATACTAGGAAAAGCTGTTGTAGATATAAAATTAGAAAATAATATATATAAAATACATTTAGAAGATGAAGAAGTAATAGAAAGTAAAATAGTTGTAAATGCATCAGGATTATGTGGTGCACATTTAAACAATCTAGTTAGTGAGATTAAATATGAAATAGAACCTGTAAAAGGAGAATACTGTTTATTTGATAAAGTTTCAGGTAACTTATGTGAAAAGACTCTATTTCAAGTTCCAAGTAAATTAAGTAAAGGTGTATTAGTAACTCCTACAGTAGATGGAAATCTATTAGTAGGTCCAAATGCTAAATATAATGATAATTTAGAAACTTCAAGAGAAGGTATAGATGAAATATTATATAAAAGCAAAAAAACTATAAAGGATATACCGGTAGATAGAATATTAAATACTTTTAGTGGATTAAGACCTAAAATAAATGGTGGAGATTTTATAATTGAAGAAGTTAAAGATTGTAAAAATTTTATAAATGTAATAGGTATAGATTCACCAGGATTAACAGCGGCACCAGCTATTGGTGAGTACGTAGTTGACATTATATCAGATATTATTAATTTAAAGGAAAAAGAAAACTTTAAAGAAATTAGAAAAAAAATGATTAGAATGTCAGAGTTAAGTATAGAAGAGAAAAATAAATTAATAGCTATAAATCCATCATATGGAAAGATGATATGTAAATGTGAGTTTGTTACAGAAGGGGAAATAATAGATGCTATAAAAAGACCATTAGGTGCAACAACTCTTGATGGAATAAAAAGAAGAACTCGTGCCATGATGGGTGGGTGCCAAGGAACAGGATGCATGATACCTATAAGTATGATATTAAGCAAAGAATTAGGAATAGATATAAGCGAAGTAAATAAAAATTCTAAATCTTCAATAGCTGTTGGATTTAAGGAGGATTAAGACTATGAGAGAATATGACTTAATTATAATTGGAGGAGGAGCTAGCGGTATAATATGCGCCATAGAAGCTTATAAAAAGGGAATAAAAAATATATTATTAATAGAAAAAGATAATGTATTGGGAGGAAGTTTAAATTTAAGTTATTATAATATAAGTAAACAAAGATATATAACAGGAAAAACTTACGAAAAGTTTTTACTAAAAGAACTTGAGAAATGTGAAATAGATATAAAACTAGATACAATGGTAATAAAGATAGAAGATGAAAATAAAATACTTTGCACAAATCCAGCAAATGGTATAGAAAAGATAAAGGGAAAAAATATAATACTTGCAAATGGTGCTAAAGAAGGTTCAAGAAAAGCATTAGATATGGTAGGAGATAGATGTTCAGGAATACTTACTGTAGGTATGGCAAATAAAATACTTAATATGGGGAATATTGTACCAGGAAAAAATATACTTATATATGATAATAAAACATTATATATGATAAAAGATGAGTTAAAAAATAGAAATATAAATGTAGTTGGTATAATATCTAAAGATAGTGATGTAGATACTTATGGTTTAACTGATAAAGTATATAATAACTATGAAATAGATTCAATTTATGGAGAAGGAAGAATAGAGAGTGTTAAATTAGTCAAAGACGACAAAGAAGAAATAGTAAAATGTGATACATTAATATTTGCAAGACCTATGTTATCTGATGGTCTAGTTGCCATGAGAAGTAATATAAAATTAAATCCATCAACAACAGGACCAGAGGTTAATGATAAATTTATGACTTCTATGGATAATGTATATGCTTGTGGAAATGGTATATATATACATGAGTATATAGAAGATATAGAAGATGAATGTAAAAAACTTGTTGACAATCTTTTATAAAGTAAACTAATTAAAAAAACTATGAAATACATATATTACTATAAATTATGTATTTCATAGTTTTTTGTTTAAGGATATTGTATTTAAGTTAAATATAAACATTATAGGATTATATAGTTTTTATCTCGTGAGCTGTAGGGTTATAAGTAAGTTGGTCTAAATTTTTATTAAATCTCTTTAAAAGCATAATTGATAATAATAATACTATTCCTTCAGAAGCTATTGTTGAAATCCATATTCCATTACCACCGAATATTAAAATCATAATTATTAAAGATAAAGACACAGCAAAAAGACCTCTATTTAAAGATATTATACAAGCATCAGCAGTTCTTTCTAATGATGCTAAAAATCCTGAGATAACCACATTGAAGCCTAGTAATAAGAAAGATACTGAAAAAATCTTAAAAGTGTTTTTTGTAAAATTAAATAAATTCATATCAGATTTATCTATAAACATAAGGACTATAAAATCATCAAATAACATACACCCTATAAATATTAAAATTGAACATACTAAAACAACCTTAAGTGAAAGGTGAAGTAAATATTTTATAGCATATTTGTCGTTAGTTCCATAATAATAACTACATAATGGCTGAATCCCTTGGGATATACCAAGCATAGTAGATAACACTAAAGTGTTTATATAAGAAATAACACTATAACTTACTAAAGCATCTTCTCCTAAGAATTTAAGTATACACTGATTAAATAAAAGTATAACAATACCTATACTCAACTCTGTAGTACAATCTGAAAAACCTATTGTCATTATTCTTTTAAAGTAACTAAACTCAAATTTAAATTTACAAATTTTTAACTTAGAATTTTTACTAAAAAAATGGAACATAAAAAATATAAAAGAAAAAGCACGTGCAAGGCCAGTAGCAAGTGCAGCACCCTCAACACCCCAGTTAAATTTTAAAACAAAAACATAGTCAAGAACTATATTTGTTATAGCAGATATTATAACTCCTATAGTAGATAAATGGGGATAACCATCTGTTTTGATTAATACTTCTAGTGCATAACTTATTATGTAAAACACGATAAATAAAATTATAATACTTAAATAATTTTTAACCATAGGTAAAATCCCAGGTGTAGCACCTAAAAATAAGGCTATTTCATCTAAAAATAATAAACTAATTATAGTTATAATAAAAGATATTATAACTAGCCCTACTATTGTAATAGAAAAATAATTACTAGCATTTTTAATATCCTTGTTGCCAAGTTCCATAGATATAACGGCTGATGAGCCTATTGAAAATAAAACTGATAGAGCAAATATAAAGTTTGTATAAGGCATAGCTATATTAACAGCTGCAAGTGCATCTGGTCCAACTCCTTTACTAACAAACATAGCATCCACCATTACGTATAAAGCGGAAACCCACATGGAAGCAACAGAAGGAATTACATATTTAACAAATTTTTTATTTAAGCCTTTGTTATTGCTTTTTAATGCTATTGTAGACATAATATCAACTCCCTTCAAGAATAACTATAAACTATGGTATAATACACAGGTCAAATACTTTTTAATAAAAAAGATTGTTAAATCTAAGATTATTAATGTTGGATATAATTAAGTTATATCAATATATTCAGAAGATTTGATTTGTTAAATTTATTTAATATAAATACATACATATAAGTATATTCATTATTTGTATTTTAGTGATATAAATAAATATTTTAGACAATTTATATTACAAAAGTGAGAGTAAGTGTCACATCATTGGCGAGATGAGAGAAGTGAATTTTTTTATAGGAGGAAAGTCATGAAGCGCTATTATAAAATTGGAGAATTAGTAAAAACTTACAATATAGGAAGAGATGCTATCAAATATTATGAAGAACTTGAAATATTAAAGCCAACTAGAGATAAAAATGGATATAGATTATATAGTATAGATGATGTATGTAAACTAAATTTAATAAGAGAACTTAGAAATTTAAATATACCTATGAAAGAAATAAAAAAATATCTTGAAAAGAGGGATATAGAGTCTACTAAAAAAATGCTAAAAGAAGAAATGAACATAATTGAAAATAAAATAGAAATATTACTAAATCAAAAAAGAAATATTCAAAGTAGGCTAAAAGTAATAGAACAAAGTATCAACAAAAATGATTTTGAAACATTAAAAGTGAAATATTATGATGAGCGAAAAGCATTAGTAGTTAGGGGAAATGTAGATTGTAATGAAAGTGTAGATTATCTTATTCAAAAACTGAGAAAAGAGCTTGAAGATAATTTTTATATAATAGGAAACAACAATATAGGTTCTATACTTGATAGTAAAAGTATAGTAAAAGGAAGAATAGATAAGTATAAGCATGTAATTGCTTTTTTAGAAGATGATAGTGAAATATCTAATTTTAGCCTGAAAAAAGGTGATTACATAAGTTGTACCTATAAAGGAAAATACGAAAATAATAGAAAATATTTAAAAGCTATGTATAACTATGCAAAAGAAAATGGCTATAAGATAGTAGGCGATCCTATAGAAATATATGATGTTGATATATATGAGACTAGTAATGAAGATGAGTTTATAACTAGTTTAGAAGTGAGAATAGAAAAAATATGATATAACTATAAAATTAAATTACACCATTTACAACATATAACTTATATTACAATGAAGAATTTATAAAGAATGAGGTCTTAAATGAAAAGTAATTTGGAAAATATCTAGCTAGGTGAAATGCAATTTTATGTGAACAAAGGTTATTTTCGATATTTCACAAAGTTTTATTTTAAATATTTAGGGTATATTTAAAACAAAGAAGTAAAATAAAACTTTACAATATTTCAAATCACATAAAATGAAGGAGAGTAAACATGAGACAAGAGATAATAGACGTAGACGCTAGAAAGTATAAGACAGTAATTTGCCCATGTTGTGGGAAAAATGATAGGATAGAATTAGAAAAGGTTTATAAAGATGACAACAACGATGATATATATAAGTATATATGCGAGTATTGTAATATTACTTTTGATTTAAAAAAAGAAGACAGAGATTATAAAAAAGACTCTAATAAGAATGAGTGGAAAGATGTAACAGAAGAAATGAAATACATAATGGGAATAAAAATGTAAATAACATAAATATTAGATAAAATTTGTATAACTCAAAAGATGGTTTGTGTTGTACAAATTTTATTTAATAACTAGGCATATATTAATATCTAGTTATTTAGAATAAATAGTAGTAAACTGTATCATAAATAACGGAGTTATGACTTGTATAATTTAGTGAACTATAGATTTTAATTTATGAGATAAAAATAACCCCTTAAAATTGACAAATCTGTCAATTATAAAGGGATTATTATTTAAAATGATTTAATTAAATCTTCTAACTTTTTAGATAAAGTTTTTGCACGTTCAAAATCAGTATCCTTTAAAGCAGAAGCTATTTCCATTTCAACTGATTTTTTCTTTTCTTCAATTTGCAGATAGTCTTTGTCAAAATGATTAGCATAAATCATCTTTCTAAATTTACGCATGCTCATTTTTCTAATTGTCTTATCTTCAATAAGTAAAACATAATCCGCACAGTTAACTATAAAATGATAATCATGAGAAACCATTAAAATAGCACCTTTATAATTTGCTATGGCTTTTTCTAGAGCCATTTGAGAATAAATATCTAAGTGGCTTGTAGGTTCATCCATTAGTAACATATTTGCTTTACTAGCAGAAACCTTCGCTAATTGAAGTATATTTTTTTCTCCACCAGATAAAGATTCAATCTTTTGTGTAAGTATATCTGAATCAAAACCATATCTTGAAACATATCTTCTAATCTCACCATAAGTCTCAAATCCAACATCATAGAACTCTTGAAGTATTGTATTAGACTCATTTACTACTTCACTTTGCATTTGAGATAAATAAGCTAGCTTAATGTTTTCATTTATTTTAATAGATTTATTATTATTTTTAAATATTTCTTTTAATAAAGTAGTTTTTCCTACACCGTTTGTACCAACAATAGCTACTTTATCAGTAGATTTTATCTCAAAGTTAACATTTTCTAAAAGAACTTCATCAAATGATATAGAAAAATCACTAGCCTTTAAAGCAATAGTTTCTTCAATTTCATTATTTGTATCTAAATTGATATACGGTTGTTTAATATCTACAAATGGTGCTTTAATTTTTTTGGCTTCTAATCTTTCTTGGATTTTAACTCTAGCTTTTAGAGCTCTACCTCTAGAAGCTTCAGTATTATAGGTTGCTCTCTCTCTTAATATTTCGATTAAAGCTTCATTTCTCGCAATTTCTTCTTCATCAGCAATAGCCATTTCTTGTAACTCGATTTTAGTTTGAAGAAGAGATAAGTTGTAATCAACATATCTACCATCAAATTCTTGTAGTTCTGTATTCTCAAGATGGATAATTTTATTAAAACAATGATTTAATAAATATCTGTTGTGTGTAATAACTAAAATTGTTTTCTTATGAGAATTAATTAAATTTTTAAGAGCGTTAAGATTCTCAAAATCTAAGAACACATCTGGCTCATCCATAATCATTAAATCTGGGTTATTAAGCATTTCCTTAATAACTTGAATAAGTTTAAATTCTCCACCACTAAGTTCAGATATCATTTTATCTTTATGCTTAGTTAAATTTGCAAGATTTAGTTTCTTATTAATGTTACTCTCATAATCGTCACCATCAATTGCATCAAATACATCTAAAGCTTCTTGGTACTTTTCTAGTAAAGCATCAATATCAGAATATGTTTCCATTTCACTGCAAATAGATGATATTTCATCTTGTAGCTTGATAAACTCTTCTGCTATATATTCGAAAACTGTAGTTTCTTTTATTTTGTCTAGTTGTGAGAACTGACTTACATACCCAATTCTTAAATTTGGATTCATTTCTAACTTACCATCAAATATATATTTTTCTGGATCCATTATTATATCTATAAGTGTACTTTTTCCGCTACCACTTGCGCCCATAAAAGCACAATGTTGACCATCTTCTAATGTAAATGAAACATTATTATATAGATATTTTTGCGGAAGTGAGTAGGACAAGTTGTCAATTTTTATCATATAATTACCTCTCTTTATCATTAAAAAAAATTCGCTTTGATTAAGCGATATGTCGCTAATGACCTAAAGGTCTGCTTTTTAATAAGATATAAAAAGAGCCTATAAAAATAAGCTCTTTAATATATAATCAATTATATATAGTAACGACATTTTTTGATTTCTTTTGATAGCATAACACTTTTTAAGGATAATTTCAATTATTTAAAATTGGATTTTTTCAAAGTAAATCCAAGATGAATATTACATAGTAGAGATTTAAATTATGACAATATATTTGTTTTTAGCAAGTGTATTGTATTACTTTTTGCAATTCATGATTGGATGAGTAATAAAAAAAGCGAAGATTCTAGAAGAGAAAGATTTGTTTAAGAAACACTTAAAGGCCGTTCTTTGACCTTTGTCTAAATTCTATACCGAAGCCAACTCTTAAACTACTACACAACTAAATCAAACTCAGTAGTATCTATTACAACTATCTTAGCTTCAACATTTTCCACTATATCACCCACATTAGGAGCAAATATATTTTTCTCAACTATCATGTCCATAACTTTTTTATTTCAGCTTCATCTACACCTTCTCTAGGATAATCAACTGATATAAAAATAACTCTTCAAAAAGTATTCTTAAAAGACATTACTAATCTCTTTGTAGTTTACATTAACATACCTCCTTGTACATAAATTTATTAGATAACTAATTTAAGATAGTATTATCTTGCTTATTTATCTTAAGTTCATCGTGAACTTACAAAGATAAAATAGCTCTTGTAATATCGAAAATATTTAAGCCTTCAAAGAAAGTATTTGAAATATGAACTGTTTTAAAGTGATTTATAGAGGGAATTAATTAAATTAAGGGGTATGGAAGAATTTTACTTTATACTTTGAAAAATTATAAAGAATATTTAAATAAATATTAAAATACATCGATAACAAATTAGAGGGTGGTTAGTATGAACAGATATTTAGATAAGCTTGAAAATTTACACATAGGAATAAGTGGCACATGTTTGGCATTTATAACACTTAGTAATTGTTGGTTAATTAAAGATATCGGTTATTTAAAACCAATTGCAATAACTATAGCAATAATAATGCTTTCATTAATGCTAATGAGAGTTATAAGATTTCCAAAAGTAATGTTAAAAGAATTAAGAGATCCGGTTATAGGAACATTTTATCCAACTATGGGTATGGTAACTTGGTTAGTTTCTGGATTTTTCTATCCACAATTTCCAACTGTATGCAGTGCTTTATGGTTAGGAGCAGTAGTATATCATTATGCTATTGTAGTATATTACACAATAATAAGAATTAAAGAAAAGAACTTTAATAATATAATGCCAACTTGTTTTATCATATATACAGGTATGATAACAGGAAGTGTGGCAAGTAAAGGAATGGGAGGAATAATTCCACCAATAGCAAACTTTATGCTTATGTTTGGATTTATATTTTACACACTACTATTACCATTAGTTCTTTATATAGTATTTAAAAGTGAGATACTAGATGATAAAAAATTACCTACTGTTGGTATAGTTTGTTCACCAGCTCCACTTGGAATAGTTGGGATATTAACTATAGATCCAAATCCAAATATATATATGCTAACTTGGTTAATAATAACTGGATTAATACTTCTAGTAGTTGTTTACGGATATATACTAAAGCTTTTCAAAGAAGGATTTAAACCAACATATGCAGCATTTACATTCCCATTAGCAATTGCAACATTAGCAGCTTTTAAATTATCAACATATTTTGGAGCAATAGGTTATAAAATAATAGGAAATGTATTTGAATTATTAGGAAATATAGAAATATTTATAGCAACATATGTAGTATTCTTTATATTATTAAATTTTATAAATCTGTTTTTCAAAGCAATAAATCCAAAATTTGGAGCTTATTTAGAAAAAGAAGAAGAATTAATTGGTGGAACTATATATTCTAATGAAAAATAATAAAAGTTTAAGAAATATTTGATAAAAAGGATATATAAATAGGAATTTTACAAGTTTAAAATAATGGAGGGGATATATATGTCTCAAATGACTAAAAAATCATTTGCTGCATCTTTGAAAAAAATGTTAGCCCAAAAATCCTTGGAAAAAATAAAAGTAATAGATATAACAGAAGATTGTGGAGTAAATAGGCAGACATTTTATTATCATTTCAAGGACATTTACGATCTACTAGATTGGGTTTACACATATGAAGCAACAAGAGCTTTAGATGGGAAAAAGACATACGATACTTGGCAACAGGGATTTGAATATATATTTAACTACATACTAGATAATAAATCTTTTGTATTAAATACATTCAACTCTGTAAGTAGAGAACATCTAGAACGTTACTTATATAATGAAGTACAATTACTTCTTATGGGAGTAGTAGAAGAAAAGGCAAAAGATATGGCAGTTAGAGAAAAAGATAAAGAATTTATTGCAGATTTTTATAAGTATGCATTTGTAGGTATTGTGCTTGAATGGATTAAAAAAGGAATGAAAGAAAATCCTAAAGATATTATTAAGCGATTAAATACATTGATTTGTGGAAATATAGAAGAGGCTTTAGAGAGATATAGAACAGACAAATGGGATTAGTACAAAAATAGATAGAAAATATAAACTAGACAAATATTATTATTTGTCTAGTTTTTTTACAGATTTATAGTTATGTTTAAAATTTTTACAAAGCCTTAATATTGTCTATATAATAAAATCTTAAATGGGAATATGATATTAATAAATAAATTACTAAAGCTTTTATAATAAATAAGCTTTAAAGTATAGGGGATGATTTATATGTATTATAGTAATGGGAATTACGAAGCATTTGCACGTCCACAAAAACCAGAAGGTGTGGATAGAAAATCAGCATATTTAGTTGGAGCTGGTTTGGCATCTTTAGCTGCTGCATGTTTTTTAGTTCGTGATGGACAAATGAAAGGTGAACATATTCATATCTTAGAAGAAATGGATATAGCAGGTGGAGCTTGTGATGGAATTAATGATCCTCAGAAGGGATTTATTATTCGTGGTGGTCGTGAAATGGAAAATCACTTTGAATGCTTATGGGATTTATTTAGATCAATACCTTCAATAGAAACTGAAGGAGTTTCTGTATTAGATGAATTTTATTGGTTAAATAAAAAAGATCCAAATTATTCTTTAATGAGGGCAACAGTTAACCGTGGAGAAGATGCTCACACAGATGGAAAATTTGCATTAACAGAAAAAGCATCTATGGAAATAATAAAATTATTTATGGCAAAAGAAGAAGATTTATATGATAAAAAAATTGAAGATGTATTTACAAAAGAATTCTATGAATCAAACTTTTGGCTATATTGGAGAACTATGTTTGCCTTTGAAGAGTGGCATAGTGCCCTTGAAATGAGACGATATATTCAAAGATTTATTCATCATATTGGTGGACTTCCTGATTTTTCAGCTTTAAAATTTACAAAATATAATCAATATGAATCATTAATTTTACCAATGGTTAAATACCTAGAGTCTAATGGGGTTCATTTTCAGTATAACACAACTGTTACCAATGTGATTTTTGAAATAACAGAAGATAAAAAAGTGGCAAAACAAATTGTTTGTATTAAGGATGGAAAAGAAGAAACTATTGATTTAGTAGAAGATGACTTAGTATTTGTTACAAATGGTAGTTGTACAGAAAATTCAAGTCTAGGTGATGATGATCATTCACCAGTTTTAAATACTACTGAAGGAGGTTGCTGGAGACTTTGGAGAAACATAGCAGCACAAGATTCTTCTTTTGGTAGACCTGATAAATTCTGTACTAATATAAATAAAACTAATTGGGAATCTGCTACTATAACTACTTTAGATAATAAAATTCCACCATATATAGAAAAAGTATGTAAACGTAATCCATTTAGTGGAAAAGTTGTTACAGGAGGAATTGTTACAGTTAAAGATTCATCTTGGCTAATGAGTTATACTTTAAATAGACAACCACATTTTAAATCTCAACCAGATAATGAGCTTGTTGTATGGGTTTATGGATTATTTACTGATGTAGATGGAGATTTCATAAAAAAACCAATGAAGGAGTGCACAGGTTATGAAATTACTCAAGAATGGCTATATCATTTAGGAGTTCCAGTAGATGAAATTCCTGAGATGGCAAAAAATTCTGCTCATTGTATTCCTTGCATGATGCCATACATTACTTCATTCTTTATGCCAAGAACAGCTGGAGATAGACCAAAAGTAGTACCAGATAAATGTGTTAACTTTGCATTTATTGGTCAATTTGCAGAGACTGTTCGTGATACTATATTTACAACAGAGTATTCTGTAAGAACTGCTATGGAGGCTGTATATACACTACTTGATGTTGACCGTGGAGTTCCTGAGGTATTTGGTTCTTGCTATGATATTAGGGTGTTACTTGATTCAACTTCTAAGATGTTAGATGGTAAAAAATTAAAAGATATTAAGTTACCATTATTAGATAAAATTAAATTAGATATAATTAAGAAAGAAGTTTCAGGAACTGTAATTGAAGAATTATTACAAAGATATAATTTAATATAAGTTAACTATGATTAGTAAAATTATGTTAAATAATAATAAACCGTATCACAAGTAAGTGATACGGTTTTATTGTATTGTAAAATTATAAGTAATATAAAACTACCAAAATATCATAATTATTGTTTAACTGTATAGAGTGATTTTTTTAGAAATAACGATAAGTAGATGTCTAATTTAATTTTTAAAATAAAAATGATAAAAGTAGAAGAGAATATAAAATATAGGAAATAATAAAAATATAGCTGTCTGAGGAGTATAATCAGTTTTTAGAAGTACAATAAAAAGGGTATTATGAAATAATGAAAACTAAGATAGCGAGGTAAGTATGAAAAAAACATTATATGAATATGCAGAAGTTATAAAACATCTTCCTATAAAAGATAAATATGAAAAAAATGAATTATTAATAGATGACTTGCTTATAGAAAAAAATGGAAATATAGAAATATATTATGCTCCACATAATGATTATTTAAATTCAAAAGCTAAGATATTTATTATTGGAATAACACCTGGATTTCAACAAATGAGTACAGCTATCTCCACTGCTCGAAAAGAACTAGAGTTAGAAACTAATATTGAAGAAATTCAATATAAATGTAAGGTGGCCGGTAGATTTAGTGGAAGTTTAAGAAAGAATATAATTAGTATGTTAGATGATATAAAACTTAATGAGGCGTTAAGTATAAATAGTTGCTCTACCTTATTTGAAGACAAAGATTATTTACTACATACTGTATCATTAGTACCTTATCCTGTATTTGTAAAAAAACAGAACTATTCAGGACATACACCTAAATTATCAAAAAGTGCATTTTTAATGAAATATGTATATGATAATTTTATTAAAGAACTCAGTAGAATTGAAAATTTTAAAGAAATATTAATAATACCGTTAGGCAGAGCAGTTGAAGAGGTGCTGTATAAGTTATCAAAGGAAGGAATTATTTGTGAAAAACAGATTCTTAAAGGATTTCCACATCCATCTGGAGCAAATGTAAATAGAGTTATTCAACTAGAAGAAAATAAGGAAAATTTAATAAGGCAAATTAAAGAAAATATAGGTCTATAATTTGATAATGAATCTATAGATACTTAATATACTTCTAAGGTGTAGCTACGGAAAACTAAGTTAATAAGGAGGAATAATCCTTCCTATTTTGTTTTGAAGAGAAGGTTGATGATAAATTGTGTAAAAATAAAAATTTGTATATAATTTATGGATATTTAACATCTAACTCAAAATCAAGCGTACGGTAAACAATAGTACCGTGGCTTCAAACCTAATCCTTTTCGCAAAAGTTAAGGCTTTAGCAGTTTATGCTAGAGCCTCTTTAGTAGATAGAAATATTGAAGAACTTGGATGAAACTTGTTCAAAGTTTGTTTAATTCCAATATTTAATGTATATACTACAATTATTAAAATAAATCAAAAAATAGGAAATTAGGTGATTTTAATGATATACATATATAATTGTTATGGAGGAACACACTCATCTATTCTAGCAATGGCTTATCACCTAGAATTGCTGGATGAAACTCAAGAACCGACTAAAGATGAAATATTGAACTTACCTAACTTTAATAAGTTAGTATACGGAAATCGTGGAGAACTTTTTTATCATGGAAGTGATAAAGATGGAAATGAAGTCTATACTATAGGTAGGGGGCGTTCAAAGGTTTTAATTCCAGGATTATATAATTTAGCTTCTATGCTTCATAAACAAAAGCTATTAAATGAGAAAATTATATTTTCTAATACGTCGCCAACCGTTTCATTACCAATGACATTTGGCGGATTATTTTCTAGGTGGTTAAAAATTGATTTTATAGGAGTACCTTTACTAGTAAAGGGAGCAAAAAAATCATACAAGGACGTTATAAAACTTGTAAATCATACAAAGAAGGCAGCAAAGGAAGCTAGGTCAGAGGTTATTATTTTAGATAACAAGGAATTTAAGAAAAAATAATTTTTAACATCCTTTACGTGTAGGTATGTACATGAATATTATAAGAAAAAAAGAGGTGGACTCAGAGGTTATATTTTGTTTTCACCTTTAAAAAAACTCTGATACTACTGTTACGGTGAATCGTACCACTAGTAAGGGGGTACAGGATAAGTTAGATTAAAACATAGGAATTCAAATAGATTTTCTCTCTTTACTATAAAGGTAGTATATTTTATGATAAACTTACAATATATATAAAATAATTGTGGGGAGATAAAAACAATGCAAGATAATATAATAAACAATAAGCTAAACCTATTTATAAAAAATTATGAAAAAACAAAGGAAATAAAAGGGGCATGGCAAATGGGCATGATGCAGTATAGTTGTGTATTATCATCTACCATAAAAAATAAAAATATAAACCCAATAAAAGCGGAAGAAAGTATAGATATAATTAAAACAAATACAGGAATATTTTCAAACTTTAGAGGTAATAGCCTATTTTATCTAGCAAATTTGTTATCAAATAAGACAAATAGAGAAAATGAATTTAAGTCTATACTAAATATATATAATAAATTAAAAGAAAATAAATTTACAAATGATTCATACTTACCATTTTTAGCAATTATAATACATGAAAATCAAGAAAAAATGGATATAAATACATCAATTGAAAAGACTAAATATGTATATGAATACATGAAAAATCATCATCCGTGGATAACATCTAGTGATGATTATTGTAGGGCAGCCCTCATAGCTATAAATTCAAAAGACATAGATAATGACTTAGAATATATAGAAAGAAGCTATAATGAACTTAATTCAAAGGGGTTTTATAAATCAAACAATCTTCAATCATTATCTCATATAATGGCATTAGATAAAAATAAGAGTAAAGAAAAATTAGATAAAGTAATAAGAATTAAAGAATTACTTGAAAAACAAAAGTGTAAAATAGATGGATATGGATACCCCTTAATAGGTGTATTATCTTTAATTGATTGTGATGAAAATCAATTGGTTAAGCAAATAAGAGATGTATCTGATAAGTTAAGTGAAGTAAAAGGGTTTGGAAATTGGGCTTTAGGTAAGACTAATAGGAATATGATAAGTGCTTCTATTGTTGCGTCAGCATATGCTGAGTATTTAAATGAAGAGAGTAATATAGATTCTATAAGTAGCAATATACTTCTAGAGATAATAATAGCTATTGAAATTGCAACTATGGTGGCTATTATTGCTGCATCTAGTACAGCTTCAGCATCTAACTAGAAAATTAAATAAATTGTATTATAAGTAGTACATAAAAAGAACTTTAGTAATTTATAATATTTGCTAAAGTTCTTTTTTTGAAAATAAAGTTATATATAAGTGACTAATATGTCATTTTGTTTATACTACTCTAATAATTTAATTGTTGTATAATAATTATAAAGGAAAAAATGGTTAAATTTGGAGGTATTATGAAAAATATTCTTATGATAGAGGACGATAGCACTATAGCTTTTGGAGTAAAATATGCTCTAGAACAAGAAGGTTTCAATATAAATATATGTAAAGAATTAGAAAGTGGAAAAAAAGAAATAAAAACTAAGGATTACGAGATTATATTACTAGATGTAATGTTACCTGATGGAAGTGGGTACGATTTTTGCAAGGAACTTAGAGAAACTAATGACACTCCTGTAATATTTTTAACAGCATGCGATGAAGAAGTAAATATAGTCATGGGACTAGATATTGGAGGAGATGATTATATAACAAAACCCTTTAGAGTTAGAGAACTTATCTCTAGAATAAATGCAGTTCTTAGAAGAAGAAAAAATAATAATGAAAGTAAAAAGATAGTAAAGTTCAAAGATTTAAGTATACACACACTAGAAGCTAGAGTGTATAAAAAAGAAGAAGAGATTTTCTTAACTTCTGCTGAGTATAAGTTATTATTAATATTAATTCAAAATAATAATATAGTTTTAAGTAGAACTCAAATTTTAGAAAAGTTATGGGATGTTACTTATGATTTTATAAATGATAATACCCTTACAGTGTATATAAAAAGGCTTAGAGAAAAAATAGAAGATGATATAACAAATCCTAGATATATACACACAGTAAGGGGAGTTGGATACAAGTGGAATGGAAGTGAAGAAAATGTTTCTATCTAATGCTGAAATAAAAAACTTCATAAGAAATTACATTTTACTATTTATAATAGCTATAATTTTTTCACTAGGAATAAGCTATAAAAGTGTAAATATTATAAAAGATAAAATAATAGAAAATAATCAAGTTATAGTAGGTTCTATACTTTCAAAACATCCTGATTTGGAAAAGGAAATAATAACTGTAATAACACAAGGTAAGTCAAAGAATAACATAACCTTAGGTAAAGAAGTATTAAATAAATATAACTATAATGAAAATATAAGCCTTAGAAATGAGCCTATTATAAATGAAAGTATAAATGACATTTTTAGTTTAAATACTTTATTTATAGTGCTTGTATTTATATTTACCTTAATTTTAGTTATGTACTATTTTAAGCATATATATAATGATATAAAAGATATGACTGACTATGTATATTATAGCTCAGAGGGTAGAGATTATGAAATGAAGAATAAAAACCAAGAAGGACAAATTGGTCTTTTAAAAACAGAGCTTTTAAAAATGACTAATATACTTAAAGAAAAGGTAGAATTACTAAATAAAGAAAAGATATTTCTAAATGATACTATATCAGATATTTCACACCAATTAAAAACTCCTATGACTTCACTTATAATACTTAATGACTTAATGTATGAAGATTTACCAAAAGAAACTAAAATAGAGTTTTTGGACAAAATAAAAACCCAGCTAAGTAGAATGGAGTGGCTAATAAAAAGTATGCTAAGACTATCAAAGTTAGAAGCTAAGGTAATTGATTTTAAATATGAAAATGTAAATATTAATGAACTAGTAAAAAGAGCTCTAGGGCCAAGTTTAATACCATTAGAACTTAAAAATATAGATGTAAGTATTAAGGGGAATAATAGTATCTTCTACAAGGGGGATATGGAATGGTCTGTTGAGGCTTTAGTCAACATAATTAAAAATTGTGTAGAACATACACCTCAAAATGGAAAGCTAGAAATTAGTTATGAAGATAACTTTATATATTCAGAAATAATTATAAAAGATAGTGGAGAGGGAATAGAGAAAAAAGATTTACCTCATATATTTAAAAGATTTTACAAAGGAAGAAATAGCTCAAAAGAAGATAGCGTAGGAATAGGACTAGCTATGGCAAAGTCTATAATAGAAAGTCAAAATGGTGATATATCAGTTAAAAGTGAGAAAAACAAAGGATGCGAATTCCATATTATATTCCACAAAAACTATAGTGACTAATTTGTAATATATAATTCACTTTAAAGTAAGTCTAGGAAGATAGACTATAAAGATAAAGATTAGACAAGTCTAAAAAAATGGAGGCTAATATGGAAGTGGTAAAAGTAGAAAACATAACCAAAAGTTATGGTAAGGGTGATACAAAGGTAGATGCAGTAAAAAATGTAAATTTATCTATAAACAAAGGTGAATTTGTAGCAATCGTAGGACCAAGTGGAAGTGGTAAAAGTACACTACTTCATTTAATGGGAGGAGTAGATAAGCCTAGTAGTGGAAAAGTATATATAAATGGAGTAGATATATGCTCATTAAATGAAAAAGATTTAGCCATATTTAGAAGAAGAAACATAGGACTTATATATCAGTTCTATAACTTAATACCTGTACTTAGTGTAAAGGAAAATATACTACTACCAGCAGAACTTGATAACAGAAAAATAGATAAAGAATACTTAAATGATTTATTAAAAACATTAGGATTAAAAGAAAAAGAAAACAACCTTCCAAATGAGCTAAGTGGAGGACAGCAACAAAGAACTTCTATAGGTAGAGCACTTATAAATAGACCATCTATTATACTTGCAGATGAACCTACTGGAAACTTAGACAGTAAAAACTCAAAGGAAGTAATAGAATTATTAAAACTATCAGTAAAAAAATACAATCAAACATTAATAATGATAACTCATGATAATAACATAGCACTACAAGCAGACAGAGTAATAGCTATAGAAGATGGAATTATTAAAGCAGACGAGGTGATATAAATGAATTTATATACAACTCTAACTTTAAGGTATTTAAAAAAAAATAAAAAAAGAACAATAGTAACAATAATAGGAGTAATACTATCAACAGCATTAATATGTGGAATAGGAAGCATATATGAAAGTTATATGGATTATCAGTTTAGGCAGACTATAGAACAAGAAGGATATTTTCATTCAGCTTTTTACAATGTAAAAAAGGAAGATTTAGACACTATAACTAAAAGTGCAGGAATAGCAAAAACTTCAATTAGTGAAGATTTAGGATATTCAAAATTAAATAAAGACAAATTAAACTTGATTAACCTTAAAGCCTATAACAAAAATGGTTTTGAAATGAATCAAGTAAAATTAAAAGAAGGAAAACTACCTACTAATGAAAATGAGATAGTATTAAGTGAAAGGGTCATACCTTTAATAAACAAAAAATTAGGAGATACTATAACTTTAAATGTTGGAAAAAGAATAGATGAAAATGGAAAAGGAATAGAAATTCCAATACTAAAAGAAAATGAAAGATTAGTTGATACAAAAGAAAAAGAATATAAGGTTGTTGGAATTATGAAAAAACCATACGCTGAACTAAGTGAAATTTCAAATGGAATAACTTATTTAGAGCCAAATAAACCATTTGAAAAAGATACATTAGATGCATATATATTATTTAATAATCCTAAAGAAGCCTATACTATAGCCACAAATATAGCAAAAACACTAGGATTAGAAGTTGATAAATCAACTGATAATGACGAGTCAATGATTTATAATAATGATAATAAAACTCACTATGAAAACCTATACTTTAATGAGTATCTATTAAGACTACAAGGGGCAAGTCTTTACGAAAATATAAATAAAACATTTAATAAAATATTACTTATAGTAACATTATTAGTAATAGTATGCACAGTAGTAACAGTATATAATTCTTTTAGTATATCTGTAAATGAAAGAAAAAAACAATTTGGAGTGTTAAATTCTATAGGGGCAACTAAAACTCAAGTTATGAAGCTAGTATTTATAGAGGCTATTGTAATAAGTTTAATAGGAATACCTATAGGGTTAATAGTTGGAACTTTTGGAATGGATTTAATCTTTAAATCAATACAAACAGTATTTAATAGCCAATTTATTTCAGATATAAATCTAAGAGTAATATATAATCCTTATATGATAGTAGGAAGTGCATTAATAGTTTTATTGGCTATATTAGTATCGGCAATACTTCCAGCAATCAATTGTGCAAAAACTTCTCCACTTGAATCTATAAGAAATAGTGATGATTTAAAAATAGGAAAAGTAAAAAATTCTAAACTAGTTAAGTTAATATTTAAAACTGAAGGAGTTCTTGCATACAAAAATCTTAGAAGAAATAAAAAGAAATTCAGAATAACCTTATTCTCTTTAGTAACTAGTGTAGTTATATTTATATCATTTAGTGGATTTATTGATTTATTTGAAAAAGCTAATCGGGTAAATATAGGAGAAATAAACTATGATATGAGAGTATGGTATAGCGGAATAAGAGAGAAAAATGATATAGTTAAAGATTTAAATAATATAGATGGAGTAAATAAAATTAGTGCAATTAATCCTTATGGTGCAGAAACATACATTAATGAAAATAACATAAATAAAGAATATAAGGATTTAATAGAAAGACGTTTTTCAAAGGAAAATAAAAATGGTGAAATTGTATATATATTTAACAATAATGGAATTAATTTTGTAGGAGATAAAGCAATAGAAGAATTAGAATTAAAAACTGGTAGTTTTGACAAAGAAAGTGCTATAAAAGAAAATGGAATAATACTTCGAAATAAAAGTGACAATAGCTCTAGCAGAAAACAAAGTGAGATTTCATTAACAAATTATAAAGTAGGAGATACAATAAATATTTGTAAGAGATATATAGACAAAAATGATAAGGAAGTAAGAGAGCCTATTAAGTTAAAAGTACTAGCTACTACTGAAGATTTTCTTCCAGGATATAGATGGTCTACTTATATGGGTATAGATTTTATAACTTATAACGAAGTAGGAGAAAAGCTAGGATATAAAATAAGTGATGGAGATATATACATAGACACAAATAAAACAAAAAAAACTAGAGATGATGTAAAAAATATAGCAAAAAAATATGGTTATGATGTATCAGATGATGTAGAAGATGTATTAGAGATGGAAGAGGCTATCAATGTTATGAAAATATTTGTATATGGATTTACAGTAGTAATATCTCTAATAAGTGCTACTAATATAATAAACACAATGAGTACAAATATAAATTTAAGAAAAAAAGAATTTGCAATAATCAAATCAATAGGTGTAACACCTAGTGGATTTAACAGAATGATATATCTTGAAAGCTTATTATATGGAGTATTAGCCTTATTATACGGAATTCCTATAGGACTTTTAATAGATGTATATATGAATGAAGTTCTTGGAGATGTTATAGAAATAGGTATGGTACTTCCTATAAAGGCAGTTTTAATATCTATTGTAGGTGTATTTGTCATTACTTTTGTATCGGCTTATATTCCTATGAAAAAAATAAACAAAGAAAATATAGTTGAAAATATAAGACAAGAAAGTATATAGGGGGATGAGGATGAGTAAATTATTTTCAAAGAGAAAAATATTATGGTCAGTAATAAGCATTTCATCTTTATTAATAATAGGATGCAGTTCTACTAAGTCAGTAGATTTAAATATACTTGCAACAACTGACTTACATGGAATAATACCTAATGAAATGGTTTCTTATATAGAAAAACAAAAGAAGGAAAATCCAGATACTGTAGTAGTAGACGCAGGGGATTTTCTAGATTCTGGATTTGGAACATCTGGAGATATGTTAAAATATTATGACCAAATGAGTAAAAACTATAAAAATAACAATGCAGATTATATAGAAATTCCTTTAGCGAAAGAAATGAAAGAAGCTGGGTTTGACACAGTAACTCTTGGAAATCATGAGTTTGTATCAAATAACAAGACTAGTCTAGATAATATGATATCAGACTTTGAAAAGCAAGGAATAAGTGTACTATCAGCAAATACATATAAGAAAAATGGAGAAAGCTACACAAAACCATACGTTATAAAAGAAATTAAAACACCAGAAGGTAATATAAAACTTGGAATATTAGGACTTACTCTAAAAGAAGTAGGAGAATCTAAAGAATGGGATGGAGAAAAGCTAGTAAAAGCTAAATCTTTAGAGTTAAAAGATCAAAAGGGATACAATGGAGAACTTTATATGAATGATTTAGTAGAAGATGCTAATAAATGGGTAAAAGTTATGAAGGAAAAAGACCATGCAGATGTTATAGTAGCAGTAGTACATAGTGGAGAAAGACCTAAAAAACCAAAACACCCAGGAAATAGAATACAAGACTTAGCTCAAAATGTATCTGGAATAGATGCGATAGTTGCTGGACATAACCATGTTCAAATAAAACAACATGACTATAAAAACAAAGATGGACAAACTGTTATAGTAACAGAACCAGGAAAACACGGTGAGTGTATTTCAAAAATTGATATAAAATTAAAAAAAGATAAAAATGGATGGGATGTAATAAATAAGTCTAGTAATATAGTTCAGTTTGAAAATGTTAAAAAGAACTTAGATATGCTATGTAACAATCATGGAATGTTTTATGGTGAAACTAGTTTTCTACTAGATAAAGGTAAAGAAGGTAAAGTTATAAGTCTTAAGGATGAGATACCTTTTAAATGGGATAAAATGTATATATTTAAACCAGGTACTCCTAGAGATGAAATATACAAAAAGGCAGGATATAAGTTTTTAAATATTGCTGAAAGTGATGATATGTATCAGTTTATAATTATGGATAAAGAAAAAGTGATTTGCTATTCAAATGCTATAGGAAGTGATGTTCCAACTACATTAAAATTTGATAATGCCGATTTTAAGGATAATTGTTTAACTATAATACCTGGAGAAAATGATTATTTTAAAGTTTCAAAAGGTGAAAAAGAAAAGTATATTGACCGTTATAAAGCTATATTAAATTATGAGAAAAAGGAAAATTAAAAAAAGATATAAATTTAAATTTTTAAACAAAAAAGTGCGTTTAGCAAAATTTACTAATTTTACTAAATGCACTTTTTCTTTACTAAATAACACAAAAATCTCTATGGACAAGCCAAATGAATGAAAGTAATTTCTAAAATTTAGAAAAAATACATCTAATAAATCTTTATTTTATAGAAAATCTGAAAAATATTTAAAATTTCTTTCAAAATCTTTCAAAAATGTTGCGATTGAATTAATATCTATATACACTTATAGTATAGAATTAAATAAATAAAATGATTTAAGAATATAATAGCTTGACTACCTAATGAAAAGGAGACGGATGGTATGGAATATTCTGATAATACTGTTTTGAAAAATCTAAAGTCAAGATATGATAAATTTACTAATGTAGAAAGAACTATAGCCAATTTTTTTATAAATAATAGAGAAATACAAAAGCTTTCATCTAAAGCAGTATCAGAAAAGCTATTTGTGTCAGAAGCTTCTTTATCTAGGTTTGCGAAAAAATGTGGATATAAAGGTTTTAGAGAATTCATATTTGAATATGAGAAAAATATTAGTAAATACAATAGAGAAGAAATTTCTAATTTAGTTATTAATACATATCAAGATTTATTAGATAGTTGTCATATGATGATAAATCAAAATCAAATGAAAGAAGTTGCTCACCTATTAACAACATCTAAGAGGGTTTGCGTTTTCGGAATGGGAAGTTCTGGGATTGCAGCTGAAGAAGTTCATCTAAGGTTTATGAGGTTAGGGTTAAATATTGAAGCTGTATATGATTCACATAGAATAAAAATGTTATCTTCACTTGCTAATGAGGAAAGCGTTATTATAGCTATATCGTTAAGTGGTACAACAAAAGAAATTCTTCAAGGAATAGGGATAGCAAAGGCTAATGGAGCTAAAATTATTATGATCACTTCAAATAATTCTTTCCATTTATCGAGTTTTTGCGATGAAGTTATATTAATTCCAACTATAAATGCACTAGAAGCTGGAGATTGCATATCACCTCAATTTCCTATTTTAGTAATGATAGATATACTATATACCTATTTTATAAAAATAGAGAGTTATTATCAAAAAAAGGTAAATACTTTAAATGCATTATTTAAGTATGATGAAGAAAATATTTTAATCTAATTTGGTTTTACTAGGTAGAAAATACCTTGATAAAATAAAAAATTCGCTTTAATTTAGATGAATCTAAGCGAAACATTTTAAGTTATTCATAAGATAGGAAATTTATATTTTCTTATAATTAAAAAAGAGGGGATGATATTATGAAGAAAAAAAAGCTATTAAGCTTGCTTGTAACTTCAATGCTAACGCTAAACCTAGTTGGATGTGCTAGTACAGGCGGAAAAGAAGAAAAATCACAGGGGGAAAATTCAACAAAGCAAGAAGCAGCAGCAAACACTCTTTATGCAAATGGAGGACCTGAAGAATTTTTCGAAGCGCCGTGGTTAAATCCAGGTACTTTCGTTTACAACAAAGTTTTATATGATAGGTTAATATTTGCAGATGAAAAATTAGACCCAATACCAGGGGAAGGTCAATTAGCTAAATCTTATGAAATGTCAGAAGATGGAAAAAACCTTAAGTTTGTATTAAGAGATAATATATTCTGGCATGATGGAGAGCCTATAACAGCAGAAGATATAAAATGGAGTATAGAATACAGTTTAAAGACGACAGTTTTAAACAATGTATTTGGAAATACTTTTAAATCTATAGAAGGAGCAACTGATTACATAGATGGAAAGGCAGATGAAATATCTGGTATTGTAATAGATGGAAATAATATAGAAATAAAATTTGAAAAATTAGCACCAGATGCTCTACTTACATTTACACAATTTGCACCACTTCCTAAAAAGCATCTTGAAAATGTTGATCCTGTTAAGTTCCAACAATCAGAATTCTTTAGAAATCCAATAGGTTCTGGGCCATTTAAAGTAGATGAAGTAAAAATGGGTAATTACACAACTTTAGCTGGATTTGATAAGTATTGGGATGGTAAACCAGCATTTAATATGCACTTAAATCCAAGTCCTGGAGACAGTGATCCAAACTTAGTAACAAATGCTAAAGCTGGACTTCTTGACTACTCATACACTAAAAATATAGCAGATGTTAAAGCACTTGAAGGTACTAAAGGTATCAATATGGATACTGTAGATGTTAGATATACAAGATTATTCTTTGCAAATAAGTTTAAGAAAAAAGATGGATCAGCTGCACCATTAGCAGATAAGAGAGTTCGTCAAGCTATAATGTATGCTTTAGATATGGATAAAATACTTGATGGTATATTTGAGGGTGCAGCACTACCTGCAAATAGTTTAACTCCAAATGGACCTGATAAAGTTGATGGATTAAATAATTATGAGTATAATCCAGAAAAAGCTAAAGAATTATTAAAAGAAGCTAACTGGGATCCAAACACAGTTTTAGATGTAGTTTATTATTATACAGATCAACAAACAGTTGATTTAATGGCAATAATACAAAACTACTTATCTCAAGTTGGAATAAAAATGGAATTTAGATTAGTTGAAGGTGATTTAGCTTCATTATTATGGGCATTACCAGAAGATCCTGTAAATGGACCTTCAGCAGTTGATTTTGATTTATGTTATGCTGCAACTGCTGCACTTTCAATGCATGAGTACTATGATAGATATCAAACAGGTGCTGAACTAAACTCACATACACCAGGAACACCTGAATTAGATAAATTAATAGAAAATACAAAAACAATAGATCCAGAAGAAAAGAGAAAAGCATTCTTTGAATTACAAAAATATGAAAATGAAGAATTATTCGTAATGCCTTTATATTACCAACCAATATTTGTTATGACAAGCGATAAGATAAAAGGTATGCCTGAAACATTTGGTAACCCACAATTTAATTATAAGTGGGATATTCACAAATGGACATTAGCTGAGTAATAAACAGAGGGGGTGTATAATTTTAATTATACATCCCTTTTATTATAAGGAGGTAGTAAATGCTAAAATACATATTAAAAAAAGTGCTTGGAATGATTCCAATGTTATTAATAATAACATTTATTATTTATTTTTTACTAGATTTAACTCCAGGAGATCCCGTATCTCATTTAATGGATCCAGAATCTTTAGCAAGATTATCGCCAGAACAATTAAATGCACTTAGAGAAGCTTATGGTTTAAATGATGGTTTTGTAATTAGATATTTTAAATGGTTAATACAATTACTACAAGGTAATTTTGGATATAGCTCAAGTAGTGGTGTAGCAGTTATAGATATTATAAAAGATACATTACCAGCAACTTTAGAATTATCAGTTGCAGCACTTTTAATTTCTACAGTTTTAGGTAGTATATTAGGAGTAATAGGCGCTATAAAGCGTGGTTCTATAGGAGATAATGTTATGACAGTTGCAGGTATGATAGGAGTATCTATACCACAATTTTTCTTTGGTATGGTAACTATATTAATATTTGCATTAAATCTAGAATGGCTCCCAGTAGGAGGTAGAACAGCACCAGGCCTTGAAAGCTTTATAGATAGAATAGAGTATTTAATATTGCCTGCTACAGTACTAGGTTTATCGCTTACTGCAGGAGTTATGCGTTATGCAAGAACTAGTATGTTAAATACTATGAATAAAGAATATATAAAAACAGCTAGAAGTAAAGGAATTCCAGAATGGAGAGTTAACTTAATTCATGGATTTAGAGTTTCACTAACACCAGTTATAGTTTTAATAGGTTTTAGATTGCCTACACTAATAGCAGGTTCTGTAGTTATAGAGTCAATATTTCAGTGGCCAGGAGTTGGAAATGTATTTAACACTGCAATAAGAGCAGCAAATTATAACTTAGTCATGGTTGTAGCACTTATGTTTGTAACTATGGTTTTAATAGCAAGTACATTAGTTGATATACTTACTGCTGTTTTAGACCCTAGAGTAAAACTTGAGAAATAGGGAGGATATTATGATTACTTTATCACCTAAAAAAAGATTAAATAATAAATTTGATAAAATTAAAGAAAGAGAAGAAAATAAAACTTTTAAAAAACAAAAAAGTAGAGTAGTAAGTAAGTTAATTTCAAATAAACTTACAACGATAGGGATTGCAGTATTTTTACTTATATTACTTGCTTGTATATTTGCACCATTATTAACACCACATGACCCGTTAGCTGTTGATATGTCAAATATACTTAAGCCACCATCTAGTGAACATATACTAGGAACAGATAAAATAGGTAGAGATATATTTTCAAGAATATTATATGGTGGAAGATTATCTATATTAATAGGATTTGGTAGTGCATTAGGTTGTGCAGTAATAGGAGTATTGCTAGGATGCTATAGTGGATATAAGGGTGGACTAATAGACAAAATATTAGTTAGAATATCTGAAATATTTATGTCATTCCCACAATTAATATTAGTGTTAATGTTAGTTTCAATAATAGGCCAAAGTGCTTTTAATATAATAATAATATTTATTATTTGTGGTTGGGGAAGCGTATTTAGAATGGCAAGATCACAAATATTATCTATCAGAGAAGAAGAGTATGTACAATCATTAAAAGTATTTGGACTTAATGATTTTGTTATATGCTATAAGCATATGCTACCAAATATCATAGGGCCAATATCAGTAAATATAACTTTAAGTACTGCAATGTTTATACTAGAAGAAGCAGCACTTAGTTTCTTAGGACTTGGTGTACCTCTTGAAATACCAACATGGGGTAACATATTAAATGCATCACAAGATTTATTTACACTTCAAAATAATTGGTGGATGTGGTTACCTGTCGGAATAGTTATATCACTATTTGTTATGAGTATAAACTTTGTAGGAGATGGCTTAAGAGATTCTACAGATCCAACAAGTGTTGAATAGGGGGAAAGATCATGGAAAATATTATCACAGTCAAAAATCTTAAAACATATTTTTATGCAAATAATAGATGCAATAAAGCCTTAAATGGTGTATCAATGGAAATAAAAAGAGGTAAAACACTTTGTATAGTTGGAGAAAGTGGATGTGGTAAAAGTGTTACAGCATCATCAATAATGCAACTTCTTCCTAAGTTTTCAAGAATAGAAGAGGGAGAAATAATTTATCATAGTGAAGATGGAAAAGATATTGAAATACATAAGTTAGAAAAAAATTCAAAAGAAATGAGAAGACTTAGAGGAAAAGATATAGCAATGATTTTTCAGGATCCAATGACAGCACTAAATCCTGTTTATACAATTGGGTGGCAAATAGTTGAGATGATTAGAAGTCATGAAAATATATCTAAAAAAGAGGCAAAAGAAAGAGCTTTAAAGCTACTTAAAGATATGGGAATACCTCTTGCAGAAAAAAGAATAGACCAATATCCACATGAATTTTCAGGTGGTATGAGACAAAGGGCAATGATAGCTATGGCTATGAGTTGTAATCCAAAAGTACTAATAGCAGATGAACCAACAACAGCTCTTGATGTTACAATACAAGCACAAATATTTGAATTAATGGAGAAATTAAAAAGAGAATATAATACAGCTATAATGCTAATTACCCATGATATGGGAGTTGTATGTGAATTAGCAGATGATGTGGCTGTTATGTATATGGGAAATATAATTGAAAGTGGTAGCGCAAAGGAAGTTTTAGAAAATCCAAGTCATCCATACACTAAAGCATTACTTAAATCTATTCCAGTACTAGGAAAAGGTGCTGACCAAGATATTAATCCTATAAAGGGAGCTACACCAGATCCATTTGATAGACCACCAGGATGTCAGTTTGCTCCTAGATGTGATTATTATTCTAAAGAATGTGATGAAAAAATGCCAGAAGAGGAATTTGTAAATGGAAGTACTCATATGGTTAGATGTATAAAATGCAAGGAGGTGGCTTTAAATGTCTAAAGAAGTATTACTTACATTAAAAGGTGTTAAAAATTATTTCCCTGTAAAGAATGGAACATTTTCTAAAGCAAAAACTTATGTAAAAGCAGTAAATGATATAAATTTAGAAATATATAAAGGAGAAACATTAGGATTAGTTGGAGAATCTGGATGCGGGAAAACTACTTTAGGAAAAACAATTCTTCAGTTATACAAAGCCACAGATGGAGAAATAATATATAATTTTGAAGATGGACCAAGAGATTTAATTAAGCTTAATAAAAATGAAATGGATTTAGCTCGTAAGAAAATACAAATAGTATTTCAAGATCCACATTCTTCATTAAATCCTTCATTTACAATATATCAATCTTTATCAGACCCACTTAAAAAATTTGGGATTAAATCAAAAGAAGAAAGAAGAAAAATAATAGGTGATTTACTTGAAGCCGTAAATATGAGAAGAGAATATATGGATAGATATCCACATGAATTCTCTGGGGGGCAACGTCAAAGAATAGGTATAGCAAGAGCTTTATCAATAAATCCTGAATTAGTAATATGTGATGAAGCTGTATCAGCACTAGATGTATCAATTCAAGCACAAGTATTAAATTTACTTAAAGACCTTAAAGAAAAACACAATTTAACATACATATTTATAACACATGACTTAAGTGTTGTAGAATACATAAGTGATAGAATAGCAGTAATGTATTTAGGAAAAATAGTAGAACTTGCAGATGCAAAATCTTTATATAAAAATACACTACATCCATACACAAAGGCATTATTGTCAGCAATACCAGTAGCAGATATCAATCATAAAAAAGATAGGATAGTCCTTGAAGGGGATGTTCCAAGTCCTATGAATCCACCAAGCGGATGTTTCTTCCATCCAAGATGTAAACATTGTATGGATGTTTGTAAATTAGAAGAGCCAGAAATGAAATCTTATATTATTGATGGAAAAGAACATTTTGTAGCTTGTCATGTAGCATCAATGGAAATGGAAGAAGGTGTGCTAAATGAATAAAGAAGAAATATTTAAAAGTATAAAAGGAAGTGTAGTTATATCTTGCCAAGCACTTCCTAATGAACCACTATATGTAGAAGAAAAATCTATAATGTATTTAATGGCAAGAGCAGCAAAAATGGCTGGAAGTCCAGCTATAAGAACAAATAGTGTAAGAGATGTCATAGCAATAAAAAAAGAAACAGGACTTCCTGTAATAGGGCTTATAAAAATAGAATATGAAGGTAGTGAAGTATACATAACACCTACTATGAAAGAAGTAGATGAATTAGTAGATGCTAAAAGTGATGTAATTGCATTAGATTGTACATTTAGTAAGAGATTAAATGATGAATCTATAAATGATTTTATAAAAAGTATAAAAGAAAAGTATCCTGATGTAATACTAATGGCTGATATATCAACATATGAAGAAGGAATTAATGCATATAAATGTGGAGTAGATATGGTTGGAACTACTATGAATGGATATACTCCTCAAAGTATAAAAGAAAATATAAACAACTTAGAATTAGTAAAAAAATTAACTAAAGAAATAGACATACCAGTAATAGCAGAAGGAAAGATACACTATCCATATCAAGCAAAAGAAATGTTAGACGCTGGTGCTTATGCTGTTGTCGTAGGTGGGGCTATAACTAGACCTTTAGAAATTGCACAAAGATTTATAAATGCAGCTAAAGGAGAAATTTAAAATGAACTATTTAGCACTTGATATAGGAGGAACAGCTTTAAAAATAGCAATTGTAAATGAAAATGGGAAAATCTTAATTAGTGATAAGTATCCAGTTAATTTTGATAATTATAAAACACCAATAATAGATACAGTTTTAAAAGAAACTGATAAATTTTTAGCTGATAATAAGATAGAAAGATTTAAAGGAGTAGCAGTATCTGCTACAGGTCAAATAGATGTAAATAAAGGTGAAGTAATAGGAACAGGTGGAAATATAAAAAACTACGAAGGTTCAAAATTTAAAGAAAAAATAGAAGAAAAGTATAAAGTAAAAGCCACTGTAATAAATGATGCAAATGCAGCAGCACTAGGAGAATTATTCTTAGGAAATGGTAAAAATTCTAAAAATATAGTTATGATTACTATTGGAACTGGTGTTGGAGGTGGAATAGTAGTAAATGGTGAAATTTTAAATGGAAGGTTAGGAATAGGTGGAGAACTAGGTCACTTCTCTATAAATAATAAAGGAAAAAAATGCACTTGTGGAAACACTGGTTGCTATGAACAGTATGCATCTATGAGTGCTTTAATAAAGAGAGTAAAAGAAGAATTAGATATTAATGATATAAATGGAAAAGAAATATTTGAACAAATAAATCATAATGAAAAAATGAAAGAAATAGTAGATAGATGGATAGAAGATGTAGCTTGTGGAGTTGTATCTTTGGTGCATATTTTTAATCCTGATATAGTTTTAATTGGCGGGGCAGTAAGTGAGCAAAAAGAACTATTTATAGATAAGCTAAGAAAATTAGTTAAAGAAAGAGCTATGAAAAATTTTGCAAAAGATTTAAAAGTAGAACCTGCTAAATTAAAAAATGATGCAGGTATAATTGGTGCACTTTACTACTTATTAAAAGGGGAGAATAAAGATGAATTACAATATGGAGAGATTTAAAAATATTACAGTAGCACTTAATACACCATTTAAAGAAAATGGAGATGTTGATTTAGAAAAAACTAGAGAATTAGTTAATTATTTATATAACAAAGGAATAAAAAATCTATATGTATGTGGAAGTACTGGAGAAGGTTTCTTACTTGACAATGAAGAAAGAAAGGCAGTAGTTGAAGCAGTTTGTGAAGAAGTAAAAGATAAAATGACTATAATTGTTCATGTAGGGTGTGCTAGTACAAAACATTCATGTGAACTTGCAGCTCATGCTGAAAAATGTGGAGCTCATGCAACATCAGCAGTTCCATGTGTATATTATAGATTAGGTGAGGAAAGTGTATATACCCATTGGAATGAGATAACTAAAGCAAGCAACTTACCATTTTTTATATACAACATACCACAACTAACAGGATTTAACTTATCAGATGGATTACTTAAAAAAATGTGTGAAAATGAAAGAGTAATGGGTGTTAAATGTTCTTCAGAGCCAGCTCATGATATAGCAAGATTCAAAGCTATTGGAGGAGAAGATTTCTTAGTATTTAATGGTCCTGATGAACAATATCTAGCAGGAAGAATGATGGGTGCAGATGCTGGAATTGGTGGTACTTATGCAGGTATGCCAGAATTATATTTAAAGCTTGAAGATTTAATAAGAAAAAATGAATTTGAAAAAGCTAAAAAACTTCAAGCAACAATGGTTCAATATGTGTATAGAATGTGTAGTTTTGGTTCATTATATGGTTGTATAAAAGCCCTAATTAAGCTAGATGGACTGGATATCGGAGTACCTAGACTTCCATTTTTACCTGTAAGCTGTGAAGATGAAAAGTTAGCAAACTTATACAATGATATTAAAAGAACTATAGAAGAAACTAAAAATTGGTAGGTGATATTTTGAATATTTTATGCTTCGGTGACTCTAATACACATGGATATAATCCTGAAAATGGGAAAAGGTATGAAAGAAATGAACGTTGGACAGGAATTTTACAAAACCTTCTTGGAGATAGTGATTATGTTATAGAAGAAGGGTTAAGTGGAAGAACTACTGTATTTGACGACCCATTATATGAAGGATTAAGTGGACTTGACTTTATAATTCCTACCCTTATGACTCATGAGCCTATTGATTTACTTATTATTATGCTTGGTACTAATGATACTAAGGATAGATTTGGAGCAAGTGCTGAAGTTATATCATTAGGGCTTGATAGACTTATAAAAAAGGCTAAGTTTTGCGAGGTAGCTTTTAGAAATAGTAAGCCTAATATATTAGTAGTAGCTCCTCTTCCAATTAGAGAAGAGATAAAAAATGCTGAGTGCTATTATACTATGGGAAAAAGCTGTTCTGAAAAGTCTTATAAAATAATTCCTCTTTATGAGAAGGTGGCTAAGGAAAATGGATGTCATTTCTTTGATCCATCACCTTTTGCAATTTGTAGTGATTATGATTATATGCATCTTTCAAATAAAGCTCATGAAATATTAGGTAAGAAGCTTTATGAAATTATTAGTGAGATAAAAAATAAATAGATTGTAAGAAGTAACTGAGGTGTCTTTCATCTTAACTATTGAAATTTAAAAATACTCATATTAAAAGGATATGAGTATTTTTTATATTTTAAAAAATTTATATAAAAACAATATAATAATTCATACTAAAATATTAAGGCTGAAAAGCACTAATATTATTTATAAGATTAACTATTTCTTGAGGAGATTCATTTAAATCATTTTCTATCCATGATTGAACAACTGCAAAAACTCCTCCTACATTGTATTTTATAAAGTAATCTAAAAATACATCATCAACTTTTGAACTACTAATGAGCTTATCTATTTCAGCCTTATTTGCTATATAAATAATACGATCCATAATATTAGTTTCTATATGTTTACAGAATAATATTTTGCACAACTTTTTATTTTCCTTAATCAATTCAAGAGCTTTAAGTAATAAAATATCTTTATAATCTTCAACTGGAGTCTCTTCAATATATTCTAGTATTTGATTAAATAATTCATCTTCCATTGATTTAAGTAGGTCATAAGCATCTTTATAATGAGTATAAAAAGTTCCTCTATTAATATTTGCAGTTTTACATATATCAGTAACAGTAACTTGATGAATTTTTTTATCTTGAAGTAGATCAAGTAAACTTTTCTTAATTACTTTTTTTGTATATAAAATTCTTCTATTTCCTTTAACTCCTGCCATGTAATCCATCCTTTTTATTTATTAAAACAATTTTAAATTATATGTTATTAAATGAACAAAAATAACTAAAATGTCTATTTAATAACAATATGAAAATATATGATTATTGTAACTAGTTTATATATTATTTATACTTAGTATTATAGCATTAAGCAAACAAGGTGTCTATTTAATAACATTTAGTATTTAATAGTCCATATAGATAGGGGAGGTATAGATGTCATATATAAAAATAATAGATGAATACAAAATATATAAGGTTGGGGAAAATACTATTGTAGCAAATAATGGTATTAACTTTTCTATAGAAAAAGGAGAATTTGTTATTATTCTAGGTCCTAGTGGTGCTGGTAAAACAACTGTACTAAATATACTTGGGGGAATGGATACTTGTGATGAAGGTAAGATAATTATTGATAACGTTGATATATCCAAGTTTAATAAAAAACAGCTTACAAATTATAGAAGATATGATGTAGGATTTGTATTCCAGTTTTATAATTTAGTTCAAAATTTAACTGCAAAAGAAAATGTGGAACTTGCTACACAAATTTCAAAGAATGCTTTAGATGTTGATAAAACTCTTGAGTTAGTTGGGCTTGGTCACAGAAAAGATAATTTTCCATCTCAATTATCAGGGGGAGAACAGCAAAGAGTATCTATAGCAAGAGCTATAGCTAAAAATCCTAAGTTACTTCTATGTGATGAGCCAACTGGTGCTCTTGACTATAAAACAGGAAAACAGATTTTAAAAACATTACAAGATACATGTAAAAATACAGGAACAACAGTAATTGTTATAACTCATAATTCAGCTCTTTCACCAATTGCAGATAGAGTTATAAGTATTAAAGATGCAAAGGTTAGAAGTGTTAAAGTAAATGAAAATCCTGTTTCAGTTGAAAATATAGAGTGGTAGAGGATAGAAAATGAAAAATAGAGCATATAAAAAATCAATAACAAGAGAAATATTATCTTCAAAAGCAAGATTTATTTCTATATTAGCCATAATCTTTTTAGGAGTTGCCTTTTACTCTGGAATTAAATCAAGTGGACCAGACTTAAAAGAATCCATAAATGAATTTTTTAGCCAACAAAACTTAATGGATAGCAAGATAGTATCTAGTATAGGTCTTAATGAAAATGATTTAAAGTTACTTGAAAATAATGATAAAATTCTAGATTACTATGCAACACATAGTATAGATGTAAACTTAACTAATACAAATAATGTTGTTAAGTTTATGGAGTATAATCCAAATGATGCTAACAATATAAATAAACTTATTGTTACAGAAGGTAGATTACCTAAAAATAGTGGTGAGATATCTTTAGATGAAAATGCTTTAAAGGAAAATAAAAATCTAAAAATTGGTGATAAGTATACAATAGAATCGGATGAAGACTCAAATAAGTATTTTAATAAGAAAACTTTTAAGATTGTTGGATTTGTACAAAGTCCTATGTATATAGATAACATGTCTAGAGGAACAACTAGTGTTGGAAAAGGAAGTGTAGATTACTTTGCAATATTAAATAGCTCTGATATATCAATGGATATGTATACTGAAATATATGTACGATTTAAAAATGTAGAAAAACTTGGTGCATATAGTGATGAGTACAAAGAAAAGATGGAAGAAAATAATAAATATCTTGAAGATTTATACTCAAATAGAGTTATAGAAAGAATTGAAGAAATAAAATTAGAGGCACAAAAAGAATTTGATAAAGCTTATAAAGAGATAGAAGATGGTGAAAGAAAGCTTGAAGATGCTCAAAGGGAAATAGAAAATGGGAAAATAAAGTTTCTTGATGGTAAAAAGCAATATGAACAATTTGTGAAAAAGTACCAGCAAGAAATTAAAAATGGTGAAAGAAAGTTAATTGAAGGTAAAAAACAATTAGATAATGGTCAAAGGAAACTTGATAAGCAAAAAGAGCAATTTTTAGAGGGTGAAAAACAGCTTAATACAGCTAAAATTGAACTTGATAAGGCAAAACAAGAATTTTTAAACCAAGGAATTGATCCTACACAAAGTACAATAAAGTATAAAGATCAAATAGATGGTTTAAATATGTTAATTGTAACATATAATACACTTTCAAATGATATGAAAGAAAGTGCAAATAACCTTAATGAAGGTGAAAAAATTTCAAATGAAAAAATTCAGTATTGGATGAGTATTATATTTAATCCTAGCTTGGGATTAAATGAATTAAGCAATTTAATAAATAGTTTAGAAAAAAATCCAACAAACACTTCTTTAGCACTTAATATCTCAAAGGAAATAGAAAATATTAGTAAAAGTTTAAGTGAAAATAAAGCTAATCTAGAAACCTTAGTAGCTAGAATAACTCAGTATCAACAAGGGGTAAGTGCCTATGAAGGAAAAGTTATTGAATTTAATGAAGGAAAGGTGCAACTTGAAAAAGCTCAAAAGCAATTAGATAATGGAAAAGAAGAGATTAAAAAGGGGAAAGAAGATCTTGTAAAAGGTAAAAAACAAGGTCAGATAGAACTTGATAAGGCTAAAAAAGAGCTTGACAATTCAGAAAGAAAACTTTTTGATGGAGAAAAAGAAATCAAGGAAAATAGAGAAAAACTAATAGATGGACGAAAAGAGATAGATAAAGAAAAAGAAAAATTAAATGATTTAGATGATAGTAAATATTATTTCTTTGATAGAAATGATAATCCTGGTTACTCAACTTACAAAGGTTCAATTGACAGTTTAGATAAAATAGCTTCAGTATTTCCTGTATTTTTCTTCTTAGTTGCAACACTTATATGCTTAACTACAATGACGAGAATGGTAGAAGAAAACAGAGTAGAAATAGGAACACTAAAAGCCTTAGGATATAAAGATTTAGAAATATCTAGAAAATTTGTAGTTTATGCAGCATTAGCTAGTACTTTTGGATGTGTAATTGGTATAGTAGTTGGAAGTAGTATTCTTCCATACATAATTAATGAAGCATATTCATCTACATTTACTTTACCAAAGGTTAAAATAAACTATTATCCATCGTATATAATTCAGTCTTTAGTAGCTTCAATACTTTGTACAGTAGGAGCATCATTAATTGTACTAAAAGAAGAATTAAGAGAAAATCCTTCTAATTTAATGAGAACTAAGGCACCTAAACTTGGTAAAAAGATATTGTTAGAAAGAATTACGCCTTTATGGAGTAGACTTAACTTCAATCAAAAGGTTACATTTAGAAATCTTTTTAGATATAAGCAAAGAATGTTAATGACAATACTTGGTATATCAGGATGTATGGCTATGCTTGTTGCAGGAATATCTCTTGAAAAATCTAATTCTTCATTTATGGACATTCAATTTGGTAAATTATTAAAGTATGATGCTATAGTAGTATTTAAGGATAAAAGTACTAAAAAAGAAGATTCACAATATGATAAAAGTTTAAATAACTTAAAAGGATATGAAAGTAGTTTAAATATTTATCAAGAGTCAGTCACTTTTAGTAAACCAGGTACAAGTAAGCAAGCTGCTACTATGTATGTACCACAAAATATAGATGAGTTAAATAAATATATATTATTAAATGATAGAGTAAGTAAAGCTAAGTATAAACTATCAGATGATGGAGTAATTATAAATGAAAAATTGGCGAAACTTTTAGGAGTATCTGTTGGTGATTATATGAATGTAACTGATTTGGATAATAATACTCATAAAGTTAGGGTTGATAATATAGTAGAAAATTATGCTGGTCATTATATATATTTATCACCATCATATTATAAAAAAATATTTAAAAGTGAACCAAGATATAATGCACAATTACTAAAGTTTAATTCAGATATAGAGGATGAAAGCAAAATAGCTACTACTCTTATGAAAAATGACAAGGTAGTAAATGTTACTCTTGCTTCAAAGATAAGAAGCTTGAGTGAATCTGCTGATTTAGGATTAGTTATGATAGTAATAATAGTTGCTTCAGGAAGTTTAGCATTTGTTGTACTATACAACTTAATAAATATAAACGTATCTGAACGTATAAGAGAGATCTCTACAATAAAGGTACTAGGTTTTTATGATAATGAAGTTGCAATGTATATATTTAGAGAAAATATAATACTAACAATATTAGGAATAATTGCAGGCTCATTTTTGGGTAAAATTTTATATGTATTTTTAGTAAGTACAGCAGAGATGGATAATATGATGATGATACCAACTGTAGATATTAGTAGTTATGTAATCTCTGGTTTAATTACCATGTTTTTTGCCATATTAGTTATGGTGATGATGTATATAAAATTAAAAAATGTAAATATGATTGATGCACTAAAATCTGTAGAGTAAAATTTATATTAAAGGGAGTCGGAAATTTCGACTCCCTTTAATATTTAAGAATATGTTAAGTTACTCATAATATATTTTTATATTTATGGCTTTAATTATATACTATAACAGTCTTAAAGTTATTAACATATTATAACATTACGTTTGGTTTTATAATATATAGTCAAAAAGAGGTGGAATTAATATGATTGAAGGATTAACAGGACTTGTTATAACTAAAGCAGATAAAATTTATAATATTGTTCGTAGAAATGCAAATTTATATTTTAACTACTACCCAAAGGTAATTGTATATCCTAATAACATAACAGATGTAGTTAATGCAGTAAATTGGGCAAGAAAAAAAGGTATAAATATTCGCTGTAGAAGTGGTGGTCATAACTATGAATCTTTTTCTGTGGCAGATGATGCTGTTGTTATAGATGTTTCTAATTTACTTGATTTTGAAATAGATACTAATAAAGGTTATATAAGAATAGGATCAGGGTACACCCAAGAACAACTTTATTCTAAGCTTGAAGAATATGGATTTGCATTTGTTGGAGGAAGTTGTTCATCTATTGGTGTTTCGGGAGTTACACTAGGAGGAGGAGTTGGATATTTACAAAGAGAATATGGGCTAGCATGTGATAATTTAGTAGAAGCACAAATAGTAGATGCTTTTGGTAGGATAATAACTGCCAATTCACATGAAAATAAAGATTTATTTGCTGCATTAAGGGGGGCAGGAAGCAATAATTTTGGAGTGGTAGTGTCGCTTACCCTTAAAGTACACCCAAATGATAAAGTAACAGTAATGAATGCTATGTGGCCTAAAAATAGTAGATATGAAGTAATTCAAGCATTTCAAAAAGTAGGAGAAGATTTAGATAATAGGTATACAATTAAGGTTACTATGACTAAAGACACTATTTTACTATATGGAGTAGGAGTAAGAAGTACAGAAAAAGAAATGGAAAAAGCTTTAAGCCTTTTATTAAAAGTTCCAAATAAAATAAATTATACAACAAAATATATTACTTTTAATGAATCTGTACAGAAACGCCCAGGTTTTGTGCCTACACCAACAGGATTTAAAATTACAGGATTATTAGCATATAAGTCATTGGGAAAAGAACCTTGCCAAATAATGTTTAACTATTTAGACAATTCACCGCCCATACAGCCACCTATAAACATTGGATTTCTTCTATTGGGAGGAAAGATTGCAGAAAATAAAGATTTACCTAGCGCATATCCTCATAGAGGTGCTAAGGTATTAGTACAAATTGATGCTCAGTGGACTCTTAATTATAGTATGCATGCTAATGATACAATTAGATGGGTAAACAATTTAAGAAAATCTTTACTTCCATATGCAGGATTTGGATATCTCAACTATTGTGACATTAATATCTCTAATTACTTATATAGTTACTTTGGAAATAATGTGCCTTGGTTAAAAATTGTAAAAGAAAAATATGATCCATATAACTTATTTTATTACCCTCAAGGAATATGATATTTTATAAAAATACTTGAAATCACTATGTTTTAATATAGTGATTTCTTTTTTTACTCCTATACAATCATTAAGTTGCATTTACCCCCTACTTTTTAAAAGTATTTGCCATAGCAATTATAATCACTGTATGCATATTTGTAAAAAAGTGGTAGGGTTTATATTCAATAACAAAATACAAGTATGTAAATAATATGTAAATAATATGTAAATAATACTAAATAATATATACATATAGAAAGGAGATTAATACAAAAATATGAGTGAAACAATTAGAGAAAGATTAGAAGGTCGTGTAAGTTATCATGATTCAGTTGAGGAAATGTTAAAGAGAATACAAACTGACGGCCTTTCAAGTGTGTTTTCAAGATGGGAGCCGCAAGAAAAAATTAGATGTAAGTTTTGTCTTCAAGGTTTAAGTTGTCAATTATGTACACATGGTCCTTGTAGAATTAATGAAAAAACAGGAGTTGATAAAGGCGTTTGTGGTATCGGGGCAGATGCCATGGCTATGAGAAACTTCCTTATGAGAAATATAATGGGTGCAGCTACATATGGTCATCATGCATTTGAAGCTTTTAGAACACTTAGAGCTACTGGGGAAGGTAAATCTCCATTTAAAATAAAAGATGAAGCTAAGTTAAAATGGATGTGTGAAAAAGTAGGAATAGATGCTAATCAAGATATTAATAAACTTGCTATTGAGTTAGCTGATTTTCTTGATAAAGAAATGAAAGTAGGTCCTGATCAACCTAGTATAATGACAGAAGCTTTTGCTCCACAAAAAAGAAAATCAGTATGGAAAGAACTTCATATTTATCCTTCTGGTGTTCAACATGAAGTTGAAAACTCAATTGCAAGCTGTTTAACAAATGTGGATGGAGATTATGTATCACTTGCTACAAAAGGTCTTAGATTAGGATTATCTACTATATATACAGCACAAATAGGACTTGAAATGGTACAAGATATATTATTTGGAACACCTATGCCTCATGAAGTTAATGTTGACTTAGGTATAATGGATCCTGACTATGTAAATATAGTATTTAATGGACATCAACCTTGGGTAGGAGCACTTACAATAGAAAAACTTAGAAAAGGTGAATATAAAGATGAAGCTATAGCTGCTGGTGCTAAAGGTATTAGAGTAGTTGGCTCTATTGAAACCGGACAAGAGTTGCTACAAAGATATGAAGTAGACGATGTATTTGTTGGCCTTATGGGCAACTGGTTGGCTATAGAACCACTACTTGCAACAGGTACTGTAGATGCTATTGCTATGGACGAAAACTGTTCACCACCAGCTATAGATCAATATGCTGAAAAATATCAAGTAGCATTAGTTAGCATAAGTACAATAATAGGTGTGCCTGGTACAGAACATAAAATGCCATATTATCCAGAAAAGGCTAATGAGATGTCAGATAATTTAATTAAAATAGCAATAGAAAACTTTAAGAAAAGACATGGTAAAATTGAACCTATGGTACCTAAACATGTTACAAAAGCTATCGCAGGATTTTCAACAGAAGCTGTTTTAGGTGCCCTTGGGAACAAACTTGATCCATTAGTTGATGTAATTACAGAAGGTAAAATAAAAGGTGTTGTTGCGCTTGCAAACTGTTCTACATTGAGAAATGGTCCTCAAGACTGGAATACAGTTAATATAACAAAAGAATTAATAAAAAGAGATATATTAGTAGTTGCTGGAGGTTGTGGTAATCATGCTCTTGAAGTAGCAGGATTATGCAATTTAGATTCTGTAGAAAAATATGCAGGGGAAGGATTAAAGGAAATATGTAATATGCTTAAGATACCTCCTGTACTAAGTTTTGGTACTTGCACTGATACAGGTAGAATATCAATGCTTGTTACTGCTTTAGCAGATCACCTTGATGTTGATATTCCAGACCTTCCAATAGCAGTTACTGCTCCAGAGTGGATGGAACAAAAGGCTACTATAGATGGTATATTTGCAGTAGCATATGGAGCATATACACATTTATCTCCTACTCCATTTGTTACTGGTGCTCCTAATCTAGTAAAACTTCTTACAGAAGATGTTGAGAACCTAACAGGTGGTAAAGTAGCTTTAGGAGATGATCCAGTTGAAGCTGCAAAGGCTATAGAAGCTCATATAATAAGCAAAAGACAAAAACTTGGACTTAAATAATATTTTGTAAAAATGGTGTTTTTAATAAATAAGCTATATTTTAATACAGTGTTAAAAATATAGCTTATTTATTTTTATTGAATTAGTACATTTATTTATAGGATATTTTATCATAAGTAAGCATAATTATTAATATAATTTATATTGAATTAAATTTTATTTATAAATTAATAAATAGAGGTGGTGCTATATGTATCCAGTTTATAAAAGTATTGGGAAAAAGGAAAAATGCGAAAAAGTAAAAGTATTATTTCCACCACAGCATCAAGAGTGTCAGCCTGGATTAGAATATCTTATGGAACCAAGACCTATATCAGATAATCCATATTACAGAGGAAGTTGTAAATTACAAGGGAAAGTAGCAATTATTACTGGTGGAGATAGTGGAATCGGAAGAGCAGTAGCTTATGCATTTGCTAAAGAAGGAGCAGATATTGCTATTTCATATCTTTGTGAACATAAGGATGCAAATGAAACTAAAGCTTATATAGAAGGATTAGGTAGAAAATGTATATTAATACCTGGGGATTTAAGAGATGAAGAAATGTCTAATGTTGTTGTTGAAAAGACTCTAGAGTGCTTTGGGAAAATTGATATATTAGTCAATAATCATGGAGTACAGTTTATTCAAAATAGTATACTAGACATTACAGCTAAACAACTAGATGATACATTTAAAACTAATGTATATGCTTTTTTCTATATGACAAAAGCTGCACTTCCATATTTAAAAAAAGGTGCATCTATAATTAATACAACTTCTATTACAGCTTATAAAGGAGAGCCACTCCTTATAGATTATAGTGCAACTAAAGGGGCAGTACTAACATTTACTAGATCTCTTTCTCAGTCATTAATAAGTAAAGGCATAAGAGTAAATGGAGTAGCACCAGGACCTATTTGGACTCCTTTAATACCATCTTCTTTTTCAGCTGAACAAGTAGAAACTTTTGGCAGTGATACTAGTAAAGTTCCTATGAATAGAGCAGGCCAACCATTTGAAGTCGCTACTAGTTTTGTATTTTTAGCTAGTGATGATTCTAGTTATATGTCTGGTCAGATTTTACATCCTAATGGTGGAGCTATAGTTGGATCTTAACTTATAAATAATATATAAAAAACACTCATATTTAATAAATATGAGTGTTTTTTATATATTATGAATTTAATTGCTGTACTTCATTATAAAGAGATCCGACTTTATCTATTTCTGTCTGTGGTGCAGAGCATAAAGGATAGAATCCTTTTTTAATTAACCACCCAGATACTTCATAAGCATGATTACAAGCCATTGTAAAGGCATCTTTTAAGAACTCTCTTAATACTGGATTAGTTGCTTCCATTGAACTCCAAGCATATTCTCTACCAGCTCTTTTTAAAGTTAAAAGATACCCTGTAGCTATTTCTCTATCATTTAATTGCTGGATATCTGTTCTAGGTGTAACTGGTATTGGTTGTACAGGAGATGTAGTAAAGTCCTGCAAGTTTATTTTTAACTGAGGTACATTTAATTTTTCATTAGGTGCACTAGCTTCTTTAACAAATCTTACCTTAAGGTTATAATCCTGTATATGAACTGGGAATTGAGCTTCAACCATAGCTTTTAGTTCTGGATCTGTAATTTGGTTTTTATATAGTGCCATATTTGTTATACTATTTACACAACTTAAAATTAGTTCGTGTAAATTATGTAATTCTGCTGGTGTTAATTGCATAATACATTTCCTCCTAAGTAAATAAAATTTTCTACATTATTAATATTCCAAATTAAATAAAATTTTTACATGGTAAATACTTCTTAAGTAAAACTTTTTACAAATAAGTACAAGTAAGAATATAGTAGTATCAGAAATATTGAGAAAATCTGAATAAAACTCATAGAAATGTTTAAATTGACTTTTTATAAAAAATATAATAAACTAAAAAAGTAATTAAATATTAAACTAAAAGAAACGACACATGTAGTGCATTGCACGTAAATCTGATTACGGTACAAAATTCTCATATGTGTCTTTTTTATTACAAAAAATAAAATACTGAAATAACTGACACATATGAAGCTTTCTACGTAATTTAGATTACGATATAAATGCTTATATGTGTCTTTTTATTGTTTAAGTATTAAAAAATATTTTATTAAAAGGAAGGAGCATATTATATGCCAACGACAAAATTACAAAAAATATTTTTCGCTTTTTTTACTGTAATGATAACAGTACCTTTATTTGTGTTTTACAACCTTGCAATTGAAATAGGAGGTATGTCTAATCAAGTATTTATAAAATCACTTAAGATAATTCCAGTTGAATTTGTATTTGCAATCATATTAGAAATACTTATAGCAGGTCCACTTTCAGAAAAAATAGCTTTTAGTATTGTAAATCCAAGAGAAGAAAAGCCATATATAATTACTACAGTAATGATATGTTCAACAATAGTATTAATGTGTCCGATGATGTCATTTGTAGCAGCATTTTTATTTCATGGTATAACTGTAGAATTTATTACATAATGGATGCAAAACATAGTAATTAATTTCCCATTTGCATTCTTTGCGCAACTATTCTTCATACAACCACTTGTAAGATTTATTTTTAGATGTGCTTTTAAGAATCAGTTAAATAAATAAACGAACTATAATATAAGTGAAACAATTCAAAATTATTAAATATAACTAATTTATATTTTATTGGGGGAAAAAATCCGATTCGGGGGTTGGTAAAAACAAAAGAGTTAGATAAAAATATTTATTTATCATATTTTTATCTAACTCTTTTTTAGTTTTATTAATAAAGATTAAATTACTTATTTAGTTTTATATATTATAGTAATTTAATAAAAGAATATATTGTTTATTTTTATGTTATTACTCACAATTATACTATACATTGTTAAAATACATGATGAAGTATTTTAATGTGAATATAGGGAGATATTTTGAGCAAGCAATTCTCCAACTTGTTTTGCTATTTCATCTGTACTAAAATTTAATTCATCTAATATAAATGATTCTATAATTCCTAGTACAGCCATACTTAAAAATCTTACAAGTATTTCTGTATCTTTTTTATGAGTTATCTTATTTATTTTTTTACTTAGTTGGTTCATCATGAAATCTAGAAGCTGCTTTCTAAATGAAACAGTGCTTTTACTCGAAAACAAAGCCGAAAAGAAATCTTTATTTTGCTCAAAATAATTAAACCAAATAACCGTTCCTTCTATAAATCCTTTTTCTTTTTTTTGTGCACAAATTTCTTCTAATTCCTTTAATTGCTGATTGACGATTGTATCTAGTAAGTCATATTTATCTAAATAATGTAAATAAAATGTCTTTCTACTTATATCAGCTTGTTCAGTAATTTTTTTAACCGTGATTTCATCAAATCCATCTTTAATCAACATTGTTAAAAATGTAGACTGAATTAGTTTTTGTGATTTTATAATCCTTCTATCTATTTTACTATTCATATAAAAGACTCCTTTTATTTAGTATACACAATTTAAAAAATGTGTATTAATACACAAAAATATAAATCTGGTAATTGAAGTGATTCTATTTATAATATAGTATAAATATACACGAGAGTATTAAAACTCACAAGTGTATATTTTATAAATTAATAAAAGGTGGTAATAAATATGAAAATAAATAAGAAAAATGTAAAATTTAATGCACGTGGTTTACAAGTAGCAGGTATTTTAAATATACCTGAAAATGCTGAAGAAAAGAAACAAAATCCTGCAATTGTTTGTGTTCATCCAGGAAGTAGCTGTAAAGAACAAACTGCAGGTATCTACGCCCAAAAACTTGCTGAACTAGGATATGTAACTATTGTATTTGATGCATCATATCAAGGAGAAAGTGAAGGAGAACCTAGATATATCGAAGAACCAGCTGCAAGAGTTGAAGATATCCGCTCAGCAATAGATTATCTAACAACACTTGATTTTGTAGATGAAAATCGTATTGGTGTATTAGGAGTTTGTGCAGGAGGCGGTTATGCAGTAAATGCTGCTATGACAGAGAAAAGAATCAAAGCTGTTGGTACAGTAGTGGGTGCTAATATTGGCCGTGTATATCGTGAAAGTAGTGATCCTATAAAAACATTAGAAGCAATTTCTAAGCAACGTACTGCTGAAGCTCGTGGGACTGAAACAATGATTACAAATTGGATTCCTAAAAATCAAGAGGAAAGAGAACAAGCAGGTATTAATGATATAGATATTATAGAAGCTGTTGATTATTACACAACTTCAAGAGGTCAAAGTCCTAACTCTCCAAATAAGTTAAACTTTACTAGTGTAGCATCAGTGATAGCTTTTGATGCTTTTAATTTAGCAGAAAGTTTACTAACTCAACCTTTACAAATAATTGTTGGTGATGTACAAGGAGCATTTGGCTCATATAGAGATGGTCATGAACTTTATAATAAAGCAGCTTCAAAGAAAAAGGACTTATTCATTATTGAAGGTGTAAGTCACTATGATTTATACGACAAAGAAGAGCCAGTTAGAAAAGCTGTTGAAAAATTAGAAGCTTTTTATAAAGAAAATATCTAATCGAACATAGTATAAGAAGAATCATTAAAATAAGTAATAAATAGAAATTAAGTAAATGTCTTAAGGTAATTAATGAAAAGTTCTTAGTATACTAATCAATATAGCATTAGAGTTATTTAATAACAATTTTAATATTTTCACACCTTTACCTTATTCATTTTTGGAAGTAGTTTTTTGTTTTAGATAATTAGAATAAATAGAGATGAACCGTATCACAAGTAAGTGATACGGTTTTATTTTTAATATATAAAATTATAAAAATTATTGTCTCTAAGCATTTGGGCATGTTTACAATTAATTAAAAACTTCTTTAATTCAGTTAAGCATAAGAATAAAATAGCTCTATTCTCAAATTTCATTCTATATTAATAAATGAAAAACTAAAGGTATTTTTCAAATAAAAGTATATAAAATATACATCTGTAATTTACAGGTGCTTTTCATTTGTAATTTATTGTAAAAATTTAGGAAAAAGTATTGAATTAGGAAAAATAATATGCTAGTATACAAGTATATAAGGAAGGTGGAGGTACAATAAATGAAATTACCATTTAATATTGATTTAAATAATAAAGTAGCTGTAGTAACAGGTGGAACAGGAATACTTTGTGGGGCTATGGTTGAAGCTTTAGCTAAATGTGGAGCTAAAGTAGCTATACTTGCACTTGGAAAAGAAGCTTGTGAAGCTAA
>NZ_JBCIUO010000002.1:238836-307096 GCF_039031195.1 Romboutsia sp. MSSM.1001216sp_RTP31141st1_G3_RTP31141_220114 | reverse complement strand
CCTTGGGATACCACCCTTGTAGTACTGGGATCCTAACCAGAGGCCTTGAATCAGGTCTTGGGACACCGTCAGGTGGGCAGTTTGACTGGGGCGGTCGCCTCCCAAAAAGTAACGGAGGCGCTCAAAGGTTTCCTCAGCACGGTCGGAAATCGTGCGAAGAGTGTAAAGGCAAAAGGAAGCTTGATTGCAAGACATACAGGTCGAGCAAGGACGAAAGTCGGACTTAGTGATCCGGTGGTTCCGCATGGAAGGGCCATCGCTCAACGGATAAAAGCTACCCTGGGGATAACAGGCTTATCTCCCCCAAGAGTCCACATCGACGGGGAGGTTTGGCACCTCGATGTCGGCTCATCACATCCTGGGGCTGTAGTAGGTCCCAAGGGTTGGGCTGTTCGCCCATTAAAGTGGTACGCGAGCTGGGTTCAGAACGTCGTGAGACAGTTCGGTCCCTATCCGTCGCAGGCGTAGGAAATTTGAGGAGACCTGTCCTTAGTACGAGAGGACCGGGATGGACGTACCTCTGGTGTACCAGTTGTTCTGCCAAGGGCATGGCTGGGTAGCTATGTACGGAATGGATAAGCGCTGAAAGCATCTAAGCGCGAAGCCAACTTCAAGATAAGATTTCCCACCGTAAGGGTAAGACCCCAGGAAGACTACCTGGTTGATAGGTCGAAGGTGTAAGTGCAGTAATGTATTTAGCTTATCGATACTAATAGGTCGAGGACTTGACCAAAATAAAATGATTGACTAAATGATATGCAGTTTTGAGGGTACTAAACTTAATCAAAAAAATAATATGCTGGTGTGGCTCAACGGTAGAGCAGCTGACTTGTAATCAGCAGGTTGTAGGTTCGATTCCTATCACCAGCTCCAGTAAAAGACTATGTATTTATACATAGTCTTTTTTGTTATAATAAATTACTTGCAATATTATAACTAATGATAAATCAAAATATAGAGTTTTATATTATATAAAAATAAATATTATATATAAATTATATTTTATAATAAAATTTATACACAATATAATCTAATTATGATATATTGTAATTAGATATATCAATAATGGATATATTAATTAATGATATAGAGGTATAGATAGTAAAATTGTTTAATCAATACCTAGACATATAAGTACAAGAGAAGAGTAGATTATGTGGGAGTAAATAGGTATTAGTGGTTGAGTAGCTTTAATAATAATTTTTGATTTATGTTTTGTTGTTAAGTTAGCTGTTATAAGTAGAATAAACGAATCAGCAATAGTTAATATGGGTAAAAAAGATTCCATTAAACATGTAGAAAAAATATTTGAATATGCGCAAAAAATAAAAATGTAAAGCTAAAGAGAGATTAAATATTGAACTAGGTTTATACCTATAGAAAGGAAGTGAGTAGAGTGAGTAGAAATAATTCACTACAAGAAGAGCAGTTAACGGAATCAGGGTATTATATACTTTTAGCATTATTAGTACCTATGCATGGTTATGGAATTAGTAAATATATAGAGGATTTGACTGAAAAAGAAGTTATAATAGGGCCTGCTACCTTATATACTATGCTAAAGAAGATGCAAGAACAAGATTATATAGAATTAGCTGGAGAAGAAGGAAGAAGAAAGATATATAAGCTTACAGAGAGAGGACTAAAAGTTATAACTATGGAAAAAGAAAGAAGATATAAGATGGCTCTTCATGGTGCAGAGGCCTTTAGTAGATTAGAGAGATAGATATAAGTAAATCAAAACGATTTAATGACAATGTAGATTAGTTATAAAGGGTAAATATAATAAATTAATGATATTAAAAAGGTGATAATTATGAGTAAAAATGTAAAATATATAGCATCAATGGGATTAGGATTTGCGGAAGAAAAAGAAATGAAAAAGCTAGGAAAATTAGCTAAAGAAGGATGGATATTTGATAATTTTGAGAAATTATCTTATAAGCTTGTAAAAGGAGAACCTCAAAATCTTATATACTATGTTGATTATAATGAAAATAAAGATGATTTAGATTCTTATATAGAATTAATAGAAGAAAGCGGATGGACTCATGTAACTTCTTATGAAGGCTTTCATTTTTTTAAGGCACCAGAAGGAACACACCCTATATATAGTGATGGATATACTTTAGGACTTAAATACAAGGCTATGAATAAAGGTGTTAAAAAGACCGCGATCTACTCAGTAGTAATAGCTATAATAGCAGGTTTAATAACTTATATAATGGAGAATATAGCAATAGATTCAAGTGTATATGAAGGCCTAAAATTTATTGTTTATATGATAGCAGGAGGAGCTTTTGGATTTTTTATAGCTTTAATACCATGTAGTATGTGTATTAAAAGCAAGATGAAAAAAGCAATATTATCAGCTAAAAATTAATGATTACAATTCTAAAACGTATATATAAAATATTAGATAATACCTATAGGGCTAATTAATTATTAGTCCAGATGATAGAAATATAGGCAAAATTTAAATTTTGACATAAATAATAATATATGATATATTATATACATCAATTAAATATTAAGTAAGCCAGACAATCGCGGGTAGCTTTTAGCTACGTGAGGAAAGTCGGAGCTCCATAGAGCAGGGTGCTAGGTAACGCCTAGTGAGAGTGATCTTAAGGAAAGTGCAACAGAAAATAACCGCCACTTTTGTGGTAAGGATGAAAAGGTGAGGTAAGAGCTCACCGTTTGCTAGGTGACTAGCAAAGCCGTGTAAACCCCACCTGGAGCAAGGCCAGAATAGGATAAAAAGGGTATTGCTCGTACCCTCCGGTTGGTAGGCCGCTTGAGTTTATTGGTGACAATAAGCCTAGAAAGATGATTGTCAAATACAGAACTCCGCTTATAGACTTGCTTATTATTTATAACACTAGTTTAGCTAGTGTTTTTTTATTGCACAAATTTATGTAAAAAACAATTAAACTAAATTGAGTATATCGAAAAATAAAGAGGATAAATATTGGAGTTAAAAGAAGCTATAGAGCTTATACGTAAAATGTATTGAAAAATAAAAAAATCTATATTAACTATATTCTATTAAAATTTCAAATAATCTTTTTAAAATATCATATCTAATATTAAAATAGAGCTATATATCAAGAGAAGCATTGATAATATATGTATAAATTTATACATATGTTAGAATATATTGAATTAAATTATTGTAAAAAGTTTCCGGTAAAATTGTTACATTTCTGACATATTGTTTATCCAATTTGTTCCTTTACTAACCAAAAGTATTACCTTATAATTAGCATTGCAACTTACAAAATTCGACAAGAGGTGGTGCTTATATCTAAATAAAGATTAAAGTGATAATATTATATTTATTTAGATAATCGATTATATAAATAAATATAAACAATACAGAAATGTTTATATAAAAAAATATATAAACATATATTTTAAATTGAGAAATTTAGAATTAGAAAAAATTACATTTAATAAAAAATTTTATTTATATTATAATAGAATTCATAATAATTAAAAAGTAACTAAGAGAAGGGTAGAACTACTATGAAAAGAAAACTTAATAAAAAAAGAGTAGCGATAGCAACATTTTTACCACTAGTAGCTATACTAGCCTTATTCACAGTAATTAGAGGAGAAATGAAAAACTCAGGTAATGAAAAAATTAGTAATAGCAAAGAAATAAGTAAAGACAAGAATAACAACTATAATACTAATAGCAATGAAGTATTTGAAATGGCTAATAGTGATAAAACAGTAGAGTCAGGTGTAAAAGCAGTAAAGCGATTAGAAAGTAAAAATATTACAGAGATTCAAGAAGAAATAAATGATATTAAACGTAAAAAAGAAGAGAATGAATCTAAAGATAAAAATAAGAAGGTAGACTATAGCACTTTGTTTGAAAACTCAGTTATAATGGGAGATTCAAGGGCGGAAGGTCTTACAGAGTATGAGATATTAAGTGGCTCATCAGTAGTTGCCTATAAAGGTAGAACTACTGTAGAGGCAAAAGATGATGTATCAACCGTAGTAGATTTATCACCTTCAAATGTAATTATGACTTATGGAATGAATGACTTAGAATTATACAGTAATCCTAAAGATTTTATAAAAAGCTATGAAAAACTAATCAAAGAAGTTCAAAGTAAGTTACCAAGTTCTAAAATTTATCTAACATCTATCTTCCCAGTACAACAAAAAGCCATAAACAAACAACCTATGCTTAAAAATTTAGATAGTTTTAATATAGCATTAGAAAATATGTGTAGTGAATTAGGAATTGGATATATAAATGTAGGCACTTTAGACTCTAAGTATTATGAGCCAGATGGAATACATTTTCTACCAAGTGCTTATAAATTGTGGTTAAATTCTATGGTATCACAAATGAATTTATAAGATTAGCATTTATGGACAAATCTATAAGGGAAGTGATTATATTGAAAAAGAAATTAAAAGTTAGTCTAATGATTCTTGTAGTTATGTTTTCTATGATTTTTATGAGCGGATGTGGAATTAATCAAAATAAGAAACTAGAAGATATAGAAAAAGATATAAGTAGTAAAGTTAGCTTAGATAAGATGGAAAAAGGAAATAGCAAAACTTTAAAAAGATACTATGGATTAAATTCAAATGACTTAGATAGTTTTATATTATACACTCCAAAGTCTACTATGGATGTAGATGAGATGTTAATAGTAAAAGTTAAGGATGAAAGTCAAGTTCAGTTCATAGAAGATGTTATAGACTCTAGAGTTAATAAACAATTAGAAAGCTTTAGTGGGTATGGACCAAAGCAATGTGAGCTTTTAGATAATTATGAATTAAAAGTTAAAGGTAAGTACATATTTTTTGCTGTATCACCAAAGGCAGAAGAAATGAAAGAGGCTTTTAAAGAAAGTATTGTTAAGTAATATAGTTTAAAATAAATACAATATACAAATAGTAAATTATGCAAAATATATGATTTGTATCGATATAAAAGTCAATTAATGTATACTTTATAAAATGAGAAAGTTTTAAATTAATATTTATTAAGATTTGAAATTTGCTTTAAATAAATATTTATATTTAAAAGTAATAGTATTAAGTAAAAATTGATTAATTTAATTAAATAAAGAAAATAGAAAGTAGGTAAAGGTGTGGTTTTTAGTAGTATAATTTTTATGTTTACTTTTTTACCTATAACACTAATGCTATATTATATAGCTCCTAGAAGTTTTAGAAATTTTATATTACTTCTTATAAGTTTAGTGTTTTATGCATGGGGAGAGCCTGTGTATGTATTTTTAATGATATTTACAACCATATTTGATTATATTATGGGGCTTATTATAGACAAGCATAGAGGCAAAAGTTTGTCAAAGGGTATATTTATACTCACAATAGTAGTTAACTTAGGAATATTAGGATTTTTTAAATATTATGGTTTCCTAATAGAAAATATAAATACTTTATTTTCTTTAAATATTTCCTATTCACAACTACCTTTACCTATAGGAATATCTTTTTACACATTCCAAACATTATCTTATGTAGTAGATGTGTATTTAAATAAGGTAAAAGTCCAAAAAAGTGTTATATCATTTGGACTTTATGTATCTATGTTTCCACAACTTGTAGCAGGACCTATAGTTAGATATTCTGATATAGACTACCAAATAGATAATAGAAAAGAAACTGTTAGTAAATTTGGAGAAGGTGCAGAAAGATTCATACAAGGTCTAGGAAAGAAAGTTTTATTTGCAAACAACATAGGTATGTTATTTACAAGTGTACAAGCAATGGATATAAACTCTATTTCAGTGCTTACATCATGGCTAGGAATAATAGCATACACACTTCAAATATACTTTGATTTTAGTGGATATAGTGATATGGCAATAGGTCTTGGAAAAATGTTTGGATTTGACTTTATAGAAAACTTCAACTATCCATACGTATCTAAAAGTGTTACGGAGTTTTGGAGAAGATGGCATATAAGTCTTGGAAGCTGGTTTAGAGAATATGTATATATACCATTAGGTGGTAATAGATGTTCTATACCAAAGCAAGTTAGAAACTTATTTGTAGTATGGTTTTTAACAGGTCTATGGCATGGATCTAGTTGGAACTTTATAGTTTGGGGATTATACTATGGAGTAATACTTTTTATAGAGAAGATATTCTTAAAAAATGTATTAGAAAGTATTCCATCATTTATAAGACATCTATACACTATGATATTAGTTATGATAGGATGGGTATTTTTCTCATATGATAATCTAGGAACTGGACTTTTGTATATAAGTGTTATGTTTGGATTAAATGGAAATCCAATTATAGATAGTACTTTTATATATTATTTATATACAAATATAATAATTTTAATTCCTATAATACTATGTTCAACACCAATAGTTAACATAGTATACAAAAAAATAGTGTATAAGAAAAAATGGGGTATTATACTAGGAATAGCTATAAATTTAATAATACTATTTATAGCAACGGCATATCTAGTAAATGCAACCTACAATCCTTTCTTATACTTTAGATTCTAGGAAGGGAGATTATTATGAAAAAAAGATGCTTAAAAAATAAAAATGAATCCAAAATATATAAACAAATTAGATATAAAAATAGATATTTTAAAACTTTAACTTTAGTATTTTTAGTATTTGTATTTTCGGTATTTACATTAAATATTGTAGCTAAGGATAAAGACTTTTCAGAATCGGAAAATAGAATGCTTGCAAAGAAACCAAAGTTTACATTTGAGAGACTATTAGAAGGTAGATTTACAACAAAATATGAAAAGTATAAGGTAGACCAATTTATAGGAAGAGATTTCTTTATAAATGTAAAGTCACATATAGATAGAATGCTTGGAAAAAAACAAAACAACGGAGTATATATATGTGATGATGGATATCTTATGGAAGGGTTTAGTAAGCCAGATAAAGAAAATTTAAATGAAAATATAAAAGCTATAAATGACTTTGCTAAAAAGCATAAGGATATAAATCAATATATGTTTATAGCACCAAATGCAATTAGCATACTAGATGATAAATTACCTACATATGCTCCAGTATTAGATCAAAAAAAATATCTAGATGATTTAAATAAATCTTTAGATAATAAAATAAACTTTATAGATTCATATAATGCACTAGATAAACATAAGGATGAATATATATACTATAAAACAGACCATCACTGGACGACTTTAGGAGCTTATTATGGATTTTTAGAAACTGCTAAAGCTATGAAGTTAGATAATAAAGGAAAAGAATATAATATAGAACCGGTAGCTAATGATTTTTATGGAACATTATACTCAAAAAGTGGATTTGCATCTAAGGATACTGATACTATAGATGTATATATTCCAAAGGATGATAATGATCAAGTAGTAGTTAATTATGTTGAGGAAAAGAAAAAAGCACCATCTATATATGATAGTGAAAAGTTAAAAACTAAGGATAAGTACGGAATATTCTTAGGAGGTAACCATCCATTAGTTAAGATAAATACAACATCAACTAGTGATAGAAAGCTATTATTAGTTAAGGATTCTTATGCAAATAGTATGGTTCAGTTTTTAACTCCTTATTTTAGCGAGATAATAATGGTTGACCCTAGATATTTCTATGAAGATATAGAAAAATTAATAGACAAAGAAAATGTAACTGATATGCTTTATTTATATAATGCTAATACATTTTTCTCTGATAATACATTAGCACCAGTTTTAAATAATATATAAATACTATTTTAAGTAAAATAATAATAGATAAGTATTAACAAAGAAAAACAATACTATTTTATATTATATAGGGTAAAATTTATATAATCAAACTACTAATTTAGATACTGTATGGCTAATATACAGTATCTTTTTTTATCGTTATTATTTATAAATATAAGGTAAAATATATAATCAATAATCAAGCTATAATGATATAATCTAATTAAATCACAATTGTTATATATTACGAAGTAATTATTAATTAAGAGATAGATTTATACTAAGCTCAATTCCTATGATTTTAATATTAGTAAAAGAATAAATCCACGAATAAGAAATTTTTGAATTAGAAAAATGATTAATAATTTATAGGAAACCAACAATATATTTACTTTATTATTGACAACTAAAAAAATATCGATTATTATAAAGATAAATTAATTGAGCTAAATTAAATTTTAATTAATTAAAATAATTACAAGAAAGAGGCTGCTATGGGTAAATACGATGTTTTAAAATTGGAAAACCAGATCTGCTTTCCTTTATATGCATTATCAAGAGAGATAATAAAGCTATATAAGCCTTATCTTGATAAATTCAATCTTACGTATACTCAGTATATTGCAATGCTTGTAATGTGGGAAGAGGAAAAGATAGTATTTAAAGAACTTGGAAGAAAACTTCATTTAGATTCTGGAACTCTTACTCCTGTATTAAAAAAGCTTGAGTCTATGGGGTTTATAGTAAAGTACAGAAGTAAAGAAGATGATAGAATTGTAATTGTTGAGCTTACTGAAAATGGAAGACAACTTAAAGATGAAGCTATTACAATTCCAGAAAAAGTATTTTGCGAGTCTAAAATTTCTGGAGAAGATGCTATTCAACTTAAATATTATTTAGATAAGATATTAGAAGGTTTTATATAATTAAAGATGTAGTTCACTTTTTAAGTGAATTCATCATCTTTGATTACATTGATACTTTCATGCATCAATTATATTAATTTTTATATACTAATCGATTGAATTAAATTAAATTTATATAAATTAAAAATATTTGGAGGGATATATTATGAAATTTTATGATTTTACTGCAAATAAAATGAATGGTGTAGAAGTTAAAATGGATGAGTATAAAGGAAAGGTGTTATTAGTTGTAAATACAGCTAGTAAATGTGGGCTTACTCCACAATTAACAGAACTTGAAGAAATGTACAAAGACTATAAAGATAGAGGGTTTGAAATACTTGGATTCCCTTGTGGTCAATTTGCTAATCAAGAGTTAGATTCAAACAAAGAAATAAGTGACTTCTGTCTTGTAAATTATGGAGTTACATTTACAATGTTCGAAAAGATAGATGTTAATGGAGAAAATGCACATCCAATATATAAATACTTAAAGGGTAATGCAAAAGGAATATTAGGAAATAAAATAAAATGGAACTTTACTAAAATCCTTATAGACGCTGAAGGTAATGTTATTGATAGATTTGCACCTACTACAACTCCTAGTAAAATAAGAAAAGATATAGAAAAATTACTACCATAAAAGTAGTATTTTCTATTAAAAATATAAAGAGGAGTAAGATAATATGAGCGAAAGATATGATTTAGCTATAATAGGTAGTGGTCCTGCTGGATTATCAGCAGCATTAAATGCCAAAATAAGAAAGAAGAGTTTTATAATATTTGGAACTAAAGAGCTTAGTGGAAAGCTTACTAAAGCAGAAAAGATAAATAACTACTTAGGGTTCTATGGAAAAGGTGGAAAAGAAATAAGAGATGAATTCATGAACCATCTTGAGTCAATGGATATAGAAATTACAGAAGAAAAGATAAACAACATATATGCTATGGGAGATTACTACTCATTAATGGCAAAGGATAAGATTTATGAAGTATCTGCTGTAATATTAGCCACTGGTGTTAATTTCGGAAAGACATTTAAAGGTGAAGAAGAATATTTAGGTAAAGGTGTAGGATATTGTGCTACTTGTGATGCTCCTCTTTACAAAGATAAAGTTGTTGCAATAATTGCTTATAATAAGCATGATGAAGATGAGGCGAACTTTATAGGTACAATTGCATCTAAGGTTTACTATATACCAATGTATAAAGAAGAAGTTGAAGTTGACGAAAAAATAGAAATAATAAATGATACTCCATTAGAAATACAAGGTAGTATGAAAGTAGAAAAGTTAGTTCTAAAAAATTCAGAAATAGATACTGACGGAATATTTATCCTTAGAGATAGTATATCGCCAGGGCAACTTGTTCCAGGGTTAGAGCTGGATGGAAATCATGTAAAAGTAGATAGAAAAATGCAGACTAATTTAAAAGGATGTTTTGCAGCTGGTGATATTGTTGGAACTCCATACCAATATATAAAATCAGCAGGTGAAGGAAATATCGCTGCATTATCAGCTGTGTCATATATAGATGAGCTAAAAAGATGTTCAAAAAATAAAATAAATGAAATTGCATTATAGAAAAGAATAAGAGGTTCAAAAATGGTTGAAATAATAAATGAAAGTAAATTTGCAAATGAAATTAGCGAAGGAGTTGTTGTTGTAGACTTTTTTGCAACATGGTGTGGTCCATGTAAAATGCTATCTCCGATAATTGATAGTTTAGCAGAAGAAATGAAGGATAGCGTTAAATTTATAAAGGTAGATGCAGATGAGTCTGTAAATATACTACAGGAGTATGGTGTTGCTGGACTACCTACAATAGCAATTTTCAAAGAGGGTCAAAAGCAAGATATGATAGTAGGGTTCTCACCAAAAGAAATTCTTGCTGAAAAAATAGAAAATTGCTTAAACAAATAATAAATCTATAATAATAAAATAAAAGGAGAGATTAAATATGATATATACTTTCAATGTACAAGAAATAGGTGGCAATGAGGCTACAATGAAAGACTATGAAGGAAAAGTATTACTTATTGTAAATACTGCAACTGGATGCGGATTTACTCCACAATATGAAGGTCTTCAAAAAATATATGATAAATACAATGATAAGGGGTTTGAAATATTAGATTTCCCATGTAATCAATTCTTCGGGCAAGCACCAGGAACTAATGAGGAAATAGTAACTTTCTGTCAACTTAAATACAATACTACTTTTAAGACTTTTGCTAAAATAGATGTTAACGGAGAAAATGCATCTGAGTTATACAAATACTTAAGAGAGCAAGCTCCAAATGCAGAAGAAGATGCTGCTTCAGAAGGTCTTTATGCTATGCTTAAGCAAGGTGGATTCACAACAGAAGGTGATGAAATAAAATGGAACTTTACTAAATTCCTTGTTGATAGAAATGGGAATGTAATAAAAAGATATTCTCCAACTTGTGAGCCAGAAAAGATAGAAAAAGATATTGAAAGCTTACTTAAATAGATTAATTAATACTTTAAGTAAATTTAAAGATTATTATAAAAATAGTATACAACCTAGAAGTATTAATAAAAACAAAATACTAAGTCAGATGACTTAGTATTTTTATAAATAAAAAAAGTATAATGAAAAATACAATTATTACATTAAAATCTATTGTATAAAAATAATATTTTTTAATTCGCATTATTAATATAATGCGAACTTGGGAGTAGTTTAGTAAAATAATATAAAAACCACATCCATTTACTATTAATAAGTAGATGAATGTGGTTTTTATATTGTAATTCTAGTTTGATTATACTATTTGATTATATATAATCAAAATCAATTAATTGCAATATAAGGCTTACAATATATTAATTATACTTTTCACCATATATTCCATAATATAGTATTGTTTTTCTTTGTTTTAGCATAAAAATTTTTAGAGTATAAATGTAGATCAAGATAAAAAGGCTAATGATATAGTTAGTGAATCATAAGAATATATAATAACAAGTAATAAAAAATAAATGAAATGATTTAATTATGAAAGGTATAAGTAAAAAGAATAAACTAAATTATTTGGTGGAGCTTTTTATAATTAATAATTTCACTATAAATAATAAAAGTTACAATACGTAAAATTAATATATAAAAATATCATAAAGTTTTAGATACTAGAATGGTAGAAAAGATACTATGGAGGAATAAATATTGAATCAGCGTGTGAAGCAGAATAAGGTCATAATAATGTTAATTGCTATATTTTTATTGGTTAGCATCAGTGAAATTAACTCTTATGCAGAGGAAAAATGCTATAAAGAATTAGAAAATATAGAACCAGAAAATAATGAAGAAACAATAGATGAAAAAGAAATAAGTGAGATTATAAACATAAGCGATGTAAATTTAAAAAGAGCAATAAATAAAGAATTAGATAAAAGTGATATAAACTCGTCTGTAACAAAATCAGAAATAGAAAGTCTTAAAAGTATAAGCTCAGATAATGGAAGCAATAAAAATATAAAAAGTCTGTCAGGCCTAGAATATGCAACGAATCTAGAAAGTATAGATTTATCAAATAATAATATAGAAAGTATAAATGAAATAAAAAACTTATTTACAAATGGAAAACTAAAAAGTGTAAATATATCAAATCAAATCATAGATCTTGGAACTGAGAGCATAATAGAAAATAAGTACAGAATATATAATAGTATAGATAATCTAGATAACAAGCAAATAGTACCAAACTATATAAGTGATAATGGAAAATATGTAGAAGGTAATGTACTGTGGGATGATTTAGAAAGCTTTAAAGATTATAACTTATACTATAACTTTGAAGAAAATGTAGACAAAGATGGGAAGCACTTAGTATTTGGTGGTAGAGCATATAAGTATCTTCAAGTGGGAGGAGATGTATCATCAATAAATAATGATAAACAAGAAAATAATCAAGAATCAAATAAAGGTGAAAATTTAGATTCAAGCGATGATAAAGATGTTGATAATGATAATATAACAGATAATAATATAGACAAAGATATAAATGTAAACGAAGTAAATATAGATAAAAAAAATAACTCTAATAATGAAGTGACAAATACCGATGATGATAAAATTGAAGACAGCAAAGAGAAAAGTCAAAAACAAGAAGTAAAGAAGGAAGAAAATAAAGAAGAAAGTAGTTTATTAACACCAGAAGTGATGACATCAATAGCTATATTTGGTATAGGTATAGGTATTAAATTTATGAATATGAAGTAGCATTATATTACTTTAAATGATAAAACTAGATAATTTAGTATAAAGTTTATCAAATAAACTTCATTAAATTGAAAATTGTTGTATAATATAGAATGATAATTAAAATGTTAATAACATTACAGATAAATATACAATAGAAAATTATTATATTAATTTATGAAGGGAAGTAAATGCGATGACAGTTAAAAAAGCTATAATACCAGCGGCTGGATTAGGAACAAGATTTTTACCAGCTACAAAATCTCAACCAAAAGAAATGCTACCAATAGTAGATAAACCAACTTTACAATATATAATAGAAGAAGCAATAGAATCAGGTATAGAGGAAATATTAATAATAACAGGAAGAAATAAAAAGTCAATAGAAGACCATTTTGACAAGTCTGTTGAATTAGAACTTGAACTTGAGCAAAAAGGAAAAACTGAAATGTTAGAAATGGTAAGAAATATATCTAATATGGTAAATATACACTATATAAGACAAAAAGAACCAAAAGGATTAGGTCATGCTATACATTGTGCTAAAAGTTTCATAGGAAACGAACCATTTGCAGTACTTTTAGGAGATGATATAGTTGACAATGAAACTCCTTGTTTAAAGCAATTAATAGGTGCTTATGATGAGTACAAAACAAGTATATTAGGAGTACAAGAAGTTGCTAAAGAAGATACTTGTAAATATGGAATATTAGATGTTAAACACATAGAAGATAGAGTTTATAAAGTTAAGGACATGGTTGAAAAACCAGCTGTTGAAGAAGCTCCATCAAACATAGCTATACTTGGAAGATATATAATAACTCCAGCTATATTTGATATACTTGAAAATCAAGAGCCAGGAAAAGGTGGAGAAATACAATTAACAGATGCTCTTAAGACTTTAGGAAACCAAGAAGCAATATATGCATACAACTTTGAAGGAAGAAGATACGATGTAGGAGATAAGTTTGGGTTCTTAGAAGCAACTATAGATTTTGCTTTAAAAAGAGATAACTTAAGAGATGATTTAATGAACTACATGAGAAAAATAGTAAATGAAGAAGATAAAAAAGAATTAGTATCAGATAAAGAAGTAGCATCAGATAAAGAGTAATAGTTTATATATTTAAATTCCAAAACAAAGACTAAAAACAATAATATATATTTAAACTATTAAGTATGCCTAGACATAAATTTATGCAAAAATATTATGACTAGGCTTTAAAAATAAAAAATATTAGAGAAAGAATGTGATGAATATGGCAGTTTTAGTAAGTGGTGGTGCTGGGTACATAGGAAGCCATACTGTAATAAAGCTATTGGAAGAAAACCATGAAGTAATAATAGTTGACAACTTATGTAATAGTAGCAAAGAGGTTGTAAATAGAATAATAGAGCTAAGTGGTAAAACTCCAAAATTTTATGAAATAGATATTACAGATAAAGAAAAGATGGATAAGGTATTTGAAGAAAATAATATAGATTCCATAATACATTTTGCATCACTTAAGGCTGTAGGAGAATCGGTATCTATGCCTATTGAATACTATTCAAATAATCTAATAACTACACTAGTCCTATTTGAACTTATGAAAAAATATAATGTTAAAAACTTCGTATTTAGTTCATCAGCAACAGTATATGGAAGTCCTAAAACTTGCCCAATAAAAGAAGACTTCCCACTATCAGTAACAAACCCATATGGAAGAACGAAATTAATAATAGAAGATATGATAAGAGATATATGCTATGCAGATAAAGATTTAAATATAGCTATACTTAGATATTTTAATCCAATAGGTGCACATAAGAGCGGAAGAATAGGTGAAGAACCAGTTGGAATACCAAATAATATAATGCCATATATAACTAAAGTTGCAGTAGGTCAGCTTCCATATTTAAATGTATTTGGAAATGATTATGATACAGTAGATGGAACTGGAGTTAGAGATTACATACATGTATTAGACTTAGCATATGGACATGTAAAAGCACTAGAAAAACTAGATGAAAATCCAGGTTTAGTTACATACAACCTTGGAACAGGGAAAGGATATAGTGTATTACAACTTGTAGAGGCATTTTCTAAAGCAAGTAATAAAGAAATTCCATATAAAATAGCACCAAGAAGAGAAGGTGATATAGCAACTTGCTATGCAGACCCTTCAAAAGCAGAAAAAGAGCTTGGATGGAAAGCTAAGTATGGAATAGAAGAGATGTGTGAAGATTCATGGAGATGGCAAAGTAATAATCCAAATGGATATGAAGTAAAAAAGTTTGATGAAGTAGCAATTGGCAAAGAATAGTATAAAAGCTATTTTAATAGGTTCTATGTAGAACATATTAAAATAGCTTTTTTAATTACAAAGAAAATAAATATTTAAGTAGATGAAATTTTGTTTAAAATTTATTATAAAAAAGCATAAAAAGGAAATAATGTAAAATAAAAATAATTAAAAGGAGAGATTGATATAAAAAAATTCATAAGTTTAGTAACTATATTAAGCACACTAATTCCCATACAAATATATGCATCAGAATGTGTAATAGGAGGAGAAAATAGATTTGAAACATCTATAGAAATATCTAAGAATTTTAAAATATCTAAAGAAGTAATAATAGTAAATTCAAAGTCAATTCCAGATATGCTATGTGCAAGTATATTAGCATCTCAAATAAACTCACCAATACTTCTAACTAAATATAACAAAATAGATAATAAAACAATAGAAGAAATCAAAAGGCTAGAAACAGAAAAAGTATATATAATAGGTGGGAAATCTGTAATTCATGAAAACGTAGAAAATCAGATTAAAGAAAATAACTTAAACATTGAAAGAATAAGTGGAAAAGATAGATATGAAACGTCAGTCCAAATAGCAAATAAAATAAACATCATAAGCAATGAAAAATGTGATGAAGTAATAGTTGTTAATGGACAAGAAACTTTAGTAGATGCAATATCAATAGCACCAGTAGGAGGAAGTAAAAATATCCCAATCATATTATCAAAAAGTGATAACATAGAACATGGTTATAAATGGATAAGAGATAAGTATATAGATAAGACTTATGTTATAGGAGGGGAAGATTCAATATGTAATGAAATATTGAAAAAACTACCAAAACCAAAGAGAATAAGTGGTAAAGATAGATATGAAACTAATGGGAAAATAATAAGAGAATTTTATCCTGATAAATTAAATAAAGTATACTACTGTAAAGGAAATAGTGAAGATTTAGTAGATGGAGTATTAATAACACCATTAGCTACAAAAGAACAATCACCTATTGTAGTATTAGGCGAAAGTATTGACAATACTCAAAAAGAAGTGCTAAAAGGAAAAGAAATAAAAAAACTTATACAAGTTGGGTATGGGATACATAAAAATGCAAAGAATGAACTAATTAGTATTAAAGAAAATTATAAACCACTAAAACCAGTAAATCCACCTACAAAACCAACACCACCGACAGAGCCATCAATAAAACCAGAAGAATCAATACCGCCAGCGCCAATAGAGCCACCAACAGAACCGGAAGAATCAATACCTCCAACGCCAATAGAGCCACCAACAGAGCCAGAAGAATCGATACCACCAACAACAATAGAACCACCTCTAGAGATAGAAGATAAATTATCACCCAATTATGTGAATCATAGTATTGATAATGAAAAGAGAATAATAAACATAGAATTTGATGAAGACATAGATAGCAATGTAGATTATATAAAAGAAAAAATAAAAATAGAAGTAGATCCTAATTGTATATTAAAATTAGAAAATAAAGATTTTAATACAACTTTAGATGAAGTAAAATATATTAAATTAAGTAAATATGATGATGTAAAAATAGATAACAACAACCTAATAATAAAATTACAAGAAGAAATTGTAGGTAAAGATAGTAAGATAATAATAGAAAAAGAAAGCATAAAAGATAAATATGGCAATATCATAGAAGAAGATATAATAATAGAAAACTTAGATGGAGTAGATAAAAATATAGCATTTGTAAAAAATGAAGATGAAATAAGAAAGTATATAAAAATAGCATCACAAGACAAGGAAACTATAATAAAACTAGAAAATCATATTAAAATAGCAACAAACAACTATTTAAATATAAATAATAAAGTAACTATAGATGGAAGTAATGGTGAAGAAAATTATAGTATAGAAACACTAAGTTTGCAAAATCCAGGAATATTTATAGGTCATGATGGAGTAGAGCTTAGAAATTTTAATATAAAATCAAGACAAGAATCTATATCTATACAAATGTGTTCAGATATAAAGCTTAAAAATATGAATATAGAAACACAATCGGAAATTTTACCAGCTATAAGTATTTCAAGTTCAAATGTTAAAGTAGATAATATTGTAGGAAATAGTAATAAATCTACAATTAGTTTAAATGAATCTTATATTAAAAATCGTGTATCAAAACTTATATTAGAAGGAAGGGTGACAAATAGTTTAAATGATGAAAATGTAATAAAATCAAGTGATACTATATACAGCAAGATCCCTTCTATATATGTTGAAAATAAAATAACAGAAGATGTAAATACACCTAAAAATAAAATAATATTAGGAGAAAATTTAGAGAAAGATTATATAAACAATAACTACGAAATAATTAATCAAAGTGATGAATACAAAACATATGAATTATATTTTGAAATATAAAATAACATAAGTTATTATAAAATATAGAAAATCTAACCATTTATGACTACTAATAGAAACTGTAATAATGTATAATAGAAACTGACTAAATTTATAAATGGAGAGATTCAATGGCTTTAGAACAGTTTTTAGAAGTTTTTATTAGAGAATATGGATTAATAAGTATGTTTTTATTAGTAGCATTAGAATATGCAAATTTTCCACTACCTAGTGAAGTAGTACTACCACTTATAGGTATGGTAGGAGCATCATATGATATGGATTTTGTGACGATACTTATAACAACAACAATAGCGGGAATAGTGGGATCTTTATTAAATTATTGGTTAGGAGCAAAATTTGGAGATGGACTTTTAGATTATATTAGAAAAAAGTTTCCAAAAACTAAAAAATCTCTTTCAGCATCTTATAATTTTATAAAAAAATATAATAAATCAGCTATAATGTTATCTAGATTTGTGCCTGTAGCAAGAACAGCTATTTCATTAGTAGCTGGAACTGTGAAAATGAATGTATGGTATTTTATACTATATTCAAGTATAGGAATACTTTTCTGGAACTTAGTATTAATAGGTGGAGGATACTTTATAGGAAACAAAGTATTAGCAAGTGGCGGAATTATAAATACTATAGTAATGGTGACAACAGTATTAGTAGTTGGAATAGTAATAATACTATTTATAAAAAACATAAAAAAATCAAACTGTAAAAGTAAAAACTAAGATTATATATTAAAAATATAATAGTAAAAAGTCCCTTGAGATAATATAGTTATTATTTCAAGGGATTTTTTATATAAAACATTTAGATAGTATTAGTTAAATTAGAAAATTGGATTTTTAATTGTAATAATATATATACAAATATATATACAAAGTAATAAAAAATTTAATTTCATAACAAAAAATAATGAAATAAAAATAATAAAATAAAAGTAAATGAAAAAACAAGGAAAAATAGCAATTAATAACACTAAAGGAAACCCCCTTAAATAAGTCTAACTAAGTAATTCAAGCAATATATTAGAAATCAGGGGGGAGGAATAAGAGTGAAAAAAAAGCTAAAAAAATACATATCTATAATATCAACAATGGTATTAATATTAGCATTTTCTTTTATAAACATAATAAACATAGAAGCAGCGAGTACACATCTATTAGTTATAAATTCAAAAACTAATAGGATGGGATATTATGTTAATAATAAGTTTGTTAGGGAATACATGGTGGCAACAGGCAAAAAAAGTACACCAACTCCACAAGGAAAATTTAAAATAGTAAATAAGATTAAAAATAGACCATATTACTCAGGGGGGATACCAGGAGGAGATCCTAGAAATCCATTAGGTGATAGATGGTTAGGGCTTCAAGTAGGCTTAACTTATGGAACAACATATGGAATACATGGAAACAATAATGAAAGCTCAATAGGTAAACATGTATCAGGTGGATGTATAAGAATGCACAACAAGGAAATTAGAGATTTATTTGAAAAAATACCAAATAAAAGTGAAGTAATAATAAAGTATACAGATCAAAGCTTTAAACAAATAGCAGCAGGCTATAAAATAAGTTTAACTGATGGAAATGAAATAAAAACAGGATGGCAAACTATAGGTGGAAAAAAATATTACTACAACTCTAAAGGACAAAAAGTAACAGGATGGCAGACAATATCAGGAAAAAAATACTACTTTGATGCTAATGGAGTAATGCAGACAGGTCTTAAAAACTTAAATGGAAATAGCTATTACTTTGCAAATGATGGGATAATGAGAACAGGATGGCAAGAAGTAGTAAAGGGAAGAAAAAGTTACTTTGATAGCAATGGAGTAATGAAAATAAAGTGGCAAGTAATAGATGGAAAAAAATATTACTTAAATCCATTAAATGGAGTGGCACTTTGGAATTGGCAATATCTAGATGGTAATAAATATTATTTTGGACCAGATGGAGTGTTAAGAACAGGACTTCAAACAGTAGGTAATGAAAAATATTACTTTGGAAATGATGGAATAATGAGAACAGGATGGCAAGAAGTCGTAAAAGGTAGAAGAAGCTACTTTGATAATAACGGAGTAATGAAAATAAAGTGGCAAGTAATAGATGGTAAAAGATACTATTTAAATCCACTAAATGGAGTATCATTATGGTACTGGCAAGAGTTAGATGGAAATAAATATTATTTTGGAAATGATGGAGTAGTAAGAACTGGTTGGCAAATAATAGATGGTAAAAAATATTACTTTAATCCAGATGGATCAATGCAACAAAGATGGGAAGAACTAGATGGAAATATGTATTACCTCGGATTTGATGGAACAGTTAGAACAGGATGGCAGAATATAAATGAAAAAACATACTACTTTAATGGTGATGGAGTGCTTCAAAAAGGAATAGTAGAGATAGATGGTAAAAGCTATTACTTTAATGAATATGGAGAGATGGAAAGAAACACAGTAGTAGGTAATGGAGTAATAATAGATGAAAATGGAGTGATAATTGATTTTGGAGAGGGGATGTAGAAATACATCCCTTTTTTCATATATAAAAATAGGGATTATATGGTATAATAAACAAGCTATAAACTTATGCAAAAAGGAGTGGAAACTTTGACAGAAAAAATAGCAAAACATAAATCAGAGATATTGTTATTTATATCAGTAGCAATTATATATTTAGCAATAGCTATAATATTTTATTCAAAAACAACAATATTCTATGATACAAATAATACGTATGATGTATTATTAGATACAGATACGGGTGTATTGTTTAATTGGAATACATTTGCGTTAGCGCAAGATAATAGTAAACATATACTATTCATGCAGATAGTATCATTAATTGGATATCCAATACATTTACTGAGTACGAACATAGCTACTAATTTTAATATAGGGTTTAACCATGTATATGGTATGGGGTTAATACTATTACAAATATTAGTAAGCTCAGCGTCAATAACAATGGTATATAGTACAATAAAGAAATTAAATATAAAAAGGGAAATACTAGCACTAATAATAAGTATGATGGTATTTTCATTCCCTCAAATATTTATGACTATGAATGTAGAGAGATTTATATATGGCCAGTTATCATTAGTATTCTTTGTATTCTTAGTAAATAAACTTAAAAATAAAGAATCATACTGGATAGATATAGCTGCAATACCTTTATTCGGAATAACTCTTACCAATATATATATGTATGGAATAAACTTATTATTAGAGTTTAAAATAAACATCAAAAAAATGGCAAAGCATATTGGAGCATTTGTATTAGCAGCTTATGTAATTATCGTATCATCAAGAGCATATAATAGCTTTTTCATGGTAAAAGATATAGTCAAAAGTGATACAAAATTTATACAAGTAATACCTATGTTTGAAAAACTAAAGATGACATTAGTAAGATTACTATACCCAACAATGTATTTTCCTAGTGCAAAATTTGAAAATGGGATGTTTTTACAACAAGGACTTCCTAATATGATATTTTTCCTAATATTTTTAGTATTATTTGTATGTGCAATAATAGGAGGTATAAAACACTATAAAGAAAGAATACCTCAATTATGTTTAGGGGCAATACTTGCGAATATAACATTACATGGAATAATAGGATATAACCTAAAAAATGCAAACATAATGGCAATATATTTTTCATTTGCAATAATAATACTTTTAGCTTATTTTGCAAAATCTTTACCTAAAAAATATACAAAAATATTCATTATATTCTTAGTAGTAGTACTAGTAACTATGATAATAAGTAATATACAAGGATTTTTAAAAATATTAGAAATAGGTATGAATAATTATCCTAAATAAGACACAAAGAAGGTGAATATATGCAAAATTTAAAAGAAGAAATTGTCATTGAAGATAGCATAATAAAAGAAAACATAATAGGTCAATACATAAAGCTTATGAGACCAAATCAGTACATAAAAAACTTATTTGTAGTAGCGGCACTAATATTTTCAAATAACATAGGAAATTTAGATTTAATATATAAAACAATAATAGCATTTATATCATTTTGTCTAATATCATCAGCTGTATATGTGTTAAATGATATAGTAGATATAGAAAAAGATAAATTACATCCTAAAAAATGTAAAAGACCACTAGCAAGTGGGAAAATAAAAATAAAAAATGCAGGAGTATTGTTAATAGGATTAGTAGTAGTAGCACTAGTTTTATCATCAAAAATAAACTTAAAACTAACAGCCATAATATTTATATACTTAATAAATAACCTATTATACTCATTTAAAATAAAAAATGTAGTACTACTAGATGTATTTTCAATAGCAATAGGATTTATATTGAGAGTATGTGCAGGTAGTGTAGCAATAGGAGTAGAATTATCAAGTTGGATAATATTATGTACATTCTTCTTATCTTTATACTTAGGGCTAGGTAAAAGAAAAAAAGAAATAGAAGGACTTAAAAATCAAGCAGGAGAACATAGAAAAATACTAAAAGAGTATAATCCAGAAATAATAAACCAAATGATGGGAGTAGTATTAAGTTCTGTGATAGTATGTTATGCACTTTACTCAACAAGTAATCCAGATAAACCTCAAATGATATATACAACAATATTTGTAGTATATGGAGTGCTTAGATATAACTATATAATAAATACAACAGAAGAAGGAAACCCAACTGATGTAGTATTAAAAGATAGAACTCTACAAATAAATGTGATATTATGGGTATTAAGTTGCCTATTAATATTAATGTAGGAGGGTATATGAAAAAGAAAGTACTATTACTAGATATAGACTATACAGTAATAAATACAGATAGTATGATAGACTTTATACTATACTCACTAAAAACAAAGCCATTAAAAACAATAATAAAAATACCATATATATTTATAACTCTAGTAGGGTATGCATTAAAGTTAACTAGCTTAAAAAAAGCAAAAGAAGCTGTATTTAGCCCAATAGTAAACTTTAGTGAAGAAGAATTAAAAGAATTTTTTGATAAAAAATTAAAAGTTAAGATAAATAAAAATATAAAAGACATAATAGAAAAATCAAAAAAAGATTCAACAATAATAATGATAACTGCATCACCAAAAGCATATATGAAATATTTCAAAGAATATAAATATGCAGATGAAGTGATAGGTACAGAATTATTATATGAAAATAATAGATATAAAAATGAAATAATAGGAAACAACTGTAAAGGGAAAGAGAAAGTAAAAAGAATTGAAGAAGTACTAAATAAACTAGATATAGAAATAGACTATGAAAATTCATATTCATACTCAGATTCAATGAGTGATATGCCAATGTTTGAATTAGTAAAAAATGCATATTTAGTAAACAAAAAAGATGGAAGTATAAAAGAAAAAATAAGCCATAAATATATACAAAAAGTATAGCTATAACCATTAACCACCATTATTAAAAATTGGTGGTTAAACACTAAATAGGAGAATAATATGGATATATTAAAAAAGTATAGAGAAAGCATCATGTATTTAGTCTTTGGGGGGCTAACAGTAGGTGTTAATATAGCTACATATATAGGATTAACAAGAATAATAGAATTAAACTATATGGTAGCAAATATAATAGCATGGATAGTAGCAGTAATATTTGCATATATAACAAATAAGTTTTTTGTATTTGAAAGTAATAATACAGAGCTAAAATTTTTAATAAAAGAATTTACGTCATTTGTAAGTTGTAGACTATTATCAGGTGTAATGGAAATGATATTAATGTATGTGATGATAGATATGATGGGAATAAATGACTTTATAACAAAGATATTTACAAATATATTAGTAATAGTACTAAACTATGTACTAAGCAAAGTAATAATATTTAAAAAACAAGCGTCATAAAATTATGACGCTTGTTTCATATCCATATTATTTTTTATATTTATATTAGATGAATTAAATTTAAGCTTAAAATTCTCAAACCTACCAAAAGTTTTGGCAAATATAATATTAATTAAAATAACAGCAACAATATTTATAAGAGTTAAAGCACATCTTAATATAAAGTTGTATCCAGTTAAATTAAATAAATATAGATAAATAGGCTGTAGTAATAAATAAGTAAAAGGTTGATATAAATAAAGGGTAAAACCATAAGCACTATAAATATCAACAATATTTCTTATATAAGGTAAATCCCCAAATTTTAATATAACTTTTCTAAACATATATAAAAAGCTAAAAGCAGTCATAGTAAAAACTAAGAATGCAAAATTTGGAGGGAATTTATTAGTAGACATATTTAAAACATATCTATCACCCTTAACAATTAAAACTAAAGCTATAAAAAGAATCAAAGATATAGCTATATTTTTGACTACTGAAATATTAACATCCTTAAATTTTGTATAGAAAAATCCTGTATAAATCCAAAAAGCATAGAAAATAACACTTTTAAAATCAATATTAAGAGTAGTATTTTCAAAATAGAATACTAATATTGCAATAAATAATAAAGGGATAAATTTAAAAATACCTTTTAGACTTTCAAATAACTTAAACATTGGGGGTATGAAAGGTACTAACAATAAGTACACAGGCATAAACCATAAATGCCAAGTAATAAAAGGTATGAAAACCCCAGGTTTCTTTAAAGGATGTAGTGTATCATATACAAATATACTTATAGGAGAATCAGTAATAGAAGTTCCTAAAATATAAGCTATATATTGAATGAAAATAACAAATAGTCCAAAAATAAGATATGGAACTATAACCCTTGGAACACGAGATATAAGGTATTTAATGTAGCTTTTTTTTGAGCTAAGAGAATAACTAGCACCAGTAATAAAAAATACCACAGCCATTTCAAATAAGAAAAGTGACTTTAAAACGTGATTAGAAACAGGGAACCAAAATAGAGTATGTATAACTCCAACTACATACATCATTATAAGACCGCGATAAATATCTAGTTTTTTGTCTCTCAAAATGTCAACTCCTTGTAAAATGTAATATATCCAAATAAATATTATACCATATATAAAAGAAATCTTAGATATATAGTTATTACTTTAATAAATATAAATAGATGAAACTGGTAGAACAGTAAATACTGGTTTTGAAAACTTTGCTGATATGAAGGATCAAATTATATATATTGAAACAGGAGCAGAAGATAGTGGATACGATGAAGGAAAAGATATTGCACTAGGAAGATTTACAGAATTTTTCAAAGAAGAGAATATGGGGCCAGGTACAATTCTAAATGATATGTATATAAAATATATAAAGATGATGTTCACTTTAGAAGTTGAGGTAGATGGAAAAACTGAAATTGAACCAGTAGCTTTAACTTGGAATCCATTAGCAAAGGATGTACAATAATAAACTTAAAATAAAAATATAAGATTTTAAACATATATTAAAATAAAGAAGGGATATCTAAAGTGGATCCGTTGTCAAGGACACTAGAAAAAGAGAGTTATTAAAAAGCTGATTTCTGTATTGTACAGGAGTTAGCTTTTTTTAATTCCACTGACAGCGATTATTATTATAATAATCCATATAATCATCTATTAAAATTCTAAGTTCTTCTATTGTGTTACAATTTTTGTAATCAATTTCATCTTTCATATGTCCAAAGAATGACTCCTGCGGAGCATTATCCCAACAGTTATCTCTTCGAGACATAGATTGGCCTAAGTTATTTTCTTTAAGTAGTCTTTGAAATATTGGACTTGTGTAATGAAACCCTTGATCGGAATGTACAAATGCATCTTTATGTAATCTAAATGGTTTTAATTTTATCAATTTATCTATAGTTTCAATTACAATGTCTATAGCTAAACTATTGGAAAGTTTATATGCTAGTATTTCGTTAGTTGAAGAGTCTTTTATGGTAGATAAATACGCCATTTTATTATTGCCGTACGGCATATATGTGATATCAGTTAACATTATTTTTCCAGGTATATTTTGTTTAAATGCTCTATTAAGCTTATTTGGAACAACCCTATGTGCCTTTGTCGCCTTAGCTATGCGTTTGTATGGATTAGCTTTACGTATTGGACAAATAATATTATATTTTCTCATTATCCTTTGGATTTTCTTTCTATTCATTATGATATTAAATTTATTCTTTAATACCATTTTTATAGATCTAGAACCTTTCTTATATCCGCGATAATTGAATGCTTTTAGAATAATTTCTTTTGATTTAAGATCGCTATATTCTTTCATATCTCTAGTTTTAAAGTTATTTAAAAATTTATAATAACCTGAAGTAGAGACATTAGCAATTTTGCATAAATATCTCGTCAACTTATTAAGATTAAAATCTTTAATTAAATTTTGTATTATTTTAAATATCTTAGATGGTGATAACTTATTATTTATCACCTGCCTTTCTTGTAGCTCGAGCTTTTTTATTAATTCAAGCTCCGCTTTGAGATACGCTATCTCAGCATCCTTCTTAGCAAGAACTTCTTCAATAGTTAACTCTCTATTAAGGGTTCTTCCTGAATTTAAAGATCTAGTATCATCTAAACCTAAAATCCCTTTATCTTTATACGCATTTCGCCATCTTAAACTAGCTGAATCTATTCGTTTAACACCAATCATCTCAATATCGAATCCTGCATCTTCAAAAATTTTTCTCGAATTTTTTCCATCTTTATATTCTGCAATAAACTGTAATTTAAATTCATTAGTATAAGTTATCCCTTTAGAAGTCATATTTTTTACGTATTTATTCTTAGATAACTCTAATATTTCATGTTCTTTAAATATTTTTTTAGTCATATTTTAATCACTCCTCAGTTAATATTTTACAAAAAAAGATCTTATATAGATAGACACGCTTTTTCTCGTGTCCACTATATAGGATCCATTTTAATATTTTGAACCTTCTTTTTTTATTATTATTTAGCATATTGAATAATTTGAACAAATAAAAATGGGCTCAAAAAAAGATATAAGTGGTCTTGGTTATAAAATTGGCAAAAAGATTATAGTTAGTAATAAAATAATAACATCAAGTTAGTAAAAAAAGTGTAATACATTTTACGACAAAAATATTTTAAAATAAAATTATTTATAAAACAAAAATAATAATTATGACATAAAAAGACATGAATGATACGGCGGAAAACATAAAAAAATGTATAAAAATAGAAAAATTAAAAATATAAAGAAAATAATGTGATAATATGCAGAAAAATGTAAAACGAAAATAGGTGAAAATTAAAAGAGATTATATTATTATCTATTTGTGTGAGAAATACAACTTTGTGAGAAATATGATAGACGGAATTTACATAAATAAAGAGATGTAATTATTTTATATAATTTTGGGGAGGAACGAACATGTTAAAGAAAAAGAATATAGCAATGGCAATGGCAGTTGCTACAGTTGCACAAGTTGCAGCACCGATAGTTGCGAGTGCAGATGAAGTTAAAAAAATAGAAATATCTGCAGGTGAAATAGAGAGAATAGCAAAAGTAGAAGTAGAATTACAAAAAGCAGCACAAAAAAAATATACAAATAATAAGTGGATACAAAATAGCCAAGGATCATACTTTAAAGAATACGTTAAGTATGAAAAAAATGAAAATGGAACTTTTGAAGATGTTCCAGTTTACAAAATAGAAAAGCAAGAAACAGCAACTAAAACTATAATAAAAGTTACTGATAGAGGTCATAGAGTAGGATTCGAAGGTGAGTACAATGCTATAGTTGACTTTGATGAGAAAGGGAAAAATATAGAGTCTAAATTAGTTGCAGAAATAGTTATAAATAAAGTTGGTGTAAATGAATATAATGTAGAAGCTAGCCAATTATTTAAAACAAATGGTAAATTAAATGATCAAGGTTTAAGGTTACAGGAAAGAATATTAGAGGCTAAAAAATTAGGCGGAAAAGTTGATGTACAAACAATTGCAAATAAAGAACAAACAAAAACAGGGGTTAAGGTAACTGTTTCAGGTGCACCAAATGCATATAACATGGTAGTAAATGTATGGGGAAGACCAGCAAATAATACTACAGATTCTATGGTATCAGCTTTAGCAGGTGTAGATAGATGTGAAACTGCAGTTCAAGTTAGCCAAGAAGGATGGAAGAAAGCTGAAAATGTAATACTAGTAGGATGGAATGGAACTCCTGATGGATTAACAGCGGCTCCTTTAGCAACAGCTATGGATGCTCCAATATTAGTATCTAACAAAACTTCTTTAGGAAAAGATACTAAGTTAGAGATAGATAGATTAGAAGCTAAAAATGTATATGTTGTTGGTGGGGAAAACACAGTACCACAATCAATAATAAATGAATTAAAAGCTATGGGAGTAAATGTAGAAAGAATATCAGGTTCAGATAGAATGAGAACTTCATTTGAAGTAGCTAAGAAGTTAGATTCAATAAATGATATAGACAGTGTTTACTTTGCAGGAGGATATAAAGGAGAAGGAGATGCTTTATCTATAGCATCAGTTGCAGCTAGAAGCCAAGAGCCAGTAATCTTACTAGAAGAAAATAGGATAGCTGATGATGTTAAAATATGGTTAAAAGGTGAAGAGTTAAACTCTGTATATATAATAGGTGGAACTTATGCACTAAACGAAAATATACAAAATGACATGGCTGGCTTAATAACTAAGCCACATGGAAATTTAGCTGCTCCAGAAAGAATTCAGGGAGCTAATGTTCAAGAAACTAACGCAAAAGTTATAGAAAGATTCCAAAAAGATGCACAATCTATCTTCATAGCTCAAGATGCAAACTTAGTAGATGCATTAGCTGCTGGACCATTAGCAGCTAAGAAGAAAGCTGCTTTAGTGTTAGCTACAAATAATGTAACTAAAGCTCAAGAAAATTCTATAAAGAAAACTTCAGCATACAAAGATCATAAACCAGGTCAAATAGGAGAAAAATTATATCAAGTAGGTCACGGTGTTCAAAGACATGTTGTTAGATTTATAGAGTCAATATTTACAGGAAAATAATATAGCATTATAAAACTCATTATATAAAATTGATAAAGTTAAAAATTTCGTATAAATATTTAATTTTATATTAAAGATAAATGGCATATCTTACTTAAGTAAGATATGCCATTTTACGTGTGCTAAGTATTTGACTATGAAAGCTCGCTGAGGTCTTGGTAGTTAGAAATGTTAGCTAAGTACAAAGGGAAAATTTTCAATGCTAGTTATATCAAAATGGAATCTACCAACTAGTCAGGTTAATTTACTGAACAACATTAAATTTAAAAATATATATAAAGTAGGAAGAAGGGTTGAAAATGTTGTTTTTAATGAAGTTGGTAAAGGGGATTCTGTTATATTTTTTATACCACATCAAGATGATGATGTGCTTAGTTTTTCAACTATACTTAAAAGATATATAGACAAAGGGTGTGATGTTAAAGTTGTACTTATGGCTAATGGTTCAAAGTCTAAGGCAAGGCTTACTTTAAATGGGGAAGATAATAGGATATGTGGAACTCATGGATATCTTTATAATCAATAATAAATTTATAAAATAATAATATAAGTAAAAGCCAGGTATATATCTGGCTTTTATCTATACATTTCATACATAATGCTAATTTTTATATAAAAATCTTTTTTATCTTCATCACTAAATTTATCACTAGAAAAAACAACACTAGCAACTTCCATTATCTTATCAAAGTCCTTAGCAGTAGGTGCTTTATCATCAAATTTAAGAAACTTACATTCAGTAAACATAAAAAATCCCCCTGAGTTTATTATTATAATTAAAATTGTTTAAAATGACATCAAATAACTAAAATAACAAAAATTTAAATAAATAGTATATATAGCATAGAAAAGTTCGTAAATTATAGAATATATGTTTTGTACTAAGCTGAAAAATTAGCCACGCTTTGCGTAGCCTATTTTAATGAATCAAAATAAAGTGTAGATAGCTCTTTAAATAGCTTGTCCTTTTCATCTCTACTAATATCTTTATCTTTAAAGAATCCTTCAACAAAATCTAAAAATTGGTCTTTTATATCTATATTAATATCTCTGTCTTCATTTATACATAGTAAGTAATCTAAAGATACATTAAAGTACAGGGCGAAATCTCTAAGTGCTTCTGTTTCTGGCTTTCTCTTGTCGTTTTCATATTGAGATATTGCTGACTTTGTGAATGTATAACCATATATCTTATTAAAATCATCTACTAACTCTTGTTGTTTTAGACCTTTTTGAATTCTAAGTTCTTTAAATCTTTGTCCAAAAGTCATTTTAAATCCACCTCACCATACTTAAAGTATAGTATAAAGTTTCGTTGGTGTAAACTAAAAAACAAATATTAGCAAAAAATATTAAAAATATATTGAAAGTTAACATAAATAGAACTACAATTTAATTAAAGATAACAAAAATAAAACTAATTAACAAATACAAAACTTAAAGGGGGATTTTATGTATAGTAAGTTAAATATTAGAGTCCTTAGGTTTAATACAATTAAGGATGTAGATAAGATTATTTTTAATCATTATCTTATGAGAAGGGTTAATGCTAATAATATTTACAAAAAACTTGAAACTGGGTATTTTACATTTACTATAAGTGGGGCAGTTAGTGAGCTTGGATTTTCTAAGGGCAAGGTACAAAGATTAATTAAGACCTTTGAGGAGTTAGGTATTATTAGTAGGGTAGTTAAAGGCAATAAAACTAATAAATGTTCTATATATAAATATATAACTGACTCTAGGCATGATACTAAAATTGATACAAAAATAATAACTAAAAATGATAATGATGCAAATTTAAGTGAAATATTATATATTAGTGATTTTAAGGACTTAGGGGATAAAGATTTTAAAGATTATATAGACAGTGATACTAATAATGATAATAAATGTGTAACTAAAGAAGGCAACTTAGAAAAAGATAATATAAATAAAAAAATAAATAATATATGTATTGATGTAATTGCTTATTTTAATAAAACCTGTAAAAAGAATTTTAAACCAACCACCAATAAAACAAAAAGCCTTATTAAGGCAAGGGTAAATGAAGGATTTGAGTTAGAAGATTTTAAGAAAGTGATAGATATTAAGTCAAAACAATGGATGTATAGTGATATGCAAAAATATTTAAGACCTGAAACTTTATTTAGCAATAAGTTTGAAGGGTATTTGAATGAAGAAATTTTAAATTATTCAAAAGAAGAGTCTGATGGAGAATGGGAAATTGAATTTGATTATTAGGGGGAACTATGAAGAAGTTTGATGCTATTAATATAGAGCAAAGTATTATTGGGAGCTTAATAAGTGATAATACATTAAATTTTAAGCTAGAGGAATTATATGAGGATTTATTCACTATAAATATTCATAAGTATATTTTAAATGTTATGAAAGTTTTGTATAAAAATAATATGGCTATTGATATTCAAAGTGTATATACAAAGCTTAAGGACAGAGATATTAATATAGAGATAAGCTATTTAACTGATATGGTAGCTATTGGAGAAAATTATTCTATAGATAGTCATATTAGAATTTTAAAGGACAAGTATTTAAGAAGAGAGATTATCAAAAATTGTACTAATCTTTTTCAAGACCTAGGTGATGATGAAGATATGGATTTGGTTGTATATAATTTTGAGAAAAGAATGAGGGAAATTTTAAATAAAAATACTCAAAATTATAATGATAGTGTTAAAGATATTTGTGAAAGATTGCTTGATTATTTAGAAAATGATGGGGATATGGGAATAAAGTTTGGTGTTGAATATTTGGACAATATTATAGGAGGGTTATTTAAAGGTGAGCTTACAACTATTGCTGCTAGAAGTGGTGTTGGTAAGACTGCCTTAGCTCTTCAGATTATGTTAAACTGTGTTTTTCAAAAGAAAAAGGTATTATTTATTAGTAGGGAAATGAGTAATGAGCAAGTTTTTATGAGAAATATTACAAAAAAGACTGGAATTAGCACCAAGAAAATGAAGAATAAGCAATTAGAAGAAGATGAGTGGAAATTGGTTATAGATACTTTTAAGGAGTACTCTAGTCAAAACTTAATGTATATAAATGATAAGATAAGCACTATTAGTGCATTAAAAAGAAGGATAAGGGAGTTAGAGCCAGATTTAGTTATTATAGATTATGTTCAGCTTATGAATGTTGAATCTACTATGCAAAATAGAGAAAGAGAAGTGGCTAGTTTGTCTAGGGAACTTAAAAATATAACTTTAGATTTTAATATACCTGTTATTCAGCTTAGTCAATTAAATGATGAGATGAAGGACTTTAGACCTTGGGGAGAGCGACCTATGAGAGATAGTAAGGCTATATTTCACGATAGCAACAATGTAGTATATATTCATGAACCTGTTAATTCTGATTTTGAGGATGCTATAAAAGCTATAGGTACAAATAGAGATAAGGTTATAAATTCTAGGAAAAATGGAATAAAGCTAGTTGATTTAATAGTTGCAAAATGTAGAGATGGGGAAACTGGATATAGGCACTATTGCTACAATGGAAAAAGACTTCATTTTCAGTCTATTAACTATTAATGTTTATTAGAGGAAAAATAAAAAGGAGCTAGCCTCTATTTAGAGACAGCCCCTATATTTTTAGAGAGTTCACTAATACTATCTGTTAGTTTAGTTAGCTTTCCTTCTATTCTAACTAATAAATACATAGAAAGAGCAATAGGAAAGCCAACATTAGCAATCAGATTTTGCAAGTTTTCTTCCAACTAATTATACAACTAAGTCGTATTCAGTAGTATCAGTTTGAACTACCTTAGCATCTACTAAAGCAGCTAATTCCTCTCCATTTACAACAAATACACCTTTTGATAAAACTAAAGTCATAGCAGACTTTATCTCAGATTCAGTTAGATTTTCTCTAGGATCATCTACTGATAAAGAAATATTTTTTCCATTTGAAGTTTTAAAAGTCATTACAAGTTTCTTTTTTATTTCCATAATATATCCCCCTAATTTTAATAATTAAATTTTAATAACATATAAAATAAGTAATTTTATTCTGATAAGGTATTAGTGTCTATTTTAGATACACTTAAAAGTGTGTTAGATTGAAGTGATGAAATTGCTGCTGCAACATCATATACATCTTGGTCTAGTGCATCTGGTGATATATTAGCATAAGTTTTACTTTTAACTATGCTTTTGCCAGTTTCATCATCCTTTCCACAATCATATCTTAATTTAAGTCCTGATGGGTTTTTAGTTACTACTACCGCCATAATAATCCTCCTTATATTCTTAGCAATTAGCTAAGTTATTTTAGCAAGTTGCCTTGCTTATACTTATATAATAGGTGAGAAAAATTATATGTAGTTATAATGTAGGTTGACAACTTATGTAAGGGATATATGTTTCTCAAATACTTTTGTGGAAAGAGGTATTTAGTGACACTACTATATAAATAGAAGGAAAAAGTAAGGAAAATAATAAAAAACAGGAGGAAAGTATGATAAGAGAAGACTTAGAGGCTTTATATGAGTTAGTTGGTGAAGAAGTATATTTAGAGATATGCAAACTATATGGAGGTAACAGTTTATATGTTCCAACTTATAGTAGTGCTATAAGGGATAAAAGGAATGAAGAAATTATTAAAAGATTTAATGGAGTTAATGCATCTATATTAGCTAGGGAATATAAAATGAGTGTAAATCATATAAGAAGAATAGTTAAATGTGGTTAAGATTTAGAAAAATATTTGTGAATAATGTTTGAAATGATAAAGTTAGAAATTGAATCTTTTGTTCAAAAATGTAGTGATTTCAAATAAAAAGGGGAAAGGTGTCGAAAAAAGGGGATAGCTTTAGCTATGTAATAGCAGTATATAGAGAAATTAAAATGTAAAAAAATGGATTTGAATGTTAGAAAATGTCGAAAAAAGGGGACTCCGCAAATTTGAAAGATTGGCTAAAACCATTGAAATAAATATTTTCCTGGACTATGATTAATCTTGTGAGAGATACAAAGACCTGAGAGATGTTAAAATAACATAAATCGGAGGGAAATATTATGAAAAAAAGAAATATGGCTATAACAATAGCTGCAGTTAGTGCGGCAACTTCAGTAGCTCCAGCCTTAGCTTTTGCTGATACTTTAGATAATCAAGTAATAGCTTCTACTGATGCTAACGCAGTTAATCAATTAAAAGGGGAAATACAAGGATTTTTAAACACTAAGTATACTAACGAAGCAAATATGTTAAAGGATGTAACATATCAAAATTCAGAAAAACAAAATTTAACAAAAGCTGTAGCAGGACAATGTGTTTATACTATACAAGTAAAATGTGAGAACGCTAAAAATAACATATCTAACTTAACAGATATGGATCAATTAGATGTTGCTTTAGCACAATTAAATAATACAGATAATAGATTTTTAAATATAGAAGTAATAGATAATGGACATAACACAGTTAATGGACAAATAGTTAACTGGAAAGAAGGAAAATACACTCAAGAAGAGGTACAAGCTCTATTAAATACACCATTAGATAAAGAAGCTGCACAAAAAGCACTAGAAACTGCACAACAAAATGCAAAAACAGCAGCAGATGCAGTAACAGCTGCACAAAGTAAAAAAGATGCAGCAGATAAAGCAGTAACAAGTGCAGGAGGTTCAGCTACAACTGAACAAAAGCAAGCTGCAGCAGCTGCAGCAACTGAATTAACAGCAGCGCAAGAAGCAAAAACAGCAGCAGATAAAGCAGTAACAGATGCTCAAGCTGCAGTAGCTAAAGCTCAAAGTAATACAGGTATAGAAGATGTAACAAAAGTAGATGATAATACTGTATCATTAACATTAAAAAATAACAAAACTCCATTAGTTATAAAAACAGGAGATACTATACTTAATTTACAAGCTCCTATATATTCTCAAGATAAATCAGGAAGCTACTTAGATAAAGATGGACAAGTAATAGCTGGTGTAACAACTAATGAACAAGCTGCTACTAATGACAATACAGTAGTAACTGGATTTGAAGTTGCGAGAGAAAATTTACAAACAGCTCAAAATGGACAACCAAGTGATTTTGAAGCTAATAGAAACTATGGTGTTGATTATAAAGCAGTTGCAACTACTAATTATAAAGCACAAGACTTATATGATTCTTCAATAGGTAGATTTACAGATGCAGGAAATCAATTATATAAATTTATAAAAGACTACAATGCAACAGCTCCAATAACTTCAGGAAACTTAGCTACTATAGGTGATGTTACAAACGGCACATTAACTATAACATTCCCAGTAGACAAAACTGAAGCAATGAAAAATAGTGTAGCTACAAATGCAGCTGATGGTGCATTTGCTAAAACAGTTATATCAGGAAGCAACAATGATTTAACTGCATTAAAACAAGCATTAACTAACAATGCTCCAATAAAAACATTAGCTGGTGCTGATAGAGATGATACAGCGGTACAAGTAAGTAAAGCTGCATTTACAGCTAATAACTCAGCACAAAATGTTGTTTTAGTTTCAGGAACTGCCTTAGCTGATGGATTAACAGCTACTCCATTTGCTGCAAGTAAAAACGCTCCAATATTATTAACAGGAAAAGATAAAGTTAATGATAAGACTATGGCAGAAATAGCAAGAGTATTACCAGCTAATGGAGCTAAAAACGTATATGTTATAGGTGGAGAAAACACTATATCTAAATCTGTTGAAACTCAATTAAAAGCTAAAGGATATACTGTAACTAGAATACAAGGTGACGATAGATACCAAACATCTTTAGCAATAGCTAAAGTTATGGAACCAACATTAAATGGAGACATATATGTTGCTGGTGGATATGCAGAACCAGATGCTATGAGTATAGCACCGATCGCTGCTAGAAAAGGAGCTACTAATCCAATATTATTAGCTAATGATAAAACTGGATTAAGTACAGATCAAATAAATTATATATCAGGAAATAAGGCTGCTAAATCATATATAATAGGTGGTGCTGATAGAGCTCCAGAATCTATAAAAACTCAATTAAAAGATGCTGGTATGACTAATGCTACAGAAAGATTATCAGGTGCTGATAGACAAGGAACTAATGCTGCAGTTATAAAAGAATTTGCTACAGCTGATAATATGAAAAACTTATATGTTGCTAAATCAGATAACCAAGGATTAGTTGATGCTTTATCTGCAGGTGTATTAGCTGGTCAAACTAATTCTCCAGTAGTATTAGCTACTAATGCTGTAAATGCTGAGCAACAATCAGTAATAAAAGCTAAAAACCCAACTATAACAAATAAGACTCAAATAGGTGAAGGTATAGCTGCTCAAGTTTGGTCAACTATAAATAACTTATTCACAAAATAGTATTTGTTTAATATAATTTCATCAATCTTCCTAAAAGAGTATAGACGAAAGTCTATACTCTTTTTAAAGTTGCTTATAGTTAACTTATTTAAGTATAAAACTAGTATAATAGCCATAGCAGCTATTATCGTAATATTTCATGTAGTTACAAGCACATTTAGATGATGGAAAACTTCTTTGAAATAATGAAACAAGAAATGTATTAAAAATTATAGAATTGAATAAGAATTAAAGATTGCATAAAGTAAAAATACTGGAATGAAAATTCATTCCAGTATAAAGTTCAATTTTGTGTCTTAGTACAATAACTAAATAGAGCTCTTTTTATTATCAAAATCATCCAACTGCCCATAAGCACAACAAAGCAACAAATAAAGCTCCTTTTTCCTATCAGCATCCACATTATCATCAACAAAAACCCTACTAGCTAAATTTATCATCTTATCATAGCTATTAGAGTACGACCCTTCAACATCTTTGTCCATAAAAATATCATTAAAAAACATAATAATCCCCCTGTTATAAAACTATATAAAATAAATTAAAATCTCAAATAGAAATTCCTATCTATAAATAATTGTATCACAATATGGAAACAAATGGTAAAAAAATAAAACAAATGTTTGGTAAAAACAATCACTCATTCCTAGTAAATGATATATAGATACATTAAAAAACAATCTATTGATATATATAGCATTTATAGTTTGTGCTGAAATAAATATTTAAAAGATTAGACATAAAAACTTTAAATAAAGCAAAAAGGCAAAAGTAAAAAATAGTGAAAAACATGGAAAATTATGTTGAAATGATTTTAGTATCTAATAGTTACTAGAGTAGATGTTAATATGATTTGAGAAAATCAAAAATTTCAAATAAATTGTAATTAATTATGGATATAACAATAATAGTTATATCCTTTTTATTTGCTTATACAGATACTTATATAAATTAAGGTTGGAATTTAAATATATTCTAAGCTATTCAATAAGGCACCTTAAATTTAGGTACAGGAAAAATTATAGGAGGTTAAGAATATAGGATAATTATGAGGGATGAAAAATTAGATATATATAGGGGTTTAATTATGATGTATATCATTGGATTTATACATACATTATATTGGTTTCCGAATTTTGGAACTAAAATTAAATCCTTCTTTCTTTTTGAGATGGCAGTTGTATTTTTTATAACTGGAGCAAGTTATTCATTAAGTAATAAAAAATCATATGGTAAATATATTATCTCAAGGATACCTAGAATATTAATACCATATTTTATATTTATAATACTATTTAATATTTTTATGCATGGAATTGTTGGATTTAATTTAATAAATGCTAATATAATGACTATACATTTTGGTTTTGCAATAATAATATTATTAGCACATTTTTGTAAGAATATTAAAAGTGAAAATATAAAAAGTGTAAATTTATTTTTAATTATAGTTTTGAATACAGTGATATTAAGTAATGGGCAAGGTTTTATAAAAATATTTAACTTAGGTGTACAAATGTTACCTAGACTATAAATTTAACAACAGAGAGATATTTAGGTCTTGGAAAAAGAAAGAGATAAATACTTTAAAAAGTAGTGCAAGTGATCATAGAAAGATACTTAAAGATTATAATGAAGAAATAATAAATCAAATGATTATGGTAGTTCAAAGTTGTACAATAGTTTGATATGCGCTTTATTCTGCGAGTAATATAGATAATCCTAATATGATATTTACAACTGTATTTGTAATATATGGTATTTTTAGACACAATTATATTATTAATATCAGTGATGAAGGAAAACCAACAGATGTGGTATTAAGTGATACTAGTTTAAAAATAGATGTTTTGTTATGGGTAGTAACATGAATTATTATATTATTATTCTAGTATATAATTTTCATGATAAATAATATAAGGGGAAATAAATTTAATGGAATTAAAGTTATTGATAGAAGAGTTTATAATAAATTATGGACTCATAAGTATTTTTATAATAGTAGCCCTTGAATATGCAAATGCTCCCTTACCTAGTGAGATAGTATTACCGTTTGTAGGAATACTAGCATTTAAATTTGATATGAATATATTTTTAGTTATACTAGTATCAATAATCGGTGGAGTATTTGGATCAGTATTAAATTATTATTTAGGATACAAATTAGGGCAACCACTATTATCATTTATAAAAAATAAATATCCAAAAACTAAAAAATCTATAAAAGCATCGTATAGATGGTTAGCAAAATATGAAAAAATATCTGTTATGTTATCAAGATTAGTTCCATTAGCTAGAACTTTTATATCTATAGTAGCAGGTGTTACTAGAATGAATGTATGGCAGTTTACATTGTATTCTGCAATTGGAATATCTGTATGGAATATAGTTCTTATATTAGTTGGCTATTTTATAGGAGATAATATGGATTTAATTGTTAATATAATGAATAAGTACTCTCTAGTAGTAGGAATAATAGGTATTTTAGTAATAGGATTTTATTGGATAACATTAAAAAATAGAAAAGAAAAAGATAGTGATAAATATATAAATCAAGAAGTATAATCATATCCTTTTACTTGCATATTATATTTGTTTTTATATTTTGTATGGTAAATAATATTAAAGTAATAGCAGAAGGTGTTTAAAATAAAGAGTAAGTAGATATTTTAAAGAATATAGATAATGATAATGTATTTAGATAATGATATTTTTATGCTCAGCCTCAGAGTAAAGGAAATATAAAATTAATAATATGTATAAAAAATATAATAGATAGTAGTAAAAGGGTGGTTTGTAAAAGCCATCCTTTTTTAGATAAACAATGTAAAAAAAATAGAACGAGCACAAAGGTAAGAAAAATACTAAAACATACAAAAAAATACAAAAAATACAAATAATATCAAAAAAGTGTTGAAATTTTGTAGAAAAGCATATATAAATATATAAATAAAATAATTTTAAAATTAAATTAAATTAAATAAAAATATTTGAATGATAAAATAATTTTGAATTGAGATTAATAAAATGTTATTTAACTAAAAATTTAAAATAGGAAATAGTATTAAATTTAAAAATGCAAGGAACTTAATTATAAAGTAGTATTTGAAACTTAGAGGGGAGAACTGAATGTGATAAAAAATAAGTTTTATAAAATCTTAATAGTAAATATATTACTTGTAATAGTTGCATTAAATTGCAGTATTTTATATGCCAATGAAAAAGATATAACCATAAAGTTAGGGGTATATAATTATGAACCATATTTTTATATTAAAGATGGAGAAGTTAAAGGGTATTATAAAGATATTTTAGATAAGATTATTCATGATGTTAATAAAAATAATACTAGTAATAAAAAGATAAAGGTTGAATATGTAAAAGGAAAGGTATCTTCATTAATCAAAGATTTAGAAGCAGGTAAAATAGACATTATGATGGACCTTCAGTATACAAAGGAAAGAAAAGATAAGTTTATTTATTCTAAAAATTATATTGGAGTAGAGAGAATATCAATTTACACTTATAAAGATTCTGAACCTGAAGATATAAAATATCTAGACAAAAAAAAGGTTGCTTTTATAAAAGAAGAATATGGATCACAATGGTTATTAGATTGTTTACAATCATATAATATAAATCCTATACCTATATGGGTAAATGATTATAAAGAAGCATTACAAAAGTTAGATGACAAATCTGTAGTGGCAACAATTTCCCCATCAGACGAAAATAAACTTGATAGATACAACGAAATTCAGCAGTTTTTATCAGGTCCTGTATATATAGCAGCATCAAAGGATAATAGATGGATTATAGATAAAATTGATAACACTATAGACAATTATACTAAAGAAGAGAAAGAGGAATTAGAAAAGATATATTTTAAATACTTTCACAATAAAATTGCAAAGAAAGAAGTTTTATTATATATAATATCCTCAATATTTATATTATTTATATTAATAAAATATATAATACCAGCTAAAAAGAAAAATAATCTAAGAAAAAAAATAAAAGATGACTTAATAAAAGATAGATATACAGTTTATTATCAACCAATAGTTAATCCTAAAAATGATAAAATTGTAGGATTTGAAGCTTTAATTAGATATATAAATTCTGAAGGCAAAATAGTACCACCACATTTATTTATAAATGATATTGAAAATAGTAATATGACTGAGGAGTTATCAATATGGGTGTTTAAAACCATATTAAGAGATTATGAGTGGTTTAAATTAAACACAAATCTAAAGGATGAAAAGTTCTATATTTCTATGAACATATCTTTTAATGAGATAAAAAGCAAAAAATTCTTACAAACAGTCAATTCTATAATTGAAATGGATGAGAGTTTTGAGAGTAAAAAGATTGTATTTGAAGTTGTTGAAAATATAGAATCAGAGAATTTAAAAGAAATAAAAAAAGGTATGGAGTTTTTACAAACTAAAAATATAAAAATAGCTTCAGATGATTTTGGCATTAAATATTCAAATCTAGATATATTATCCAAATTTAATTTTGACATGGTAAAAATAGATAAATATTTTATAGATGAGATTAAAAATAACGAATTTAATCATGAGGTTATAATGTTTTTAAGTAAGATATGCAAGCAATATAACAAAAGTATAGTATTAGAAGGTGTTGAAGATAAAGAACAAGTAGACATTATAAAAAATATAGACTACGATAATATATTTATACAAGGATATTTTTATGCAAAGCCTCAGAGAAAAGAGGATATAGATTTGATTAAAATAAGGAAATAACAAAAAGTTAATAAAACAATAATATAAAGCGAAAAGGAGCAGACATTGTCTGCTCCTTTTCAGTGTGAGAAATACTTGAAAAAAGAGATGTTTTAAATTTTTCAAGTATTTACATTATATACCACCTAAACATATATGTCTATATAAAAACTAAAATATATAATATAAAAATTATTAAAAAATAAAATGAGGTATGTAATTAATAGTTTTTACTTATATTAAGTAATTTTGGGATATATGGTATAATAAGGTTATAAATTAAAAAAACTAGTGATAAAAATGTATGTAACTAGACGAATTCTATTGAATATTAGGGGAGGCAGTAAAAATATATGTCAATTTTAGATAGATTAGTCAGTAAAGCTGATGAAAATGAAATAAAATCATTAAATAAAATTATAGATCAAATCGATAGCCTTGAAGAAAGTATGGTAGGCTTAAGTGATGAACAATTAAAGGGAAAAACTAAAGAATTCAAGGAAAGGTTAAAATTAGGCGAAACATTAGATGATATATTAGTAGAAGCTTTTGCAGTATGTCGCGAGGCATCAAAGAGAGTTTTAGGTATGCGTCAATATAGAGTTCAGCTAATAGGTGGTATAGTTCTTCACCAGGGTAAAATAGCTGAGATGAGAACAGGAGAAGGTAAGACATTAGTTGCAGTAGCACCAGTATATTTAAATGCTCTAGAAGGCAAAGGGGTACATGTAATTACTGTAAATGATTATCTTGCTAAGCGTGATAAAGAAATCATGCAACCTGTGTATGAGTTTTTAGGTATGAGTGTAGGGGTTATACTTGCAAACCAAGATCCATCTGAAAGAAAAGCACAGTATAATTGTGATATAACATATGGTACTAACAATGAGTATGGATTTGATTATCTAAGAGATAATATGGTAACTAATAATGAAGAAAAAGTACAAAGAGAATTAAACTTTACTATTATAGATGAGGTGGATTCTATACTTATAGATGAAGCTAGAACACCACTTATAATATCTGGTACTGGAGATGAAAGTAATAAGCTATACGAATTAGCAAATGCTCTTGTTAAGACCTTAATAGAAGAAGATTATGAGATAGAAGAAAAAGATAACACTATATCACTTAGTGATAGTGGTATGACTAAGGCTGAGAAATTCTTTGGTATAGAAAACTTAACTAACATAGAAAATATAGAAATATATCATCATATTAACCAAGCACTAAGAGCTCATAAGTTAATGGATAAAGATGTTGATTATGTAGTTAGAGATAATGAAATAATGATAGTTGATGAGTTTACTGGAAGAATAATGGATGGAAGAAGATATTCAGAAGGACTTCACCAAGCTATAGAAGCTAAAGAAGGTGTTGAGATAAAAAGAGAATCAAAAACACTAGCAACAGTAACATTCCAAAACTTCTTTAGAATGTATAAAAAACTTTCGGGTATGACTGGTACTGCAAAAACAGAAGAAGGTGAGTTTGAATCAACATACAATATGAATGTTGTTACAATACCTACAAACAAACCAATTCTTAGAGCTGACTTAAATGACTTAGTATTCAAAACAGAAGAAGACAAATACAATGCAGTAGTTAATGAAATAGAAAGAATACATAAAACTGGACAACCTGTATTAGTTGGTACTGTTTCTATAGATAAATCAGAATATTTATCTTCTTTACTTAAGAAAAAAGGTATAAAGCATGAAGTATTAAATGCTAAAAACCATGAAAAAGAAGCTGAGATAGTTAAAAATGCAGGTAAATTAAATGCAGTTACAATAGCTACTAACATGGCAGGTCGTGGTACAGATATATCTTTAGGGGCAGAAGATAAAGAAGAAGAAGTTAAAGTTAAAGAACTTGGAGGTCTTTATGTAATAGGTACAGAAAGACATGAAACAAGAAGAATAGATAATCAGCTAAGAGGACGTTCTGGTCGTCAAGGAGACCCAGGTACTTCAAGATTCTTTGTTAGTTTAGAAGATGAAGTTATAAAACTATACGGTGGAAGAAGTATAGAAAAAATAGCTAAAAAAATTACTCCAAATAAAGATGGCTCATTAGAAGGAAAGAGCTTATCTAAAGCAGTAGAAAGAGCTCAAAGAGGAATAGAAGGTAAAAACTTTGAAATAAGAAAAAACGTAATAAAATACGATGATGTTATAAATGAGCAAAGAAAAGTAATATATTCTGAAAGAAACAAAGTCCTAGATAAAGATGATTTAAGCGAATCAATACAAAATATGGTAAAAGATATAATAGAAGAAACTGCACAAAGATATTTAAGACATCAAAAGGATTACTATGGATTCTTAAATAGTCTAAATGCTAGTTTTATGCCAAAAGAATCTTTAATAATACCTGGTATGGACAAAATGACAGTTGAAGAAACAATTGATTACACTTATGATTTATCTAAGAGAGTGTATGACCTAAAGAAAATAATGATAGGGCCAGATAAGCTTAAAGAATTAGAAAGAAAAGTATTATTAGAAGTAGTGGATACTAACTGGATAGATCACATAGATACAATGGATCAGTTAAGACAAGTTATAGGGCTTTCGGCTATTGGTCAAAAAGACCCAGTTAAAGAATACACTATTCAAGGTTATGAAATGTTTGAAGATTTAAATAGAACAATAAGAATTGAAACTGTAAAATATTTATATAAATTTAACTAATTTGCTAATTCCCCTAAGGTATAATTTTTTATATATTAGGGGAATTTTATTTTTATATTATAAAAGTAAAGAGGTCATAGACTAAGTCTATGACCTCTTTTATGTGAGAAATACGGAAAAAAGAGATGTTAGAAATTTCTTTCTTCCTAAGACAATTATACTATAACTTATTTTAAAAGTCGAGTGAATAAGTAAATATTTATGTTAATTAATTACAAAAATGTAACAAAATATCATTAAATAAATTACTTAAATAAATTGAGAAAATAAATTAATTTATTAATTATCCTGCTTTTATTAATATAAAAATATAATTATAAAATTTATAAATATACGATAAATTAGAAAAAAAATTGAACAAATTTGAAAGTTTGATAAGTTAGTAAAAGTGTGTAAAAAATTGTAAATTTCAACGTTGTTGTGATATAATGTTACATATTGAGTAAAATTTGGAGAATTTTTGCTTTACAAAATTTGGAGAGAATATTAATTAAGTAAATTTGGAGGAATATTAATGAAGAAGAGAAGAAAGATGTTGTCAACAGGAATAATGGCAACTATGTTAGCTATGCCAACAATGGCTTTCGCTAACGAAACTAATGTTAACAGTTCAGATATAAATATAAACTTAGAAAAAAGAAGTGTTATATATGGAGACACTTCAAAAATAAGCATATCTTTTAAAGAAGACTTAAAAGCAAATAGCATAACTTTAAATTATTTATGTTATGACCAAACTTTAAGTACAACATTAAATTACAATCCACAAACTAAATCTTATGAAGGAACTATAAATTTCAATATAGACCCAGAATATTTAAATGTTTGGCAAATTGAAAATATAGTAGTAAATAGTGATGAAAATGCACAAACTTTAGATAAGTCTAAATTAAAAGAAATGGGATTAAACTTAGACGATTACAAAATAACTCAAGAATATATAGTATCAGATTTACCTAGCATGGCAAACTATATACAAAGAACTTCATCACCTGTTAAAAAGCTTGTAGGAAGCGATAATTTTGAAACAGCAGTTAAGATAAGTCAAGAAGGATGGAAAAATGGAAGCAACAAGTTAGTTGTAATAAATGGAGATAAAGTAGCTGATGGTATAACTGCAACACCACTTGCTGCAGTACACAATGCACCAATATTAACAGTTGGCCAAAATAATATACCAGATGTTATAAAAAATGAAATAAAGCGTTTAAATCCAAGTGAAATAATAATAGTAGGTGGAACAAATACTATAACAACATCAGTACAAAATCAATTAGCAGGAATAAACAATGCTAGAGTTAGTCGTATTGGTGGAGTAGATAGACACGATACATCTTTAAAAATAGCACAAGCTATGGATAATCAATATGATGTTCAAACAGTCTATTTAGCAGAAGGATTTAAAGGAGATATAGATGCTGTATCTATAGCAACAAAAGCAGGTCAAGATAAGCAACCAGTAATATTAACAGAAAAATACAAAGTTCCAACTGCTACTTATAACTGGTTAAAAAATGAAGGATTAAAAAATGCTTATTTTATAGGTGGACCAGAAACATTAGATACTAAGGTTATAGACCAAATAGCAGATATAACTAATGTAGCTAGTGGACAAAGTGTATATAAAAATAGAGTATATGGTGCAGATAGAAATGAAACTAACGCAAAAGTTATATCAAAATTCTATCCACAAGCAAATTTAAATGCTATGTTAGTAGCAAGATCTGATAAGCTTACAGATGCATTAGTAGCAGGACCACTTGGAGTAAAATTAGGTTCACCAGTACTTATAACTCCACAAACATATTTATCAAAATACCATGAAGCAAACCTAGATGCTAAAAATGCAGATATGGTTTATCAAATAGGTGATGGAATGAGACAAAGCGTTATAGATGATATAGCTTATAGATTATCACCTCATAATGCTGGTAGTAAAACTGTAGTTGTTGACCCAGGTCACGGTGGAAGTGACCCAGGAACTAGTAATTTAGAAAAAGATTATACGTTAGATACATCATTATCAACGACAGAATACTTAAGATCAAAAAATGTTAATGTAGTTCTAACAAGAGATACTGATAAATATATAACTCTAGCAGAAAGATCTAGCATATCAAATGCAATGGGTGCAGATTTATTTGTAAGTGTTCATTTTAACTCTTTTAATGGACAAGCAAGTGGTTCAGAAGTTTACTATAAATATAAAGACAGAAATGGTGGAACTAGTAAAACACTAGCTACTAATATATTAAATAGTATACTAAGCAAGTTTGACTTTAAAAACAGAGGAGTAAAAACTAGAACAACTGATAGTGGTCAAGATTACTATTCTGTAATAAGAAGAACTGATGCACCAGCTGTAATAGTTGAAAGTGCATTCTTAGATAACTCTAGTGATTTATCTAAATTAAATACATTAGAAAAAAGAAAGACTTTAGGTGTTCAAATAGGTAAAGGAATAGAACAAACTTTAAAGTAAAAATTTAGTCGAAAAATTTAAGAAAATAAGCAAAAGTATTGAAATATCAAGAATAATTTGAACTAATAAGCATTTATTTTATTGATTAACTACAAAATATTGAGTATAATATAAAAATGAGTCGAATTATATTTTATGCAAAATAACAATATATGGAGGCATAATATATGGATGATTATACTAGTGAGGGAAATGAAATGAATGTAACTACTTATAATAGTGAAAAAGAGCAATTATTCAACGATATCGATTACAGCTTAGTTAAAGGTTCAGTATTATTTAGCGTATATCAAAGAAGTTTAGATATAGTACTATCTTTAATTGGATTACTAGTAGGTGTGCCTATAATGATCATATTTGGTATCCTTATAAAGTTAGAAGATAAAGGGCCAATGACTTATAAGCAAGAAAGAATGGGCAAAGGTGGTAAGAGATTTTATATATATAAATTAAGATCTATGAGAACTGATGCCGAAAAATTTGGTGCTAAGTGGGCGGAAAAAGATGACCCAAGAATCACTAAAGTTGGACGTTTCATCAGAAAAACTAGAATTGATGAAATACCTCAACTATTTAACATACTTAAAGGTGATATGAGTATAATAGGTCCAAGACCTGAAAGGCCATCTTTTACTATTGAGTTTAATGAATACATTCCTGGATTTATAAATAGATTAGCGATAAAACCTGGTCTTACAGGATGGGCTCAAGTAAATGGTGGTTATGATATTACTCCAGAAGAAAAGTTGGTAGAAGATTTATACTATATAAGAAATAGAAGCATACTACTAGATATGAAAATACTTCTTAAAACTGTTAAGGTCGTACTAACAGGTGATGGAGCTAGATAATTTAAAACTTAGATTATTAACCTAAAAAGCTCTTTTTTTAAAGAGCTTTTTTTAAATTATAAAAAAGATAGGAGGTTAACATGATAAAGAAAAAAATTCTAACTTTACTGGTAGGCTTTGTATTTGCTACTACATATATAAATGTATATGCAGACTCTAATTATAAAAAGACGCTTATAAATGGAGATAACAAGCAAATATCTATGGAGCTTAATAAAAGTTATTTTAAAAAAGCTGATGAAGCAATAATTATAAATGAAAACGCAGGAGTAGATGCTATAAGTGCAACTCCATTAGCATACTTAAAAGATGCGCCTATTATAGCTGTAGATGGAAAAAAAATTAGTAATGATATACTTAATTATATTAAAGGATTAGAAGTTAAAGACGTAACTATAATCGGAGGCGTTAAAAATGTTTCAAAATCTGCTGAAAAACAATTACATGATATGGGAATAAATATTAATAGAATTCATGGAGAAAACAGATATGAAACCTCTCAAAGTATAGCTGAAGAAATGGGAAAAGAAAAAGATATATCAAATGTTGTAGTTATAAGCAATACTGCAGGTCTTGAAAATGCCATAGCAATATCTAATTTTGCTTGTAAAAAGAATGCTCCAATAATTTGGGCAGATGATAACTCTTTTAGAGATACTTCAGATTTTGTTGAAGAGCAAGAATATGATAATGTTTATGCAGTTGGAAATTCAGCTAGATTTACTTATGCAAGTAAAAATGAAATGAACAATGTTAAAATAATAAAAGAAATGAGTAGATATGAAACCAACATAGATACTATAAAAGAAAATAATAAAAATTTAGATACGATTTATACAGTTAATATTGATTATGGAAATCGTGCAGATATAAGTAAATATGTATCATTACCAGTAGTGGCAGCAAAGGAAGATATACCTATATTAGTTTGTAACGATAACTTTACATACCCTCAAGAAGAATTTATTAAAAAAAATGTAGATAAAGTAATAGAGGTTGGAGAAGCAGTAGAACCTTATAGTATTATCGATACATTAAAAAATAAATCGTTTATAAGAGTTTATATAATAATTTTAGCTATGATAGCAATTCTTATAAGAGGAGTTAAAGCCTAGTATATATACAAGTAAGGAGATTTAAAAATGTCAAAAACAGCTAAGGCAACTTTATGGATTATGATAGGTACTATGCTTTCTAAAATATTAGGATTTTTTAGAGAGATTGTACTAGCTAATTTCTATGGTACGAGTGCACATACTGATGTATTTTTAGTAACACTAAATATACCAGGTCTTATAATAGCAGTAATAGGATCGGCTATTGCAACTATGTATATACCAGTATATATTTCAACCAAAGAAAAACATGGTGAAGAAGAAGCTCTAAAGTTTACCAATAATATGTTAAATATTTGTTGTGTAATCGCAATTATAATAGCCATATTAGGATTATTATTTACAAAAGAGTTTATAGATGTACTTGCAGGTGGATTTACTGGTGCAAAATTTGATACAGCAGTCAAATTTACTAGAATAATGATGCCAGGAGTTATTTTCTTAAGTGCTAGTAAATTACTTAGCTCATATTTACAAGCTAATGATAAGTTTACAGTACCAGCGTTAATAGGTATACCTTATAATCTTATAATTATATTAGCAATAGTAGTAAGTACATTTACTGATTTTAAATTCTTAGCAATAGGTGCACTATTAGCAATGGCAAGTCAAATGATATTCCAAATACCTTTTGCATTTAAAAGTTCATATAGGTATAAACCATATTTCAATTTAAAAGAAGAAAATATAAAAGAACTATCTGCATTAGTATTACCTATGCTTATAGGAGTTGCAATAGGTCAATTAAACATAGCAGTAGATAGAGCATTAGCTACTACATTAGGAGACGGACCATTATCTGCTTTAAACTTTGCATCAAGATTAAATGACTTTGTAATGGCGTTATTTGTTGCCTCAATTATAACTGTTATATACCCAAAACTTTCTAGATTATCTAATGGAAATAATAAAGAAGGTTTTGTAAGCACTATTGTAAAAACTTCAAATTGTATAACATTAATTGTACTTCCAATATCAGTTGGAGCAATAGTACTTGCAGAACCAATAGTAAGGATACTTTTCCAAAGAGGAGCATTTGATGCAACATCAACACATATGACTTCTATCGCACTAAAATTATATTCATTAGGATTAATAGCAGTAGCAATTAGAGATGTACTTATAAGAGCATTTTATTCTTTATCGGATACGAAAACACCAATGATAAATGGTAGTATAGCCTTACTAATAAATATAGTACTTAACTTTATACTTATAAAGTTCTTAGGATACGCAGGACTAGCACTATCAACAAGTATTGCATCCATAGTAACAGTACTACTTTTATTTAGATCTCTAAAGAAAAAGCAAGGATATTTTGGAGGAGATAAGATAGCAAAAACAGGTATAAAGAGCTTAATAGCTTCTATAATTATGGGTGGAATAACTATAGTCTCATATAAGTACCTATATGCATTTATAGGAACTAGTAAAATAGAAGAAATAATAGCAGTTGCCTTATCTGTTTTAATAGGAGCAATAGTTTATGCAGCATTAATAGTACTATTTAAAGTAGATGAAGTTAAATTAGTATTTGATATAATAAAGAAGACTATAAAAAGATAAAAGGTAGTCGTAAATAACATATAAAAAGATGGACATAAAGAGAGGTCAGTATTATGGACTACAAATTAGCATATAAAAACTGGATAAATTGTTCTTACTTTGATGAAGAAACAAAAAATGAGTTAAGAGCAATAGAAAATGATGAAAAAGAAATACAAGAAAGATTTTATAAAAACTTGGAATTTGGAACTGGTGGACTAAGAGGTATAATAGGTGCTGGTACAAATAGAATAAACATATATACAATAAGAAGAGCTACTCTAGGAGTTGCTAATTATATACTAAAAAATATGGGAGAAGAAGGTGCTAAAAAAGGAGTAGTAATAGCTCATGATAGTAGATTTATGTCTAGAGAATTTACATTAGAAGCAGCTAAAACTTTAGCAGCTTGTAATATAAAAACATATATATTTGATGAGTTAAGACCGACTCCAGAACTTTCTTTTGCAGTAAGATATTTAAACTGTTCAATTGGAATAGTAATAACAGCTAGCCACAATCCAAAAGAATACAACGGTTATAAGGTGTATGGTCCAGATGGTGGACAAGTTTGTATAGATATGGCAAATGATATAATAGCTGAAGTCAACAAAATAGAAGATTATAGCACTATAAAAGCTATGGATTTTGATAAAGCTGTAAATGAAAAATTAATAGTAGAACTAAATGGTGATGTAGATACTGCTTTTATAGATGCAGTTAAAAAGCAAGTTTTAAGACAAGACATAATAAATGAATATGGAAAAGATTTAAAAGTAATATTTACACCAATACACGGTACAGGAAACAAACCAGTAAGAAGAGCTTTAAAAGAAGTTGGCTTTGAAAATGTTAAAGTGGTAAAGGAACAAGAAAATCCAGATTCTAATTTCTCTACAGTAACATATCCAAATCCAGAAGAAAAATCAGTATTTAATATAGCAATAGAAATGGCTAAAAAAGATGGTGCTGATTTAATACTTGGAACAGACCCAGACTGCGATAGAGTTGGGGTAGTAGTTAAAGATGCTAATGGAAAGTATTTTGTATTAAATGGTAACCAAACAGGTTCATTATTAGTTAGATATATAATTGAAAGTTTAGTTGATAAAAACAAATTACCATCTAATCCAACAATAATAAAAACAATAGTAACATCAGAACTTGGAGCAGAAATAGCTAAGCATTACAATGTTGATTGTTTAAATACATTAACAGGATTCAAATTCATAGGAGAAAAAATGAGTGAATTTGAACAAACTAATGAAAAGACATTCATAATGGGATATGAAGAAAGTTATGGATACTTAATAGGAACTCATGCAAGAGATAAAGATGCAGTTGTAGCGTCTCTTATAATATGTGAAATGGCAGCTTATTATAAGTCAAAGGAAATGAGTTTATATGAAGCTTTAGTAGATACATACGAAAAGTTTGGATACTATAAAGAAGATTTAAAATCTCTAACTTTAAAAGGGATAGAAGGTATAGAGAAGATTAAAGAAATAATGAACTATTTCAGAACTAGCAATATAAAAGAAATAGCTAATATAAAGATAGACAAAATTCTAGATTACAAAGAAGGTATAGATGATTTACCAAAAGCTGATGTACTTAAGTTTATATTAGAAGATAAAACATGGATAGCAGTAAGACCATCAGGAACAGAGCCTAAAATTAAGTTCTATGTTGGAGTAAATTCAGATAGCCATAAAAAATCAGATAAGAAAATTGAAGATATAATGAATGCTATAAGCACATTAGTGGAATCGATATAATTTAATAAAATAAAAACTTAAAATGTTAGGGATTAATCTCTAACATTTTAAGTGTATAAAAGGAGTGATAGAATTGATACCAAAGAAAATCCATTATGTTTGGATAGGTGGACCTAAAGGAAACATAGAGAATATATGTATAAATTCTTGGAGAGAAAAAATGCCAGACTATGAAATAGTAGAATGGAATGAGCATAATGTTGATATAGAAAAAGCCATAAAAGGGAAAAAATTCTTAGAAATATGTTATGAAAAGAAATTATGGGCTTTTATATCAGATTATTTAAGAATAAAGGCTCTTTATGAACAAGGAGGTCTTTATATGGATACTGATATGCAAGTATTAAAAGATATAACGCCTTTACTTGAAAAGAGTGATATATTACTTGGGTATGAGTGCGAAAAATATATAAATGGAGCAATAATAGGTTCTACAAAAGGACACAAGTTCTTAAAAGAATTGCTTGATTTCTATGAAGAAGATATTATGAATGTAGATTTTTATACAATTCCTAGAATAATAACTTACATATTAGAGAATAAATATGAAAAAATAGATAGAAATAAATTTAGTGATAATATAGCAGTATACAATGAAGAATTTTTCTATCCATTTAGTTATAAAGAAGATTTTTATTATGACTGTATAACAGAAAATACTTATAGTATACATTGGTGGGGAAAAAGTTGGGCTAAGAAAAGAAGTTACTTCTTAGAGAGTAAACACTTAAAAGGAGTAGACAAACTTGTTAAGTGTGCAAAAATATTTGCAAGTAATACTTTACTAAGTATTAAAAGGAGAAGATAATTATGCTTGAAAGATTAGAGAAATTTCATATAAAGGAGATATTATTTACTTTAGCTTTAATAGCTATAATATCTAGAAAATATATAATGACATTTGCAAATAGAGTAGTAAATACAGGTCCATTAGGTTCACTTTTATTTTATGGTTCTATGGCTATACTAGGGCTTATGTTTTTTATGGATTTTAAGAAAAATATAACAGAAATAATCTTAGTGCTAATATCATCAGTAATATATGTATTTAATGGAGAAGGAGCTATATTGGTGCTAGTGCTTCTAGCAATAGCTGGAAAGAAAATATGTGATAAATATATAGCTAAGAATTATTTAATTATATCGACTATATTATTGATAATTACTCTTATTGTATTTAATGCATTTCCATGGCTACAAACTAATAGTGAAGTTCACTATAAATATATAAAGTTTTTAAATATATTCATACCTAGATTAGATTTTGGTCTTGGAAATCCTAACTTCTTATACTTATTTATGGTTCCAATATACGTGGCATATATATTTTTAAGATTTAAAAATTATAATAATATTGATAGAATAATTATGTTTGGTTCTATACTTTTTATATACTCTATAACTTATAGTAGAACAGGATGCTACTCATTATTAGGAGGGCTAATATTTGTTGAGATAATGAAAAGAATTGATATACAAAACAATAAGATATTATCAAATCTTTTTAAGGTTACTCCAATTTTATTAACTATTATAAGTGTAGCAATAGGTACTATACTTACAGACAATGTTTTATTAAATAAATTATTATCAAGTAGACCAAAACTTTGGAATGTATATTTACATCAACAAGGTAATTTCTTAAGTTTATTTGGTAATAAATATAGCAAAACTACCATAGCATTAAATGCTCTAGATAGTTCATATGTGTATATATTATGTACACTTGGAGTTATAGGATGTGCATTTTTAATGTTTTTATTATATCATGGTATAGACAGTTTTATAAAAAAATCTAAAAAAGAGTACTTAGTAGTAGTATTTATATTCTTAATGTATGGATTTACAGAAAATATGCTTGTAAACTCAGCATTTAGTTTTGGGATAGTGCTTTTAGTAAAGGAACTTATATTAGAAGACAAATTTAGATTTATATTTGACAAAATAAGGAGATAGGAGAATTTAATATGCTAGTATCATTAATAATGCCAACTTTAAATAGATATGATGAAATATATTTATTAATGGATAGTTTAAAAAGACAAACTTATAAAAATTTTGAATTGATAGTAATAGACCAAAATAAAAATGATAAAGTTAAAGAAATAATAGATAACTATGTTAATGACATGGATATAAAATACGTAAAAAGTGATAAGCCAGGATTAAGCTTAAATAGAAATATAGGTATTGATATGGCTAAGGGTCAAGTAATAGGATTTCCAGATGATGACTGTGCCTATGAAGATGACACTTTAGAAACAGTAGTAAACTTTTTCAAAGAAAACGAAGACTATAGATTATTTAGTTGCAAAACTATGGACTTTAATAAAGTTGATTATTTTAAAAAGATGTATGATGGTGAGTGTGAAATAACAACTACTAATATAATGGATACATTAACATCTATAACATTTTTCATAAACTTTAAAAATGATAAGTATACTAAATTTGATGAAAAGCTAGGTGTAGGTGGGATATTTGGTTCAGGAGAAGAAATAGACTATGTACTAGATCTAATGAACAAAGGATATAAAGGAAGATATTTTGGTGAGAAGATAATATTCCACCCAGCAAAAAAGCATTCTAAATCTAAGGAAAAATACCAAAGAGACTTTAACTATGGTAGAGGATTTGGAGCACTTTGTAAAAAGGAAATAGTTTATAGAAAAAACTATAAATTTATAAAAGTAATGGGATATAAAATAATAAGAAATATTGGTGGTATCATATTAAATAAAGATAGAGACTATCATGATGCTACTATAAAGGGCAGAATAGAAGGATTTAGACAATACAAATTGTAAAAATACGATGAGGTAAATTTATGAACAAAATAAAGATACTAATGAACATGGTTGTGGCTGCAGCAATATACCCATTTAAAAAATCTAATTTCAAAGGAAAAAATATTTGGTTAATTGGTGGACATGCAGGTGATATATATGATGATAACTCAAAGTTTTTATATGAATATATACTAAAAAATCATAAAGAAATAGATATTTATTGGGTGATAGATGAAAGTAGTAAGGTAAAGAATAAAATACCAGGCAAAAAGCTTATAAAAGGAAGCGTAGAAAATTATTTATATTATTACAATGCACAAGCAATAATATTCTCGCATGCACCATCAGCAGATATAGCACCATATAACTTTGCAGTACCTGTGCTAAATAGATTCCACAAAAAAACATTTAAAGTGTTTTTAAATCATGGAGCTATAAGCTTTAAAAAGAGAAAGCCTATGAATGCAAAGCTTAAAAAATTAATAGATGAATTAATGAAAAGCTACAATATGGCAACAGCAATATCTGATTTTGAAAGAAACATAATGGTAAATGAGTGGATGATGGATGATGAAGCTGTTTGTGTTTTAGGTAGCGCAAGACAGGACAACCTTCCACTAAATAAAGAAGATAAAAGTAAAGACATATTGTATATGCCAACTTGGAGAGATTGGATAAAATTTGGTGAAGGTAAATTTACTGACACAGAATATTTTAAAAATATAATGATGTTTTTAAATGATGAAAGATTAAACAATGTGCTTGATGAAAAAAATGTAAATATTAAGTTTTATATGCACCATTTAATGCACGAATTTATAGATGATGTAAAATCCAATATAACAGGTAAAAGAATAGTATTTTTAGATAAAGATGTAACAGTAGCAGATGAAATAACATCTTCAATAGCTAATATAACAGATTATTCTGGAGTGGCGATGGACTTTTTATATATGAATAGACCGATACTTTTCTACCAATTTGACGTAGATAAGTATAAAAAAGAAGTAGATTCATATATAGATCTAGATAATGAAATGTTTGGATACCTAGCATACAATAAGGACCAAGCAGTTGATGAATTAATAAAATTAATAGAAAGCAATTTTGAAGTTAAAAAAGACCAAGAAGATGCTAGAAATAAATTCTTTGCATATAATGATAATCAAAATTGTGAAAGAATTTATAACTGTATAATAAAGAAATTAAACAAATAATATAAAAGTATGAGGAAGACGATATGAAAAAAAGTTTAGTATCTATAATTACTCCCATGTACAATTCAGGAAAGTTTATAAAATATACAATAGAATCTGTTTTAAATCAAACTTATGATTATTGGGAAATGCTAATAATAGATGATTGTTCGACTGACAATGGTCCAGAGATTGTAAAACAATATATGGAAAAAGACTCAAGAATAAAATATATAAGAGTAGAAACTAACCAAGGAGTTTCTAATGCAAGAAATATAGGATTAAGTCAAATGCAAGGACAATTTATAGCATTTTTAGATAGTGATGACATATGGGAAAAAAATAAATTAGAAAAGCAAATATCATTTATGAAGAAAAATAATTGTGTAATATCTTTTACATCTTACGAACTTATAAATGAAGAAAATAAAAAACTAGATAAGGTTGTTAGAGTACCAAAAAGTGTAGATTACAAAACCCTACTAAAAGGAAATATACTAGGTTGTTTGACAGTTGTAATAGACAGATCAAAATTAGACTTTAAGATAAAAATGAGTGGTGCTAAACATGAAGATTATGTACTATGGTTATCTATACTTAAAAAAGGATATTTAGCTTACGGAATAGATGAAGTTTTAGCACAATACAGAAAATCAGCAACATCTCTTAGTGGAAATAAAGTAAAATCAGCAATGTGGACTTGGAACATATACAGAAATATAGAAAAAATACCACTACATAAATCTATATACTACTTTATAAACTACGGAATAAATGGGATAAAAAAAAGTTAGGAAGGACATAAGATAAATGTATAAATATAAATTTACTATTTTTACACCAACTTATAATAGAGGGTATATATTAGCTAACCTTTATGAAGACTTAAAAAAGCAAACATATAAAGACTTCGAATGGCTAATAGTAGATGATGGTAGTACAGACAACACTAAAGAATTAGTTGAAGAATTTAAAAATGAAGGAATATTAAATATAAGATATATAAAGAAAGAAAACGGTGGAAAGCATACAGCTATAAATACAGGGGTAAGAGAAGCTAACGGAGAGTTTTTCTTTATAGTAGATAGTGATGATGGATTAATGCCTGATTCTATGGAATTAGTAGAAAAAGAATGGGAAAAGTTAGATAACAAGGAAGAGTTTTGTGGTGTAGTAGGTCTTTGCGCTAGAAAAGAAGACGGACAAACTCTAGGTACTGAGATTCCAAAAGAGCATAAAATAAGTCATTTTGCTCAGTTATATTATAAATTTGGAGTAAAGGGAGATAAAACTATAGTATTTGTAACTGATATATTAAAGAAGTATCCATTTCCTGAAAGAGAAGGAATAAAATTCCTGCCAGAAAGTGTTGTATGGTATGAAATTTCTAAATATTATAAGGTAACATGTATAAACAAACACATGATAATAAGAGAATATTTAGAAGATGGATTAACTAAAAATATCCTTAAAAAAAGCGCCTTAAAAGGAAGAGCTTTAGAGTATTTATATTTAACAAATCAAAATACTTATCCAATAAAAGATTTTCCATACATGTGGATTAAGAATTATATAAACTTAGCTAGATATTCATTATTATCAGATAGCAAGTATTTTAAAGAAATAAATAAAATAGGGGATAAAATAATGTATATACTATGCTTCCCTTTAGGTTATTACAAATATTTAAAGCAAAGAAAATTTGTAAAGGAGTAACTTATTAATAGCAAATAAGATTGCTACTAGATAAGGAGAGTATAAAATATGAACGAACCATTAGTATCGATAATAACTCCTGTATATAATGCAGAAAGATTTCTAGGTGATACAATAAAATCGATACAAAACCAAACATATAAGAATTGGGAACTTGTATTAGTTGATGATTGTTCAAAAGATAAATCTTCTGATATGATAAAAGAATTTCAAGCTAATGATGACAGAATAAGATATATAAAGCTTGAGAAAAACTCAGGAGCATCTGTATCGAGAAATACAGGAATAAAAAATGCAAAAGGAAGATTTATTGCATTTGTAGATAGTGATGATATATGGCAACCAGAAAAGTTAAAAATACAAATAGAATATATGCTAGAAAATAAATTAGGGTTTACATTTACATCATATAGATATATGAAAGAAGACGGGAGATTAACAAAGAAGGTTGCAAAGGCACCTAAAAAAATAAACTACAAAGGACTATTAAAAAATACAATAATAGGATGTTCAACTGTAGTTATAGATAAAGAAATAGTTGGTGAGTTTAGTATGCCATTAGTAAGAAGAGGTCAAGATACGGCAACTTGGTTACAAATACTTAAAACACAAGATTATGCTTATGGTATAGAAAAAGATTTAGTAAACTATAGGCTAGTGGGAGATTCTTTATCAAGTAATAAAATAAAAGCACTTAAAAGAACATGGAATACTTATAGAAACGTAGAAAAATTAAGTGTACTTAAAAGTTCTTATGTATTTTGTTTTTATGTAATTAATGCAATTAGGAAAAGATTATAAAATATACACAAATTATATTTATAAAGAAATTTGAAATTTTCCTCCCTTAAACAAACTTAAGTGAAGGAAATTTTATATACATTTTGGAGGAGAAAGTCATGAAAATTGCAATAGCTGGAACAGGATATGTTGGTTTAGTGACAGGAGTATGTCTAGCTGAAGTAGGACATGAAAATGTAGTATGTGTTGATGTTGATGAAAAAAAGGTAAATCTTATGAAGTCAGGTATAGCACCAATATATGAAAAAGACTTAGAAGGTTTAATGAAGAAAAATTATAAAGAAGGAAAAATAGATTATACTACTAACTACAAAGAAGCATATAAAGATGCCGATGTAATAATGATAGCAGTTGGAACTCCAGAAAGAAGAGATGGCTCTGCAAACTTAGACTATATAAAGAAGGTATCTAAACAAATTGCAAACTCAATAAAAAAAGACACTTTAGTAGTTATAAAATCTACAGTTCCCATAGGGACTAATGAAAAAATAGAAAAGTTTATAAAAAATAACTTAAAAAATAATGTAAAAGTAGAAGTAGCATCAAATCCTGAGTTTTTAGCACAAGGAACTGCTGTAAGAGATACTTTACATGCATCTAGAATAGTAATAGGTGTAGAAAGTGACTGGGCTAAAGACATATTAGAAAGTGTATATAGTCCATTTAATCAACCAATAGTAGTCACTAATAGAAATAGTGCAGAAATGATAAAATATGCATCTAATGACTTTCTAGCGCTTAAAATATCTTTTATGAATGATATAGCAAACCTTTGTGAAATAGTAGGAGCAAATATAGAAGATGTAGCTAAAGGAATGAGCCTAGATGAAAGAATAGGAGATAAATTCTTAAAAGCTGGTATAGGATATGGTGGTTCTTGTTTTCCAAAAGATACAAAAGCGCTTCACTGGCTGTCTACTCATAATGGATATGAGCTAAAAACTGTTAAAGCTGCAATAGAAGTAAATGAAGCTCAAAAACTTAGATTAGTAAAAAAATCAGCAGAGTTAATTGATAACTTTGAAAATCTAAAGGTAGCTGTATTAGGTCTTACATTTAAGCCAGGAACAGATGATTTAAGAGAAGCACCATCTATAGTAAATATTGAATATTTATTAGAAAGAGGTGCCAAGATAATAGCTTATGACCCTGTTGGTATAGAAAATGCTAAGAAGATATTTAAAGATAATATATCTTATTCTACAAGTATAGATGAAGCAATAGAAGAAGCAGATGTTTGTTTCATAATGACTGAATGGAAAGATATTCTAAATTATGATATATCTAAATACAAAGAAAAAATGAATAAACCTTTAATACTTGATGGAAGAAATTGCTACAAAATGGAAGATATGAAAAGCTTAGGTATAGAATACTACTCTATAGGTCGTTAAGTAGAGATATTTTAATATTAGTATAAATCAAGAAAGGTAAATAATATGAAAACTATATGTTACTTAGCAGATGGGTCAAATCCACACACTATTAAATGGTGTGATTACTTTAAAACAAGAGGATATAATATACATGTTATATCCTTAAATGGTGGAAAAATAGATGGGGTTAAGGTACATGACTTTAGCGCTAATGTAGAAGAATTAAGAAATGAAAGTATATTAAAAAAATCAAGCTATATAAAGTATATAGGTGAAATTAAAAAGCTTGTACATGAGATAAAGCCAGATATACTACATGCACAATATGCAAGTAGCTATGGATTTATAGGAAGTTTTTTAGGATATCATCCATACATAATATCTGTATGGGGAACAGATATATATGATTTCCCTAACAATGGAATAATACAAAAGCAAATTATAAAGCATAATTTTAGAAAATGTGATTATATATTTTCAAATAGTAGAGATATGGCAAAGGAAGCAAATAAATACACAAACAAACATGTAGATGTAACTTTCTTTGGTGTAGACATGGATAGATTTAAGCCTATAGATGTTAAAAAAGATGACACATTTACAATAGGAATAATAAAAAGCCTTGAGAAGAAGTATGGAATAGAATATCTTATAAAAGCATTTAAAGAATTAAAAGATGAATATCCAAATAAAAAACTAGCATTAAAAATAGGTGGCTCAGGAAAAAATGAAGAAAACCTAAGAAATTTAACTAAAGAATTAAAGTTAGAAGATAGTGTTGAATTTTTAGGGAGAATAGCACCTGATAATATTGCTAAGACTTTCTCATCTTTTGATGTTACAGTATTCCCATCATTAAGAGAAGGATTTGGAGTTGCAGCTATAGAATCTCAAGCTTGTGAAGTTCCTGTAATAGTTACTAATGTAGGGGGACACCCTGAATCATTAGACAACAATAAAACAGGATTTATAGTTGAGCCTAAAAACCCTACACAAATAAAGGAAGCTATAATAAAGTTTATGAATGATGAAGATTTAAGAATAAAAATGGGAAAAGAAGGCCGTGAGTTTGTAAAAAGCAATTACGAAATAAATCTAAACTTTGGAGATATAGCTAAGATATATGAGAATATATTAAATAAATCTAAATAAATTATACATTTTTTATTATTAATGATATAATAAGCATAGTTAGTGGCTTAGTCTTAAATAAACGCTGTTTATAGGGGGCTAAGCCTTATTTTGTAATTTCTTTGCAAAATTTGTAGTATGGAGGGGATTTATTTGAGCAGTATGAATTTATCAAAAGATAATATATCAAGAGTCTTAATTATTGGTGGAGGATGTGCTGGTGAGATGGTAATACATGAACTAGAAAGAAATCCACAATTAAACAAAAAGGCTATAGCAATAATAGATGATGATTTATCTAAAATAGGCAAAAAAATTAATAATATAGAAATAGTTGGAACAAGGGATGATATAGATAAGGTTATAGAAGAATACAATATAGATGAAATTATATTTTCAATAGCAAATATATCAAAAAAAGAGAAAAAAGAAATAATGAACATCTGTAAAAATACAGAATGTAAAATAAAAACAATACCGGGGATTTATGAAATAATAGATGGAAAAGTTGATATAAAACAAGTTAGAGATGTAGATATAACGGATTTACTGGGAAGAACACCTATAGAAGTAGATTTTAAGATAATGGGTCAATATATACAAGATAGTACTGTATTAGTTACAGGAGGGGGAGGTTCAATAGGTTCAGAGCTTTGTAGACAAATATCTCGTTTAAGACCTAAAGAACTTATAATAGTAGATATATACGAAAATAACCTATACAATATCCAACAAGAGCTATTAAGAGCTTATGGAGATACCTTAAAAGTAAAAGCAATAGTAGCATCTGTAAGAGAAGAAAAAAGAATGGAAAAAATATTTGAAAAGTACAGACCAAATGTAGTATTTCATGCAGCAGCACATAAGCATGTTCCTTTAATGGAATTTAGTAAAGGAGAAGCTATAAAAAATAATATATTTGGTACTTTGAATGTAGCTATGCTTGCTAGTAAATATAATGTTAAGAGATTTTTACTAATATCTACAGATAAAGCAGTAAACCCAACTAATATTATGGGTGCTACAAAAAGAGCTGCTGAGATGATAATACAAACTCTAGATGAAAAAAGTGATACAGAGTTTGTTGCAGTTAGATTTGGAAATGTGTTAGGAAGTAATGGAAGTGTTATACCATTATTCAAAAAACAAATAGAAGAAGGCGGACCAGTTACTGTAACTCATCCAGAAATAATAAGATACTTTATGACAATAGAAGAAGCAGTAGGTCTTGTTATACAAGCAGGTGGTATGGCAAAAGGAGGAGAAATATTTGTACTTGATATGGGAGAACAAGTAAAAATATTAGATCTTGCTAAAAACTTAATAAAGCTTAGCGGACTAGAACCAGATATAGATATTGAAATAAAGTTTACAGGATTAAGACCAGGTGAAAAGTTATATGAAGAACTTTTACTAGAAGAAGAAGGGTTAAGTGATACAAGACATAAAAAAATATTCATAGGAAGTAGAATAGAGTTTGATACAATGCAGCTATTTGAAGGATTGGACAAGCTTTATCATTTAGTTAAAGAAGAAGATGAAGATGGATTAGAAGAGGCTATGAAAGAGCTAGTATCAACATATAAAAATCCAGAAGAAGTAAATGTATTATAAAAAAGTAACAAAATTGTTACCGTTTATTTGAAAAAAATGTAAAATAGTGATACAATTAATTTATAAAAAATAATGAGGGGTGAATTATGGGGATAAGAAAAGAGAAGAGAAATTTAATAACAAAGGCTACAAGTATGATGATACTTTCAGGTAGCTTACTTATAACTGCTAATAATCAAGAAGCTTATGCTGATACAGCATCAAGCCAATCATATATAAAAAGTACTATACAAAAAGGAACAGTATACAACTGTGGTTCATTAAATGTAAGAAAAGGACCAGGAACATCAAATTCTATTATAACAAAGGTATACTCAGGAAACACTGTTGAGATACAAGAGAAAAATAGCAATGGATGGTATAAAATAAAGACTCCAAATGGTCAAATAGGTTGGGTTAGTGGTGCTTATATAAGATTAGCATCAAATAATAACCAAGGTAGTAGTGTAGCTAGCAGCCAACCTACTCAAGCTATAAATAAAAATGGAGTGGTATATAACTGTGGTTCATTAAATGTAAGAACAGGACCAGGAGCATCAAATTCGATTATAACAAAGGTATACTCAGGAAATAGTGTTTATATACAAGAAAAACACAGTAATGGTTGGTACAAAGTAAAAACTTCAAACGGCCAAGTAGGTTGGGTAAGTGGATCTTATGTAAAAATACAAGAATCAAATAATAACCAAAACAACAATCAAAATAATCAAGTAACAAATAATAATAAAGCTAAGAAAATAGTAGATTTAGCTCATAAGCAATTAGGAAAGCCATATGTATGGGGTGCAGAAGGCCCAAGTAGCTTTGATTGTTCAGGATTAACATCATATGTATACAAAAATGGTGCAGGTGTAAAATTACCTAGAACATCTAAATCTCAAGGTACTGTTGGAAGATATGTTAGCAAAGCTAACTTAAAGCCAGGTGATTTAGTATTCTTTGCATCAAATGGAAAGACTATAAATCATGTTGGTATATATATAGGAAATTCGAAAATGATACATTCTCCTAAGCCAGGTCAGAATGTTAGAATAGATAGTATAAGTTCTGGATATTATGCGAAAAACTACTTTACAGCAAGAGCTGTATTATAGAATATAATAAACTTATATTAACTAAAGATAATATCAAAAAAATATTAGGGTATTTTATTAGGGCTAAAGCTCTGATAGAATACTCTTTTTTAGTAAAAATAAGCTATAAAAATATTAATTAAAATAAATATAGTAAATAAATTTTAAAACAATAGAAATTTTTGTGACATAGTATATAAATTGACTGGATAAATGTGTTTCTATATACTATAAATTAAGTTTAAAATTTGGATTTTATATAATAGGGGGAAAAAATGAAAAAATTAAAAGCATTTATAGTATCTTTTTTAATGATACTATCAGCATCAACTGTCAATGTATCAGCAAGTGATAAAGAGATGAGAGCAGCTTGGATATCAACAGTTTACAACATGGATTGGCCTAGTAGTAAAAATAATGAAACTGCTCAAAAAAGAGAGTACATAGAATTATTAGATAAGCTAAAATCTGTGGGAATAAACACAGTAGTAGTTCAAGTTAGGCCAAAGGCAGATGCTATTTATAAATCAAATATAAATCCTTGGTCAGAATATTTAACAGGTACTCAAGGAAAAGACCCAGGTTATGACCCATTACCATTTTTAATAGATGAGGCACATAAAAGAGGTATGGAGTTTCAGGCATGGTTTAATCCATATAGGGTAACAACTAGCGGAACAGACTTAAGTAAACTAGCAAGTAACAATCCAGCTAGATTACACCCAGACTGGGTACTTAAGTGTAAAAATGGAAGAAATGAAGCGCTTATATACAATCCAGGGCTTCCTGAAGTTAGAAAGCATGTAGTGGATTCTGTTAATGAGGTTGTTAAAAATTACAATATAGATGGAGTTCACTTTGATGACTACTTCTATAGAAGTGGTATAGATGATAGTGACACTTATAATAAATATAAAAAGCCAGGACAAAGTATAGAGGACTGGAGAAGAGAAAATGTAAATACTTTATTAAAAGAAGTTAAAAATTCCATAAAAGAAATAAAGCCAAATGTAGAGTTTGGAGTAAGCCCAAAAGGTATATGGAGAAATAAAGATAGTGATCCAACAGGTTCAGATACAAGAGGAGCAGAGAGTTATTCAGAGGACTTTGCAGATACTAGAACTTGGATAAGACAAGGCCTAGTAGATTATGTAGTTCCTCAGCTTTATTGGCCAATAGGATACTCTGCAGCTGATTATTCAAAATTAGTTAGCTGGTGGGCAAATGAAGTAAGAGGATACGATGTAGATTTATATATAGGACAAGGTGTATACAAAAATGGGACAGGAGATTACCCAGGTCAAGATGTAGCAGGAGAAATTAAAGAACAAATAAACTTAAATAGACAATACAGTGATATAAAAGGAAGTATGTATTTCTCAGCACGTGATATAGTAAAAAATTCTAAACTTCAAAGTGACATGAAAGACCTTTATGTAAATAATATAAAAATAACAGAGCTTAAAGGAGAAGATAGATACGAAACAGCGTGTAAAATAAGCAAAGAAGGATGGAAAGAAGGAGCAAAAACTGTAATACTTACAAATGGTAATTCAGTAGTAGATGGAGTAACAGCTACACCACTTGCATCAGTAAATGATGCTCCAATATTACTAGTTCAAAAAGACGGTATACCAACTTCTACAAAAGATGAAATCAAAAGATTAAATCCAAGTAATATAATAGTTATAGGTGGAGAAGGTTCTGTAAATAATAAAGTAATGGATGAATTAAAATCTATATTACCAAGTGTGTCATTAACTAGAATAGGTGGCATAGATAGATATGAAACATCTCTTCAAATAGCTAAAAGAATATCAGAAAAAGTTGATATAAATAAGGTATATTTAGCAGGTGGATATGGTGAAGTAGATGCATTATCTATAGCATCACAAGCTGGTATAGATAAACAACCTATAATATTATCTGGAAAAGATAGTTTAAGCGAAAATGTATATAATTGGTTAAAATCACAAGGTATACAAGAGGCTTATTTTGTAGGTGGAAAAACTGTATTATCTGATGAAGTTATAAAACAAGTAAATAAAATAACTTTAAATAATGTATTAAATAATAGAATATCTGGTGATGATAGACAAGAAACTAATGCAAAGATAATAGGAAAGTTTTATCCTCAAAATAAATACAACACATTACTAGTAACAAAAAGTAACCCACTAGTAGATGCACTAACAGCAGGACCATTAGCTGCAAAACTTAATTCTCCTATTGTTATCTTAGGAGATACTATTAGTGAAACTCAAAAGACTGTATTAGGTGTAAAAAATACACAAAGCATACACAAAATAGGTGGGGGAATAAATGATACTGCCTTTAATAATGTAGTAAATTTAGTTAAATAATAGTAGATTGTTAATAAAAAAGAGTTATTCTATTTAACTAGAATAACTCTTTTATTTATATAATTATAATAAAAACACCCTATAAAAGTTTATAGGGTGTTTTTAATTAAAAATCTATTTCATATTAGGATTATCTTTAGGCATTATATCCTTGAAGATAAAGTCATGTAGTATATCTAAACTATCTGGAGTAAATTCAAGTACCCATCCAGTTTGATGACTTATAATATGACCTGTACTGTGAACACCATCATCTATAGGGAATTCCATTTGCTTTAACTCTAAATTACCCATACTTAAAACTTTAGTACCTAATCCTATTATTTCAGTAGGACTCATGTTAGTTCTAACATAAGGAAGTATAGTATTTAATAACTCAGGGTATTTAGTTACAGGTAAATTCTTAACTCCGTTTATTAGACCTTGTATAACATTTCTTTGTCTTCTATCTCTTTCAAAAGCAGAGTCATTCTTTCTTATACGAGAGTAAGAAAGTAATTGGTATCCATTAAGTTTTTGGTTACCAGCATGTTCTATATACTTAATTTCACCTTTATTAGGGTCATTATCCCACTTATAAGTTTCTGGTATAAACTTATTCATTTCTTTTATTTCATTTTCTTTAACATCTACTTCAACGCCACCTAATGCATCAACTATATCCATAAATGAATAGAAGTTAACAGTAGCATAGTCTTGAATATCAACTTCGAAGTTTTTCTCGATAGTTTCTATAAGTAAGCTTTCTTTTCCATATGCATAAGCATGTGTAAGTTTTTGTTTTCCATGTCCAGGAATATCAACATATGCGTCACGAGCTAGTGATGTAAGTTTTAAACTCTTATTCTTGTTATCAATAGTAAGTATCATCATCGTATCAGATCTTGATGTCTTTTCACCAGGTCTTTCATCAGTACCTATTAATAGTATATTAGTAATTCCTTTTTCATTTTTATATTGATTGTTGTTCAATATATCTGAGTTTACACTAGAATCATGAATACTATTTAGTTTAAAGTATAGATATCCAAAGGCTGCTAAAGGAAAAGCAACAACTAGTACAGCCAAGAATATAACGAACTTTGCCAAAGGTGAAAGCCTTTTTTTATTCTTCTTTCTCGACAAAATAATCCCTTCTTTCTTTATCATTTTCCAACAATATACTTATTATATTAAAGTATAGCAATATATTCAATAGTATATATGTAACAAAAAATATACAAATATAACTTTATATATAATATATATCAAAATAAAGAACCTATTCATATAAAGTAATAAAGGTAAAAATAAAGAGGTGGAAGTAAATGTTATATGTTGATAAAAACCAAATCAACGAAGTGCATAAAGGAATATCTTATAACTTGAACTATCCAATTATACAAACTGAAGGTATAAACCATAATAAAGTAAATAAACTTAACAAAGATATGTATGAAGATGTAGAAACATTTAAAGAAGTTATAGAATTACAAAATGAATTTGACTATATAAACATAAATAAAAACATAATGTCAGAGTATAGTGTACATTTAAATACTGAAGATATGATAAGTATAGTTATAGAGTTTTCTCAAATAGCTGGACTATATGGAATAAGTTATATAAATTCATATAACTATGATTTAAAAGAAGGTAAATATATAACATTAGATGATTTATTTAAAAAAGACAGCTACTATATAAAAAGGATAAATGAAAAGATAATAGATAATATAGACTCTATACTAGAGAGGTATTGTTATGATGAAGAAGATATTGAAGGTTTTTTAGGAATAACAAAAGACCAATCTTTTTATATAGAAGAAAATGCAGTGGTCATATGTTTTTCTAGTTATGAGTTTGATAAATTAATATCTACACCGATAGAATTTAAGATTAGTTTTTATGAATTTGAAGATTATTTAAGTGATTATGCAAAGAAAAAAATATGCAGAAAATAATTTTTAGGGGGATAATATGCTAAAAGAATATGATAGAGAAAAAGCAGTAGCTTATGCTAGAAAATGGGCACTAGATCATAATCCTGATTATGCAAACTATGAACTTTATGGAGGTGACTGCACAAATTATATATCGCAGTGCCTAAGGGCTGGGAATATTCCTTTTGATAATATTGGAGAACATGTACTTAAAAAATGGTATTGGTATAGTGAATATTCAAGAACTCCAACTTGGACAGCAGCAGAGCCTTTTTATAAATATGTAGTAGGTAATAATAGCATCTCAACTGAAAACTATGGAGTATATGCAAGAGATGCAGTATATAATGAATTAGAGCTAGGAGATATAGTGCAACTTGTATATGATAATGTAGCATATCATGCAATGATAGTTACAGACATAATATTAGAAGGTGAATATTTATTAGATTACCTTATATGTCAACATACTTATGATTTACTCGATTATCCCCTTAGTTTAAAAGAGGGAGAGAGAAGATATATAAAAATATTAGGATATTACCAATAATATGAAATATATTGTTGAAATAAAAGTGTTCTCTAGCTATAATATTACAGAGAACATTTTTATTTTAAAATATTAATTTATAAAAAAATTAAAATATATAAAAAGGGAATATAAATGATTAGAGAAAAAATAAGAAGTTTTACAGAAGATGTTTGTGATCATAATGGATACACAAACGAAGTAAAAGAGGAAATTGAGTATACATTAAGTATATTTTTATTTGAAATAACAAAAATATTTATTGTTATATTATTATTTTCTTTATTAGGTCTTTTTAAAGAGATATCTTTAGTAATGATTGTCATGGGACTTACAAAACCATTTACAGGTGGATATCATGAAAGTACACAAATTAAATGCCTAGTAGCAACAATTATTCTATCAGGGATTATTATTATTTTATCTATAAATAATAATTTAAATTTTATTAGTATTATACTATTAAATTTAATAAATATATTTAGTGTATATCATCAAGCACCAATAATTAATGAAGATATGCCACTTACTAGGGAAGATTTAATAAGAAAAAATAGAATTATTGCAACAATAAGTTGTACTATATTCTTTATAATAGCTTTAATATTAAGCTCAAAAGGAATTTATAGTAGTATTATAACATGGACATTAG